>CAWCHB010000020.1:0-164741 GCA_963795225.1 uncultured Alphaproteobacteria bacterium | reverse complement strand
TGTAAACAATTTTTGCTTAGCGTGAATATCACCGTCCGCGTTCAAGTTTGAACAATACGACGCCATGATGCCGAATATCTGTTTAAAAAAAACTGGCAAATGTATCTAAATCTTTTTGCCGCCATACATCCCGCAACTTAAAAGTGCCTTTTTAACCTATTTTTTAGAAATTAAACACAAAAGATTTTGGCGTTTCATCACCCCATCGGAAATAAGATTGAGGTGTTTTACATTTCACGCAGGTTTGATATATTCTTATTGTGTTTCGAAATACCCCCTCAGTATTTACCGCTCAAAAACCCCTTCCAGCAATTCTTTTTCATTATAAAGTCCGCCATTTAAAGGCTTTTTAGTTCTCAATTTTTTAATTTCATCAGCCGAAATACCTTTTGGTTCTTGGGCAAACGTCTTTTGAACATATCCAATAATGGTAGCTATTTCTTCATCGCTCAATGATTTGTTATCAATCAATCCGGGCATATCGTTATTGAGTTGATACAATTTGCCACCAACATGAATGGGTCCACTCATACCATGTAAAACAATAGCAGTCAGCCTGTGTATCGAGCCACTCACGTATTCAGAACCTTTGAGGGGCGGGGCTAAATCGGGGATGCCATTACCATCTGCGCCATGACAGGTCGCGCATATTGTCCTAAACAACTGTAAGCCTTTCGTTCTATCTATCTACTTTATTTTTTTGGGCGACATAAATCGAATTTAATTCTTTTTTTTCACGGTTTTTTATTGCCACCATCAAACTCCTTTTTAGCGAATCGCTTGGATTCATGGTATTGAGATAAACCGCTTCTTTGCCTTCAAGGCTGCTGATAATGGCTTCTTGAAATATTTTTTCTTTTGCATGTTTTTTATCTATTTCTGAAAGAATGGGCAAAAAAGTAGCTTCCGACAATTTGAGCCAAGCCGTCAACGACATGGACAAATAGAGGTCTATCGTTTCATTGTTTTTAGCCAATAATTGGGTACTTGCCGCTTTCATTTTAGCCACATTTGCATTCGAAGCAAAACGCTCTAAAAGACCCAAGACATGCGCAATTGTTTGTGGTTGTTTTGTTTCACTTATAATATCCGTCAAAATATCGAATGACAACGCATTTAAGCCTTCTAACACATAAAGCGCATGAATAGGCGTTGCAAAATCATTGTCTATTTTGGTTAAACTCAATACATCTTTAATAACCGTTTTGTCTTTCTTTTCTATCAATAATTGTTGCGCGCGGTCTCTCAACCAACCATTCGGATGATTGAGCAAAGCGATCAATTCTTTGCTTGTGGCTTTAGATAAGTCTGGAACAGGATTCGGTTTTAAGGTTTTATTGACCACTTTCAAAATACGCCCAGCATTTTGCAAAGTATCCAATTTTTTACCCGCGAGTTTTTCGGTCAGATACTGAGTGATATATGCCTTGTGTTGGATAATGCCTCTGTGCATATCTACCACATACATCGCTCCGTCGGGTCCATTAAACAAATTGACAGGACGGAAGCCCTCATCGGTGGAAGCAATAAATTCTTTACCTTCAATTGCTTGACGGGCAGTTGTTTGAATATTTTTAAAATTTAAAATATTTCTTTTAATCAGATTGGCTTCGGGTACACACACAAACGCATTTTGATTGTAAGCATCGGGAAATATTCCACCCCGATACACCAAAGGACCGCAAGCTGACGTCACTTTTTTCAGATACCCTCTTTCGTCCAAAATACCCCTTTTGATAGCCCCGATTGACCGACGTTTCATGAATTGGGAATACCCAATCATCCGCTAATCTTTGATTTTCAGCTATATTTGGCTTGAAATACTTGTTTTTAATCACTTTATTGGGCAAAACATAGTCGCCTTTCAAATTGGTGCTGTTGGTATTAAAATAGAGTCTGCCAAAATTGTCTTTCGTAATGCCCCACTGACCGCGATAGGAAGTCGGCTCTTTCAACCATTTCCCTTTTTTGCGCTGATACCTAAAATTGTAATTGGCATTATAAATCCAATTGTCAATATTCATCATCAATCCATTGGATGAATGTTCAACATTTCCACCTTCGGCATACAAAGGGTCAACCAAGGTTTTTTTGCCCGGCTTGTCGTTTTTGATGTCAACAAACCACAATTTAGGTCCGTCAGTATATAAAAGCCCGCCATACACATGCGCCAAGGCGCGCGGCAACACGAGTTTATCTAAAAACACCTTGGCATGATCCACCACCCCATCTTTATCCAAATCCTCTAAAATGGCGATTCTGCCGGTGGGTTCTTCCTCACCGATGCCTTCGAGATTGGGCATATAACCGATCATTTCTACGACCCACATTCTGCCTTTATCGTCAAAATCCATACTGACGGGTGCTTTCAGAAACGGCTCGGAAGCAATGATGCTTAGTTCAAAACCTTCTTCAATTTGATAACTTTCGAGTGAAATATTGGGTTCTTCAAAAGAGAGAACCTTGAACCCGACAAAGGAAATCGACAGTACTAATAATGAGAAAAATACTATTCTAAATGGTTTATTCTTAGCCATGTTTAATAAAAAAATTATTATTTAATTGACAATCAATGCTTTGTAAGTTTTACCCCCTCAGTAATTCAGAGCATTATGGAACGAAATGTACCATATTTTTATTCGGATGACTGTTATTTTAAGGGATTCATTCGCAACATCACAACACCATGATGCCGAATATCTGTTTTAAAAGAACGGGCAAATGTACCTAAATCCTTTTGTCGCCACACATCCCGTAACTTAAAACTGCCTTTCAAACCTATTTTAGTGAAGTCAAAGGTAAAAGATTTCGCCGTTTCATCACCCCAACGGAAATAAGATTGGGGTGTTTGACCAAATACACCCACATTGAATAAACCCACCGCAAAAGAACCATCTTCTAAGGGTTTTACCCAAATTTGCACATCATTTTCTTCTTTTATCAAGACGTGCAGGCTTGCCCAAAGGGTCTTGATTGATGGCGATGACTTCGTCATTGGTCAATAAATTCAAGGTAAAAGCATCCAATTGTTCTATCGGACAACCAATCAATAACGGTGCAGCGAGCAAACTAAAAAGGCTCACATGACTATACTGTTCATCGGGTGTTAGCCGTGTCGGATGCAAATCTGAACCTGTAGTAACGTTGCCCAAAATCATCATATCGGGGTCGTTCCAATGCCCGGGACCACCATAAGGACGCCATTTATCGAGAGTAAAAGCAGAGACATAAAGGCTCAACCAACTGTCTCGAATATCAGGCCCTGTGCGATAAGAATTCGTCAAACGCACCCAATCTTTCACGTTTTCAAACGGTGCAGAATTGGAAATACTGTAAAAAATATCTCTACCCGATTGCTTCAATGCCTTAGACATGCGCTCTGCCGAAGGCACTTCGATGCGCCAATCGTATTTCAAGTAATCAATGCCCCAAGCCGCCATTTGATTGGCATCGTTTGTTTCAAATCTATATTTGCCAATGTAGCGGTAAGCCCGTTTATTAGCAACAATGGAATCAGGAAAAGCCCCATTTTCAAAGTTGGAAGAACCGCCTGCATAACCCGCATAACTCGTAATCCACGGCGTGGTGTAAATCCCCACTTTCAAGCCTAAACCATGGATATAATCCACCATTTCCTTGAATTTTGGAAATTTCTCATTGGGTTGAACGGCGTTGAATTGTCCGCCGCGTTGCCCTTGCCACGCATCGTCAATGTTGATATACGTCCAACCGTGTTGACTCAAACCCATTTTCACCATGGCATCGGCAGAGGCAATGACTTTTTCTTGGTCAATATTCCTTGCCCATGAGTTCCAACCATTCCAACCAATCGGCGGTGTCAATGCGATTGTATCGCCAATGACGATTTTAAGGTTTTTTGTGGCTTCTCCAAACTTGTTTTTTGCTTTTAAAACAGTTGCATAACTACCTCTTTGAGCCATTTTACCTGTAATGATGCCTGTTTTAGCATCAAGAGACAATCCTTTTGGCAGATTTTTTACTGAAAAAACCATCGGACGTTCACCCGTTGCAGCAATCGTATAAAGCACTGGATTGTTCGGCGTAGCCCCAAACACCTTTGGAGAGTTAATTTTAGGCGTTTTTACTGAGGGGGGTGTTAGAATGTATTTTTCATCGGTATTGGGTGTCTTTTGCGGTATGAAATCGTCTTTCATCACAAACTGTGCATTCGCCCAATTGGTATAATCATTCGTCACTCTGACATCAACCGTCACTAAAAGTCCGAGCCGCTTGATGCCGTTGAGGTTCACTTTAACGGGTTTGGGTTCATCGCCCAATACCATGTCGCCGCTGTCAAACAGTATCTTTTTGTCACCAATGACATAAAACTTGTGTTTTAAGTCTTTCATGCCTTTATCATCCACACCTATCATAGCAGAAAATTCTGTCGCATGACCATCCAAGAAAAACGGCAAAACGCTGGTGGAGTTGACACCTACGCCGCGCGTAAACTGCTTGCCTTTCATGCTTATCAGCTCTCCACCCGCGTTGGTCTTGGCGGATACTGAGGGGATGGCTTCGGAAAAAGATTTGATCCCCAAAAAGTCATCCAACCATAGAGTATTTTGTCCTTTAATGCTTGAAAAGAACGAACATAACGCCCAAATTAGCAGTGTTTTTATTATTTTATTCATCCTTAATAATTTTCATTGATTAGTACTTTTCATAATCCCTTTCGCTTCGCTCACAGGCATTTTAAGATTTTAAAAAAACCTTGTCAATGAGCTTTTGAATGACCGTTGCGTTATTCGTTTCGCCATCGGCGATTGCGCCAAATGAGGTGATAACTTGTGCATTTAGGCATAAAGCGGTGTGTAATAGCAGTGTCGCTATCGTGATGAATCTTTTCATACTTGTTATTTTGGATTGTTAAAAAACAAAGCCCCTCAGTATGAGGAGGCTTGTTTTTGAGACGGAATTCGTGATTCTGTCTTACTTTTTTTAGCTTACTAGTAGCTGCTGTTGGCGGTAGTTTTTCTTCTCATTAGTATATTATTTTCGTTTGTGGCATTTTGTTTTCAATGTCTTTAATTCTGAATTCGTCAATAGGATTGTCAATTAAGGTAATTTCTTTCAAGTTCTTCATTTTTACAATGTCAGAAGGAAGAACCTTTATTTTGTTTTGAAATAAATTAAGCTCTTCTAAATTCTCTAAAAGCAAAATCTCGTTCGGCAAGGTTTTGATATTATTAACACTAAAATGGAGCGTTTTTAATTTTTTGCATTTCGTGAGTTTTAAACACAATTCTTTCAAGTTTATGCTGTCCTGACTGATGTAACCAAATAATTCTAAGTTTTCAAGTTTGGCAAATTGGATTGTCAAATGTGGAATTTGGTTATTGCCAAGATATAAACGTTTCAAGTTTTTAAATAAATGGATTTTGCCTAAGTTTGATTTGAAGTCAAACTCAAACATACTTGTCATATCTAATTCTTCAATTTGAGTATTGTTACTAAAAAACTCGTCAGGAATTGTTTTGATGTCATTCCACCATAAATCTAGGATTTTTAGATTCATATATTTAGTAATTTCAATAGGGAATGTCTTAAAGTCATTCATTCCAATATTGAGAATTTGTAAGTTGTTTAAATTTTCAAATCCATTCAAATTTGAAATCTGGTTCTCTGATAAATTTAATTCTTGAATATGCTGTCCAGCTCTCGTACTGGCCGGCGAGCACCAGATACACGAGCAAGAGGCTCAGCCCGTAGATGAAATAGATCTGATTGCCGACTTCCTTCTCCTGGTACGACATTGCCGTCCATTCGTAGCCGGAGCCCGGCGGCAGGGTGTCCCTGGCGATCTGCTCTAGGAGCTCGATTCCCTGGCCTGATGAGAAGCCCATGGCCGTCGCTGTGATGACGGTGGCGGCCGGGTAGAGGTTATAGAGGCTGATCACCGATGGTCCGGCGACGGTCTTGATCGATGCCAGCGTGCCGAACGGCACCATGTTGCCGTCGTTGTTGCGAACTTGCAGGTATTGCAGGCTGTCGGCGTTGATGCGCGCGGCGGCGTCCGCCTGCACGTAGATCTGGAATACGCGGCCGAACTTGTTGAACTGGCCGACGTAGGTCGATCCGACATACGAGCTGAGCGCGTCGAGCGCATTGCCTAAAGGCACGCCGAGGGTTTCGGCCTTGATGCGGTCGATCTCGACGTTGATCTGCGGGGCGTCGGCGAGGAACACATTGGTCGCCGATTGGATCATCGACTGGCCGGCGGCACGGTCGGTTACGGCCTGGGCGAGGCGCTGCAGCTTGGCATAGTCGAAGGAGCCGTCGCGGATCTCCACCTTCATCGTGGCGCCGGCGACGTTGCCGATGCCCTGGATGGCCGGTGGCGGGATCACCAGCGCCGTGCCGTCGTTGATGTCTTTGACGCGCGCCGACAGGCCCTTGTAGAGCCCGAGCAGATCCTCGCCCTCCTTGCGCTCGTCCCAGTCCTTGAGGATGACGTAGGCGACGCCGGCGTTCGACAGGCTGGCGCTGTCGTTGAGCGCGGCTAGTCCGGCGATGGTGACGACCTTTTCGACGCCCGGCTGCGCTTTGACGCGGAGCGAAATGTCGTCGAGTGCCCGCGTGGTGCGCTCCAGCGCGGCGCCCTCGGGAAGCTGCACGATGACGAGGAAGTAGCCCTGGTCCTCGATAGGCAGGAAGCCCGTCGGCACACGGCTGAGACCGAACACGGCGAGCATCACGAGGCCGCCGACGATGACCGTCATCAGGCCGGCGTAGCCGACCATGCGTCGGATAAGGCCGGCATACGCATGCTCGAGCGCGTTATAGACGCGGTTGAAGCCGCGATAGAGGAAGTTGCGCTGCTCGGGCGGGGTGACGGGCCGCAGCCACAGGGCGCATTGCGTCGGCTTAAGCGTCATGGCGTTGATGGCCGAGATCAGCGCCGTCGCCGCGATGACCAGCGCGAACTGGCGGTACATCTGGCCCGACAGGCCGGGCAGGAACGCAGCGGGAATGAACACCGCCATCAGCACCAGCGTGATGCCGAGGATGGGGCCGAGCAACTCATCCATCGCTTTGATGGTGGCATCGTGCGGCGTCAGCCCATGCTCGATGTGCTTGGCGGCGCCTTCGACGACGATAATGGCGTCGTCGACGACGATGCCGATGGCGAGAATGATGGCGAACAATGTCGACAGGTTCACCGTGAAGCCGAGGGCCGCCATGGCGGCAAAGGCGCCGATGATGGTGACGGGCACCGTTGTCGCCGGCACCAGCGTTGCGCGCCAATCCTGCAGGAACACGAGGATGACGATGAGGACGAGCACCGCGGCTTCGATCAGCGTCTTGTAGACGTCGTGCACGGCGGAGGAGACGAACTTTGTCGTGTCGAAGGGGATGACCCAGGTCATGCCTTCCGGAAACGCCTTGGCCAGCTCGTTCATGCGCTTTTCGACGCGCGCAGCGACCTCGAGTGCGTTGGCATTGGGCAACTGGTAGATGGCCATGCCGGCCGAGGGCTTGCCGTCGAGCTTGAACGTCTGGCTGTACTGCTGGGCGCCGAGCTCGACAGTTGCCACGTCCTGCACCCGGGTGATGCGGCCACCCTTGTCGGTCTTGACGATGATCTTCTCAAACTCGGCGACGTCGTCGAGCTTGCCGTGCACGTTGATCGAATACTGGAACGTCTGCCCTTGCGGCACGGGCGGCAGGCCGACTTGCCCGGCGCTGGTCGAGCGGCTTTGCAGATTGACGGCGTTGATGACGTCCTGCGGCACCAGCCCGCGCGCCTGCAGCTTCTGGGGATCGAGCCAGATGCGGATGGCGTACTGTCCGGCGCCGAACACGGCGACGTTGCCGACGCCATCGAGGCGGGCGATCTCGTCGAGCAGGTTGATCGTAGCGTAGTTCGAAAGGAACAGGCTGTCGTACTGTCCCTTCGGCGAGGTGAGGGCGACGATCTCGAGGATGGACGTGGAACGCTTGTTGGTCTGCACGCCCTGTTTCTGCACGCTCTCGGGGAGCGCCGCGAGCGCGGCCGTGACGCGGTTCTGCACCAGGATCTGCGCTTTGTCGCCGTCGGTGCCGATCTTGAAGGTGACCGTCAGCGTGTACTGGCCGTCACTGGTCGACAGCGACGACATATAGATCATGCCTTCGACGCCGTTGACGCGCTGCTCGATGGGCAGGGCAACCTCGCGCGCTACTGTGGAGGCGCTGGCGCCGGGATAGCGCGCCGTCACCTGCACCGTGGGCGGGACGACGTCGGGATATTGCGCGACGGGAAGATTATAGAGCGCGACGATGCCGAGGATGACGATCAGCAGCGCGATGACATTGGCAAGAACCGGCCGCTCGATGAAGAACTTGGCGATCATTGACCGTCCGCCTCGGCCGCCGCGGATGCGGAGGTCGTCGTCGGCACGACGGTGTTGCCGGGCAGCGCGCGCATGAGGCCGCCAACGACGACACGTTCGTCCGGCAGCAAGCCGCTTTCGATGACGCGCAGCCCCCCGTCGACCAACGCCCCCGGCTGCACCTGCCGCTGCTCGACGACGTTCTTGTCGTTGACGATCAGCAAGTAGCGCCCCTGCTGGTTGTTGCCGAGTGCGATGTCGGGCACGAGAAGGAACTCGACATCCTTTTGCTTGGGGATGCGCACGCGCACGAACAGGCCTGGCTGCAGCACGGAATCTTTATTGTCGAGCACGGCGCGGCCGGCGAGGGTGCCGGTGCTGGAATCGACCTCGGGCGCCACGTAGTCGAGCGTGCCGGTGTGCGGGTAGCCTTGCTCGTTCTGCAGGCCGATGTCGACGGGAATGGGACCGAGGTCCTTGAGCGTGACGCCGGCGATGCGCATGCGCTCGCGGATGGCGAGCACCTGTTGCTCGTCGATGTTGAACTTCACGTAAATGGGCATGAGCTGCACGATCGTCGCCAGCTTGGTCGGCCCGTCAGCGCCTACCATGGCTCCGGGGTCGACGAGGCGCGCCGATACGCTGCCATCAAAGGGCGCGACGATGGTCGTGTAGGCAAGGTTGCGCTGCGCCTGGGCAACCTGGCCCTTGGCCTGCTCGAGCGCCGCGACTGTCGAGTCGCGCTTGGCGCGCAATTCATCGAGCTGGGCGACCGATACCACGGCCGTCTTGACGAGATCCTGCTTGCGCTTCAAGTCGGCGTCCGCCTGCAGCAGCAAGGCCTCTTGCTGGGCCTGCGTCGCTTGTGCGATCTGCAAGGCGATCTCAAAGTCCTGTTTGTCGATCTGGAAGAGCAGGTCGCCCTTCTTGACCGCGGCGCCGTCCTTATAGCCGACCTTGTCGAGGAAGCCCTGCACGCGCGCCACGAGATCGACGTGATTGAACGGCGCGGTGCTGCCGGTCACCTCCATATAGAGTGTGACCTTGCGCTGTTCGGGCTTGGCGACGGAGACTGCGGCAGGCGGCGGCGGCTGATAGGTGTTGCGATCGCCGCACGCAGCCAGCAACAGCGGGACGGCGATGCAGCCGAGAGCCAGGCGCAGAGTCGGACCGAAGGCGCGCATTGCGAAATTTCCGTCAGATGGCAGCCTACGGCGCCGGCGTTAACCTACAGGCAGGCCGCTTAAAAATTCATGGAGGCGAAGCCGCCCCCACATCGACGCAACTGGCGGCTAAAGGCCGACTGGCGACTTTGCCACAAAAGCCGATCGGCTGGTATCGGCTGAACGCGGCGATAAAAACTATGAAAGCTCATAGCAGCTTCCGTCCCCTCTGGAGGCAAGCGTAAACTGGGCTTGGTCGGCGGCTCGTATGCGCTTAAGAAGCGGCGTTGCGAGGCCTCAAGCGGCGCGCCAACGCACTCGGGATTGCAATGGATCGAAGGGGTCGGGGTCAGTGATGTCGACGGATCGGATCGTTCCCGTAATTCTGTCCGGTGGCTCGGGCACGCGCCTGTGGCCGCTATCGCGAACCATGTATCCCAAGCAGTTCATCCGCTTCTTCAACGGTCAGGGAAGCTTGCTGGCCGCCACCCTGCGGCGCATCGACGACGCGGACTTTTCGCCGCCGATTATCATCTGCAACAACGACCATCGGTTCCTCGTGCGCGAGGAGCTTGCGGGTGCGGCCATGACGTCCGACGCGATCATCCTCGAGCCGGTGGCGCGCAACACCGCCGCGGCCGTCGCCGTCGCCGCACTTGCCGCCATGAAGAAGTCCGCGGACGCCGTCATCGCCGTCATGCCCTCGGATCACGTGGTGAAGGACGCGCCGGCGTTCGCCGCCAGTCTCAAGCGTGCAGCCACCATTGCGGCGACCGGCAAGCTCGTACTGTTCGGCATCGTGCCGAGCGGGCCACACACCGGCTATGGCTACATTCGCCGCGGTAAGGAGTTGCCGGGAAAAAGCGGTGGTTTCGGTGTCGACGCCTTCTTTGAAAAGCCGAACCGTGCGACGGCCGAAAAGTATGTGGCCGATTCGAATTATTTCTGGAACAGCGGCATCTTCGTGCTGCACGCGCGCACCTTCCTTGCCGAGATCGAGCAACTGGCGCCGGATGTGCTCGCCGCGGCGCGTGCCGCGTTCGAAGCGGCCGGCGAGGATCTGGGCTTTCTCCGCCTCGACAGCGCCGCCTTCGCGCGCTCGCCCAACATTTCCGTCGATTACGCGGTGATGGAGAAGACGAAGAAAGCAGCGATGGTACCCATCGATGTCGGCTGGAGCGATGTCGGCTCGTGGTCGTCGCTATGGGAAGCCTCGCCCCGCGACGATCAGGCCAACGCTGTGCAGGGCGACGCGATCCTCATCGACACGAAAAACTGCCTCGTCCACTCGGAACGCTCGCTCGTCGCAACCATAGGTCTCGACGGCCTCGTCATCGTCGATACGCCGGACGCGCTACTCGTCGCCGATCAGGAACGGGCACAGGATGTCTCGGCCTTGGTCGCGCGTCTCAAGGGGCTCAACCGCGTCGAGCAGGCCCAGCACATTAGAAGCTATCGCCCGTGGGGCTTTTTCGAGCAGCTCGGCACCGGCGCCCGCTTCCAGGTGAAGCTGCTGCACGTCAAGCCGGGCGGGCAGCTCTCGATGCAAATGCACCACCACCGGTCCGAGCACTGGGTCGTGGTGCGCGGCACCGCCAAGGTGACGGTGGGGGAGACGGCCAAGCTCGTGCAGGAGAACGAGAGCGTCTACATCACGGCGACGCAATGGCACCGGCTGGAGAACCCCGGGAAGGTGCCGTTGGAGATGATCGAGGTGCAGATCGGCACGTATCTCGGCGAGGACGACATTATCCGCAGCGACGATGTCTATCGCCGCGCCCCCGATGAGACGCGCTAGCGGGTGTCAGACCAGAGCGAAGATCACCGAGGCGACAAAGCCGACCAAGATGAACAAGCCTGCCCACGATAGAAACTGTTCGGCGGACATGGCATCGGCTCCCGGCGGTTGATGCGCAGATGCTAGCGGCACGGACAGGCGCCCAGAACGACGAACTTCTGCATTGCTTATGCCGGATTGTGCTAAGCGGCGGAGGTGGGTCGCAGGGCCGACTTTCCAGGGGTTTGCGCCTCCCGCAACCGCCCCGTTCCGCAAAGTAGAGGCATTCCGCTGCGGCGTTCCGCCTGGACCCAAGGCGCAGCATGCCCATCCTGCGGGCTCGCCCACCGATGCCGCCCGTGCTAGAGCCGCGCGCATGACAGCTTCTCCCGTGAAAATCACTGCGCCGGCCCCAAAAGAGCGCGGGCACGTGCCGACCGTCGGCTTTGTCTCGCTCGGCTGCCCTAAGGCGCTGGTCGATTCAGAGCGCATCCTGACCAAGCTCAGGGCCGAGGGCTATCGGGTGGCGCCCGATTACAGCGGCGCCGACGTCGTCGTCGTGAACACCTGCGGCTTCCTCGACAGCGCCAAGCAGGAAAGCCTCGACGCCATCGGCGAGGCTATGGCCGAGAACGGCCGCGTTATCGTCACCGGCTGCTTCGGCGTCGAGGAAGGACGCATCCGCGAGAGCCATCCGGGCGTGCTCGCCGTCACCGGACCGCATCAATACGAGCAGGTGGTGCAGGCGGTGCATGCAGCGGTGCCGCCGGTGCATGACCCGTTCATGGACCTCGTGCCGGCCGAGGGGCTGCGCCTCACGCCGCGCCACTACGCGTATTTGAAGATCTCCGAGGGCTGCAACAACCGGTGCTCGTTCTGCATTATCCCGCATCTGCGCGGCGATCTCGTCAGCCGTCCGTCGAACCACGTGATGACCGAGGCCGAGCGTCTGGTGAAGGCCGGCGTCAAGGAGCTGCTGGTCATCAGCCAGGACACCAGCGCCTACGGCCTCGATCTCAAGTATGCCGAGAGCCAATGGAAGGGGCGCCCGCTGCCAGCCCGCTTCCAAGCGCTATGCGAGGCGTTGGGCGAGCTCGGCGTCTGGGTGCGGCTGCACTACGTCTACCCTTACCCGCATGTCGACAACGTCATTCCCTTGATGGCCGAGGGCAAGATCCTGCCCTACCTCGACATCCCCTTCCAGCACGCCTCGCCGAAGGTCTTGAAGGCGATGCGCCGGCCGGCCGCCCAGGAAAAGACGCTGGAGCGCATCCGCCGCTGGCGCGAGGTATGCCCCGACCTCGCCATCCGTTCGACCTTCATCGTCGGCTTCCCCGGAGAGACGGAGGAAGACTTCCAGATCCTGCTCGACTGGATGCGCGAGGCGGAACTCGCCCGCGTCGGCTGCTTCCGCTACGAACCGGTCGCCGGCGCCCCGGCCAACGATCTCGCCGGTGCGGTTCCCGATGAGGTGAAGGACGAGCGCTGGCACCGCTTCATGGAGACGGCGAAGGAAATCAGCGAGAAGCGCCTCGCACGGATGGTCGGGCGTGAGATCGACGTCATCATCGACGAGGTCGATGATGAGGGTGCGCTCGGCCGATCGCAGTGGGACGCGCCGGAGATAGACGGCAGCGTGTTCCTCAACGGCGACACCGACCTCAAGGCCGGGGATATCGTCAAGGCGCGCGTTGCCCACGCCGACGACTACGACCTGTGGGGCGACCGCGTCTAGCGGCTCAGAACCCGTAGATCGCCACGCCGATCCCGAAGGCCACCACCGACAGGATGCTGATCAGCGTCGGCAATATCGCCAGGATCGTTGCCAGCTTCAGGTGGCTGCCCGTCAGCGCCAGCGCGGCGATGGCCAGAACCAAGATGGGCGGCAGGATAATCAGTGCGACGGTGAACAATCCGCCAGCGCCGTCGCCCTCCAAGTCCAGCCCGTGCAGTTGGATGGACGGCAGGTAGCTGACCCAGCCGACAAGGATGACGATCGCGATCGATACAAGCGCTTCCGGCAGGTTTCCCCGCACCAGGAAGAACAGCGCAACGGCGGCCACGATGGGACGCAGGATGATAGTCGCCAGGATGATCTTGCCGCCTAGTCCTGGTCCGGGGATCTCATCGAGGTTGCCGGCGAGGATCGGCAAGGCGCCGATCCCGCCCATGAGCTCGATGATGGCGACGATCAGCAGCAACAGCCGGGGCCAGCGGCGCGGTTGCCGTGCCGGCGCGCCAGCGGTTTCGATTGCTTGCGTCATGTCAGACAGCCCCCCGGCAGTCCCATCGCTAGCAGTAGCAAGCCAGACGGGTTGCTCGCAATGACACCATCTCGCGCCGCAAGATGAGCGTCCATAGTGCTCGCAATGGGAACTTCGTTGCGAATTCACACGTTTGCGTCGCGGATCGCGAAAAATTGCGCCAAGAAACCGGGAGACGCACCATGGGACTTTTCACTAGAGACCTTAAGACCCTCGATGACCTGTTCATGCACGGCCTCAAGGACATCTACTATGCCGAGAACCAGATCGTTAAAAACCTGCCGAAGATGATCGAGGCGGCGAGCGACGCGGAATTGAAGAAGGCGCTGAAGCTGCATCTCGCCGAGACCGAGAACCAGGTGACGCGCCTCGAGCAGGCGTTCGACCTCCTCGGCGAAAACCCGCGCGGAACCCGCTGCCCCGGCATTGACGGCATCCTCACAGAGGGCGACGAGGTCCTCGGCGACGTTGACGGGCGAAGCGTGACCAACGCCGCCGTCGTCGCCTCGGCGCAGGCCGTCGAGCACTACGAGATCACGCGTTACGGCACCCTCATCGCCTGGGCGACGGAGCTCGGCAAGCTCGAAGTCGTGCCGCTGCTCGAGCGCAACCTGCGCGAGGAGAAAGCGGCGGACAGGAAGCTGTCGACGATCGCCGAGGCGCGGGTCAACAAGGGTGCCGGGCGCAAGCCAGTTAAGACGTCGAAGGCCGGCGGAGCGCGCCGTGCAGCCGCGCGCAAGGTCAGCAAGGTGGCGGCAAAGCCGCGCAAGCGTCCGGCAGCGCAACGTCGGCGCGCCAGCTGAGCATCGGTTGCGAGGGATGTTCGAGCGGCAGGCGCCGACCAGCGCCTGCCGCTTTCTTAGTGGACCAGCACGTTGGCCAGCACGACGACGACGGCGGTGACACTCACCGCTCCGAATAGCACCCAGGCACGCATCATCATGCTGCGCTCGATGCGCCGGCTTTCGTCGCGAAACGTTTCGAGCTCGGCAAGCTTGCGGCTCACCGCCTCGAAGCTGTTGTAGGCGTGGTAGTCCCCACCTGTGGATTGCTCGATCTTGTCGAGACGCGACTTGAGATCGCGGCAACCACGCAGCAATTCATCGAGCTTTGATTGCTTGCTGCGCTTTTCGTTCTGCTGGAAAGCCTGCCAGCGCTGATCCTGTTCGGAGGCTTCCTGCAACTGGGCCACCTTCGACGCGAGCTGACCGAGGTCGCGCGACATCAGTCGCACGGTGGCCTGCAGCTGCTCAATCTTGCCCGCCGTCTCGGCGACGAAACTGTCGCGCGCGATCAGCGGAACGGAAGGAGCGATGTCGTAGCGGACTTCGGGGGCAATTCTATCGGCCGCAGCTTTGCTCAACAGGGACGGCCGACCACGACGTTCTTCGACTCTCAGCACGGCACCACGCCTCCCAACGCGGAAGATACCGACCATCTGCACCCCATCCGGTGCGAACACGGCAGGCACAATTCATCGTTCGCACGGCTCTTGAGCTGAGCGGGAGACGCGTTTGACCGCGCGCTGCCAAGCCTCTCGCGGCCGCAACGTTTAATGTAGAATTTCTCTTGAGCTTCAGTTTGTTGACGATAACTCAGGCGGCGAACGTTGGCTAGTCTGGCGTGCGACAATTTGACGAGCAGCAGCAATTATTTTGGGGGCGATCGCGTGGCAGCGTCGCGAGGCGCCTCAGCGGTTGACCGCCTTCAGTGCCGCGGCAGGATAGCGATCGCCGGCGGCGATGCCGTGCGGGAACGCACTATCGATGCGCTGCAGATCGGC
Organism: uncultured Alphaproteobacteria bacterium; assembly: GCA_963795225.1. Taxonomy (GTDB): domain Bacteria; phylum Pseudomonadota; class Alphaproteobacteria; order Rhizobiales; family Hyphomicrobiaceae; genus Hyphomicrobium_A. The sequence continues at coordinate 149,418 of CAWCHB010000020.1, read as the reverse complement.
AGGCGTGAACGTCAGCGCCAGCGCGCCGATATTTTCGGCGATGTAGCGCGGCCGCTTCGTGCCCGGGATGGGCACGACGTCGTTGCCCTGTGCCAGCACCCACGCCAAGGCGAGTTGCGCGGGCGTGCAGTGCTTCTCTGCCGCCATCTCGGTGACGGCGACGACGAGATCGAGGTTCTTCTGGAAGTTCTCGCCCTGAAAGCGCGGTGATCCGCGTCGGTAGTCGGTCGCTTCCAGATCCTCAGGCGATTTAATCTGCCCGGTGAGGAAGCCGCGCCCGAGCGGACTGTAGGCGACGAAGCCGATACCCAACTCGCGCACGGTGGCGAGGATTTCGCCCTCGGGCTCGCGCGTCCACAGCGAGTACTCGCTCTGCAGGGCCGCGATCGGATGCACCTTGTGCGCGCGCCGGATGGTTTCCGCCGACGCCTCCGACAGACCGATGTGGCGCACCTTGCCGGCGCGCACCAACTCGGCCATGGCACCGACCGTTTCCTCGATCGGCGTGTTGGGGTCGACGCGATGTTGATAGTAGAGGTCGATGGTGTCGACGCCGAGCCGCCTGAGGCTGGCATCGCATGCCTGACGCACGTACTCGGGCCGGCCGTCGAAACCGGTGATGGCTCCATCGGCGCCGCGGACGATGCCGAACTTGGTGGCGAGGACAACGCCGTCACGCTTGCCCTCGAGGGCGCGCCCCACCAGCTCCTCGTTGGCCCCGCGCCCGTACATGTCGGCGGTGTCGAGGAAAGTGACGCCGAGCTCCAGCGCGTGATGGATGGTCTCGATCGATTCCGCTTCGCTGCCGCCGACATAGAAGTCGGACATGCCCATGCAGCCGAGGCCGAGGGCGGACACCTCCAGTGATCCGAGCTTGCGGTACTGCATGGCGATCTCTCCCGTGTCTGCTTCGTGCGCATCGTTATTCGCGCGCACGTCCGGAAGCTAGTAACGCGCGGCGCCGCCTTCCAGGTCAGGCGTCGCCATCACGTTCCCCCACCTGGGCGCGGTGGCGGAGGAAATGGTCGGCGAGCACGATGGCCATCATGGCCTCGCCGATCGGCACGGCGCGGATGCCGACGCACGGGTCGTGGCGTCCCTTGGTGACGATGTCCGTCTCGCCGCCGTCTCTATCGATGGTCCGGCGCGGGGTGAGGATCGAGGATGTCGGCTTCACGGCAAAGCGGCAGACCACCGGTTGGCCGGTGGAGATGCCGCCCAGGATGCCGCCGGCCTGGTTCGACAGGAAGCACGGCTGCCCATCTTTTCCGATGCGAATTTCGTCGGCGTTCTGCTCGCCGGTGAGTTCTGCAGCGCCCATGCCGGCGCCGATCTCGACGCCCTTCACGGCATTGATGCTCATCATCGCCGAGGCGATGTCCTGATCGAGCTTGCCGTAGATCGGCGCGCCCCAACCTGCCGGGACGCCTTCGGCAACGACCTCCACAATGGCGCCGATCGACGAGCCGGACTTGCGCACGCCGTCGAGGTAGTCGGCCCAGTGCACGGCGGTGGCGGGGTCGGGGCAGAAGAACGGATTGGAGTCGACGGCATCCCAGTCCCACAGGGAGCGATCGACGGCAATATTGCCGATCTGCACGAGGGCGCCGCGAATGCTGACGCCTTCGAGCACTTTGCGGGCCACGGCGCCGGCCGCAACGCGTGCAGCCGTCTCGCGCGCCGACGAACGCCCGCCGCCGCGGTAGTCGCGGATGCCGTACTTCTTCCAATAGGTGTAGTCGGCATGCCCGGGCCGAAACTTGTCGACGATGTCGCCGTAGTCCTTCGACCGCTGGTCGACGTTGCGGATCAGCAGCGAGATGGGCGTCCCCGTGGTCACCTGGCGCCCGTCGCCGTTGGGAAACACGCCAGACAGGATTTCAACCGCATCCGGCTCCTGGCGCTGCGTCGTGAAGCGCGATTGCCCCGGGCGACGCTTGTCGAGGAAGCCTTGGATGTCGGCGGCCTCCAGCGGCAGCCCAGGTGGGCATCCGTCGACCACGCAGCCGAGTGCCGGCCCATGGCTCTCGCCCCAGGTGGTGACACGGAACAGATGACCGAAGGTGTTGTGCGACATCGACCGTTTGCCGGAGAGAGGGATGGCGACGCGGATGCGCGTGCAACCTGGCGCCGTGGCAGTTGTGCCAGTCTTAGGAGTGCAAGCGCACGCTCGCAAGGCCCGAGGGCGGCAAAGCCCGTGACAGACTCAATCGATGCAGCTTATCTGAGTTCAGTACTGCGTCGCGATACGCGACAAGCTGCCAGAAGTCAGCAGGAAGAGGACGCTTCGAGCGAAGCGCGATCTTCTGCAACACCGCCACTTGGCGGGGACCACCGGTCACCTTCAGGCTTGGCCTTGGGACCACAGGTCTCGCAACTTTCTGAGCTTAGGGCGTTAGATCCGCCGGTCGCGCGTCGCAAGCAAGGTCTGCGTCACGGGCCGGCTTTGGTCGTGCCCGACATCGGCTGCTCCCTGCCGGTCTGAGCAACCGGCACCGAGCGGCCATTCGACGTTACGGGGAAGAGCTGGGGCAGCCGCTGCTCCGGCTCTTTCTTTTTTGGCGCACGCGACTCCCCCGCGGGGAGCCGGCCGCGTGCGCCGGATTAAATCCACTCCATGTCGTCGCGGCGCAGAACCAGGACGCGATCCTGCGGCACTGGCAGCTCCGGCACGATCGCAGGGTCGAGACCGTAGAGGTGCCCGCGCAGCACGCGGCTGACGCCCCCATGGCCGGCGACGACCGTGTCACCGGTCACACTGCCAAGCCAGTCGACGGAGCGGGCCATCAGATCCTCGTAGCTTTCGCCGCCCTTGGGTCGCCAGCGAAAGGTATCGCGCGAGCGCTCTGCGATCCCCGGCGCATCGATCTCCGGCAAATCCTTGGCGAAGATGCCTTGCCAGTGGCCGTAGTGGAGTTCCTTCAAGCGCTCATCCAGCGCGTAGGCGTGCGGCTCGAGCCCCATTGCCGAGCGCAGGATCTCCATGGTTTCGCGGGCGCGCAGCAACGGGCTGGCAACATAGCGGACACCGCCGATTGCCGGCAGGAGCGCACGCAAGGCTTCGCCGTTGCGGTGCGCCTGGGCGCGGCCGGTCGCGTTCATGGGGACGTCGGCCTGCCCCTGGTAGCGCGATTGCGCGTTCCAGTCGGTCTCGCCGTGACGGATGAAATAGATGGTGACGTCGGCGCGCATCCTAGTGTCCCGATTCCGAAGTTCGCCAGAGCTCGGCGCCGGGACCGGGAGCGAACTTCGGAATCACAAGGGACACTAGGAATCCTAGACTTGCTAGTGTGATTCAGATCGAGAAATTCGCTCGATCCCTCGCCGCTGACGGCAGCGAATTTCTCAATCATCACACTAGGCGATACGCCCGCTCAGCTCAGGCGTCCTCGGCCTTGGCGACGGTGATGTCCGGCGCTTCTTCGTTCTTCATACCCTGCACGTGATAGCCGGAATCGACGTGGTGGACCTCGCCGGTGACGCCGCGCGATAGGTCCGAGAGCAGGTAGAGGCCGGCGCCGCCGACCTCCTCGATGGTCACCGTGCGGCGCAGCGGTGAATTGTATTCGTTCCAGCGCAGGATGTAGCGGAAGTCGGCGATGCCGGAAGCGGCCAGCGTCTTGATGGGTCCCGCAGAGATTGCGTTGACGCGAATGCTCTTCTTGCCGAGGTCGGCCGCGAGATAGCGCACGCTGGCCTCGAGCGCGGCCTTGGCGACGCCCATGACGTTGTAGTGCGGCATTACCTTCTCGGCACCGTAGTACGTCAGCGTCAGCATCGAGCCGCCGGGCGGCATCAGCTTCTCGGCGCGCGCCGCGAGCGCAGTGAACGAGTAGCAGGAGACGAGCATCGTCTGCGTGAAGTTCTTTTCGCTCGTGTCGACGTAGCGTCCGTCGAGCTCCGACTTGTCGGAGAAGGCGATGCAGTGGACGAGGAAGTCGAGACGACCCCAAACCCGCTGCAGTTCGGCGAAGACGGCATCCATGGACCCCGCATCGACGACGTCGCAGGGAAGCACGACCGTCGAGCCGAGCTCTGCCGCCAACGGCTCGACGCGTTTCTTCAGCGCGTCACCCTGATAGGTGAAGGCAAGTTCGGCGCCCTGCGCGGCGGCCGCGCGGGCAATGCCCCACGCAATCGAACGGTTATTGGCTAACCCCATGATAAGGCCGCGTTTGCCAGCCATCAGGTTGCCTCTCGCAACCCCTGCGCTCGGCAATGGCTCCGTCATGGGTCTCTCTCTGTTCCTAATTGTCGCCGGGTTCGTTCGGCGGGCATCCTACACAAATGCACTGTGGGGTCCAGATGCGCACATTTCTACAGGAATGAGCGAAAAAGGCCGGCCCTCGGGGGCCGGCCTTTCGGCGAAGTCGAAACGGTAAGGGGACCCGCTGCTTCAGCCATCGAGCTGCCAGCGGCCACTCGGCAGCCGGCAGGCAATTCCTTCTTGTTTCTTCGTGTTGGTGCCGCTCGTCATGAGGACGATCAGATGCCGGCACACTTTGCCGCCGCTATCCTTGAACGACGTGGTGGGCTGTACGATACCAGACAGTCTTCCATGCCAGCGGCGCCAGACATATGTCTTGCCGTCGCCGACCTCCGAGAGCGCGTATTGAATGCGCTCGAGGGCCGCGATCTCGTCCTTCTCGTCCAGCTTGGGCAGCGGTACGGCAATGTCGACGGTAGTCCCCGGTACCAGGGAGAGCGGGATCTGCGTCGGTGCATTGGCGGGAGCGGCGGGAGAGACGGACGTTGCCCACTCATCCGATCCGCCGAAAGCCGCCGACGAGCCGAGCAGCACCTGTGCGGCGAGCACGAAAGCCGTGGCGGCAACGGTAGCAAGCGTTACTAGTGAGGAATGCGAACTCATGACGCGATCACTCATGCTGACGACGCTACGATCCGCTACTTGCGGGGTGACTTGTGGTGAGTATGAGCTGCTTTGGTTAAGGCTGACTGAAGAGCTGTGCCAAACGCGGGACGGCGAGTTAACGAGGTGTTGACGTGAGCAATGATCAGTCTGCCGCGGCCGGTGCGGCGCTCGAGCCCGGCGACTTCGCCGAGGCCGCCGAGCCATTCGCGCTCTTCGACACCTGGCTCGCCGACGCGACGCGCCACGAGCCGAACGATCCAAACGCCATGGCGCTGGCGACCGTCGATGCTGCAGGCCATCCCAACGTGCGCATGGTTCTGTTGAAGGCTGTCGATCCCGTGGGCCACGCCGGGCGCGGGTTTGTCTTCTTCACCAACTTCGAGAGCGCCAAAGGCCGCGAGCTCGGCGCCGCGCCGCATGCCGCGCTCGACTTCTATTGGAAAAGCCTGCATCGGCAGGTGCGCGTGCGCGGTCCGGTGACGCCGACGAGCGCTGCGGAGGCCGACGCGTACTTCGCTACGCGCCCGCGCTCGGCGCAGATCGGCGCTTGGGCATCTCAACAATCGCGTCCCCTGGAAAGCCGCTTTGCGCTGGAAAAAGCCGTAGGGACGGCGACCGCCAAATACCTCGTCGGGGCCGTGCCGCGGCCGCCGTATTGGTCAGGTTTCCGCGTCACGCCGCTCGAGATCGAGTTCTGGCACAGCCGCTTGTCGCGACTGCACGAGCGCATTTCATTCAAGCGCGAGGCGCCCGGCGGCGACTGGCTCAAAACGCGCCTTTATCCCTAGCCCTTAAGGGCCTTGCGTACCGCGCCTTGACCGCGCCCCGGTGTCCGGGCAAACCGCATCAGGATGCCTTGCTGGACGATGGACGCCATGCCGACGAGCGGCAAACCGAAGCGCAAGACGTTGTTGTTGACGGGTGCCTCGCGCGGCATCGGCCACGCAACGGTGATGCGTTTTGCCGCCTCGGGTTGGCGCGTAATCAGTTGCTCGCGGCATCCCTTCCCCGAGAGCTGTCCTTGGGAGTTGGGCCGCGACGACCACATGCAGGTCGACCTTGCCGACGCGGCCGACACGGCCCGCGCCATCACCGTTATACGAGAGCGATTGGCAGTCGACGGCTCACTCCTCGATGCGCTCGTGAACAATGCCGCCATCAGCCCCAAAGCGGCAGGCGGCGCGCGGCTCAATGCCACCGACACGTCGATCGAGGATTGGCACCACGTCTATCAGGTAAACTTCTTTGCCCCGCTCATGCTGGTGCGTGGCCTTCTCGACGAGCTGGAGCGCGCGCAGGGCGCCATCGTCAACATCACCTCCATCGCCGGCGGCCGCGTGCACCCGTTTGCCGGTTCGGCCTACGCGACCTCGAAGGCGGCGCTGGCTGCATTGACGAGGGAAATGGCGGCTGACCTCGGGCCGCGCGGCATCCGCGTCAACGCCATCTCGCCGGGCGAGATCGATACGGCGATCTTGTCGCCAGGCACCGGCAAGATCGTCGAGGAGCAGATTCCGATGCAGCGCCTCGGCTCTCCCGAAGAGGTTGCCCGCGCCATCTATTTCCTGTGCAGCGAGCAATCCAGCTACGTGCACGGGGCCGAATTGCACATTAACGGTGGCCAGCACGTTTAGCGCGGCCCTGCAGGGCGTGGGCATCACTGTTTTTCGCCCGATTCTGCGTTATCCTCTACCGGCCGACACCCATTTCCGGATACGACGCATCGCATGGCTCCCATCGTCCCCCAGCCCAGGCCGTCGAGGCTGCGCCGCGCATGAGGTCACCGCCGCCCCTGGGTCCGTCGTTCTTTGCCCGCTGGACCAGTCGTATCGCGGTGTTCTCGGCCGTGCTGTTGGCCACGGCGCTGTTCCTACATCGGCTGTTTTCCCTGCCGACACCGATTGCCGAGAACCTGACATGGGTCGCCTTCCTCGGCGCCGGGCTGTCGCTGCTCATGTCCGCCGCCGCGACCATCGGCATCTGGCGTACGGGCCGCCCCGGCACGGCGCGCGTCGTCTTCGCCATCCTCGTCAGCCTCGGGCTGATGCTGTGGCCGCTTCTCTTCCTGCCGAAGTACGAGGGACTGCCGAGCATCAACGACGTGACCACCGACGTAAACAGCCCCCCGCCATTCGTCGAGATCGCCAAGCAGCGTCCTGAGGGGTCCAATCCGATCGACTATCCGGGGCTAGCATTCGCGCGCAAGCAGCTCATCGCTTATCCGGACATCAAGCCGATCGAGATTGATCGCTCGACCGATGAGGTCTTCGAGCTGGCGGTCGACGCCGCCAAGCGACTGAAGTTGGAGATCGTGCATCAGGAGCCGCCGGACGTTGCCGCCGGCCGGCCCGGACTCATCGAGATCGCCGATCGCACGCTCATCCTCGGCCTCTATGACGATGTCGCCATCCGTGTTGCCGGCACCGGGCGGCACGCGCGCCTCGATGTACGTTCCGCCTCCCGCTTTGGCGGCCACGACCTCGGTCGCAACGCCGACCGTGTCCGCGTCATCCTCAAGGAAGTCGTGACGGTGATGGAATCAACCGTGCCCGCCGCTCGCGGCGGCGAGGATGCCGAGGCGGAAAAGGCCGTCAAAGAGGAACGGCCACGCAGTCGACGTTCGAAGAATCGTCGCAGGCGATAAGCCCACGCTCGGCCAAGTGGTCGACATGCGCGCGCAGCGACAGCGTTGCGGCGCCGACGACAGCCTTATCGAGATCGCGATAGATCACCGGCAGCAGTGCACGCACGGTGTTGGTGCCCTTACGCACAGCGTCGAGGATCGCCTGCTCGCGCCACTTGCGATGCAGGAGATACGCCTTCACCATTCGCCGAGGCTCCTCGATGGCGCCTCCGTGACCGGGGAGCAGCGTCGAATCCTCGCGACCGAGCAACAGCTCGAGCGAGCGCATGTAGTCCGCCATGCGGCCTTCCGGCGGCGCCACGACGGACGTATTCCAGGCCATCACGTGATCGCCGGAAAAAACAGTGCCGGTGCCTTCAAGCTCCAGACATAGATGATCGGGTGCGTGACCGGGCGTATGCAGCGCCGTCAGCGTCCACCCTTCGCCTTCAATCCTGTCGGCATCGCCGACGTGCACGTCGGGGCGGAAGCTGTGACCGACGTATTCGGCGTCGGCATCGCCGCCACCGCCGGCAGGGATTTCAGAACGACGAAAGCCGTACGTGCGCGCGCCCGTAGCCGATTGCAGGGCAGCTACGCCGTCGACGTGATCGCGATGCGCATGCGTCGCGATGATGTGGGTGATCGGGCGCCCGGCAGCGGCCGCCAGGATGGCCAGGCGGTGCGGCTTGTCATCGGGTCCCGGATCGATGATGGCGAGATCGCGTGTGCCGACGATGTAGGTGTTGGTGCCTTTGAAGGTCAACGGCCCGCCGTTCGGGGCCACAAGCCGGGCTATGCCCTCGCCCATGCGGTCCGCCACGCCATAGGTGAACTGCATCGAAGTGTTGAATTTCAAACTCTCGCCCATTTGTTCATGCGGCGCTCCGTTCGCGCCGGCCAACTTAGGGACGGATTGCCACGCAGGCCAGTCTCAGGGGGTTACGAAGGGAACGCTTCCGTCCCTCGAGGGTTAGCCACACCGTCGAAAAGGAGGTGCACGATGGAACGCCGAAAAGGTCTTCCGGCATCGCGAAAACCGGGCGTAGAAAGCGCCACCGCCTGGATCGTCGGCATGCTCGGCTTGGGCATTATTGCCGCCCTGCTAATCGCTGTGGTGGCGCCGCCACCCGCCGACGAGATGAGCGGACCTACGATCAGCAAAGAACAGCCGGTACCAAACCCGCCGGTGCAGCCGCAATAGGGCGCGGCCCGCGGCGCCAGCTTACGCACTGACAAATAGCTTCTCGCCTGCGCGTCGAAGGTGATGGTCGGAGCGGGGAGATTCGAACTCCCGACCCCTTGCTCCCGAAGCAAGTGCGCTACCAGGCTGCGCTACGCTCCGCCCGACCGTCAGTCCTTTGAGGGACAACGCCGCAGCGTCCTATGAAGGATGCATGCGGCGAGGGCGGCTTTATAGCGGCCATGCGGCAGCCCCGCAAGCGAAGGGTTCGACGCCCATCCCCAAGCCGTCGAAGGCCCTTTGCGGCGTGCAATTCAGCGGCATTGCTCGCTCCCACGGGCTCGACTATACGGGGCGCTCCCCCATAGCCGGCGAAGCATTGCTTCGTCATCGCGGGGGTGATGGGGCGTCGCCAAGTGGTAAGGCAACGGATTTTGATTCCGTCATACCCAGGTTCGAATCCTGGCGCCCCAGCCAATGTTCGAGCGTGCGTGATCGAAGCGGCGGGCTATCTGAAGAGCGGTTGCGATGCCTGACACCTCGGCCGCCTGGTCCATCGTGGGAAGTCTCGCGCCCGTGGCTTGGCTCAATGCGCTCGTCGCTCTGCGGGCTGCTGATCCTCGCCCTGACGCCCATATTCCGCAACTTCGCCGTCGCCATCCCTACGCACCGCTCCTCGCACCGGTCGCCGACGCCGCAATGGGGCGGTCTTGCGATCAGTGCTGCAACCCTCGGGGTGAGCGCCGGAGCGATGCTTTTTTCCGGGCTATGGGACGAGGCGGCGCGCAACGGCGTGCTGCTGGCGCTGCTTGCCGCTCTTCTGATGATGTTGCTCGGCGCGGCCGACGATCATTTCGAGCTCGGCGCCTTGGCGAAGTTCGGCGTGCAGGCGGCAGCGGTCGCCTTGATGCTCGGGGCCGCTACCCGAGGGTATGCGCGCACTGCCATTCATTCCCTTCTGGCTCGAGCGTGCCCTGCTGCTCGTTGGCGCGCTGTGGTTCATCAACCTCGTCAACTTCATGGACGGCATCGACTGGATGATGGTGGCGGAGGTGGTGCCGGTCACCGCCGGGATCGCCGTCATCGGCGCGCTGGGCGCGCTCCCCCCCGAGGCACTCCTTGTCGCGCTCGCACTCAATGGCGCCATGCTCGGCTTTGCGCCGTTCAATCGGCCCGTGGCGCGGCTGTTCATGGGTGACATGGGCAGTCTTCCCATCGGGCTGCTGCTCGCCTGGCTGCTGATCCTGGTGGCCGGCTCCGGGCATCTCGTGGCAGCACTCCTCCTGCCGCTGTATTTTGTCGCTGATGCGAGCGTCACCTTGCTGCGCCGCGCGCGGGCCGGCGAGAAGCTATGGATGGCGCATCGCACCCACCACTATCAGCGCGCCCGCGACAACGGCTTCACCAACATCGAGATCGTGCGGCGCGTATTCCTGGTCAACGTCGGGCTCGTCGTATTGGCCGCGCTCAGCGTCGTCGACGCGACCTCCTGGAGCAGCGCTGCGGCACTGCTCATCGGCGTCGGGCTCGTCGCCTGGCTGCTCGATTCCTTCGTGCGCGTGCGTCGATGAGCGCGCGCGTCCTGGTCACGGGGGCTTCTGGCTTCGTCGGCCGAGCCCTGGTCGACGCTCTCGCCGGGGCCGGTCATCGCGTGCGCGCGACCACCCGCCACCCGAGCGAAGGCATGTTTCCCGCGGGCGTCGAGACGGTTACTACCGGCGATTATCGCCAGCCGGTCGACTGGGCGCCGCTGTTAGCCGGTGTCGACGCCGTCGTGCATCTCGCCGGAATCGCCCACATCGGCCCCGCTATCGCCGAGGCCGACTACGACCGCGTCGTGCATGCGGCAACCGCCGAACTCGCCGCCGCCTGCGGCAAAGCCGACGTGCGCCGGCTCGTCTTCATGTCGTCCGTGCGGGCGCAGAGCGGCCCGGCGGCGGACGGCGTGCTGACAGAGAACGATACGCCTCTCCCGACCGAAGCTTACGGTCGCGCCAAGTTGCGGGCGGAAGCCGCCGTGCGCGCCGCAGGCGTACCCTGGACTATCCTGCGTCCGGCGATGGTCTACGGCGCCGGCGCCAAGGGAAATCTCGCGAGGCTGTTGCGGGTCGCCGATTCACCCTGGCCGCTGCCGTTCGCCTGGCTCGCCAATCGGCGATCGCTCGTCAGCCTCGACAACCTGACCGCTGCCGTGCGGTTCGTGCTCGGCGCCGACATGGCAGCGCGGCAGGTGTATCTCGTCGCCGATCCAACGCCAGTGACATTGCCTCAGATCATTGCCGCGCTGCGTCGCGGGCTCGGGCGTGCGCCGCGCCTTTATCCGGTGCCGCCGGCGGTCTTTGCACAAGCTTTCAGGTTGCTCGGGCGCGGCGACGTGTGGGATCGGATCGGCGGATCCCTGGTCATCGATCCCGGCAAGCTGATCGCCGCGGGATGGCAGCCGGACCCGGACACGCTCGGGGCACTCACGCGCATCGCCGCGCAGCACGCGCGAACTTAGTGCTTGATGGATGCCGTCTCGACCGAGGTGCAGCCTTTGCGCGACAGGCTGTCATTCAGCGCCGCATGCTCCGCCTTCACCTCGTTGTACTCGGCGAGCGAAGGCGCGCCTTGGTCGGAAGAGCCAACGAGCCGCGCCCATGCGCCCGCCACCGTCTTGGGCAGCTCCTGCATCTCCTTGACGGCCCTCTCCGGAAGCGACTGCATGCGCTCCTGCAATCCGACCTGGCGCGCCTGCAACTCGCGGCAGCCGAGCGCCTGCTGTTCGGAGGTCATTACGTAGCTGCCGTCACCCTGGTAGCCCGGACGCGGCGCGCCGCTGAGCCCGGAGATCGTCGAGCAGCCGGCGACAGACAACGCCAGCGTGCAAGCGAGCGCCGCACGACCAGCACGTGTTGTCGAGGTCCCGCCGCATGCCATCGCCGTCGAATCTCCGATCCGAGCGAAATCTAAGCACTACCTGTCGACGGTAAAATCGGCAGTACGCACATATTTGCCCGGTGTGGTTGATGGGCCACGTTCAGCAGGACATGCAAGTATCTGCGCCGTTTTGCACAGGTTAGTGGCTGCCAGCGAGGCGCACATCGGCGGCCAGAGGCGGCACCACACCACGGGTTTGCAATAACGCGACGACGCGCTGGGCGAGCTCGGCGGCCGGGGCTGAAGTCGTGTCGAGGACAAGATCGGGATGATCCGGCACTTCGTAGGGTGAATCGATGCCGGTGAAGTTCGGCAACTGCCCGGCGCGGCTCTTGGCATAGAGGCCCTTGGGATCGCGCCGCTCGCACACTTCCAGTGGCGCCGTCACGTGAATCTCCAGGAACTCGCTGTCGTCGAGCAGCGCCCGCACGGCTTCGCGCTCGGCGCGAAACGGCGAGATGAAGGAGCAGATGACGATGACACCCGCATCGACGAACAGCCGCGCCACCTCGCCGACCCGGCGGATGTTCTCGACGCGATCGGCGGCGGTGAAGCCGAGATCCTTGTTGAGGCCGTGGCGCACATTGTCGCCATCCAGGAGGTAGGTGTGGCAGCCGCGCAGTGCTAGCCACCCTTCGACCAGGTTGGCGATCGTCGACTTCCCCGCACCCGACAGGCCGGTCAACCAGACGACGCAGGGCCGCTGCTGCTTGACTGTGGCGCGCAGGTCCTTCGTCACGGTCAGCGGCTGCCAGTGGATGTTCATGCCGCGGCGGAGGGCGAAATCCACGGTGCCGGCAGCGACCGTCTCGCCGGTGAAAAGGTCACACAGCGTGAAGCGCCCGGAGTGGCGGGAGCCGGCCAGGCCGTCGACCGCTAGCGGGGTGTGCGTGGCAACCGTGCACACGCCGATGTCCCCGCGAGCCAGCGTGCGGGCCGGAACGCGGTGCAGGCTGTCGATATCGAGGCGGTACTTCACGACGGTGACGCTGGCCGGCAGCTCCTGGCCGGCGAGCTTGAGCTGGTATTCGCGGCCGGGAATCACTTCCTGCGGCGACACACAGGCGATATGAGCGGCAAATTGCTCGGTGAGCTGCGTGTGGTCGGCGTCGCCGAGGCAAGGGTCCCCGTCGTCGAGTGCTTCGAGATGCGCGATGAGCGTTGGGCCATTGTACCAATTGCAGCCCGGGCTCGGCGTTCGAACGTTCTCACCTGAGGACGTCGAGAGCGGAAGGGCGCGCGCCGAGGCGAACTCGAACTTTTGCGCAAATTCAGCGAATGCCGAGCTGGCGGGATCGAACGCCTCGCGATCCCACATCGCTGGGCCAGGGTTGTCCAGCGCCAATACGATATGGCGGACACCGGCTGCGCGCGCGCTCGCTGCGAGGCGGCGCGCACCGGAGGTGAAGCCCTCGGACATTTCGGCGAGGAGCACGAGTACGTCGGCAGCCGCGCTGCTCTCGGTGAGGACGTCTCCCGCTTCGGTGACGGAAAGCGGACAACGCGCCTTGCTGTTTTCGATTTCGTGCACGAGGGCCGACCGTGCCGCGCTGGGCGCACTGCAAACGCCCACCCTCAGGTCGAGCGTGCGCGCGGCGATGGAGGGCGGACCGTCTGACATTGGGCGTAGCGTTCCCGTTGCGGTCGACGCTCGCAAGCCGTCAACTACGGCGCGGGGCGGCGCGGAAAGACGTAGAGGTCTAGTATCGCCTGGATCAAGGCGTGATGGGCGACCTCGACGAACCCGTATTGATTGGAGTTCACGTAGAAGTTCACGTCACCGCGACCGCGCAACAGGTTGTCGGGCTGGAAGCCGCTGAAGGTGGCGATGTTCATGCCGCTGGCGCGGGCGACCTCGGCCGCCTTCAGGATGTTGACTGACTGGCCCGAGCTCGAGATCGCGATCAGCAGGTCGCCGGAAACAGCATGCAACTTGAGCTGCTCGGAGAAGACGTTGGCGTAGCCGAGATCGTTGCTGAGGCAGGTGAGCGCGGCCGGATCGTTCAGCGCCAGAGCGCGGATGCCGCCGTTCTTCAGGAACTCGATGGCATGGTGGCTGGCGATGGCAGCGCTGCCGCCGTTGCCGATGAGGATGACCTTGTTGCCGCGCGTGTGCGCGTTGCGTGCGGCCTCGGCGACCCACTCGAAGCCCTTCTGCATATCGAGCGGGCGCCCCTCGTGGTCGCTCACCCGGACGGCGGTGAGCGCGCGACCCAGCTCTTGGAAGTAGGACGAGATTGGATCTGCGGGGGTGGTTTCAACGACGCCTTTCAACACGCGTGGGTCCCTCCAGGAGCAATTGAATGCCGCGCCGGAAACTTTCCGAGGCGCACGCACGGCCGCATATGGAACGCCCGTGCGCAGGATGATGATGCGTGGCAGGATTCGGGGTCGGGCGCATCCACGGCCGGCGGTAACTCTCTCTGGAAATTTGTGGCGAATATGCGCATGACGCCTGCCGCCTGTTTCGCCGTCGCCGCACCGCGGTCGAAGGGCCAATGTGCGAAGGAAGCCACCCGAAGGCTATCACCGAAACGCCTCGCCTTGACAGCCTTCTATGTATCACTTAGCGCCGGCTGGCGGTATTGCCGGCGTCATCAGGACGCGGGCGTTCTGACCCTCGCGCAGGGAATATGACACATGCGGGTTCTCGTCACCGGCGCCGCCGGTTTCATCGGTTACCATACCGCTAAGGCACTGCTGGCCAGGGGGGATGAGGTTATCGGTCTCGATAATCTCAATACCTATTATGACGTTAGGCTGAAGGAGGCGCGCCTCGGCCAGCTTCAGGGCGCGCCCGGGTTCTCGTTCCACAAGCTCGACCTTGCCGACCGCACCGGCGTGGAGCGGCTGTTTGGCGAGGCGCAACCGCAGCGGGTTATCCACCTCGCCGCTCAGGCGGGCGTCCGCTACGGCATGGAAAACCCGCATGCCTACGTCGACGCCAACATCGTCGGCACGCTGCATGTGCTGGAAGGCTGCCGCCACCACGGCGTCGAGCATCTCGTTTTTGCGTCGTCGAGCTCGGTCTACGGCGCCAACACGACTATGCCCTTCAGCGTGCATCAGAACGTCGACCACCCGCTGAGCATCTACGCCGCCTCGAAAAAGGCGAACGAGTTGATGGCCCACTCCTATTCCCACCTCTACCGGCTGCCGGTGACGGGTCTGCGCTTTTTCACCGTCTACGGACCGTGGGGTCGTCCCGACATGGCGCTGTTCAAGTTCACGCGCAGCATTCTCGCCGGCGAGCCGATCGAGATATTCAACAACGGCCACCATGCGCGCGACTTCACTTACATCGACGACATCGTCGAGGGCGTCCTACGCACCACCGACCGCATCGCCTCCCCCAACCCCGCCTGGGACAGCGCTCGCCCCGACCCGGCGACGTCCTCGGCACCCTATCGCATCTACAACATTGGCAATCACAGCCCCGTCGAACTGATGCATTTCATCGCGGTGCTCGAGAAGAACCTCGGACGCGAGGCAAAGAAGATCTTCCTCCCGCTGCAACCGGGCGACGTGCCGGCGACCTATGCCGACGTCGATGATCTCGTGGCCGACGTCGGCTTTGCGCCGGCGACGCCGATCGAGGAGGGAATTGCCCGCTTCGTTAAGTGGTATCGCGACCATTATGGTGCGTGAGCGCCGGTCAAGATCGCGGAGGCCCGATGAACAAGATCCTGGTGACCGGGGCGCTTGGCCAGATCGGCTCGGAGCTGGTGCCGGCGCTGCGTCATCGCTACGGCGCCGACAATGTCATCGCCACGGATCTGAAAGCGCTGCCGCCGAGCGGCGCCGCCGCCATCGCGCCCTACGATCACCTCGACTGCACCGAGCCGAACCAATTGCACGAGGCGGTGCGCCGCTACGATGTCGGCACCATCTATCATCTGGCAGCGCTGCTCTCCGCCTCTGCCGAAGCGGCGCCGCAGCTCGCCTGGACCGTCAACATGAGCGGTCTATATAATGTGCTCGAGGTCGCGCGCGCCTACGACTGCCAGGTGTTCTTCCCCAGCTCCATCGGCGCCTTCGGTCCCGAGACGCAGCGCGATTTGACGCCGCAGGTCGCCGTGCAGCGGCCGACGACCATCTACGGCGTGACCAAGGTGGCGGGCGAGCTCTTGTGCGACTACTACGCCTCTCGCTTCGGCACCGATACGCGCGGGCTGCGCCTGCCGGGCCTCATCTCCTACGTGGCGGCACCGGGCGGCGGCACCACCGACTACGCCGTGGAGATGTTCTACCACGCCATTCGCTATGGCCGTTACACGTGCTTCCTGTCGGCCGACACGCGACTCGACATGGCCTACATGCCCGACGCCATTTCGGGCATGATCGGTCTCATGGCTGCCGACCCCGCACGCCTGCGCTACCGCAACGCCTACAACATCACGGCGATGAGCGTGACGCCGGAGGAAATCGCCGCCGCTATCCGCCGGCACATCCCGAAGTTCGCCATCGACTACGATGTCGATCCGGTGCGCCAGTCGATCGCCGACAGTTGGCCCCGCTCGCTCGACGACAGCGCCGCGCATGCCGACTGGGATTGGAAACCGCGCTTCGATCTCGAGGCCATGACCGACGACATGCTCGCCCGCGTCAGGGAAAAGCTGGAAGCGCCGCGCCGCGAGCGCTAGTGCGATGATCGAGAAATTCGCCTACGCCCGCTGCATGCCTTGGAGCAAATTTCTCGATCTGAATCGCACTAGCAAAGCTATAAATCTAGTGTCCCTTTTGCTTCCGAAGTTCGCTCCGGACCCTGGCATCGAGGTTTGGCGAACTTCGGAAGCGGGACACTAGAGCCGAAGGATGCCATGCCCACCGACCGACTTATGCCGTTGCTGACAACGAGGCTGGAGGAGCTGAGCAGCTCGGGCCGTCTCAAGGGCGCGGAGTCCGTCACCGTCGGCATGGTCGAGCCGTCCGCCGGCAAGGGCCCGCGCTTCCTTGTCGAGGGGCACGGCAAAAGGCCGTTCCTGCGCATGAACTCCAACAGCTACCTCGGACTGTCGTTTGCGACGCGCGTCATGGAGGCCGAGGAGGAGGCCGTGCGCCGCTACGGTGTCGGGCCGGGCGCCGTGCGCTTCATCTCCGGCACCTGGGCGCCGCATGTGAAGCTGGAAGCGCGGCTCGCCGCCTTCCACGGACGCGAGGCCGGCATGCTGTTCAGCTCCGCCTATGCGACGGTGATGGGCGTCCTCTCGCCGCTCATTACCGACAAGACGGCGGTGATCAGCGACGCGCTCAATCACAACTCGATCATCAACGCCATCTCGCTGTCGCGCCCGGCCGAGAAGCGCATCTATGCGCACCTCGACTATGACGAGCTGGAGCGGCATCTGGCGGCGCTGTCGCGCACCTGCGCGCGCGCTGTGGTCGTCACGGACGGCGTCTTCAGCATGCGCGGCGATCACGCAGACCTCGGCAAAATCATGCAGATTGCCGCCAAGCACGATGCGAGCTACGCCGAGAACATCGTCGTCGTCGCCGATGACTCGCACGGCGTCGGCGGCTTCGGTGCCAACGGACGCGGCACCGAGGAGGTCGTCGGCGCCAAGGTCGATGTGCTGATCGGCACGCTTGGCAAGGCGTTTGGCGTCAACGGAGGGTATGTCGTCGCGGCGAAGCCGTTGGTCGCCTACCTGCGCGAGACGTCGCCCTTCTACATCTACTCCAACCCCATCACCCCGGGCGAAGCCGAGGCGGCACGCGTCGCCGTCGAACGCGTCGACAGCCAAGAGGGGCGCGGGCTGCTCGATCACCTGCGCGCCATGACGCAACGGTTCCGCGACGGGCTGCGCGCGCTCGGGCTGGAGACGGTCGAGGGCCAGCACCCGGTCGTGCCGCTGCTCGTACGCGACACGCGCCGCACCGCCGCGCTCGTTGCCCACCTGCGCGACAGCGGCATCCTTGCCACCGGGCTCGCGTTTCCCGTCGTGCCGAAGGGGGAGGAGGAAATACGCTTCCAGATTTCCGCCGACCACACTGCCGCCGACATCGACGAGGCGCTGGCAGCGTTGGCGCAGTTCCGCGACAAGGGGGAAGGCGCATGAAGTTCAAGGACGCGACGCGCTACGAGTTCCGCCGCTTCGGCGAGGACTTCTCCGTCATCCGCGATCGCTTCGCCGCGCTCGGCCCGGGAAAGAAGCAGCACCTCAGTCGCGAGACGTACATCGTCACGCGCCTCAACATCGAATTGAACGTCAAGATCCGCGCCGGCCGGCTGCAGGTGAAGACGCTACGCGGACGCCTGCAGGCGCTCGAGGAATGGGCGCGTCCGCTCGATGCGGAATTTCCGGTGTCGGTCGAGGAGATCGAGGGCATCGTCATTCCGGCGCTCGGTCTTGACCTCGAAATCGGTCGCGGCGGCGCGTTGACGGACGGCGCCCTGTTGTCCGTCATTTCCGGACAGCCGGCGTTGGCCACGGCCAAGGTCGACAAGCAGCGCACACTCTACGATCTCGGCAATTGCGTCGCCGAGTTCTGCGAGCTGCGCATCGGCGATGACAAGCTGGAAAGCATCGCCATCGAGACACCGGATGCTGAGGCCGCCTTCGCCGTGCTCAACAAGGTTGGACTCGGCGACGCGCAGAACGAGAGCTACGCCGAGTTCCTGCAGCGGCGTCTCTTCTAAGGGTATCGGCGTCAGCGCACGAGCTGGCCGCGCAGCTCGCCCTTGGGGAAGCCGGCCGTGCGCACGACGAGCGACCATTCGCCGGCGAGCAATCCTTCGGACTGCTTCTCTCCCAGGATTGCCGATCCCTGGAATGGGCTGTCGATGGTCTGCAGGCGGACCACGCCGCGCCGCGGACCGGCCGCCGCACCGTGGAAGCTCGCCGATGTCGCATAGGTTGCGACGCCCTTGTAAGAGCCGCTCCAGGTCAGCTTTTTGCTGTCGGTGTCATAATCGGCGACGAGATTGCCGGATGCGTTGCTTCCGGTACCGGCGACGGGTCGCAGATCCGCGGTGAAGCGCACCATCTCGGCGTGCGCGGGAGCATTCATGCAGGCGATAAACATTGCCGCTGCGAACAGGGCCGCGAATTTGGCTGTGGCGGGCATTGAACTTTCTCCCCGGGCGTCGAGTTAGCCCATAATTCACAGCCTTTTTGCCGGGACCGTGACGGCGCCAATTATGCATGCCCGCGGGCGCCGTGAAAGGCCCGCAATGACGATGCCGAACGCCGTCGTCAACGCAGGCCCTGGGGGCTGGCCCAGCCGGCGATTTGGCGCTAAGTGCTCTGCAGCGAATTGCTTGCCTTGCCCACGAGAGGTCCGCCCATGACAGAAGAGCTTGCGAAAATCGCCGAGGCGCTGGTTGCACCCGGCAAGGGGATCCTCGCCGCCGACGAGAGCTCCGGAACGATCAAGAAGCGCTTCGACGGCATCGGCGTCACCTCCACCGAGGACACGCGCCGCGACTATCGCGAGATGCTGTTCCGCGCCGGCGAGGGCATGAAGAACTACGTCTCCGGCGTCATTCTGTATGACGAAACCATCCGCCAGAAGGCCAAGGACGGCACGTCGCTTGTCGACGTGATGAAGGCCGCCGGCTCGATCCCCGGCATCAAGGTCGACGCCGGCGCCAAGCCGCTCGCGGGTCCGCACGTCAAGATCGAGACGGTGACGGAAGGCCTCGACGGGCTGCGCGAACGCCTTGCCGAATACCACAAGCTCGGCGCCCGCTTTGCCAAATGGCGCGCCGTCATCACCATCACCGACGAGCTCCCGTCGTGGAATTGCGTCAAGGCCAACGCGCACGCTCTCGCCCGCTACGCCGCGCTCTGCCAGGAAGCCGGCATCGTCCCCATCGTCGAGCCCGAGGTGCTGATGGACGGCGCCCACTCCGGCCACACCATCGAGCGCTGCTACGAGGTGACCGAGTGGACGCAGCGCACGGTGTTCCGCGAGCTGTACGACGCGCGCGTTGAACTCGAGGGCATCGTCCTTAAGCCGAACATGGTCATCGCCGGCCAAAAGTGCCCTAAGCAGCCGAGCGCCCAGCAGGTGGCCGAGCTCACCGTCAAGTGCCTGAAGGCCACCGTGCCGTCGGCCGTCCCGGGCATTGCCTTCCTCTCCGGCGGCCAGTCGGACGAGCAGGCGACCGAGAACCTGTCGCTCATCAATCAGGTCGGCGATCTGCCCTGGAAGGTGACTTTCTCGTATGGCCGGGCGCTGCAGGCCGCTGCGCTGAAAGCCTGGAGCGGCAAGTCGGAGAACGTCGCCGCCGGCCAGCGCGCCTTCACCCACCGGGCACGCATGAACTCGCTGGCGGCGCTCGGCAAGTGGAACCAGCAGCTCGAAAAAGCCGCCTGATACAACTCAGATCGCGAGCGCGTCTTCGGTTCAAGGTCCGGTGCCTTTGAACCGTTGTTGAGGCGCGGCAATAGGGCAGTCGTTTACCCGCTTCTGCAAACCTCGCCCCGACTTACATATCCTCTGTCCCTAGCAGCCCGAACGTGGAGATGATCAATGCACGTAACAATGGAGCACGCCCTCGAGGCGGTCGAAGCGGCGCGTAAAGAAGCGGTCAAGCTGAAGACGCAGATGTGCATCGCCGTCGTCGATTCCGGCGCCAACCTCAAGGCGTTCGTGCGCATGGACGATGCCTGGGTCGGCTCCATCGACATCGCCATCAAGAAGGCGAAGACGGCGGTGTTCTTCGGCATGCCGACAGGCGAGATCGGCAAGCTCTCGCAGCCGGGCAAGTCGCTGTACGGCATCGAGCACTCCAACGAAGGCCTCATCACCTTCCCCGGCGGCTTGCCGATCGTCGATGAAGAAGGCGTGCTGGTCGGCGCTATCGGCGTCTCGGGCAGCTCGGTCGAGAACGATCACAAGGTGGCGGAAGCCGGCCTCAAGGTCGTGGGTGTCAGCGTCAGCGACCTGCCGGCGCATCCCTGGCGCACCTAAGCCAAGCGCGCGAACAAACGAAAGGCGGGGCTAGCCCCGCCTTTTTTCATTTCGACCTTCGCTCGGTGGCTCACATCTTCTCGACGTGGTCGGCCATGTTGCCGATAAGGCGCACGCGATAGGTGGCGTTGTCGCACGTCAGGATCCACACCGGCTCGTCCGGCTTGGAGGCCTGCGGATCGCGCTTGGCGCTCTTCGGATTGGTGCAAGGGAAGCCTTGCTTGCGGATCTGCACGGCGATGATGTCCGGCGGCACCTCGTCGTCCGCCGCCTGCGCCACCTGCTGCACCTGCGCTTGCGCGTCAGGGACGCCGGAGGTCATCGCATTGAGGGCGAGGCCGACGCCGAGCGCCATCACCGGAAACAGACCCAGCATATTCATGACCCGGCTCCCACGCCCTCTGACGCACCGGCGTCAGCGTGTCGCCGCCGCCGTCTCGTGCGCGCGCCGCCCAGCCAGCGCGAGGAAAACATAGCTCCAACCAGAAAATATAAGGTTGATGCCGGCGAGCAGTCCGAGCGCCCATTCGGCCGAGGAGGGAAGCGACAGGGCGATCATGACGCCGACGGCGAGGGCGGCGAGACCGCTGAGGAGCAAGAAGCCCCAGCCCTCGTGCGGGCGCACGCGGATCGCCTGGATCACCTCGAAGATGCCTTCGGCGATGAACATCACCGAAAGCAGGATGGCCAGCGTGATGAGGCCGGTGAGCGGGAAGAAGGCGAGGTAGGCGCCGACCACAGCGTAGAGAATGCCGACCAGCAGCTCCCACAGGAAGCCCTGCCAGCCGGGTGCCTGGAAGGCGTGCACGATCATCATCACGCCGCCGATGAGGAACAGCCAGCCTAGCATGATCTTGACGGCGATGGTGCCGAGCAGCGGGAAGGCGATGGCGGCGAGGCCGGCCACGATGAGGACGATGCCGAGGGCGAGGAACCAGCCCCACTTTTCGGTGATCATCCGGCGCGTATCCGCCAGCCGCATCTCGAGGTCGGAGACTGTCATCGGTTGTGCCACGGCGGTCGTCCCTGTGCTGAGTTTCCCGCCGTGAGTTATAGCAGAATCGGCCGCTAATTCGTGCGGCTTCATGGTTCTATGGTGGCGCTACTGCCAATGCCCGTTCCAAGATCGGTCGGGCGACAGCGAAGCCGGTCGAGTGCGGCGCCAACGCGTTCGCAACGCTGCGAAATGGCTTCGAATATTCGGCTAATTTCTCTAGCGCCGTTTAGACGCCGGGCGATGCAACTTGCCCGCGATGACGTCAGCCGCCCGCCTTGCAGGCGGGCGGCTGCAACTCATCGATCGCGTGCCAGCAGCGGCGTGATGCGCCGCACGGCGACGCGGCGATTGGCGCGTTCGGCACGCAATGTCGGGACTCTTCAGGAACTCCTCGCCGTAGCCCTGCGTGACGAGATTTTCCGGCGGCACGCCGAACGTCTCGGTGAGGATGATGGCCACCTCTTCCGCGCGCCGATCCGACAAGGTGAGGTTGTCGATGTCGGAGCCGACCGCATCCGTGTGGCCTTCGATAAGGAAGATCTCGTCGGGGCGCCGGTCGAGCACGCGGTTGATGGCGTTGGCGATGCGCTCGAGCCGATTGTACTGGTCGTAGGGGACCTGCCAGGCGCCGAACTCGAAGTTGACCGTGTCGAGGTCGATGCGGCGCATGCGATCGCGCAGGTAGGTGTTGTAGCGAATTTCCTCCAGCGAGTACCCGCGGTCGAGGCGCTCGATCGGGCCGTCCATGAGCAGATCGTAGATGTCGTCGTCGGAGGCGCGCTGGTAGTCGACGATATAGCGCTCGCGCGGCATGCGCAGCACCGGCGGGCGCAGATCGAGAATGATCGGCCCGCCGCCGCGGAAGCGGCGATTGTCGATGAGGTTCGTTTCGCGGCCGTCGCGTCCACGACGGTAGCGGCGTTGCAGGCGCCCGGATGAATCGAACTCCGAGAACACCTCGATGCCGCCGGGGCGGATGGCGATCGTCAGGTTGCCGCCGTCGCGGCGGCGCTCGGTACGCACGTCGCGTGAGGTGCGGCGCAGGCGTTCGCCCTCGTCGTGGCGGATCATGGGAGGCGCACCCTTCTCCTGCACGATGGTGCGGCCGCCCTGCTCCTCGATAATGGTGCGCTTGCCCTCGACGCGCTGGCGGCGGCCGCGCTTTACCTCGTCGATGCTGCCTTTGCCGCCGCCGAATTGGCGGCGGTCACGGCCTGGGGCCGGTGCGGGAGGTGCGCCCGCGGCTGGCGGCGGCGCGGCCTGAGGAGGCTGCTGCGGCACGACTTGTTGCTGCGGCGGCGCCGGCGGAGTGGGTGGCTGAGCCTGCGCGGGCTCAGGGTCACGGCGACCGCGGTCACCGCCGCGACGCTCGCCGCGATCCTTGTCCTTGCTTTGTGCTGCAGGTGGCGGCGTTGGCGCGGCCGGAGGTTGCGCCTGTTGCACGGGAGGAAGAGGCGCCGGAGGTTGCGCTTCCTTCACAGGCGGCGGCGCGGGTGGTGCCGGCGGCTGGGCTTCGCGAACCGGTGGAGGGCCTTCGCGTCCGGGGCCGTCGTCGCCGCGATCGCGTCCACGACCGCCACGGCGCTCGCCGCGGTCGTTATCGTCGCTCTGTGCGGCGGGCGGCGGTGCTGCCGCCGGCGGCTGCGCCTCCTGTACCGGAGGTGGTGCGGGTGGCGGCGGAGGTTGGGCTTCGCGCGGCGGCGGGCCTTCGCGTCCGCCATCGTCGCCACGACCGCGTCCACGCGCCACGGCGCTCGCCGGGGCCCTATGTCGCTCTGCGCGGCGGGCGGTGGAGGCGGCTGGGCCTCCTGCCCCGGTGGCGGGCCTCGCTGCCGCGATCGCGTCCACGCTTGCCACGGCGCTCGCCGCCTGGCCCTCATCGGGCGCTTCACCGGCCTCGGGTGGCGGCGCCTCGGGTGCCTGCGCAACCTCGATAACCTTGCTGGGGTGGGCTTGCTCGGCCGCGACGCTGGAACCTGCGACGGCATGCAACGCAGCGAACGAAACGGCGGCGACGATGAGATAGCGGCTCATAAATTCGGCCTTGCTCCCTATGCGGTTAGCCCGAGCGATACGGGAAATGTTGTTGAGGTTGTGGCCCCGGTGCACCTGCACACAAACACGTCGCTTTTCCGCCCCAATGGGTCCTAATAGGCTCTGTCCACCCGAGGGCTCGAGGTAACGTGCCGGTGCTGCAGGAAGTTCAGTCGAGATTGTACGTCGTGGCCGTTGCGGGTGCCGATCCGCAGCAGGTCGCCGGCCTGCTCGACGCTGCCGGCGCCGCCACGATGCTGATCACGCCGGGCGGCGAGGGCGCTCTCACTGCTGCAACCGCGCGGCCGCTCGTCGAGCTGGCGCAAGGCAAGGATGTCGCCGCGCTCATCGAAGGCGACGCGCAGCTCGCCCGCACGTTGCGCGCCGACGGCGTGCACCTGCCGTGGAGCAGCGATGTCGTCGCCCAGTTCAGCGAAGCGCGCGAGATCCTCGGCACGCGCTACATCGTCGGCGTCGATGTCGGTCGCTCGCGCCACGACGCCATGACCCTCGCCGAGGAGGGCGCCGACTACATCGCCTTCGGCATCCCGCCGCACGTCGAGGATCGCGACACCGCCAAGGCGCGCCGGCTCGAGCTGATCGCCTGGTGGGGCGAGATTTTCGAAATTCCCTGCGTCGCCTTCGACGTCGACAATGGTGCCGACGCCGTGGCGCTGGCGGCTGCCGGCGCCGACTTCATCGCCTTGCGCGGCGACGTCGAGCTCAACGCGAGCGACGCCAAGGCTCTGGCGCGCGGCCTCGCCGAGGCAGCGCAACAGCGCGAGGCGCTGGCATGATCCGCTGCCGCGCACTGCTGGTCGTCATCGGCGCGCTCGCGCTGGCGCAGTCGGCTGTCGCCGAGACCAGCTCGTGGGTGATGGAGACGACCGAAGCGCCGAAACCCAAGCGCGGCAAGCCGGTGAAGCTCACTCCGGCGCCCGACGCGGCGAAAGGGTCGACCTTCCAGGGTCCGGCGACGCCGGGCCAGAGCGCCTATGCGAAATCGCTGGCGCCCGCCACCGGCGATGAGGCCGCGTACATCGCCTTCGACCAGGGCCAGTACCTCACGGCCCTCAAGCTTGCTTCCGAAGGCGTGAAGCGCAACGACCCGCAATCGCACACGCTGCTCGGCCGCCTCTATGCGGAAGGGCTGGGCGTCAGCAAGGAGCCGCTGACCGCCGCCAAGTGGTACGCGCGCGCCGACGAACTCGGCGACATTCAAGCGACGTTCGCGCTCGGCGTCCTCTACGCGGAGGGGCGCGGCGTCAAAAAGGATCGCAACAAGTCGGCCGAGCTGTTCGAGAAGGCGGCGCGCACCGGCCATCCGCTGGCCAACTACAATCTGGGCCTGCTCTTCCTCAAGGGCGACGGCAAGCCGCAGAACGAGTACCGCGCGGCCATGCACATCCGCTATGCGGCCGAGAAGGGCATCGCCGTGGCGCAGTACGACCTCGCCGGCCTCTACCAGAACGGCTCCGGGGTGAAGCCCAACGCCCTCGACGCCGCCCGCTGGCTTTCCAAGGCCGCCGAGCAGGGCATGGCGGAAGCGCAGTTCGACTACGCCGTCGTGCTTTTGCGCGGCCTCGGCCTCACCAAGGATGAGCCGAAGGCCATCCCCTACCTGCGCTCCGCCGCGCAAAAGGGTCTGGCGTCCGCGCAGAACCGCCTCGCCTACGTCTATGCCGAGGGCGTCGGCGTCAAGAAAAGCCCCCAGGAAGCGGCCAAATGGCGCCTCATCGCGCAGGCCGGCGGGCTCAAGGATGCCGACTTCGACGCCGTCGTCGCCAAGATGCCCAAGGCGCAGCAGCTCGCGGCACAGCAGGCGGCCAGCGAGTGGCGGGAGAAGGCGGGACTTTTCTAGAAGTGGCGATCGCGCCTTGCCAGCGCGCGTGTCTGGGGTTAGTCGGGGCGCCTTGCGCCGCATGCGAGGCGCCAGAAGGATTCCGGCCCCATGCCCGCCTCAGCGCTTATGAACGTCATGATCGGCGCCGCCCGCAAGGCTGGCCGCAGCCTCGCCCGCGACTTCGGCGAGGTGGAGCAGCTGCAGGTGTCGGTGAAGGGGCCCGGCAACTTCGTCTCGGCGGCCGACCACAAGGCCGAGGACATCATCTACCGCGAGCTGGCGAAGGCGCGCCCTGGCTACTCCTTCCTCATGGAGGAGCGCGGCGAAGTCGTCGGCGACGACCAGACGCATCGCTGGATCGTCGATCCGCTCGACGGCACCACCAACTTTCTGCACGGCGTTCCGCTGTTTGCCATCTCGATCGGACTGGAGCGCGAGGGTCAGATCGTTGCCGGCGTCGTCTACAATCCGATCTCCGATGAGTTGTTCACCGCCGAGAAGGGCAAGGGCGCTTATCTCAACGATCGCCGCCGCCTGCGCGTCGCCGTGCGCAAGAACCTGTCCGACGCGCTCGTCACCACCGGCATTCCCGCACCTCGGGCGCCCCGGCCACGTACCGTTCGTCCGTGAAATCAAAGAGGTGATCAAGCACGTCGCCGGCGTGCGCCGCACCGGCTCGGCTGCGCTCGATCTCGCCTGGGTCGCCGCCGGGCGCTTCGATGCCTACTGGGAGAGGGGCATCAAACCCTGGGACATGGCCGCCGGCATCGTCCTGGTGCGCGAGGCGGGCGGCACCGTAACCGACCTTTCCGGCGGCACAGGGATGTTCGCCAAGTCCGAGGTGCTTGCCACCAATAGCGCGCTGCAGAAGGAGTTCCTTCCCATGCTGGCGGGCACCTGAGGCCGGCGGGCACGATGTTGCCCCGTTTGTGCTGTCACTGGCTTCGGGTAAGGTCACCCGCTGAGTAAAGACGGCGGGCAGCGGAGCTCATTGATGGCGAGAAGACGACAGAGCGACCCTACCGGGCCGCTGGCGCATAGGACGCTGACGCCGCCGGGCGTCTTCCTCATCCGCATGTTGATCTTCCTCACCCTCGTCGCCTTTCTGGCGGCCATCCTGCACAAGCAGTTGATCGACAGCTTCATGAACAATCCGGGCCTCAACGGGCTCATCGTCGGCGTGCTGGCGCTCGGCATCCTCTATGCCTTCCGGCAGGTGATGCGGCTCTACCCGGAGATCCGCTGGATCAATGCCTTCCGCATCGCCGATCCGGGTCTTGCCATATCGCATCAGCCGGTGCTGCTGGCGCCGATGGCGGCGATGCTGCGCGACCGCACGGGCGTGCTGTCGCTCTCCACCGCTTCGCTGCGCTCGATCATGGATTCCATCGGCTCGCGCCTCGACGAGGCACGCGACACCGGCCGCTACATGGTCGGCCTCTTGGTGTTCCTCGGCCTGCTCGGCACCTTCTGGGGCTTGCTCGAGACCATCCAGTCGGTCGGCGGCGCCATCGACTCCATCAACACCGGCGACACGAGCAACGTCACCATGTTCTCCGACCTGAAGGCCGGTCTCGCCGCGCCGCTGAAGGGCATGGGCACGGCGTTCTCGTCCTCGCTGCTCGGCCTCGCCGGCTCGCTCATCCTCGGCTTCCTGGAGCTGCAGGCGGGCCATGCGCACAACCGATTCTACAACGAGCTGGAGGAATGGCTGTCGGGGATCACCGAGCTGACGCCCGGAAGCAATGTGTCCGGCGATCAGATCAATCGACAGCTTTCCAGCGCCATCCTGCACATGCAGCGCGCCGTCGAGGATCTGTCGACGCGCCTTGCCGATCAATCGATGGCGGGCGCCATCGTTGGCCAGGGCGGCGGGCGACGAGCAGCTCCGCGAGCTGGCGCGCGGCGTCAATCAGCTCGTCACCCAGATGCGTGCCGAGCAAAAGGTCGTGCGCGAATGGGTCGACGAGCAGGCCTCGCAGCATTCGGAAGTGGCGAGCGCGCTGAAGGAGCTCGCCGTCAATATGCGTCGCAAGGGATAGCGCATGGCGGGTGGACGCTCGCGGCGGCACAGCGGCGACTACGGCTTGTTCTGGCCGGGTTACGTCGACGTGTTGTCGACGCTGCTGCTCGTCGTCACCTTCCTGATGTCGATCTTCATGCTGGCGCAGTATTTCGCCAGCCAGGAAGCGAGCGGCAAGGACACGGCGCTCAAGCAGCTCACTCTGCAGATCAACGAGCTGACCAACCTATTGTCGCTGGAGAAGGGTAAGAGCAAGTCGACCGCCGACGACCTTGCCGCCATGCAGGCGACGCTGTCGACCCTGCGGGAGGAGAATACGAAGCTGTCGGGCTCGGCACTTTCCGGAGACGAAGCGGCCAAGACGGCGGAGGCGCGCATTTCCGGCCTCTCCGTCGAGCTCGAGAACCAGAAGAAGGTCTCCGACGAGGCGCTGGCCAAGGTAGATCTGCTCAATCAGCAACTGCTGTCGCTGCGCCGGCAGATCGCCGCGCTCAACGACGCTCTGCAGGCCTCCGAGAAGAAGGACGCCGAGAGCCAGACGCGCATCAAGGATCTCGGCTCGCGCCTCAACGCCGCGCTCGCCCGGCAGGTGCAGGAGCTGCAGCGCTACCGCTCCGACTTCTTCGGCCGCCTGCGCGAGCTCTTGAAGAACCGCAAGGACATCCGCGTCGTCGGCGACCGCTTCGTGTTCGAATCGGAAGTGCTGTTCCCGTCCGGCTCGAACCAGCTGACGCCCGAGGGCCTCGTCGCCATGGATCAGCTCGCCGCCGCCATCATCGAGCTCGAGAAGGAGATTCCCAAGGAGATCGACTGGGCCTTGCAGGTCGACGGCCACACCGACATCCGGCCGATCGCCAGCCCGACCTTCCCGTCGAACTGGGATCTGTCGACGGCGCGCGCCATCTCCGTGGTGCGCTACCTGATCAGCCGCGGCGTCTCTCCGCAGCGGCTGGTCGCGGCCGGCTACGGCGAGTTCCGGCCGCTCGAGCAAGGCATCGATGAAGCAAGCCTGCGGCGCAACCGCCGCATCGAGCTGAAGCTGACCAACCGCTAGAGGCGAATGCGCGTTACGGCCCCGGGGGCCTCCGCTGGCGGCGGCCCGACCGGCGCCGGGCTGACCTGCTCGCGCTCTCGCTTCAGATCGGCGAGCGCCTGGTTGAGCTTCTTCTGCGTCGCTGCCAGCTGCGCCTTGAGGGTGGCCACCTCGCGCTGCGCCGCTTCCTTGGCGGATGCCTCGGTTGCCGCCGCGCCGGCCACCGCCGCATTGCGCGCACGCTCCAACTCGCCGGTCTGCTGCTGCAGATCGCCCACCTGCTTTTGCAGATCGCCGATCTGCGCCGTGGCGGCCTCGGTGTTGGCGCGCGATTGCTTCAGCGCGCTCTCGACCTCGTCGCGCGATTTATTCGCCTGCTCGACTTGACGCGTCAGGTCGGCGACGTTCGCCTTCAATCGATCGCGCTGTTGCGACAAGTCGAGACGCGCGGTCTCGCCCTCGAGGTAAAGCTGGCGGGCCGACAGCGCCGTATAGCCGGCGTAGACGGTCAAGCCGCCGAGCGCGACGACCAGCACCCACACCCAAAGCGGCGCCGGGCTGGCCATGCGCGGCTCCGGCGCCAGCGGAGATTCGTAATCGGGTTCCATCGTCAAGATCCCCTCCAACTTGTTGTCGGCGTTCGACCAGGAGTACGCCGCTTCCTCCCCCGTAGTTCCCCTCCGAGGCGGTCAGCAATGCCGCTGATTTCGGCTATTCGGCGGCCTCGGCCACAAACTGCATCTCGGCCAGCCGCGCGTATAGCCCGCTGCGGGCAATCAGCTCGGCGTGCGTGCCTTCCTCGACGATGCGCCCCTTGTCCATCACGAGGATGCGGTTGGCCTTTTGAACGGTCGCCAGGTGATGCGCAATGACCAGGGTCGTGCGCCCCACCATCAACCGCTCGAGGGCGCGCTGGACCAGGGCTTCGCTCTCGGAATCGAGGGCGCTGGTCGCCTCGTCGAGCAACAGGATCGGCGCATCCTTGAGGACGGCGCGGGCGATGGCGATGCGCTGGCGCTGGCCGCCGGAGAGCGAGATGCCGCGCTCGCCGAGCCGCGTCTGATAGCCGTCCGGCAGCGCGCGAATGAACTCGTCGGCCTGCGCGGCGACGGCGGCGCGGCGCACGGCTTCGAGGTCAGCATCGGGGCTGCCGTAGCGGATGTTGTCGGCGATCGTGCCCGCGAACAGCGCCACGTCCTGCGGGACGAGCGCCATGCGTGCCCTGAGTTGATCGAGCGCGGCGTCGCAGGCGCGCACGCCATCGACGCGAACCTCGCCCGACTGCGGATCGAAGAAGCGCAGCAACAGATTGAAGATCGTGCTCTTGCCGGCGCCGGACGGCCCGACGATGGCGATGGTCTCGCCGGGCGCGGCGCGGAACGAGATGCCGTTGAGCGTGGGCAGCTTCGGCCGCCCGGGGTAGGCAAAGCGCACGTCGGCGAACTCGACCTCGCCGCTGGCGGGGACGGGCAGGGCGACGGGAAGTGCCGGGGACTTGATCTCCGGCTCGACGGCCAGCAGCTCGGTGAGGCGTTCGGCGGCGCCCGCCGCCTGGCTGACCTCGCCCCAGATTTCCGAGATCTGCGCGAAGGCAGCGCCGGCAAAGACGGCGTAGAGCACGAACTGGCTCAAGCGGCCGACGGTCATGCTGCCGTCGATGACGGCGGCGGCGCCGAACCACAGCACGCCGGTGATGCTGGCGACGACGAGGAACATGGCGAGCGCCGTGAGCACCGCGCGCGCGCGCATGCGTTCCTTGGCAGCGTCGAAGGCGACCTCGACGTCGCGGCGGTACTGGTCGGAGGCGGTCTTCTCGTGCGCGAACGCCTGCATGGTGCGCGAGGCCGAGAGGTTCTCGGCGGCGTAGGCGGAAGCTTGCGCCAGCGTATCCTGCGCGCGGCGCGACAGGCGGCGCACCGAACGCCCGAAGGCGATGAGCGGCAGCACGGTGAGCGGGATGGCGAGCAGCACCAGCAGCGTGAGGTTCGCGCTGGTGACGAACATCATGACGAGCGCGCCGATCAGCATGATGAGGCTGCGCAACGCCTGCGAGAGCGAGGATCCGGCGATCGCCTTGATCTGCGTCGTGTCGGCGGTGAGGCGGCTCATCAACTCGCCGGAGTGCGTGCGCTCGAAGAATGCCGGGCCGAGGTCGGCGACATGGCGGAAGACGTCGGAGCGCAGGTCGGCGACGACACGCTCGCCCAGCCAGTTGACGTAGTAGAAGCGCGCGGCGCTGGCGAGCGCGAGGATGAGGCCGATGACGATCAGCATCGCGAAGTACTTGTCGATGAAGATGCCGTCGTGCGTGCCGAAGCCGAGGTCGATCACGCGCCGCACCGCCATCGGGATGACGAGCATCGCCAGGGCCGAGAAGACGAGCGCGACAGCCGGCGAGCGCGAGCTGCAGCTTGTAACGGGCAAGGTACGGCCACAGCGCCAGCAGGGGCCGCAGCTCGGTGCGCGGCGCCTCGCCCTGGTCGCTCTCCCTATACGCGGGGTTTGCCCCGTCTGATTGGGTGGTGCTGTGGCGGCTCAAAACAGTGCTCTTTTATCGGCCGAGGCGGCCGTTCGATCGTCGTCAGGGACCATGCCTGACGGGGTGCAGCCGCTCAAGTGGCATCGAGACGCGCCACCTGCCGAGCTGGATGCTTGTGCCGCTGCCGCATCTCGACTATAGAGGCCGCTCCGAATGCCAATTTGCCCGGCTGGACAGGCTTTTCGCCAGCGGGCGAGCTATTGCGAGCGCACCCATGAAGAACGATCCCGATCTCCATCCCGACTACCACCAGATCAAGGTCAAGATGACCGACGGCACCGAGTTCATCACCTATTCCACCTATGGCAAGGAAGGTGACGAGCTGCACCTCGACATCGACCCCACCTCGCATCCGGCGTGGACGGGCGGCGATCAGCGCCTGATGGACCGCGGCGGGCGTCTGTCGCGCTTCAAGAAGAAGTTCGAAGGCATGTTCTGAGCCGCGCGCTCATTTTTGCCAGAACTTCCTCGCAGCACCATTCAAGAAAAAGCCCGGCTCAATGGCCGGGCTTTTTGTTTTGGCATTCGTTTACGCTGTTCGGTCTAGCGCGAGAAGGCGACGCGCAGGCGATCGAGCTGCGATCCGACCGGGTTTACTTGCGCCGGCTGGGAGCCGGCGTTGACGTCGTCCGACTTGATGCTCATGGCGCGGTCGAGCTGGATGATGCGATCCTGCAGCGCGTAGCTCTCGCCGACCAGCGTGCGCAAGCCCTCGGGGAGCTCGCCGAAACCGTTGACATGCGAAGAGCGGGCCGGCGCCTGTAGGGCGACGCCCTTGCGTTTCTTCTGTGCTTCCGTCTCGCTGATATCGCCCTCTTTGAGAGCGCGGCGGATGAGGAGCCAGGACGCCATGTCGAGGAGACGCGTCGTCAGGCGCATGCTCTCGGAGGCGTAGAGGACATTGACGGCGGCGGGGAGGCGCTTGGCTTCGACGCGGCCGGGGCCTTCGAGATAAGCGGCGGTGCGCTCGACGAGCGCCATGCCTTGCTTGAAGACGCCATCGAACTGAGCGGATGCCTGGAAACGCTCACCGAAGGAGACGGTGACGTTCCGAGCCGTAAGGCCGGACTCAGCACGCGATACGTTGCTCATGACTAGATTTGACACACTCACTCACCTGCAGCTTATCAATACTACGCATTCATCCTGCCAAGCCATAGTTAACAACATGACCAAAAGCGGGACGATCGACACGGAGTTCCGCACACACTTGGGGATATGCAAAAAAAGAGCCGCTTTGCAGCGGCTCTGAAGTCAACAGGGAGGCGTCAAACAGAGCGGCAGTGCCGCTCGGGATCCAGATGACTGGATAACCAGACGTTACCGGCCTAACCCTAACAAAACGTAAAAGGCAAACGGCCGCTAAGCATGTCCGCAATAAGCTTTGTGCAGAAGGGCATGAACGACGCTGCGACGGCCGCTAACTGCGCGTTCACCAAGCTATTGCCGCTTCGATAATCACTTCTTGAAGAGAGCACTCGCCGCCTGCTCGTGCTTGCGCTTCGCTTCGAGCTCGACCTTGACGCGCTCGATCTCGCGCTCGAAATCGGCGATCCGCGCTTCCAGCTCGGCGACGGACAGCGTCGCCAGGCTGTCGCCGACGGCGGCGTTGGTCTTCGGCTTCTTCGGCGCGATTTCGTCCCAGTCCATGGCCGGCTCCGGCATCGTTCACGGCTGGCCGCCGAATGTGCGCCAAGGCGCCGCCGCCGACAACCGCCCATGCATGGTCGCTTGTCTCAGCCGCGCGCGTCGGGCATCAGGGCGAACGAGGTCTATAGAGGACGCACGATGACCGCACTTCCCGCCATGATGACCGCCATCGCCATTGTCGGCAAAGGTGGCCCCGACGTGCTGCAGCCGACGACCGTGCCGGTGCCGCAGCCGGGCCGCGGAGAGGTGCTGATCAAGGTGGCTGCCGCCGGCGTCAATCGCCCGGATGTGATGCAGCGGCTGGGGTTCTATCCGGCGCCAAAGGGCCACTCCGACATTCCCGGTCTCGAAGTCTCCGGCACCATCGCCGTCGCCGGCGAGCAAGCTCACCGCTTCAAGGCGGGCGACCAGGTCATGGCGCTCGTCAATGGCGGTGGCTACGCGGAGTATTGCCTTGCCGCCGAGGCCTGCTGCCTGCCGATCCCCGCCGGCATCTCGATGATCGAGGCGGCGGCCATCCCCGAGGGCTTCTTCACGGTTTGGCACAACGTCTTCGAGCGTGGCGGCCTGAAGTCCGGCGAGTGGTTCCTCATGCATGGAGGCACCAGCGGCATCGGCGTCGCCGCTATCCAGCTCGCTGCAGCCTATGGCGCCAAGGTCATCGCCACGGTCGGCTCGCCCGCGAAAGCCGAAGCCTGCCTCGAGCTGGGGGCGACTCGCGCCGTTGACTACAAAACCGAGGACTTCGCCGAAGTCGTGAAAGCCGAAACGGGCGGTCGCGGTGTGGACGTCATTCTCGACATCGTTGGCGCCGACTACGTCGAGCGCAACATTCGCTCGCTCGCCGACGATGGCCGGCTCGTCAACATCGCCTACCAGGCCGGGTCGAAAGTCACGATCGACATGATGCGCGTCATGCTCAAGCGGCTGACGATCACGGGCTCGACCTTGCGCATCCGATCGGCGGAGGTGAAGGCGGGGATCGCCCGCGCCGTCGAGGCGAAGGTGCTCCCGCTGATCGCCGATGGGCGCGTGAAGGTGATCGTCGATGCAACATTTCCCCTCAGCGAGGCGCCGGCGGCCCACGCCCGCATCGATGCCGCCCACGTCGGCAAGATCGTCTTGACGGTTTAGGCTTATCTTCCCGTGCTCTAAGGGCCCAATCGGGCCGGCCGGGGGCTGCCATCAAATTGACAATACGAGGTTTTCTTCTCTGCGCTGCCCGCGCTCGGGGTGAGCCGGGAAAGGCCGCAATTGCCGGGAAGGATGCGCGCGTGAGCGTGCGGGTGGGTCATTTCATGCGTCAGTTCCTGGGCACCCTTGTCTTCGCAGCCGCGGCCATCATGGCCGTGCCGGCTTTGGACGACGCCGCCGCCGCCAAGAAGAAGCAACCACCGCCACCCCCGTTCTCGCGTCCTGAGATCGTGCTGACCTGGATCAACGACTACCGGCACAACCCGTCGCCCGAACGTCTGCCAGACGCTTTCAAGGCGATGCGCGAGCAGGGCCAGTTCAAGGAGGTCGAGCAGGCAGGCATCTACGTCGGCTTCATCGCCGGCGTCCTCGGCTCCAATCCTGAAACCGCCGAGAAGCTGGTCACCGCGATGTTCCCCATGCCGCCCCCCGATCAAGTGGTGGTGGTCAAAGCCATTGCCTATTCTGGGCTGGCCGACTGGAAGGATTTGCTCGGTAAGTTCGTCGAGCGCATGCCCGCGCGCAAGGTGATCATCGAGCGCTACCTGTACGGCAAGCTCCCCGTGCTCCGCGATCTGCCGCTCGACAGCCCGATGGGTGTCGACGCCAACTGGGGCTACTACTTCGCCACCGGTTCCTCCGAGCCCATCCAGCGCCTGGTGCGCACGCTCGCCTGGTCGCGCGAGAAGAACAACGTCGAAAAGCTCACCATCGGCTCGATGGTGAAGTGGACCTTGGCACAGAACGCCTCGAAGGATCACGATCTGCTCAGCTACCTGAAGACGTCGCTGCCGCATCAACCTGACCCGGTGGCGAAGCCCCTGGGAGAGGTGATCGAAGGCGCCGAAACCTTCGAGCTGGCGCAAATCCGCAAGGACGCGCTCACTTCCATCGAGGAGCTGAAAGTCAAAGGCTCGGAGAACTCCCGCAACATTTCCTGGTGGGGACAGGCCGGACAGACCGTGTTCGCGCTCGGCTGCGTCGCGGCCGGCGTCATGGGACAGGTCTACATGGGCGTGCCGTGCGTCGTCGGCGGCGCCCTGTCGAACGTCGCCCTCAAATATCTGACACCGGCCGAGTAACCACGCTGGTGTAAGTGCGGTGCCGTTCGTCGCATCGCGCGGCCGCTGTCATCAACGTGTCACGAGAATCCGCTGATAAACCTGCGCAATATCTATTGCGCAAGGTCGCCGATGAACGAGATCGCCTGGGGCTGCGGACTGTTCGCCTGCCTCGCCACGCTGCTGCACTTCGCCAGCGCATCGCTCGCCGCCTACCGCTCCCGCCGCGGCGCCGATGACCCATCCGTCCGCAGCGCGCCGCCCGCCAGTCTTCCGCCCATCAGCGTGCTGCGGCCGGTGCGTGGCCTCGACCCCTACGACGAGCTGACGCTGCGCTCCGGCTTCGAGCTCGACTACGAGCGCTATGAGTTGATCCTGTGTTGCGATGATGCCGACGATGCCGTCGTGCCGGTCATCCGCCGCCTCATCGCCGAATACCCGCACGTCGACGCCAAGCTGCTCGTCGGCCGCGATACGCTTACGTCAAATCCCAAGCTGAATAATCTCATCAAGGGTTGGCGCACCGCCGCGCATGCTTGGGTGGTCATGGCCGACAGCAACGTGCTGATGCCGCGCGACTACCTGCAATGCCTGTTGGCCGGCTGGCGCGCCGACACGGGCCTGTTGTGTGCCCCGCCCATTGGCTGCCTGCCGGACGGCTTCTGGGCCGAGGTGGAGTGCGCCTTCCTCAACACCTACCAGGCACGCTGGCAGTACGCGGCCGATACCGTCGGCCTCGGCTTCGCCCAGGGCAAGACGATGCTTTGGCGCCGCGTCGACCTCGAGCGCGCCGGCGGCATTCGCGCGCTAGGGGCCGAAATTGCCGAGGACGCGGCGGCGACCAAAGTGGTGCGCCGCGCCGGCAAGCGCGTGCGTCTCGTCGACCGCGCTTTCGGCCAGCCTCTGGGGATGCGCAGCGCCGCGCAGATTTGGTCGCGCCAGGTGCGCTGGGCGAAGTTGCGCCGCGCCACCTTCCCGGTGTTTTTCCTCCCCGAGGTGCTCTCGGGCGCCTGCGCGCCGCTGCTCGCGGCCGTTTACGCGGCGGAGGCAATGGACGTGTCGGGTGTCGGCATCGCTGCCGCGCTCGGCGCCGTGTGGTACGGGTGCGAAGCGATGCTCGCGCGCACCGCCGGCTGGCACATTAGCGCTTTGTCGCCGCTCGCCTGGGTGGCGCGCGATCTCATGCTGCCGGTGCTCTGGGTTCAGGCATGGCTGGGCAATTCGTTCAGCTGGCGCGGCAACGACATGCACCTCGCCGATGCCGTCGCGAGTAGCTGACGCAGCGATCGCGTGGGGAGGGCGACCGGCGCCGCCCCCTCCGGTGCGCCGCGGGCGGCGCCACCGGAGAGCGGCAATCAGCTAGTGCGATTCAGATCGAGGAATTCGCTCGCTACGTAACCCCCAGCGGGGGCGAACTCCTCGATCATCGCACTAGCCTGCGCTTGCACCCTCGCCAGTCGGCGCCGCACGTGGGCAGAGCTCCCTGGCCTTTGCAAACGCGGCATTCTTGTTGGCGAACTCGCCGACGCTCGAGCCACCTGGCGCATGTGCCTTGAGGTAACTGTCGAGCATCGACTTCTCGAAGCCCTCCAGCACCGTCAGCACCGTGAAGCGCGCGTCGGCGTCCGCCGCCGAACGCACCAGAAGAATTTTCTTGCCGCCGTAGCTGGCGGTGGTCACCGGGCAGTCGCCTGGAGCCGCGACTTTCGGCGCGACGGTCGTCTTCGGAAGCGCACTGCTCATGCCCGCCGCGAAGGCGAAGGCACGCGGCGGCTCGCTCGCAGTGTTGGCTGGTTGAGCGGCGCTCGCCGTTTCCGGGGTCATTTCCGGGGCGATCGCAGCCGCTGCAATGGGCGGCTCCTCGCCGGTCTGAATGATCTGCTCGGTGACCACGTGCGCGGCGTGAGCATGCGGCTTGCGCTCCGGGATCGCCCCCACCGAAGATTTCGACGCGGCCACCGCTTCGGGCTCAGGCGCAACAGTACCACTCGTCACGGCTACAGGCGGCGTCGCATCGGCAGCCGACCAGATCGTGCGCACGGGTGGCGCCTTCGTGGCGGCAGCGGTCTCGCCGTCCGCTTCCGCCGGGCCACCGAGATTGGCGGCCGGCGCCAGCTTCTTCACGACGGCGACGCGTTTCACCGGACTGGCGGGCGCCGGCTGGGTGTCCTCGACGCGATCGGCGCCGTTGCAGAACTTCTGGCGGAAATTGTTTGCCACCCATTCGATCGAGGCGCCGTAGTGCTTATCGGCAGCCCAGCGACGCGCCAGATCGGCGAAGGTCGTGCGTCCCTGCTTGCTCGCCATGGTGACGAGGATGTCATCCTGCTTCAGCCGTGTGCGTGCGCCGACCGGCTCGTCGATGCGCTCGCCGGAATAAACGACGAGGTGCTGGATCTGCGCCAAGACGCCGGTGTTGACGTCGGGATAGCTGTCACCCGGCACGCCGCCCCCGGTGGTGCCGAGGCCGGCAAAGTTGTTTTGCTTCGGATTGACGTCACCCCAGCGGCCGTTGCCGGTGCGGTACGTAAGGAAGTTGGTCTCCACCGCCATCTGGAAGAACGCATAGTCCCACCGCACACGCCAGATTTCACCGTGGCGCTTGTAGGCGGCGGCGATGTCGGCAAAGCGCGGGTCGAGATTGGAGTTGCGCGTCTTGATGAAGGCCATTAGCCGCTTGGGGGTCACGCAGCGCGGCACGGTGTTGCCCGCATCGGTGCGGATCTTCGGTGGCGCCGCGTGCGCCACGCCCGCCGCAAGCCCGAGCGTCAATACGGCGATGGCGATGCGGCCAGGGCTAAACCTCGCAGACGGAACTCGCCCGTTGGCCGTCAATGGGGTCACCATGGCGTCTCTATGTACTCGCTGCTGACGGCTGCTGGAGGCGCGTCGGTCGTCTATCGCGTACCGAAAGAGAGTGCGCGGTCTTGCCACCGCGCCCGCTCGCGGCTCAGCCCTCGGGGCAGAGCTCGAAGGCCTTGTTGAGCGCCTTGTTCTGCGTGGGGAACGAGCCGACCTTCTCGCCGCCCTTGGCGTAGGCCGCGATGTAGGCGTCGACCTCACGCTTCTCGTTCGCCTCGGTGACGTCGAGGACGGTGTAGTTCACGGTGCCGGTGCCGGTGGCGTTCGCCTTGATGATCACGGCCCGCTGGCCGCCATAGCTGGCCGTCCACACTTTGCACTTGCTGCCGCCCTTGGCCGCCGGAACCTTCAACTGCGTTGCGGCGCTGCCGATCGAGGCGGTCTGCACCTCGGCGCCCTTGGTGTCGGCTTTCATGTCGGCTTTGGCGACCGCCGGCTTGGCTTTGGCTTCCGCCTTCGACTTGGCTTTCGTGTCGGCCTTTGCCGCCGGCGGAGTCTTGGCCTCCGGGCTCGCCTCGGCCGTGGCCGGCGCGACTTCCGGCTGCTTGGCATTGAGCAAGGTCACGGGCGGGGAATCTTCCGCGGCCGCCGGGGGCGTCTCTGCGGCTGCCGTCTTGGTGACGGAACCGATCATGCCGGCGCCGAGCGCTTTGAGAGGCGGATTTTCCTTGCGCTCTTCCTCGATGCGCTGCTTGGCGACATCGGCGCCCTTCTGCGTCGCCACGGCCACCGGCCGCTCCTCGCCGCCGGGCTCGGCGACGGCTGCGACCTCGGTCTCCGCCTTGGCCTTCTTGGCTTTGGCCGTCGCCGTGGTCTTCGGTGGCTGGCGGCCCTCGCGGGCTTCCTGCACGAGCTCGGGCCTCGGATCGTCGGCGTTGCAGAACTGATTGTAGAACTCGTCGTTGATGGTCGACACGTCGCGCCCATAGTTGCGCGAGGTTGGCGCCCATTGCTTGGCGACGAGCGTGAAGGTCATCGGACCCTCGATCGACTTCTGCCATTCGGTGAGGACGCCCCACTCCTGCACTTTGCGGGTGCGCTCGGCCACCGGATGGTCGATGTGCTCGCCGGCATACATCAAGAGATGCTGGAGGTGGGCTTTGACGCCGTTCGACACGTCGTTGAAGCTTTCACCGCGCGCCCCGCCGCCGGAGGCGCCGAGACCGGCGAAGTTGTTTTGCGATGGCTTGACGTCACCGCCAAAGCGCAAGGCGCCGGTTTCGAGGATCATCTGGAAGAAGGCAATGTCCCAGCGAATGCCGAGCGCCTCGCCGTGGCGCATGTACTGGGTGGCGACGCCTTCAAAGCGTGGATCGAGCCGCGGGTTGCGCGTCTGCAAGTATGCCGTGAGGCGCCCCGGCGTGGCGCACTGGGGCACCTGGTTGCTATCGGAAACTTTGACTTGCGGAAGTTCGGCCGCGAGGAGCGATGTGCTGAATACGGCGGCAAGAGCAATCGGGAGAGATGCTCCAAGGAGGCGCTTCATGAGACCACCCGTCTAAAACGCGGCGCTGCGTTGTTTGAGCGCCCGACGAAACCACCAAACGTTCTTAAAGGCTTAACGTTAACGGGTGGTTTACGAATTGTCGGACTCGCGGAAATCGAGAAAGCCGCACCAATAGGGCGCCAGTTGGGGCGAGGCGGAGCGGAATTGTGGCGGTGAGCATTACCGCCGGCGCGGTAAACGGGCCGCCCCTGCGCCGCTCAGGCGAGGTGCTGGCCGCCGTCGAGGGC
This sequence comes from uncultured Alphaproteobacteria bacterium, assembly GCA_963795225.1. Lineage (GTDB taxonomy): Bacteria > Pseudomonadota > Alphaproteobacteria > Rhizobiales > Hyphomicrobiaceae > Hyphomicrobium_A. Next base: position 109,931 of record CAWCHB010000020.1, on the reverse strand, counting down.
GATCATCTGGCCGGTCATCGAGGGCGTAGCAAGGATGAAACGCACCGCTGCGGCGATCTCCGGCAGCGACGGCCCGCGCTGCAGCGGGGTCGTCAAGGTCTCGGCCGCAAAGTCAGCCTGCGTCTGGTGCACGCTCTGCAGCACGGGCCCGGGCCCGATGGCGTTGACGCGCACGCGCGGGGCCATGGCCTGCGCCAACGTCTGCGTGGCGGTCCATAGCCCGGCTTTGGAGATCGTGTACGAGAAGAAATCGGGTGTCGGCCGCCACACCCGCTGATCGATAATGTTGATCACGTTGCCTTCGACGCCCGCGGGCAGGTTGGCGTACAGCGCTTGCGCCAGAAATACCGGCGCCTTCAAATTGATATCGAGGTGCGTGTCCCATCCTTCCGGCGTTACCGAGCCGATGGTGTCGAGGAAGAATTCCGAGGCGTTGTTGACGAGGCAGGTGACCGCGCCGAGCGCTTCGGCGCAACGCTCGATGAGCGACTGCACGTCGCCGAGGTCGGCAAGGTTGGCCGAAACTGCCGCCGCGGCCCCGCCCCCCCGTTGGATCTCGCCGGCGAGGGCCTCCGCTTCATCCCTGGAATTGCGATAATGAATGGCCACCCGCCACCCATGCGCGGCAAGGTCGAGGGCGATGGCGCGACCGATGCGGCGCGCTGAACCGGTGATCAGGGCTGTCTGGGGGGGAAGCGGCATGCGGAGCGAAGATTGCAGCTCCGCCGGCCCTTAGCCAGAGCCGCCAGCGCGCGCCGGCAACTCGCATGTGTATGGCGAGCGTGCGTCATCTCGGCCGGCGGACAACCTCCGTGGGCTGCTCGGAATTTGGGCATGAGCCCGGTCAGCGTTCTCTGCGGGGGCGATTCGTGCCCGCGTGCCAAGCTATTTCTGACCAATAACCAGTCATAAAGCGGCGGGCGTTGCTCTGCGGATACAGGGTTGCAGATGAGGCCGTGCCGGACGGTGATTTGGCTTGTAGCAAGCCCCGTTTACGCTTTTTCTACACTCCAGAAGCGTTCGAGTTAGCCGTGCAGTCGGCAGGGACGAGTTTCGGCGCTTTAAGTGGTCAGTAGTGTACGGGGGTAAGTTCCATCATGGCCGAGTCTCGTAAAGTAACTAAGTTTCTGGGCGCAGCCGGTGCTGCGCTTGTTGCGCTCTCGGGCGCCGTCCTCGCCGACGGATACGAAGGCAGCATCAAGGATGCGCCCGCCAAGCCGGAGCGCGAGTTCACCTATTCCTTCAGCATCACCGGCACCTCGGACTACGTGTTCCGCGGCATCTCGCAGACCGACAACGATCCGACCATCCAAGGTTCGCTGAATGTCGGCTACGGCATCTTCTATGCAGGCGTCTGGGCCTCGGGCTTGGATTTCGCTGCGGCTGGCTTCTACGACGGCGAGATCGAGGCGGATTGGTACGGCGGCATCAAGCCGACTTGGGGACCGCTGACGTTCGATTTCGGCATTATCTACTACTCTTATCCTGGCAATGGTCCGCTGCCCGGAGTTGGGCCGCTGGTTGACCTGAACTACACCGAAGTCAAGGCTGGCGTTAGCGGTTCGCCGTTCGCCAACGCCACGTTGGGCGCCGTCGTCTACTACTCCGATGACAGCTTCGCCAAGACCGGCGAAGTCTGGACGGTCGAAGGTACGGCCGCCTACAGCTTGCACGCCATCGGCCCGCTTACGCCGACCATCAGCGGTACCGTGGGTCACGTCGAAGGTGAGGACCCCGCCTACCTCGCTTTCAACGGCTTCGACAGCTACAACTACTGGAACGCTGGCGTGGCGTTCGCAGTCGAGAAGCTGACCTTCGACTTCCGTTACTGGGATACCGATGCCGAGAGCCTCGCATCGTCCACCCTCACCTGCTTCAGCGGCTACTGCGACTCGCGCTTCGTGTTCAGCGCAACGGTCGCCCTGCCCTAAGCGGATCGTCATCCAACTACACGCGAACGGGGCCGAGAAATCGGCCCCGTTTTGCATCATCTGCCCAATTTCTGATCAGCTACATGCTTGGATTCAAACGCGAAGTTGCTCTCGCGCCACGGGTGCTGATCCTCGTAGCTTGGATAACCTGATTACATCTTGTGAACATCGGTGAATTAAGGCGTTCCTGATCTACGCCGTGGATTCCTGTAACGCGCACCGCGGATGCGATTTTGGCGGTTGGGCGCGTTCTTGCCCTCGAAAGCAAGAGGGAATCTTCGTCACATGACTCACACTTCAAAGCTTGCTGCCCTGTGCGGGGCGGTAGGACTAGCGCTCATCGCGATCTCCGGCACCGCCGCCGCCGACGGATACGAGGTTGCTGCCCCTGCAGCCGCCGACGAGGGCCGCAAGTTCGCTTACTCATTCAATCTCGGCGTCGTTTCGGACTACGTCTTCCGCGGCATCTCGCAGAACGACAACGATCCAACCATGCAGGGCGGCGTCGATCTCAGCTATGGCATCCTCTATGCCGGCGTCTGGGCGTCGGGCATCAACTTCGACGCCATCGTCAACGACGCCGATCTCGAGGTTGACTGGTACGGCGGCATCAAGCCGACCTGGGGTCCGGCCACCTTCGACTTCGGCGTCATTTACTACTCGTATCCGGGTGCCACCTACACCACGGTGCCGCCGTTCGGCTTCGACCTGAACTACGTAGAACTCAAGGCTGGCGTGAGCGGCACCATCCATAAGGATCTGGCCGTCGGCGGCATCATCTACTGGTCGCCCGACTACTTCGCCCAGACCGGCAGCGTGTGGACGTTCGAAGGTAACTCCGCCTACACGTTCCAGCAGGTCGGCGTATTCACGCCCGTCGTCTCCGGCGTGGTCGGCTACCAGACGAGTTCCGACGACTTCTACAACACGTGGAACGGCTACAGCGAGTACTGGTACTACAACGCAGGCCTCGCCCTCACCGTCGAAAAGCTGACGTTCGACTTCCGCTACTGGGGCACCGACGCCTCGAGCGCGACGTCCGACATCGCCACCTGCATCAACGGCTACTGCGACTCGCGTTTCGTCTTCACCGCCAAGGTCGTTCTTCCGTAGGCTACCTCTCTCAACTCAGTCGAACGGTTGGGGCCGGGCAAATCGCTCGGCCCCAATTGCTTTCGGGCAAGCTCGGCGAGCCGCTATTAACAACTTGTTCAGATGTCGTTGCGTCTGCGCCACACAGGCACAGCAAGCCGAATGGGCTCCGCAAATCCACCTTGTGGCGAAGCGACAACTCAGGCCTCCTGATGCAAAGCCGCACTCGCGGCTACTGGCTGTGTGGCGCGTCTATGCCGAACGGGGATGGACCTCAACATGACCGGGTTACGGAAATTCGCGTCGCTTTGCGGCGCAATGGGTATCGCGCTGCTGGCGAGCTCGGCTGGCGCTCTGGCTGACGGCTACGAAGTAGCCGCTCCGGCGGCCGTCGATGAAGGCCGCAAGTTCACTTACTCCTTCAACATCGGCGTCACGTCGGACTACGTCTTCCGCGGCGTTTCGCAGACTTCGAACGAACCGGCGCTGCAGGGCGGCGCCGACATCGGCTGGGGTATCCTCTATGCCGGCGTCTGGGCCTCCAGGGTCGACTTCGACAACGCGCCGCCGGCCAATGCGGAGGTCGACTGGTACGGTGGTATCAAGCCGACGTGGAACTCGCCATTCGGCACCATCAACCTCGACTTTGGCGCCATCTACTACACATATCCTGGTGCTGATCCGGGATTTGCAGGCCTACCGGATCCGAACTACTTCGAGTTGAAAGCCGGCTACAGCTGGTCGGCGCTGCACCCGAGCCTCGTCACCGGAACGACCGTCTACTGGTCGCCCGACTACGTCTTCCGAGACCGGATCGGTGTGGACGATCGAGACGATGGCTGCATGGACCCTCGGCAAGTTTGGACCGCTCACTCCGGTGATCAACGGCGTCCTCGGATGGCAGAAGGGCGATACGAATGACGGGTACTTCGTCAACGTGAATGGCACGGATGACGAATACTACTACTGGAACGCCGGCCTCAACCTGGCGGTCGAGAACATCTCCTTTGACTTCCGCTATTGGGATACCAACATCAACGACGATGCTGCCGGTTTGATCTGCGGCAACCCTGGCCTCTGCGAAGAGCGCTTCGTGTTCTCCGTCAAGGTCGTGGTTCCGTAAGCCGGCCTCGACCTCCCGAGACTCCAAAGGCGATGCGCACGGCGCATCGCCTTTTTTGATTTGCGCCGTCGCGCGATTGAACGACTGTCACCTCACCGACACAGGCGTGTCACACGCCTCGGCTATCCGTACCCGTGCTTTTAAGCATTTGGCCACCGGCCGTCCCGCTGGCTCACCCGCGGGTGGCCTTGGTAGCCAAGACGCAGAGCACGCCAGACGCCCTCAAATGGCGTGCTCAGCGAGGCCAGGGGCCAGCTTCGCGGTATTCGCCGGAGACCCGCTACCGGCGTTAGCGCGAGCTGGCCTCGTTTCCTTATCCCCCGCCCTTTGTGCGCCCCAACGCGCTGGCTTTTTTCCCCAGGCGCGCAGGCGTCCCGCCTTGCGGGCCGCGGCCGATCGGCAGCATAAACCTTGACTAGGCTGACTTGCGGGCGCGCCTTGATCATCACCATCGTCGGCATGATTGCTTTGACCCTTGCGGCGGCATCCTGGCTCGCCCGCCGCGGCGTCGATAAGCGCGTCGTGTTCGGATCGAACCCCGACGGTCCCTGCGCCTTCGGGTGCGGAATGGCTTGGCTCGCTGTGCGCAGCGATGCCCCCGAGACGGTGCTCGCCGCGCTAGGCCTCGACGATGCGCGGCCCTGCAATTGGAACTCGGGCGTCGGCACCGCCTACGACGATTGGCTGGGAGCCAGCCACGTTTTCGTCTCGCCCGCGGTGCGCGGCTGGACCTTCGTCGTCGGTCTGCCGCTGCCGCATCCCGTCGGCCGCGGCTTTACCGACAAATGCACGCCGCTGCTCGTCGATCTCGGCGGCCGCTTCGAGGAGGTGCAGTACTTCTTCAGCTATCCGCCGATCGACTACTACGCCTGGGCGCGGGTCAAGGACGGCCGCCTGGTGCGCGCCTTTGCCGCCACCGACGAGGGCATCGTCTGGAACAAGGGGCGCCCGACGAAAGAGGAGCGCGGCCTCGGCCTCAAGCTGTTCGAGTTGCGCGGGGTGCGCGAGCGCAAGGGCGACGCCGGCGGCGAGCTGATCCTTCACCCGACCGAGGATCACGTGATGCGCCTCGCCAGCCGCTGGAGCATCGATCCGACGACGCTTTACGAAGCTCACGCAGAGCCGGCCCTCGGCTATGTGGCACTGGCTCCATCAAGCTGGCGCGCCGAACGCCTACGCAAGGCGGCCTAGCGCCCCGGGTTCCATGAACTGATGTCAGCGCGCTTCGTTGCCGGCGACGCGCGGAAGATCGCCGCGGTCGGAATCGCCTTCAAGGCGCAGCGTCAGGCCATCGTCGGGGCAGCGTCCCGCCAAAGTACGATTGGCACTACGATCGAGCGCGAGGCTGGTGCAACGCGCTTGGTCGACACGATGGATGCTCGGCAGGCTGCCGGTCTCGATCGGGTCGCCGGCGGAGGACAGATGGCGATCCGGCCAGGCATCTCCCCTCGGGCCGCGAGCCATGCCCGCAACGAGGCTCAGGCAAGCCAACCGCCTGGCAGAAGATGGCACCGCCGACGATGCCCAGCGTCACCCACAATGCACTCCCGCGCCACGCTCGTTTGCCGCGCAGCTCTGCCGGGATCGACCGCTCACTCGATGGCTGGCTCAAAGGTGCAGCATCGTGCATCGCCCATTCCCGTTCGGCATGAATCACATGCAAAGGATGCGAATGGGGCGGCCATCGAGCAAGGGCGCAACGTCGTCAGCGTGTGGCGCCGGCGCCTATGTCCACAGAGCAGCGTCTGCGGAGTGTGGGCTCAGGGACCTTCGAGCACTCGGGGACGTGGCAAGCCGCGATCACGCTGCGGCTGCAGCGGGGTCGTCGACACACCTTCGCGCGCTGCTCCTCCGCGCCGCGTCGAGCGCACCGGCGGAACGTGCATCTGGTCTGCCCGGCACAGCTTGCGCTGGATCTCGTTCTGGCCGCAGGCGCGCGGGGCTCCATCTGGGGTCATGCAGATGCGGATGTCGCGCAGGCGGTTTCCTGGCCCGCCGCAGTTCACGGCGACCATTTCGGGCCGCAACCACGGGTTGGCACGCATGAACTCGCCAACCAGCTCGCGCGGGGCGACGAACTGCGTCTCGAACGGATTGCGATAGCGGTCCGGGATGCGTACGCGCGTGAACAGTGCGCGCGACAGCTTGTAGTAGTCCTCGGGTCCCAGCCCCGAACATGTCCCGTGTAGTTTGAACTCGTGAATGACGAGGCCGCTCGACGGCATGATGTCGAGCATGCCGTCGATCACCGGTCGCGGCACGAACGGCTTGCGGCCGGTCGGGCACGCCTCCGGATAGCCCTTCTCATACTGCGGCCACAGCCCGTGCAACACGAAGCCGTAGCGTTGGCCATCCTGGCGCGCGCACTGCTGCTCGTCGCGTCCTTCCTCCGCCATGGAGCAATGGGTTGGGCTCCACGACATCACCATCGTGTAGTAGTCGAACTTGCCGGCCGTGTTGGCTCGCGGCTTGGGGTTGAACACTTCGCTCGGCCAGGGCGCTCGACTGCGCTCCTGAGCGCACGTCGTGGCAATCCCGGCGAGCGCAAGCAGCGCCAGAAGGACGACGGCAATACTCTGCGTGGACATTCTTCGGGGGTCCATCTTCAGCGGCGGGGCGGCCTAACGCTTGGCAGCGACGATCAGTTCGGCGACCATCGTCGGGTGATGTGTCGCGCACACGATGGGGAAGATGCCCGGTTTATCGGCCGTGAATGTGACGCGCGTGGACTGACCGCGCTTCAGCTCGAAGCTCTTGTCGTAGCCGCCGATGCTGATCGGATGGCTGGCGCCGTTGATGCCGACGAACTCGATCGTCACCTCGTCGCCCTCGTTGACGAAAATCTGGCGCGGATCAAACACGTAGACGGCCACTTCCCAGCGGCCCTCCGCATTGGGCGCCTTGAGCTGGTAGCCGCCGCCCTCGGGGAGCGGCGTTGCGGGAAACGGCTCTTTCTCCACCGAGGCGCCGCCCTTGGGCTCGACGGCGGTGACGACGATGTAGCGCTTCTCGGCCCTGGCGATGCCGCCGAGCATGGCCGCGATGGCAACAGCGGCGGCGACGTACGCGATGCAGCGTTTCATGCGGGCTCTCTTCGTTTCGTTGCCGTCAATGGTAAGGATCGCATCGGCCAGGACAACGTTTTGCGCTGGTCACGCCGCATTGGCGCTGGCCAGCCGCTCGAGGATGCGGGCCCAACTACGCGCGCCCTTCTTGAAGCTCGACAGATTGTATTTTTCGTTGGGGCTGTGGATGCGGTCGTCGTCGAGGCCGAAGCCGATCATCAGGCTTTCGCAGCCGAGCACCTCCTTGAAGGAGGTGACGATGGGGATCGAAGCGCCGGAGCCCATCAGCACAGCCGGCCGGCCCCACTCGTCCGCCAATGCGGTGGCGGCAGCCTGCATGAAGCCGGTGCTGGTATCGAACGAAATCGCTGTGCCCGCCTGCTTGCTGGAAAACTCCGCCGTGCAATCGGCAGGCAGTCGCGAACGCACGAATTCCTCGATACCGGCGATCAGCTTGTTCGGATCCTGGCCGGCGACCAGGCGGCAGGTGATCTTCACCGACGCCTTCGACGGGATCACCGTCTTGGTGCCGACACCCTGGTAGCCGCCGGTGATGCCGTTGAATTCCAGCGTCGGGCGCGACCAAAGCTGCTCGAGCACCGAACGGTCGCTTTCACCGGCGGCCTGCTTCAGTCCAACGGCGCCGAGGAACTCCTCGCCGCGGAAGCCGAGCGTCGACCACTGCTCTTTCTGCGCCGCCGGCGTCTCGGCGACGCCGTCGTAGAAACCGGGGACGGTGATGCGGCCGTTGTCGTCGTGCATGGCGGCGATGATGCGGGCGAGCACGCGGATCGGGTTGGCCGCCGGGCCGCCGTAGATGCCCGAGTGCAGATCGCGCGAGGGGCCGGTCACCGTCACCTCGATCGAAGCGAGTCCGCGCAGCATGGTGGTAATAGCCGGCGTGTCCTTGTCCCACTGCCCGGTGTCGCACACGAGCACGACATCGGCTTTCAGCTCCTCGCCGTGCTTGGCGAGGAATTCCGGCAGGGACGGAGAGCCGCACTCCTCCTCGCCTTCCAGCATCACCGACACCGAGATCGGCAGCTTGCCGTCAACGGCCTTCCAGGCGCGCACTGCGGAGAAGAAGGTCATCAACTGGCCTTTGTTGTCCTCGGCGCCGCGCGCGACGATCACCTGTCCGTTGGCCGCGTCGGAGGCGACGATCGGCTCGAACGGCGGGGAGTTCCACAGATTGACGGGATCGGCCGGCTGCACGTCGTAGTGCCCGTAGAACAGAACGTGAGGGACGCCCGCGTCGCGCGCACCGCCGTCATGGGCGACCACCATCGGATGCCCGGTCGTCGGCACGACGCGCGCCTCGAAGCCGAGATCGGCGAGCTCGTTGGCACACCATTCGGCCGCCTCCTGGCAACTCGCCTTGTAGGCCGGGTCGGTCGAAACGCTCTCTATGCGCAGTAGTTGAAACAGCCGCGCCAGCGCCGCATCGCTCGTATCGTCCAGCGTCGTCAGCACTTGGTTCAGCGTTTCGCCCATAGACTTCCTCCCAATCGCGGGCGCCACAGTGAAATAAGCCGGCGCCCGCGTCAAAGGCGGTGGGGAACGCCCCTCGCGTTGCCGCAGTTTCGCTTGCGGTGCGGCGCACACCTTTCGAGCGGCCGGGGAGGCTGATATGCCATCACACGACGATAGAGAGCTTGCTGACGAGCGAGCGACAACGTCGCGGGGAGCGGCCAAAATGGCGGACAAAACAAAGACGGCCGAGCCGAAGTGGGTCTACGCCTTCGCCGCCGGCTACGTCGACGGTCGCGCCAACATGACGGAGCTGCTCGGCGGCAAGGGCGCCAACCTGGCGGAGATGGCCAGCCTAGGTCTGCACGTCCCGCCCGGCTTCACCATCACGACCAAGGTCTGCGACGCCTACTATGCACATGGCCGCAAACTGCCCGACGGCCTCAAGCCGCAGGTGGACAAGGCCGTGCGGCTGGTCGGAGATGCGGTTGGCGCGCACTTCGGCGACGTCCAACGGCCGCTGCTGGTCTCGGTGCGCTCCGGTGCCCGGGCCTCGATGCCCGGCATGATGGACACCATCCTCAACCTCGGCCTCAACGACGAGACCGTCGAGGGCCTCGCCAAGCGCTCGGGCGACCGCCGTTTCGCCTACGACAGCTACCGCCGCTTCATTCAGATGTATGCCGACGTCGTGCTCGGCGTCGACCATGGCGTGTTCGAGGACTTGCTTGAGAACTTCAAAAACCTCAACGCGATGGCCTCCGACACCGAGCTCAAGGCCGACGACTGGGCAGAGATCATCGAGGAATACAAGAAGGCGGTCGAGGAACACCTCGGCCGGCCGTTCCCGCAGGACACGGGCGAGCAGCTCTACGGCGCCATCGCCGCCGTCTTCGGCTCCTGGCAGAACGCGCGCGCCAATACCTACCGCCGCCTGCACGACATCCCAGACAGTTGGGGCACGGCGGTCACCGTGCAGGCGATGGTGTTCGGTAACCTCGGGGAGGGCAGCGCCACTGGCGTTGCCTTCACGCGCAATCCGTCGACGGGCGCCAACGAGATTTTTGGCGAGTTCCTGCTGAACGCGCAGGGCGAGGACGTCGTCGCCGGCATCCGCACGCCGCAACCGCTGACCGAGCGCGCGCGGCGCGAGGCGAGTGACGACAATCCATCGCTTGAAAAGCTGATGCCGCAGGCGTTCGCTGATCTGGTGGCAGTGTTCCAGCGCCTCGAGAGGCACTATCGCGACATGCAGGATATCGAGTTCACCATCGAGAACGGCAAGCTCTGGGTGCTGCAGACGCGCTCGGGCAAGCGCACGGCGGAAGCTTCGCTGCGCATAGCCGTCGATCTCGCCGAGGAGGGCGTCATCAGCCGGCCAGAGGCGGTGATGCGTGTCGATGCCTCGTCGCTCGATCAGCTCCTGCACCCGACGCTCGATCCCGACGCCAAGAAGGACATTCTGGCGACCGGACTGCCGGCCTCGCCGGGAGCCGCCGCAGGCGAGATCGTGTTCACCGCCGACGACGCCGAGGCGGAGCGCACGCGCGGACGCGATGTCATTCTCGTCCGCCCCGAGACGAGCCCGGAAGACATCCACGGCATGCACGCTTCGGTCGGCATCCTGACAGCGCGCGGCGGCACGACGAGCCACGCCGCCGTTGTCGCCCGCGGCATGGGACGCCCATGCGTAACGGGTGCCGGCGCGCTGCGCATCGACGCCAAGGCGGGTACGCTGACAGTCGGCGCGCGCGTGCTGCACAAGGGCGACATCATCACGGTCGACGGCAGCAGCGGCCAAGTGCTCGTCGGCCGCGCCAAGATGCGCGAGCCGGAGCTGTCAGGTGCCTTCGCGACGCTGATGGGCTGGGCCGACGGCGAGCGCCGGCTGCGGGTGCGAGCCAACGCCGATACGCCGCGCGATGCGCGCCAGGCGCGCGAGTTCGGCGCCGAGGGCATCGGGCTCTGCCGCACCGAGCACATGTTCTTCGACGCCGAACGCATTCTTGCCGTGCGCCAGATGATCCTCGCCGATGACGCTGCAGGTCGGCGCGCGGCGCTGGCCAAGATCCTGCCGATGCAGCGGGGCGACTTCGAGCAGCTCTTCGAGATCATGGCCGGACTGCCGGTGACGGTGCGCCTGCTGGATCCGCCGTTGCACGAATTCCTCCCCGCCAACGCCGACGAGATTCCGGGCATCGCCGCCGAGCTGGGCGTGCCGCCCGAGAAGCTGCAGGCGCGCGTGACGCAGCTATCGGAATTCAACCCGATGCTCGGCTTTCGCGGCTGCCGTCTCGGCATTCTTTATCCGGAGATCCCGGAAATGCAGGCACGCGCCGCCTTCGAAGCTGCGCTTGCGGTGGGGAAGAAGACCGGCCAGCCGGTGCAGCTCGAGATCATGGTGCCGCTCGTCGCTTTCCGCCCCGAGTTCGCAATCCTGCGCGACGTCATCCTGCGCGCTGCCGAGGCGGTGCAGAAGGAGGCGGGGCAAAAGCTCGACTACCTCATCGGCACGATGATCGAGTTGCCGCGCGCCGCCCTGCGAGCGGCAGAAATCGCCGAGGGTGACACCGGCGCGCAGTTCTTCTCGTTCGGCACCAACGATCTGACGCAGACGACGCTCGGCCTCAGCCGCGACGATGCCGGCCCTATCCTGCAGAGCTATGCCGACCAGCGGGTGTTCACGATCGATCCGTTCGTGTCGATCGATATCGAAGGCGTTGGAGAGCTGGTCCGCTACGGCGTCGAGCGCGGGCGCTCCGCAAAGCCGGACTTGAAGATCGGAATATGCGGCGAGCACGGCGGCGATCCGAAGTCGGTCGCCTTCTTCGACGGCATCGGACTCGACTACGTGTCGTGCTCCCCCTACCGCGTGCCGATCGCGCGACTCGCCGCGGCGCAAGCATCCATCGGCGCCCGCACTGGGGGCAAACCCGCCATCGACTAATGAAAAATTAGAAGCCGCGCTCTTCGCTCTCATCGAGGCGCGGCTGGCGCGGCCGCAGCCCCTGATAGCGGGGTAGCAGCAGCAGGACGAAGACCAGCGGCGGCAGCACGAAGCACCAGGCGATCCACGATGAGTAGTCGCGGTTCTTCACGCCGGCGAGCAAGCCGCCGACAATTCCGGAAGCGACTGCTACGCCGCCCCAGACCACGATGCCACCCATGAGATCCATTGGATCCTGCCCTCGAGGACTATGCCTCAGTCTCACCGAATGATGTGCGCAGCAACTGTGGCGAAATCAAGCGTCCCCGTGATGACGCTATGCCGGCGAGTCAAAGTCGAGCCCAATATCGAGCACCGGGGCCGAATGCGTCAACGCGCCGACGGAAATGAGGTCGACGCCGGTCTCGGCGATGGCGCGCACGCTATCGAGGCTAACGCCGCCGGAGGCTTCGGTAATCACCCGCCCGGCAACCTCCTCCACCGCCGCCCGCAGCGCCGATAAATCCATGTTGTCGAGCAATAGCGCGTCTGGATCGAGCTGTAGCGCTTCGTCAAGCTCGTCGAGGTTGGTCACCTCGATCTCGACCTTTACCATGTGCCCGGCATGCGCACGGGCACGCTCGAGCGCCGCGCCGACGCCGCCGGCGGCGACGATGTGGTTGTCCTTGATGAGCACCGCATCGAACAAACCAAAGCGGTGGTTAACTCCGCCGCCGCAGCGCACGGCGAATTTCTCCAGCGCCCGCAGGCCCGGTGTCGTCTTGCGCGTGTCGACAATGCGCGCGTTGGTGCCTGCGACGGCCGCGACGTAGCGCGCGGTCAGTGTGGCGATGCCGCTGAGGTGGCCGAGGAAGTTGAGCGCCGTGCGCTCGCCCGTGAGCAGCGCGCGCGCGTCGCCTGATACGCGGGCGATGATGCCGCCGGCTGCGACTGTCTCGCCGTCGGCAATCACGACGGTGAACTGCGTGAAAGGGTCGAGCGTCTTGAACGCCGCTTTCGCGAGCTGCACACCGGCGACGGTCCCCGCCTTGCGCGCGGCGATGACGCCGGATGCCTGCGTACCGGCAGCAACGGTGGCTTGCGTCGTGACGTCGCCGCCGAGCCCTAGATCCTCGGCCAGCGCTTCCGCTACAGCCTTGTCGACGACGGAGCTGGGCAGGTGCAGAGCGGAGCGTTCGCCGCTCATCGCGCCGCCCCGGCCTGCCACTGCCACGCGCTTGGCGTGACGGCCGGCGCGTGGATGCCGATGTCGTCGATGTCGTCGAGCGTCAGGAAGGTGCGCGCAGCCCGTTCCGTATCCGCTGCCGGGTAGTCGCTGCGCGCCTGTGCCCCGCGGCTTTCCTCGCGCAGCAAAGCGCCGGCGGCAATGAAGCGGGCAGCCAGCGCCATGTTGGCAAGCACGCGATCGTTGCCTGCATGCCGCTCGATATCGCGCAGCGTGGAAATCGCCTTCTTGAGCCCGGCAGCGTCGCGCACGACGCCGACATACTGGCTCATTGTCCGCCGCAGGCGCGCCACTGCCGGCCCGCGCGTGGCGCCGTGGTCAGCCGTGCTGTCGCCGACGCGCTGCAGCTCGACGCGCTCGCGGCGCCCGCGCTCGCGGTCGAGCGCACCGATATCCTGGGCGGCGCGGGCGGCGAACACCACCGCTTCGAGCAAGGAATTGGAGGCGAGGCGGTTGGCACCATGCAGGCCGGTCGAGGCGACTTCGCCGACGGCCCACAGGCCGGGGACGCTGGAACGCCCGCGCGCATCGGTAGCGATGCCGCCCATGTGATAGTGGGCCGCCGGTGCCACTGGGATCAGCTCCCGCGCGGGATCGATGCCGGCCTTCTGGCAAAACGCGAATACGGTGGGGAACGCCGATGCAAAGCGGTCGCCGATCGCCGCGCGGCAATCGAGGAAGGCGCCGCGGCCGGCGGCGACCTCGGTGAACACGGCGCGCGCAACCACATCGCGCGGCGCCAGTTCGGCGCGAGGATCAAGCGTCGCCATGAAGCGCTCGCCGCGCGCATTCACCAGCGTGGCGCCTTCGCCGCGCAGAGCTTCCGTAGCCAACGGTGCCGGATCGAGGCCGACGTCGATGGCAGTGGGATGGAACTGGACGAACTCGGCATCGGAAATCATTGCGCCAGCGCGTGCCGCCATGGCGATCGCCTCGCCGCGCGCATACGGCGGGTTGGTCGTGACGGCGTAGAGGCCGCCGACGCCGCCCGTCGCCAGGACTACGGCGCAGGCGGGGAAGTACTCGTAGACTTCTTTGCCGGCGGCGCCGGTGCGCACCAGCCGCACGCCCTCGACACGTCCGTCGACGACGATCAGATCGTCCGCCTCGTAGCTTTCGAGCACGCGGATCGACGGCGTCGCCCGCACCTTGGCGATCAGCGCGTCGAGAATGGCGGCGCCGGTGCGGTCGCCGGAAACGTGCACGACGCGCCGCCGCGAGTGCGCGGCCTCCTGGCTCAGCGCAAAGCTGCCGTCGGCCTCGCGGTCGAAGGGTACGCCGTAGGCGACGAGATCGGCAATGCGCGCCGGGCCTTCGGCGGCGACGAAGTTCGCGACACCCGCGTCGACGATGCCCGCACCGGCGGCGATCGTGTCGCTCGCGTGCGAAGCGGCTTTGTCGTTCCTGCCGACGGCGGCGGCGACGCCACCCTGCGCCCAGCCGGTCGAGGATCCCTGGCCGAGCGGCGCGGCGGCAAGCACCGTGACCGGCAGCGGCGCCAGCTTCAGCGCCGTGAACAGGCCGGCGAGGCCCGCACCGACTATGACCACATCGCCGCCGGCGCCGAGGCGCTCATCGGGCGCGGGGCGGAAGCGGCGGTTGCGTGCTGCGTTGAATTTATGTGCCATCGGATTCCCAGACGCGGTTTGCACCGGCCGGCCGGCGGATCGCTCCGCCGGCGCGTCATCAGTTGGTGAGGTTGACCATGCGCTCGACGGCGCGACGTGCCTTGGCGGCGACGATCGGATCGACATGCACCTCGTACTTCATGTCGCGCAGCGCCGTGTAGATGTTCTCCAGGCTGATGCGCTTCATGTGCGGGCACAGGTTGCACGGGCGGATGAACTCGACATCCGGCGCCTCGACGGCGACGTTCGAGGCCATCGAGCATTCGGTGATCAGCGCCACCTTGCGCGGGCGATTGCTGGTCACGTAGTTGATCATCGCGGCGGTGGAGCCGGTGAAGTCGGAAACTTCGATCACCTCCGGCGGGCACTCGGGATGCGCGATCACCTTCAAGCCGGGATCCGCGGCGCGCATCGCCGCTATGTCCTCGGCTGTGAAGCGCTCATGCACCTCGCAGTGGCCCTTCCAGGCGATGATCTCGACCTTGGTTTTGGTCTGCACGTACTTCGCCAGGTACTCGTCGGGTATGAGCAGGACGCGCGGCGCGCCGAGGCTCTCGACGATCTTCACGGCGTTCGATGACGTGCAGCAGATATCGCACTCGGCCTTCACCGCTGCCGAGGTGTTGACGTAGGTGACGATGGGCACGCCGGGATAGACTTCGCGCAGCATGCGCACGTCCTCGGGCGTGATCGAATCCGCCAGCGAGCAGCCGGCGAGCGGATCGGGGATGAGTACCGTCTTGTCGGGGCTGAGCAGCTTCGAGGTCTCGGCCATGAAGTGCACGCCGGCCTGCACGATGACGTCGGCCTTGGTGCGCGCCGCTTCCTTGGCAAGCTGCAGGCTGTCGCCGCGGAAATCGCCAACGCAGTTGAAGATCTCCGGCGTCATGTAGTTGTGCGCCAGGATCACGGCGTTGCGCTTCCGCTTCAGCTCGTTGATCGCCTTGATGAGCGGCGCGTAGGCCGGCCACTCCATCGGCGTGATGACGTGCTGCACGCGCGCGTACATCGGCGCCATCTCGGCGGCGAGTTCGGGCGTGAAGGCGGGCAGCTCGTGCTTGCCCGCGGGCGCCGTAGAGCGCTTCCGTGGGGCGACTGCGGGGCGGATGTCGATATCCATCACTTGCTCCTCAAGCGGCCTAAGTATGCTCATTTTGAGCATTAGTAGGCCATCCAACGAGCCGGCCCCGGGGCCGGTTGCTATCTATATAATGCTCTTTATGAGCACTCCAAGGGTGAGGAAGAAGATTACCCCATCTGGCTCCTAGTGACCAGATAAGAGTAGGCCCCGCCATGCGAATTGGCTCCGCTGCGATGCAACTTGCCGCAGGCGGAATGCCCCCGGGAGGAGGAGCGCAAGCGGATCAGGCCTTGCCCGGTTTGACACGCACGCCGGGAGCCGGCCGCTCAAGCAGCACTTCGCGGCGGAAACGGTAGAGCTTTGCCGGTCGCCCGCCCGTCCGCATCTTGACCTCGCCCGTCGTCTCGACGAGGCCGGCGCCTTCGACGAGGCGGCGGAAGTTCTGCTTGTGCAGGTGCGGACCGAGGATCGCTTCGACGGTGCGTTGGAGTTCGAACAGCGTGAAGTCGTCGGGCATCAGCTCGAAGATGACCGGGCGATACTTGATCTTCGCGCGCACGCGGCCGATGGCGGTGGCGAGAATGCGTCGATGATCGAAGCGCATCGGCAGCCCAAGTCGCGGTCGCTCAGTCCAATGTTTGGCGGCGTCGCGGCCATCGCGCACGGCCTCTTCGACGAGCCCGGCCTCGTAGAGGAGCTCGTAACGCTCGAGCACTTTCTCTTCGTCCCAGGCCGCACCGTCGAGCGCAAAGCAGATGCGCACGCGTTCCTGCCGACTGACGGGGACGCCAGTTGCCGACCCGCGCTGCAGAGAAATCCACTCGCGCAGACGGGGCTCGATGGTGCTCTCGAGGATCTCGGGGCGCCCGCGGCGCCAATCTTCCCACGGGAAATATTGGTACCAGCTGCGCCAAGCGCCGTGCTGCATGTCGAGCGAGGGCTTGGCTTGCGTCAGCGCCAAATAGCCGATCGACACGATATGGGGTCCGACGTCGCCGGGCTCGGCGTGCCGGCCGCGATCGCCGAACGTGTAGAGCTGCTCGGCATAGCCGAGCTCCAAGCCCGTTTGCCGGTGCACCCAGGCGCGCAGCCCACCCTCGAACGTGCGGTGTTGGACCGGCGAAAACGGCCCGAACGGCAATCCGTCGGTGGCACCGGCTACATCTGCATCGTTGCGAATGATAAGCACGACGGGTTCGTTGTCGGCCACGGCGACGATTGCCGCATTGAGACCGATTTCAAGCCCGGATGCACCGGGTTCAGAGCGGGAACCACTGTCGGTTTGCAAGTGCGCCGCCGACTCCCTGATCTGACTATACGACATGGCAGTCCTCCAACTGGGTGTGGAGACCCCCTACAGCGGAGGCTGTGGTCGATTGTGGTTCTAGCCGAACGCACGACCACCACCGATGTTTCCGCCTGCCCAACGCGCAATACTCATAAACGTTCAATCAAATCGCGAAAGCGCTTTAGAAACATGGCCTGTGCATGGCTGGCCGGCCAGGGTTCCATCGTCCCTAGAGCTGCCGCAATGGGTGCCGGCAACCCCCTGGGCTCGCCAAAGTAAATCCTTCCCTCCTCGGTGCTGAAGCCCGCCAACTTCGTTGCCTCGAAATAGGCCGCGATGCGATCGGCGACCTTGATTTCAGACTGAACGTTGCTCGGCAAGGCGATGGGTATGGCAAAGCGGGCATGGATAGCGGCGAGTAGACGCAACTCGAACGCTTTGTAGTCGAGGCCGATGGCGGTCTTGAACGGGCTGATGAGGTCACCCACCACATACTCGGGCGCGTCGTGCAGCAGTGCCGCGAGCCGCCATTGCATGGGCCAGTCGCCATTGCGCGCGATCGTGATGTCCTCGACGATGAGGGCATGCTGGGCGACCGAGAGGGCGTGCGCGCCGACCGTCTGACCGTTCCAACGGGCGACGCGCGCCAGTCCGTGAGCAATGTCCTCGATCTCGATGTCGGCCGGTGCCGGGTTCAGGAGATCGAGCCGGCGCCCAGATAGCATGCGCTGCCAGGCGCGCGCCGGGGCCTGACCGTCGTCGCTCCGCGTCACGGCTTCATGCTCGCTTGCTGCAGCTTGGCGCACTCCTTGTAGCGGAAGCAGCCGACGAGATGATCGTTGACCATTCCGGACGACTGCATGAATGCATACACCGTCGTCGGGCCGACGAAACGGAAGCCTTCCGCTTTCAGCGCTTTTGATATGCGTTTCGACAAGTCCGTCTCTGCAGGGATGTCGCCCATGCCGCGTGCGCGATTTTGCGCCGGACCGTCGTTGCCCAGAAAGCCGGCGAGGAACGCCTTTAGACTGATGCGCTCGCGCAGCTTCAGATACGCCTTGGCATTGTCGATGGTAGCTTCGACCTTGGCGCGGTTGCGAACGATGCCCTCATCGGCCATCAGCCGGGCGACGTCCTCGGCGCCATAGTTGGCGATGCGCTGCGGCATCGAACCTGTCGAAGGCGCGCCGGAAGTTGTCCCGCTTGCGCAGGATGGTGATCCACGACAGCCCGGCCTGGAAGCCTTCCAGCACCAGCTTCTCGAAGATGGCGCGATCCGTCTTCAGGGGCACGCCCCATTCCTCGTCGTGATAGCGCTGGTATTCGGCATCGCTGCCGGCCCACGTACAGCGCACGATCTTGGCGTCGGTTGCCCGGCTCATACGCTGGAGCCCTCGGGCTTGGCTTCCAGCTTGAAGCGCGCCCAAGCCGGGATGTCGATGCGGACGGGCACACCGCCCGCGCGCAGCGTTTCGCCTTTGTCGATGAACTCCGCGGCGCGGTCGAGCCGGATCGGTGCCAGGCCGCGTCGGCCGGCGACCGAGCCGAGCGTGCCGATCTCCACTCCGCCCGCGGCAATCGAGGCGCCGCTCGCGGGAAGCGGCGACTCGGCGATGACCGGCACGATGCGGCGTCGAGCGGTCCCGCGATTCTGCATGCGCGATACGACCTCTTGCCCGACGTAGCAGCCCTTTTCGAACGACACGCCGTTGAGCTGATCGAACAGCGCCTCGTGCGGGAACGCATCGCCGAAGGCGTAGTCCTTGCCGCCCTCCGGCACACCAAGACCGATACGATGCGTGTGGTATTCTTCCTGCGTCGCGCTCTGCGCATCTTCGCCGCCGAGCGCCCAGTCGGAGCGTAGTGTCGTCAACTCCCGCTGGCCGAGCGCGGCCAGCCGTGGATCGGCAAAGCGCAGCGGCGCCGGACCGGTTCCTTTGGGCGGGCGCTCATCGCCGCCGCCCCAGATAGCCGCGACGGTGTAGTCGGCCGAGGCATCCTTAATGGCGACATCGGCGCGCAGCTTGTACATCTTGAGGCGTTCGGTGAGTTCCGCCGCCTTCGAGCGCGCCGTCTCCAGGCAAAAGCCGTCGGGGCACTTCACCACAAAAAATTCGAACAGGATTTTTCCCTGCGGGCTGAGCAGGCCGGCATGCAGCGCGCCCTGTTGCGCGATAAGGTCCATATCGTTGGTTATCACGCCCTGCAGCAGCTTTGCCGCGTCGGGTCCATCGACGCTGACGACGCCGCGATCGGGCAGCAGCGCTAGTTTGCTTTCGGCCATCGTTTCCCCGCTCCGGTTGCAACCGGCGTCCGATTTACGTATGCGGGGCGCGGGCCGGAGGCAAGCCGCGGAGAGCTTATGAGCACGTTCGACCTCGTGCTGAAGGGTGGCACCGTCGTCAATCAGGATGGCGCCGGCCTCCGCGACGTCGGCGTTCGCGCCGGCCGTATCGTCGCCATCGGCACCCTTGACCCCACCCGGGCGGGAGAGGTGGTCGACGCGCGCGGGCTGCACGTGCTCCCCGGCGTCATCGACACGCAGGTGCATTTTCGCGAACCGGGCCTTGAGCACAAGGAAGACCTGGAGAGCGGCTCGCACAGCGCCGTGCTCGGCGGTGTCACCGCGGTGTTCGAGATGCCCAACACCAAGCCGCTGACGACCACCGAGGCGACACTGGCCGACAAGGTGGCACGCGCCCGCAATCGCATGTTCTGCGACTTTGCCTTCTATGTCGGCGGCACGCGCGAGAACATCGCCGATATCCCGACACTGGAAAAGCTCGAGGGCTCGGCCGGCATCAAGGTGTTCATGGGCTCTTCGACCGGCGACCTGCTGGTCGACGATGAGTCTTCGCTCGACCGCATCATCGGAGCTCTTCGCCGCCGCGCCGCATTTCACTCGGAGGACGAGGCGCGCCTCATCGAGCGCATGCACCTGCGCCGCGCCGGCGATCCCTCATCGCATCCCGAATGGCGCGATGAGGAAGCCGCCATCATCTCGACCAAGCGCCTCGTGCGTCTCGCCGAGAAGCATAAGCGGCGCGTGCACGTCCTGCACGTGTCGACCGCCGCCGAGATGGCTTTCCTCGCCGACCACAAGGATTGGGCAAGCGTCGAGGTGACGCCGCATCATCTGACCTTGGTGGCGCCCGAGTGCTACGAGAAGCTCGGCACCTACGCGCAGATGAATCCGCCCGTGCGCGGCGATCGCCACCGTCAGGCCATCTGGGCCGGTCTTGCCGCCGGCATCGTCGACGTGCTCGGCTCCGACCACGCGCCGCACACGCGCGAGGAAAAGGACCACGCCTATCCAGGCTCGCACTCGGGAATGACCGGCGTGCAGACCCTCGTGCCGATCATGCTCGATCACGTCAACGCGGGGCGCCTCACCCTCGAGCGCTTTGTCGACCTGACGAGCCACGGACCGCAGCGGCTATTTGGCATCAAAGGCAAGGGCCGCATCGCTGCCGGCTACGACGCCGACTTCACAATTGTCGATTTGAAGCGCGAGGAGACGATCACGCATGCGCAGGTTGCCAGCCGCGCCGGCTGGACGCCTTACGACGGCAAGCGCGTCAAGGGCTGGCCGGTGGGCACCTTCGTGCGCGGCCGCCGCGTCATGTGGGACGGCGAAATCGTCGGGGCCGCTCATGGCGCCCCCGTCGGCTTCCTCGAAGGCTTTTAGCGACACTGGCGTTGCCCAACCAGAACCTCATGGCCGCGCAGGCGGCCATCCACGTAGGTCTCAACGATTGCTTCGGTGAAGTGACGCGAGCCGCTGCAGCACTGCGCCTTCCACTCACTTGCAGAGAATGCTGAAGCTGGCGTGGATGGCCGCCTGCGCGGCCATGACGGTGAGGGAACGCTGTGGGACGGGTGGACTAACCTTCGATTTTACAGCGGATCGCCGTAACGATCGTAGCGATAGCGGTTGTACCGATTGCCGTCGTAGCCGTCGGAGCCGCGCGGCGGCTCGTCGTAGTCATCGTCCCGATAGCGATCCGGCTCCGCATATGGATCGTCTGCCTCGGGCGCCGCTTCGACAACAGGCGGTGTCGCTGGCGCGGCCACCATCTGCGTCGGCAGATGCTTGACCACGGTCACCGGCGTTCCGACCGTCGCCAGAGAGGCCAAGTGCAGCACATGCTCGTTCATCATGCGGAAGCAGCCCGACGAGGCCGCCTGCCCGATGGTCTTGGGATCATTGGTGCCGTGAATGCGGTAGAGCGTGTTGCCGAGATAGAGCGCCTGCGCCCCGAGCGGGTTCTTGAGGCCGCCCGTCATCTTGTCCGGCAAACGCGGATCGCGGGCGATCATCTCTTTCGGCGGGTGCCAGTCGGGCCAGGCCTGCTGGCGGCTGATAACCTCCGTGCCGGTCCAGGAAAATCCCTCGCGGCCGACCGAGATCGGATACTGATATGCTTCGCTCGGCGACAGGATGAAGTAGAGCGTCCGCCCCTCGCTATCGATGACGATCGAGTTGGCCGCGAAGTTGCTGTGGAACGGCACCTTGGGCGGTGCCATCGGGGTGATGATCGGCCGCGCGCCGCCGCTGCGGGTGATGGGCGTGCGGCGATAATCGCCATAACCCCATTCGTCGGCATAATCATCGCGCCACTGCTGGCGGCTGGCCGGCCGTTGCTCCCAGAACCGCTGGCGGCCAAAGCCCTGGTCCCCATAGAACTGGGCAGATGCCGGCGTCGCGTCGGCCAGCATCGCGACGGTCGCCGCCGCAATTGCTACTCTCAACAACATGGATGCTTCCCCCGGGGCTAGAGGTGATGACGCGTTGAATTTGGGAACGCCCCAACGTCTTGCAAGTTGCCTTGGCGAAAATATTTGGAAGCCCCGCTACTTATCGCCTCACTCAACCTGCTTGAACGAATGCCACGTGCCGTCAGCGCCAATGGTCAGGCGCCACCACGTCCACTTCTTTTTCGCCTGCATGCTCTTCGCCTCGGCGGCGCCCACGAGGCGAATGAGATCGACCTCCTGCGACGGCGTCAGCTTGTCGAGTTCGACCTCGGCGAGGTAGGGCCAGACGTAGATGATGTTGTTCTCGAGGTCCTTGCCGAAGGGCAGCTCCGCCGCGTTCATGCTTAGGATCTCGGCGAGCACGGCGAGGATTTCGCGGCCGTTGCCGTCAGCCGATGTCTTCTTCCAATGGGCGATCGGATCCTCGTTGGCCGCCGCAGCGACCTCGGGTTTCAACTCGTTCCAATCCAGTGGGACACGCAGATCGTCGATGTTGCCCGAATGTGCGGCGGCGAGAATGGCTTGCCGCATCTCCTCGACGGGCGCTGGAAGCGGGCCAGGATTTTCACCCGGCTTGTGCAGCTTCCTGCGGCCCGCGACCTTGCCCGGCTTCTCGTCGTCCTCGGCCGCGGCGAGTCTTTCCAGCGCCACGCCCGGCGCATCATGGACAAGGCAGACCCCCGCCAGTACCAATACTGCCAACCCAGCCAACCGTCCTTTGAGGGATGCAGGCATCAGTAAGCTCCGGCGCGGCCTGAGGGGATCATCCGCCAATCACGGTCCGTCATGCGGCCCGGCAAAGGAAGGTGCATGGAGTTTCTGCCCAATCCGCTCATCATCCCCGTCGGCATCATCATAGGAATTCTTGTCGCCGCGCCCGTCGGCCCCGTCAACGTTCTGTGCATTCAGCGCGCCATCGAGCGAGGATTTTGGGGAGGCATTGCGGCGGGCCTCGGCGCCATGCTTGGCGACGGACTGATCGCGCTATGCGCGGCAATGGGCGTCGGCGCCATTTCCGGTGCCGTTCAGGATCATCGCATGACCATCCAGGTCTTGGGTGGCATCGTGCTCTTCCTTTTTGGCATGAAGCTCTACTTCGCCCCGCCGCGCGTCGTGCCGGTGACGCCGGTGACAGAGGGGCATGCAGAGACGTTGCGCGATTTCGTCTGGGATATCCCGCAGACCTTCCTGCTCACCATCACCAATCCCGGCGCAGTGCTCGGGCTGTTCGCCATCTTCGGCGGCGTGTCGACGTTCGTCGAGGTGAAGAGCTACGCCGACGCGCTGACCATCGTCGCCGCCGTCATGGGCGGCAGCCTGGCGTGGTGGGTGGGGCTGTCGCACCTGATCGCGCGCTTCCGCCATCGCCTCAGCCTGTCGCGACTGCAGTTGGTCAACCAGATCGCCGGGCTACTGCTCGTCGGCTTCGGCGTGCTGCTCATCGGCGAGGTCGTCGCCAAGCGTGCTCGGCGTGCTGTGAGGCGCCGGCCTATTGCCGCGTGCGGTGAAGCGTGAACTCGCCGATGCGGATGCGACGCTCCAGGCCGTTGGCGAGCTTCACCACCGCGTCCTCGCCGAACTGCGAGACGAGATCGGTCAGCGCGGTGAACAGTGCGGCATACGCCATCTGCTCGTTGGGCACACCGCTTTCGGTGCCTTCGTCCCACGCTTCGAGAATGAGCGACAGCGCCCGGTAGGTGGAATCGTCGGCATCAAGCCCGTCGAATAGCTGCATCAGTTCCCCCTTACGAGCCGAAACCCCCCGTTATCGGTCGCGGGTCGTTGCATGTGGCAGCGCGCTCGGTGCGCGGCCTGCCGATGCAGGTGCATATCACGCGAAAGCGTGCAGCAAAGAGGCGCGCCGCGTTCACAGTAAACATTGGATCGATAGCTGGTTCGGCGGCGGGCTACGGCACCGAGCGCACGAGCGTGTCGGCGATGGTCGCACCCTCGGCGATGAAGCGATTGATGGCGCTCTGCGCCGACGGGCTGCAGGTGTTATAAGTGCGGCTGTAGCTTTGATAACCCTTATTGAAGCTGCGTGTCAGTTTGGCTTTGCGCAGCGCCGTCGAGCCTTCCGACTGCACGAGCTCGGCCATGCGCTCGCGCCACTGCTGGCCTTCTTCGGCGCCGCACAGCTCGCGCAGATAGTGAACGGCGCCGAGGATTTCCGACAGGCGGAACAGGCGGTCGTCGTAGGGCTTGCTGTCCGGCGCGGCGGCGGCGGGCAGCGCCGTCGCGACGGCAAGCAGCGCGCATGCGGTCAGGGCGGCAAATCTGGTACGTGCGATCAGCATGGTCGGACTTTAGCACCGATTCTGGACGTTCCGGAGGCGCCTATTGGCGTTCGGCGGCAAGAAGTCGCCGCGCTTCCTCGATGACGTGGCGGGTGCCCTGCGTCATCGGCAGATCGGCCAGCTCGGCCATGGCAACGAGACGGGCGTCGCGCGCGTCGCCTCCCGGCTTTGGCGCCCCGTCGCCGGCGCGGCCGAAATAGGTGGCGAGCACGTAATGCAGCACGACGGCGTCGGTCTCGTCGCGGTCGATGATGTCGTAGACGCCGGCCAGCCCGACGATGTGCGCCGCGAGCCCGGTTTCCTCGCTGACCTCCCGGCGCGCCGCATCCTCGGCGGTCTCGCCGGCTTCGATCGATCCGCCGGGCAGGCTCCACAGGCCCTCGGACGGCCCATCGCCGCGCTCGACCAGCAGCACCGCTTCACCACGAAACAGCACCGCACTTGCCCCGGCCCTCGGCCACGGGCCTTTCGCGTCAGTCTCGCCGCCCGTGGTCATGGACTTTTCTCCCTGGCGGCGAATGATTACCTTGAGCGCATGTGCTCGCGCTACACCCTGACATCGCCGCACGAGGCGGTGCGCGCTCATTTTCGCTACCTCAACGAGGCGGTGTTCCCGCCCCGCTACAATATCGCGCCCTCGCAGCCCGTCGCCATCGTGCGCAACACGCCAAAGCACGAGCGCGAGATGGCGCTGGTGCGCTGGGGGCTGATTCCCGCTTGGGTGAAGGATCCGCGCGAATTCAAGATGTTGATCAACGCAAGGTGCGAAAGTGCAGCCGACAAGCCGTCGTTTCGTGCCGCCGTGCGCCACAAGCGCTGCCTCGTTCCGGCCGATGGTTTTTACGAGTGGACCGGCAGCGTCGGCGCCAAGCGCCCGCACCTGATCCGGCCGCGCGATCGCGGCCCGATGGCGCTGGCGGCGATCTACGAGAACTGGATGGGCGCCGACGGCAGCGAGATCGAAACCATGGCCATTCTGACGACGGCCGCCAACGGCACGATGTCGGTGCTGCACGATCGCATGCCGGTGATCATCCCTCCCGAGCAGTTCGAGCTCTGGCTGGACTGCCGTCCCGGCACCACCGCCGACATCGCGCATCTCTCGGCGCCGGCGCCCGACGATCTCCTCGATATCGTCGAGGTGAGCCGCAAGCTCAACAACTCCCGCAACGAGGGGCCGGAAGTGCAGGAGCCCGCCGTCGCGGCGCCGACGCTGCTTTAGGGCGCGGCGGCCACGGTGCCGGAACCCGTTGAATTCACGACTTTACCGCCTCGCATCGGCCCCCGGGGTGTGCCCCGGCGGCCCTCGCCCGCGCGCCTGATCGCGGCTAAGCTGCGCCCCTCGCCGGTGAGGAGTTTTGCGCATGGATTATCGCGGGCAGGATTTGGATTTGCGAACCGCGCGTTGGAGCGCGACATCGACCGAGCCAACAGGCTGGCGCGAGGCGGGGTCGCCAACGCCGGCCGCAGCCGCCGCGCGTCCTTCCAGCCAGCGCGCCTCGGGGCCGATCTGGGTGGACGATACGTTGCTCGCCTGCGCCAACCAGGCTTTCGACATCGCGCTCGCCTACCGCTCGGCGGAAGTGCGCCTCGAGCATCTCGTGCTGGCGATGACGCGCGTCGAGGCCGCCGCCGCCGCGCTCGAAGCGCGCGGGGTGCGCGTCGTGTCGCTGCGTCGCGACAGCGCCGTGACCATTGCCGGCGAGCTGCCTACGGCGAGCGCCGATGCCAGCCCCCGCCGCTCGCCCGAGTTGGAGGACGTGCTGCGCCTTGCCGCCTCGCGTGCCTCGCAGTCCGGCCGCGCGGCGAGTGCCGACGATGTCGCGCTGGTGCTCGGCGACGTCGGCGGCGATCTGCCCGGCGCCGATCTGATCGTGCGCCACTTCCCACGCCGGGCTCGCGAGTTTCGCATTTCACCCGCACCTAAGCTGCCGTTGCCGAACGCGGCGGCCAATCATCTCCTCGACATAGGCGACGCCGAGCGCCCGCACGCCGGCGCAGGCGTGGGTGTCGGCACGGCGCCGTCGCCGGTGGTCGATCAAGGCTTGGTGCAACGCATATTCGAACGATTGGCGGAAACCGAGCGCGCCTTCGCCGAGCGGCTTGCCGCGCTCGAAACCCTCATTGCCCGGCAGGCGGCCGGCGCGCCTGCCGATATGTCGCCGCTCGATCAGCGCCTCTCCGCCATCGAGGCGGCCTTGCACGGACGCGCCGCCGAGGGCATTGCGGCCATCGATCCGGCGCTCTCCGATCGGCTATGGGCCATCGAGCACGCGCTCGGCACCGAACGCACGGAACGCGCCAGCGCCATCACCGCCCTCTCCGACGAGATCAGCGGCGTCAGGAGTGCCGTGCGCCTAGCCGCGCAGAACGCCGAGCAGACGCAAGCCTCGCTCGCTGACCAGGTGCAGCAGCTCGCGCTCGGCCTCGATCAGCACCGGGTCGATCTCGCGATGAGCGTCGGCGACCGCATCGCGTCCATCGAGCAGGCGCTCGAGGCGCATGGGCAGAAGACCAACGAGGCGCACGCCGTCTACAGCGCCGAGTTGACCGAGGTGCACGAGGCGCTGATGAAGATCAGCGCCAACCAGCACACGCTCGCCGGCGCCATCGACAACTGGCGCAACAACGATTCCGGCGAGATCCATCTCATCAACACGCGCATCGGCGCGGTGCACGAGGACGGCGCCAAGCGGCTCGCCGCCATGGAGAAGCTGTGCGCCGACGTCGAGACGCTGTCGCACCTCGTCATCGACGACAAGACGCGTCCACGCAGAGGCTTCAAGCAGTGGCTCTACGGCACCGAGGATTGGGTCAAGGCGAGCTGGCGCCCGCCGCGCATTCCGCGTCCGTCGATCAAGTGGCCGCGCGTCGCTTGGCGCCTGCCGCTCAAGCGCCGCTCCAACTAGAGCAGCTTGCCCGGATTGAGGATGCCGTTGGGATCGAGCGCCGCCTTGATGCGGCGCATCAGCGCCATCTCCAGCGGGCTCTTGAAGCGCAGCAGCTCGTCGCGCTTCAACTGGCCGATGCCGTGCTCGGCCGAGATCGAGCCGCCGAGCCCGGCAACGACATCGTGCACCGACGCGGACATGGGCCCCCACAGCGCCAGATACGCCGCTTTGTCCATGCCGGGCGGCTGCGTGACGTTGTAGTGCACGTTGCCGTCGCCGAAGTGTCCGAAGACAACCGGGCGCGCGCCGGGGCACGCGCGGGCGACGGCCGCGTCGGCGGCGACGAGGAATTCGGGGATGCGCGCCACCGGCACCGAAACGTCGTGCTTGATGCTGCCGCCTTCGGGACGCTGCGCTTCCGAGGCTGTTTCGCGCAGCCGCCACAGTGCCTGCGACTGCGCCAGCGAGCCGGCGATCACCGCGTCGGCGATGATGTTTTGCTCGGCCGCGGCGGCGAGCAGCCGTTGCATCGTCGCCTCGGCGAGCCCGCCCGGCTCTGCGCTCGACACCTCGATCAATGCGTACCAGGGCGCGGGTTCGCGCAACGGGATGCGCGTATTGGGGATGTTGCGCGTGACGAGCTCGAGCGTGAACCGGCTCATGAACTCGAAGGCGGTGAGCCCGGCATGGCCGCGCGCTTCGGCCAATCGGAAGAGTGCGGCAACGCTAGCGATGTCCGGCAACGCGGCGAGCGCGACGACACGCTCCGCCGGTCGCGGAAAGAGCTTCAGCGCCGCCGCCGTGATGACGCCGAGCGTGCCCTCCGAGCCGACGAACAGATCGCGCAGGTCATAGCCGGTGTTGTCCTTCTTCAGCGTGCGCAGGCCGTCCCACACCTCGCCGTCCGCCGTCACCACCTCCAAGCCGAGCGTCAGCGCCCGCGCATTGCCGTAGGCGAGCACGCCGACGCCGCCGGCGTTGGTCGCCAGCACGCCGCCGATCTGGCAACTTCCCTGCGACGGCAAGCTGAGCGGAAACAGGCGATCGGCGCTGTCGGCAGCCGCTTGCGCGTCGGCCAAAGTAACGCCGGCCTCGACGATCATGGTGCCGCCCGCCGCATCGACATCGCGCACGCGCGTCAGCCGCGACAGCGACAACACCACTTCGTTTCCGTCGGGGGAGGGGGTCTGGCCGCCGACGAGGCCGGTGTTGCCGCCCTGCGGGACGACGCCGATGCGCGCCTCGTTGGCGACGGAAAGGATCTGCGACACCTCGTCGGTCGAGCCGGGGCGCAGCACCAGCGCGGCGCGCCCCTCGTACAGCCCGCGCAACTCATGCAGGAACGGCTGCTGGCGTTCGCTGTCGGCGATGGCGTGCGCCGGCCCGACGATGTCGACGAAACGCGAAAGCGCCCGCTCGCGCGCAGCTCGGCGCGTTCGCCGTCGTCTGCCTGTCCGTCTGTGCGCGTGCCGGTCACGTGGCGCTCTCCTGGAGTTGCCGATGCGCGATAGCGTTGCCGGAAATCGCTGCGACCAGCAAATCGCGGCTGAACATCTCGTCTCCAAATGCTGAGCTGACGCCAAGCCGCACGCCCCTCACCCGGAAGCGATCCTTGATCGCTTCCGCCTCTCCCGTCATGGCGAAGCCGTGCGCCGCATGAACGGCAGAGGTTAAGCTGTGCGCGGGGATCGAGCTCCCTTCCCCAGGAGAGGCCGACGACATGGCAGCATGAGCGGCGGGTGAGGGGGCTCGCCCATTCGGCGGCTAGCGCGGGGCGGCCGCGCGGCGCAGCCGGTCATTGATGGCTTCGCCCAGCCCCTCCTCGGGAATAGGCATGACGGCGATGGTGTGAGAGCCGCTGGCGTCGAGCGCGCGCAGGGCGGCAAACAGGTTGGCCGCCGCTTCCGGTGAGGTCGCCGGAGGCGCTGAGATTGAACGCGGGGCCAGGGGTCGAAAGGGCGGCGGCGCCGAACGCCAGCAGCGCTTCGCCGTCGCGGACGTCGCGCGCATCGAGCCGCACCCTGGCCGCCGGTGCATAGTGGCTGGCCAGCTGTCCCGGAGCATTCGGCCGCTCATGATCGATCTGCGCGCGCACGACACGTTGCCCGAGCACGGCTTCGATGGTCTCCACCGTGACGGCGCCGGGACGCAGCAGGATGGGAACGTCGCCGCGCGCATCGACGATGGTCAACTCCAATCCATGCGCGGTGGCGCCACCGTCGATGATCATCGCCGCCGCATCGCCGAGATCCGCCAGCACGTGCGCGGCCTGCGTCGGGCTGATGCGCCCCGAGCGGTTGGCGGAAGGCGCAGCCAGCGGCCGGCCGGTCGCCGCGAGCAGGGCGCGCGCCACCGGATGATCGGGCGCGCGTACGGCGATGGTGTCCAAGCCGCCGGTGACGAGGTCCGCCAACGGCGATCCCGCGCGCTTGTCCATCACCAGCGTCAGCGGTCCCGGCCAGAACGCATCGATGAGCCGTCGCGTCAGTGGGGTGATCTCGGCGTGCTCGGCGGCTTGGTTCGCGTCAGCCACATGGATGATCAGCGGATTGAAGCGCGGGCGCCCCTTGGCGGCGAAGATCGCGGCGACGGCTGCCGCATTGGTCGCGTCGGCGCCAAGGCCGTACACCGTCTCGGTCGGAAAGGCGACGAGGCGCCCCGCGCGCAGGTGCTCTGCGGCGGCACGTACTGCCTCATCCGATGCCTTGACGACGCCCATGGCGGCCCGCGGTCCTCGATTTGCGTGCGCACTCATACCCGCTCGGGCTGAATTCTGTCCAAACTGCGTGTAATCTCGCCTCCGGAATGGAAGGACGGCGATGTCCCTGGCTTTGACGAACCGTCAGGCGGTGCTGCGGCACGGCCTGCGTGGCGCTGCTGCTGGGCGTCGGCGTGGCCGGTGCGCAGGCGAACTGGCTGTCGCGTCTCGGCCGCATCGGCGCCGAGGTCGGTGACGCTGCTCCGGCTGCCGGCAAGCTTAGCGCCGGCAAGCTCGGTATCGTCGATCTGGAGCGCGCCGTCACCCACATCCGCACGCTGCCCGCCGGTGCCGACGGCGCTGTGCTCGCCGCCCACGCGACGCCGGAAGGTCACTGGAAGTTCGTCAACCGTGACGGCGACGTGTTCACCGCCGGGACGCCCGAGGAACTGCAGCGCGTGGTGCCGACGCTGCTTCCCGATGCGGCGCCGACCGGCGGCAGCCTCGGCATCTACCTCAGCGAGGAGACGCTGTTCGGCGATCGCGCGCTGCTGAAGGACCTGCCGCCCGGCGCCAAGCTGCACGTCGTCGCCGGCGCCGACAGCTATCCGCTGATCGCCGGAGCGGATGGCGGTAGCGGCATGCTGTATGCGGCCGTGCGGCCGAACCTCATGGTCGAGCTGCGCGAGCGCGCGCTGTTCGATGAAGCCATCGCGCACCTCGAACGCCCGCTCAGCCGCTCGAGCATCCGCACGCTGGCGCTGGAGCCGGCCGGGCCGCCGACGCTGTCGTCGTATCCGCGTCTCGATCCGGAGACCAAGACGGCCCTGGTCAATTCCATCGATCCGCCGGCGCTCGCCGCCGCCATGTCGTCGGTGCGCGGGCAGACGGTGCTCGTCACCGGCCGCGTCGAGGACAACCTGCTGCATTTCCGCCCGTCGAGCGGCGGCGAGCAGAGCATCAAGCTCTCCGAGCTGACCCGCGCCGCGGCCGACAAGGACGTCAATCTCGTCATCCTGCATGCCGAGACGCCGCGGCAGCCGGGCGGGCGCAACTGGCTGTGGCAGCGCATTGCCGTCGGCGGCCTCGATGACGCCTTGAAGCGGGCGACGTTCGGCGACTTCCTCGATGCGCTGGGTGCAGCGAGCGGCGAATTCCGCGTCAGCGTGCAGCGCGAGGCGAGCGGTCGCGTCGCCATCCGCGCCATGCCGTCGCCGGCGGGTAGCGAGCCGATCACCGGCGTCGTCGGCGGCTGGTGGACGAGCGCGGTGTCCAGCGTCACCGGCAACGTCGTGACCAGTGCCGTCGAGGTGCACGCGCGCGGCGAAGAACGCCAGCGAGAGCTTGACCGCCGCATCGTTCCGTACATTCCCTCGTGGGCTCAGGCCGCCTATCTCCTCGGCCTCGTCGCCGGCATTCTCGCCTGGCCGGTGGCGAGCGGCTGGTTCGCGAGGCTGTGGCCGCACGAGCAGCGCGGCGAGTACGGGAGCGCCGTCGGCTATCGCTCCGCCCAGGCCGTGCGCCTCCTCGCTTTCCTCCTGCTCTTCGTGCCGATCGTCGGGGCTCCGGCATTCATCGTCTTCCTGCTGCTGCAGGTGTGGGCGGTGCTCACCTTGCCGGCGCGCGCTGTCCGCTGGCTCGCCTCGCGCGGCGCTGCCGCTGCCGGCTGAGCTTGGCGCAGGTTAAGCATCGCGCGGGCTCACGTATCCAGCGACGGCCCCCTGGCCCTTTTCGCCATCGGCGCGTTAACATGACCTCTCAACGCGGCCCACAACACGAAACGCGGCAAGCGCACTCATGGCGACGCTCCTCCTCACCCATCCCTCTTTTGTCGCGCACGACACCGGCGCCGGCCATCCCGAGCGGCCGGACCGCATGCGCGCCATCGACAAGGTTCTCGCCCACGACATCTTCAAGGATCTCGTGCGCGCGGAGGCACCGCTGCGCGACGATGTCGAGGAGCAGATCCTGCTGGCGCATCCCGAGGCGCACCTCGCCAAAATGCGCGCCATCGCCGAAGGCCCGCTCGAGCATCCTCGCCACATCGACGGCGATACCGTCGTCTCCGCCGGCTCGTGGGAGGCTGCCTTGCGTGCGGTCGGCGCCGGCCTGGCCGCGGTCGACGCGGTCATCGACGGCAAGGCCGCCAACGCCTTCTGTCAGGTGCGCCCGCCCGGCCATCACGCCGAGGCCGATCGCGCCATGGGCTTCTGCCTGTTTTCCAACGCCGCCATCGCCGGGCTTTATGCGCGCAAGAAGCATGGCGCCGAACGCATCGCCGTCGTTGATTTCGACGTTCACCACGGCAATGGCACGCAGGACATATTCTGGTCAAACAAGGACATGTTCTACGGCTCGACGCATGAGATGCCTCTGTTTCCGGGCACCGGCGCGGTAAGCGAGCGCGGCGTCGGCAATATCCACAACGCCCCCCTGCGCGCCCGCGACGGGGGCGAGCAGTTCCGCGAGGCGGTCGAATCGCGCATTCTTCCCGCCTTGCACGATTTCGGCCCCGACATACTTATCGTCTCGGCCGGCTTCGATGCCCATCAGGCGGACCCGCTGGCGAATTTGCGGCTGGTCGAAGCCGACTTCCTGTGGGCGACGGAGAAGCTCGCCGCCACGGCGAAGCGGCACTGCAACGGCCGCATCGTGTCGATGCTCGAAGGCGGCTACGACCTCAACGCGCTGGCGCGCTCGGTCGCGGTTCACGTCAAGGCGCTGATGGATACCGGCGCGTAAACTCGCAGCGGCAACGCATCGGAGCGCAGCATGGAAACGGTCATGTCGAAGGCTCAGACCAAGCACGCGGACATCAAGGAGATGACCTTCGAGCGCGCGCTGAAGGAGCTGGAGAGCATCGTCACCCGCCTGGAGAAAGGCGACGTCGAACTCGAGGAATCGATCGTCATCTACGAGCGCGGCGAGGTGCTCAAGGAGCACTGCGACCGCCTTCTGCGGCAGGCCGAGGCCAAGGTCGAGAAGCTGACTTTCGCCGCCGACGGCTCCCCCAAGGGGACCGAGCCCCTCGACCCGTAATCCGTCACAATTTAAGGTTGCAGTTAACGTATAACTCGCCTTATGGTCGATAACGCGGGCGTTTTCCCGCATCGGTCCATTGGATGAGTGGAATCGGATGCGCACCGATCTTTGGGAGTTTTTTGAGCGGTTCTCCCGGCACGAGATCGAAATCCTCACCCAAGCCTATCCGAGAGACACAGACGGCCTGCTGCCGGTTCTCAATACCGAGCCAGAGACCTTCCATCAGCTATGCGTCGGCCTGGCGATGTATCGCAACGAGTTCCCGTTGGTGAACCTGCCGGCGAGCATGACCGACGGCCTGGGCGACTTCAGCCTCGATGCCATCGCCCTGATGCTGGGGCCCGATCCCGTGTTCTCGGCCGACGAGGCCGAGGAGTTGCTCGACGCCGCAGATGACCGGACACTGCGCATTCTCTTCGTGCAGGCCAAGCGCTCGGAGAAAGTCGACGAGAAGGAGGTGATCGATTTCGGCGTGAAGGTAACGCGCTTTCTCACCTACTCGGCAGCCGACATCGAGAAGCAGCTCAGCATCGGCGTGGAGGACCGCGCCCAGGAGGCGGCGGAGAATGTGCTGCAGTACTGGCGCGCCTACGACGCCTTGCGCAAGAGTGCCACGAAGGTGCAGGTCACCGCGGTGTACGTCTTCTCGGGAGACTACACGGCGCCGCCAGGGGTGACGGCCGCCATCGCCGAGTTCGAGCACAATGTGAAGTCCCGCATCGCCGGTGCCGATGCGCGCATGCTGATCTACGGTGCCGACGAGCTGCTCGCCATCGGTCGCGAGGCCGACACGGACGTGACGCGCCGGTTCGAGGATATGCACTTGGTGGAGCTGCCTATAACGACGGGCGCTTCCAAGGCATATATCGGCTATGTCGGCGCCCAGAGCCTCGTCGATGCAATCCGCCCCAAGCATATCGCCGACACGGCCGACAAGAAGCTCCCCGATGCGCGGCTGTTCTTCGACAATCCGCGGGCGTTCATCGACCCGGAGCGCGATCGCAACATCGGTGTCGCGTCGCTGCGCAAGACGTTGGCGCATGCCTCTCTGCACGACCGCGTTATTCTCGGCCACAACGGGTTGCTCATCGCCGGCGACCGTGTGGCCCTGTCCGGAACGACGCTCGAAGTGCACGGCACGCAGATCCTCAACGGGCTGCAGTCGTGTCATGCGCTGTTCGAGTTCGACGGGCGGCTCGAGGGCGTCAGCGTTCCCCTCAAGGTTTTCGCGACGCACGATGAAGCCTTGAAGGACGCGCTCATCCTCGCGTCCAACACGCAGCAGGCTTTCGGCGAGTACGACATGCTGTCCCGCAAGCGCGAGCTGCGGAACCTGCAGCCCGACTTCGAGATCAATACGGTTCGCAGCTCGCAACTCTGGCTGCGGCTCAAGCCGGCCGAACCGCCACGCGGCATCCACTCGCGCAATCTGACGCCCCGACAGCTGCTCGATGGCTTCATCGCCAGCTACCTTGGTCAGCCACATACCGTGCACACTGGCGGCGAAAGAGGACGGGCGCTGCTCGACGCCGGCAAGGTGTTCGCCGCCGAGCACGAGCCGAACAGCTATCGCGCGCTCGGTTGGCTTATCGTGCGCGGCCGCCTGTGGGCGAAAGCGTCAGGCAGGTGGGCCTGGCAGGATTATGCCGATCGCGACACGCGCAATCCGAACGCCTACCCGGCGCGTCATCAGTTCACCTATGCACTTTGGCGCCTGTGCGCCGACGATCCCGATGACGTGGCACTTGGACCGCAGCCCGGTGGCCAACCGCAGGTTCCAGCGCATCGTCGACCTGTTGCGCGACGACCGTATCGGGCTGACGCTGGCGCATCTCGCTGGGCAGGCGGTGCAGGATGCCTGCGGCGGCGCCCGTCTCACCCAGCAACTGGCGCGAACGGCGCCATTCACTGCGGACGTGCGCGAGGCGGCGACAAAACGCCGACAAGAAGTCGGACGCCAAGTCTCGGCGTAGGCGCGGTCAAATCTTGCGGCTGTCGTAGGCCCAATGCAGCAGCGCCTGGCGCTGCCGCGGCCGGCAGAAGACGTCGCCGCGCTCGCAGTTCTTCTCGATCTGCCGCACGTGGCGCTTGATCATTTTCCAGCGCTTGATCTGCCGCGCGTCCTCGTCCGGCAGCCGCCGGCCCATGTAGTAGCGGCAATACCACTGGAACCAGCCGCGCGGGTCGTCCGCGTGGATCCAGCCCTTCTTCTTCCACTCCGACAACGGCTGGCTGGCGTCGACGCCGAAATAGTTCAGCTGGGCGTCGCGTCCGCGCCGGCCCGGGGCGAGCTTGGCGTGCGTGAACCAGCTTGCCGGGAAACTCACCCTGCCCATCCGTCATGTAGCGCCCGCCGAAGATGCCGAGGCGGAGCATCTGCGCCGGCGTCAGCTCGGGCTTGAACTCGGGATCGAAGTCGCGGCCGACGCGTGCCGTGCGCGCGTAGCGATAGCCGCGTTGCATCCTGTCGTTGACGGTAACCCAGTGCATGCGCATCGCAGGAAAGCTACGCGCGCATGAAGGAGGGTCAATCGCGCGAAAGGCGAAGTCGCGTGGTCTTCCCGAGCCTGGCGGGAGGCGTTTACCTGCGGCCGAACGTCGTCATGGCGAAGTGGAACAAAATAATTTGTCGTTGCTGCCGGGTGGCTTAGCACTACCCGCGGCATTAGCCGTGTTTGCGCGGCGTCGATGCCGCCCCGCTGCCCCCTAGCCTCTGTCGTACAACCTCGTTAGGGTGCCGCCGGCTCAAGGGATGGCAGGTCGTTTTTTCTGCTTTTCATCCGCGAGTTTGAGCTTTGTCTTGATATTTGGGGAGAAGTACCAATGAAGTCGTTGATGGCCCTCGCCGTCGTGCTCAGCACCTTTGCCATCGTTGGCGTCGCCACCACCTCGCCTGCCGAGGCGCACTTCAAGAAGCGGCACCACCACGCCAAGTACTACAAGGCCGGCAAGTGCAAGAAGCACGTCCACTGGTTCCGCCGCCACAAGCGGTGCCACAAGCACCGGTAATTCCGGCCCAGCTTGGACTACCGACGGCGCGGCTCCCCCCGGAGCCGCGCTTTTTCTTTTTCGCAACCCTCCGCGGCGATTGCTCCCTTGCGGGGGCGCGACAGTGTGACATAACAAGACGTTATAATCACAGCACGGGATGGTTCGGTGGACAGCGCTCCGAAGACCCCGCTTCTCGATCGCGTCAAGACGCCCGAGGATCTGCGTAAGCTCGAAGCATCGGAACTGCCGCAACTGGCAGACGAGTTGCGTCGCGAGACGATCGACGCCGTCTCTGTCACCGGCGGCCACCTCGGGGCCGGCCTCGGCGTCGTCGAGCTGACGGTCGCGCTGCATTGGGTGTTCGACACCCCGCGCGATCGTCTGGTCTGGGACGTGGGCCACCAGACCTATCCGCACAAGATCATCACCGGACGGCGCGACCGCATCCGCACGCTGCGCGCGCCCGGCGGCCTATCGGGTTTCACGCGCCGCGTCGAGAGCGAGTATGACCCGTTCGGCGCCGCGCACTCGTCCACGTCGATCTCCGCCGGCCTCGGCATGGCGGTGGCGCGCGACCTCGCCGAGCGCGACAACAACGTCGTGTGCGTCATCGGCGACGGCGCCATGAGCGCCGGCATGGCCTACGAGGCGATGAACAACGCCGGCGCGCGCGACGAGCGGCTGATCGTCGTCCTCAACGACAACGACATGTCGATCGCGCCGCCGACCGGGGCGCTGAGCGCCTACCTGGCGCGCATCTCGTCCAGCGGCACCTATCTCTACCTGCGCGACATTGCCAAGCAGCTCGCGCGCCAGTTGCCCAAGAGCTGGGAGCGCCGCGCCGCGCGCGTCGAGGAATACACGCGCCATCTCTGGCAGGGCGGCGCCTGGTTCGAGGAGCTTGGCTTCTATTACGTCGGCCCCATCGACGGCCACAACTTCGATCACCTGTTGCCGGTGCTGAAGAACGTACGCGATGCCCGCCAGGGTCCGATCCTCGTGCACGTCGTCACCAAGAAGGGCAAAGGCTACGCGCCGGCCGAGGCGTCCGACGACAAGTATCACGGCGTCGGCAAGTTCAACGTCGTCACCGGTGCGCAGGATATCGCCAAGCCGAAGGCGCCGACCTATACGCGCGTCTTCGCCGACGCCCTCATCGCCGAGGCGAAGAAGGACGACAAGATCGTCGCCATCACCGCGGCGATGCCCGATGGCACCGGTCTCGATCGCTTCGGCAAGGTGTTCCCCGAGCGCACCTTCGACGTCGGCATCGCCGAGCAGCACGCCGTCACCTTCGCCGCCGGTCTGGCGACGGAGGGCCTGAAGCCGTTCGCCGCCATCTATTCGACCTTCCTGCAGCGCGCCTACGATCAGGTCGTGCACGACGTCGCCATCCAGCGCCTGCCGGTGCGCTTTGCCATCGACCGCGCCGGTCTCGTCGGCGCCGACGGCCCGACGCACGCCGGCGCCTTCGACGTTGCCTACCTCTCGTGCCTGCCGGGCTTCGTCGTCATGGCGGCAGCGGACGAGGCTGAGCTCGTGCACATGGTCGCAACGGCCGCGGCGATCGACGACCGCCCCTCGGCATTCCGTTATCCGCGCGGCGAAGGCTTTGGCGTTCCGCTGCCGGCCGAGGGTATCCCGCTGGAGATCGGCAAGGGCCGCGTCCTGCGCGAAGGCTCGGCCGTGGCGCTGCTGTCGTTCGGCACGCGCGCGCACGAATGTCTCAAGGCCGCCGACCAGTTGGCGGCGTTCGGCCTGTCGGCGACCGTCGCCGATGCGCGCTTTGCCAAGCCGCTGGATGAGGATTTGATCCGTCGCCTGGTGCAGAACCACGAGGTTCTCGTCACCGTCGAGGAAGGCTCCGTCGGCGGCTTCGGCAGCCACGTTCTGCGCTTCCTTGCCGACAGCGGTCTGCTCGACCGGGGCCTCAAGGTGCGCACCATGGTGCTGCCCGACACGTTCATCGAGCACGGCAAGCCGGATGCGATGTACGAGCAGGCGGGCCTTACGGGTGCGGGCATCGTCACCACGGTGCTCGGCGCCCTCGGCCGCGAAGTCCTCGCCAGCCGCGCTTAGTGCCGCTAGCGGCTCACACCTTCAGCGAGCCGGCCTTGGCGGCGGCATAGCGCTCGCCGACGGCTTTCCAATTCACGACGTCCCACCACGCCTTGAGATATTCGGGGCGGCGGTTCTGGTACTTCAAGTAGTAGGCGTGCTCCCACACGTCGTTGCCGAACAGCACGCGCCCGCCTTCCATCAGCGGCGTGTCCTGGTTCGGCTTGGAGACGAGTGACAGCTTGCCGTCCGGCGTCACGGCGACGAACACCCAGCCGGAGCCGAAGACCTTGCCGCCCTTGTCGTTGAAGTCTTCCTTGAGCTTGTCGAGACCGCCGAGGTCGTCGTCGATCGCCGTCTTGAGGTCGCCGTCCGGCGCGCCGCCGCCGCCTTCGGCCCCTGGGCCCATCACCTGCCAGAACATCGAATGGTTGGCGTGGCCGCCGCCGTTGTTGCGGACTGCGGTGCGGATGTCCTCGGGAAGCTCTGGCAGCTTGGCCAGGATATCCTCGATCGGCATGGCGGCGACCTTCGCGTGGTCCTTCACGGCCTCATTGAGCTTCTTCACGTACGCCGCATGATGCTTGTCGTGGTGCAACTCCATGGTCTTGGCGTCGATGCTCGGCTCCAGCGCGCCGAAATCATAGGGAAGTGGCGGCAGCTTGAAGGGGCCGTCGTCCTGGGCCCAGCCCAGGCTCGGGCGCACCATCGTCGATAGGGCAGCAGCGGCCGCACCTTGTAAAAGTACGCGGCGTCCGATGGTCAACATGCAGGCTCTCCTGGTCTCTTTGCGGTTCCGGTCGAACCGGACGTCGTAACAACGGCGAAATGGCCCCAATCGATGCAAGCCCGCGACGAAAGTTCTCGCACTCACGTGAAGTTGAGGCCCACACCGGCGCCGCGACGCAAAAAGGTCGCGGTAAACCCGCGGCCCTCTGCTCAACAACCCGCGCACAGCTATTCGACGGTGATAGTGACAACGTCGGATTGCACAGGCGGATCAAACGGAACGTGGCTCTTGTCGGCGAACACGTCCTGCAGCGTGTGCTTGCCGGGCGAAAGCTCGATCGTCCCTT
Organism: uncultured Alphaproteobacteria bacterium; assembly: GCA_963795225.1. Classification (GTDB taxonomy): domain Bacteria; phylum Pseudomonadota; class Alphaproteobacteria; order Rhizobiales; family Hyphomicrobiaceae; genus Hyphomicrobium_A. Next base: position 71,270 of record CAWCHB010000020.1, on the reverse strand, counting down.
CCGTCTGGCCCTTGCCATAGTGGATGTGCTGGGCATCGGCAGGAACGGCGGTGCTGTCATCGACGGTCGCGTCGATCAGCAGGTGGTGATGGCCGCTATCGGGCTCGTCGGTGCCGGCCGGCACGACCTTCATGCCCTCGACGCCGAACTTGACGGTTATCGGATTTTTGACCGTGGCGCCGTCCTTGGGCTCGATGATGAACACCTTGGCGCCCGGCGGCGAGGGGGTGCGGGTGACGGCGTCCGCGGACGGCATGCCTTCTTTGTGGGCTTCGTGCGGGGCGGGGGTGCTATTGTCGCCGCAGGCGGCGAGCGTCAAAACAAACAGGCTGGCGGCAAAAGCGCTGCGCATGTACGTCTCCGATATGCTCGCGCAGAGATTGCGCGTCGACGACCAAGATATCGTAAACTTGAGCCTATGCGAAAGCGGTTGGATCTTCTGCTCGTGGACAGGGGCTTGGCGCCGACGCGCTCGCGCGCCCGCGATCTCATTCGCTCGGGGCACGTGCGGGTCGGAGAGGATGTCTGCACCAAGGCCGGCACCGAGGTGGCCGATACCGAACAGTTGACCCTGAACGACGCCGGCGCGGCGCGCGCCGTTTCGCGGGGCGGTCAGAAGCTTGCGGCGGCGCTGGCCGCATTTGAGTTCGACCCGCAGGGGCGCATCGCTCTCGATGTCGGCGCATCGACCGGCGGCTTCACGCAGGTGCTGCTCGAGCGCGGCGCGGCCAAGGTCTATGCCGCCGACGTCGGCCATGGTCAGCTGCACGCCAGCCTCAAAGCCGATCCGCGCGTCGTCTCGCTCGAGGGTCTCGACGCGCGGCGCCTTACGCGCGAGACGGTGCCCGAGCCGGTTGCAGTCATCACTGCCGACGTCAGCTTCATCTCGCTGATCAAGGCGCTCGGCCCGGCGCTGGAGCTGGCATCGCCCGGCGCCTTCCTCGTCGCGCTGGTCAAGCCGCAGTTCGAGGTGGGGCCGGAAGGCATCGGCAAGGGCGGCATCGTACGTGACGCCGAAGCGCGTGACAGCGCCCTGCATTCGGTCACGGCGTGGCTCGCCGCGCAGCCGGGTTGGCGGGTCGCCGGCTCCATACCTTCGCCCGTCAAAGGCGGCTCGGGCAACGTCGAGTTTCTCATCGGTGCGCTGCGCGATGGGTGACACACAGGCCTTCGACATCGCGCGCCTCGGCGCCCAGGGCGACGGCATCGCCGACACCGCGTCGGGCCCCGTTTTCGTCCCTTACTCGCTGCCCGGCGAGCGCGTGCAGGCGGAGCCGCGCGGCGAGCGCGCGCGCCTCATTGCCGTCGTCGAGGCAAGTCCCGAGCGCATTGCGCCCGTGTGCCGCCACTTCACCCATTGCGGCGGCTGCGCCGTGCAACACCTGCGCGCACCCGCCTATCTGGCGTGGAAGCGCGAGCTGGTCGCGTCGGCTTTCTCGGCGCGCGGCATCGACGCACCCATCGGCCACGTGGCGACCGTCGGTCTCGGCGCCCGGCGGCGGGCCTCGTTTTCCGCGCGCAAGACCGGCCGCGGCGTCGTGCTCGGGTTTCACGAGTCGAAAGGCATCGACATCGTCGATCTGCAGGAGTGCCCGGTCACGGCCTCGGCCATTGTTCGTGCGCTGCCCGGCCTGCGCCGCCTCGTCGAGCCGCTGATGTCGCGCCGCGCCCCCGGGCGTGTCGTCGTCACGCTCGCCGCCAACGGGCTCGACGTTGCCATCGAGGACGTGCCGGACGATCCGTCGGTCGAGGTGCGCGAGTTCCTGGCGCGGGAGGCTACCGCCTTGAAGCTGGCGCGGCTGACGCTCGCCGGCGACACGCTCTATCAGGCGACGGTGCCGGCGGTGCGCTTCGGCACCGCCAACGTCGTATTGCCGGCGCGCTCGTTCCTGCAGGCAGCACCGGCGGCGGAAGCCGAGATGGTGCGCCTCGTTGCTCAAGCCGTCGGCGAATCCAAGCGCGTCGTCGACCTCTTCTGCGGCATGGGCACTTTCACGTTCCCCTTGGCGCAGCGCGCCCCCGTGCTCGCTGTCGACGGCGACAAGTCGGCGATCACGGCGCTGGCCAGCGCCGCCAATCGCACGCCCGGTCTCAAACCGATCGAGACGAAGCTGCGCGACCTCTTCCGCGAGCCGCTGTCGGTCAAGGAGTTGCAGGGCTTCGACGCGGCGGTGTTCGATCCCCCGCGCGCCGGCGCAGCGACGCAGGCGGCTGCGCTCGCCGCCTCGGGCGTCAAGACGATCGCCGCCGTGTCGTGCAACCCGGCGACGCTGGCGCGCGATGTCCGCATTCTCATCGACGGCGGCTTCAAGCTCGAGCGCGTGACTCCCATCGACCAGTTTCTCTATTCGCCGCACGTCGAAGCCATAGCCATCCTCCGCCGCGGCTGAGCTGCGCGCGGCGGCTGTGCTTACAATTGAAAGAACGCCTTTCACGCGACCTTAGCGCGATTTTGGGACAACTCCGCACAGTGACTCGCAGGGTTCACTTGTCGGAGGGTTCGATGATCAAGACGAGGTTGATTGCCGGCGTGGCTATTGTGGCTGTTGCAAGTGTTGCCGCGGCTCCCTCGGTCGAGGCATGTACGCGCGCCGTGTACCTGGGCGATGGCGGCCTCGTCATCACCGGACGCAACATGGACTGGGTGGAGGATATGTCCTCCAACCTCTGGGTATTTCCGCGCGGCATGCAGCGCGATGGCGCCGCTGGGCCCAACTCGGTGAAGTGGACCTCCAAGTACGGCAGCGCCACCATCGCCAGCTACGACAAGGCGACGGGCGACGGCATGAACGAAAAGGGGCTCGTCGCCAACCTGCTCTATCTCGCCGGCACCGATTTCGGCAAGCCTGCCGTCGGCAAGCCGACGCTCTCGGTCACGTCCTGGGCCCAGTACGTACTCGACAACTACGCTACCGTTGCCGAGGCGGTCGACAGCCTGGGCAAGGATCCGTTTGCCATGGTCGCCCCGACCTTGCCGAACGGCTATCCCGCGAACCTCCACCTGTCGATCTCCGATTCCACGGGCAACTCGGCCGTGTTCGAGTACGTCGATGGCAAGCTCTCGGTGCATCACGGCAGGCAGTACCAGGTGATGACCAACGAGCCGCCGATGGACCAGCAGGCGGCTCTCAACGCCTACTGGAAGACGATCGGCGGCCAGACTTTCCTTCCCGGCACTATCAAGCCAGAGGACCGCTTCGTGCGCGCCAGCTACTTCATCAACGCTATCCCCAAGACCATCGAGCCGGCTCTCATTAAGTCGGTGCCAGGGGCCGACCTGGCCAACCAGGCGGCAGCCAGCGTGCTGAGCGTCATGCGGACGACGAGCACTCCCTTCGGCCTGCACACCGAAGGCGAGCCTAACAACTCCTCGACGTTGTGGCGGACCGTCGCCGACCAGAAGAACCTCGTCTATTTCTTCGACAGCGCCACGAGCCCCAACGCCTTCTGGGTGTCGCTGGCCGAACTGAACTTCAGCGAAGGCGCCCCGACGATGAAGCTCACCATGGCCGGCGGCAAGGTTTACGCCGGCGACGTGGGCAAGAGCCTTGAGAGGGCCGTGCCTTACCAGTTCCTGCAGGCTTCGCCCTCGTCCTGACCTCGCGGAGCGGCGGCTGCAAAGTCGCCGCTCACTGTCTGTCCCGCTTTACAGCAGCTTGCCCATGGCGACGGCCGTGTCGAGCATGCGGTTGGAGAAGCCCCACTCGTTGTCGTACCAGGACATCACGCGTACCAACTTGCCGTCGACGACCTGCGTTTGCGTCGAGTCGAAGCTCGACGAGAACGGCGAGTGGTTGAAGTCGATCGACACGAGCTCTTCCGTCACGTAGTCGAGCACGCCCTTTAACTGCTGCGCCGCCGCGTGCTGCATCGCCTTGTTAATCTCCTCCGCCGTCGTCTCGCGGCCGGGGATGAACTTCAAGTCGATAACGGAGACGTTCGGCGTCGGCACGCGGATGGACGTGCCGTCGAGCTTGCCTTTCAGCTCCGGCAGCACCAGGCCGACGGCCACCGCCGCGCCGGTCGACGTCGGGATCATCGACAGTGCGGCAGCGCGCGCGCGACGCATATCCTTGTGTGCCTGATCGAGGATGCGCTGATCGTTGGTGTAGGAGTGGATGGTCGTCATGTAGCCCGACTGGATGCCGACGAGGTCGTTCAGCACCTTGGCGACGGGGGCGAGGCAGTTGGTCGTGCACGAGGCGTTCGACACGACCTTGTGGTCGCCCGTCAGCTTCTCGTGGTTGACACCATAGACGACCGTGAGGTCGGCGCCTTTCGAGGGGGCCGAGACCAGCACCCGCTTGGCGCCGGCATTGAGATGAACCTGCGCCTTCTCCTTGTCGGTGAAGATTCCTGTGCATTCCATGACGATGTCGATGCCGAGATCCTTCCACGGCAACTTCGAAGGATCCTTCTCCGCCAGCACCTTGATCGGTGCGCCGAGGCCGACGTCGATGGAATCGCCGGAAACTTTGACTTCGCCGGGGAAGATGCCGTGCACGCTGTCGTATTTGAACAGGTGCGCGTTATCCTTCGTCGGCACGAGGTCGTTGATAGCGACGAACTGCAGGTCGGTGCGCCTGGCTTCGGCAGCGGCGCGCAGCACGTTCCTGCCGATGCGGCCAAAGCCCGAGATCGCAACCTTCACAGTCATCTTCATCGCCTCCTTGGAGCGCCCTAGCTACGTGTTCTCTCAGTTCCTTTTACAAAGGCGCGGCCATTAACTGGACGCGATGCCATCGTGTCAATGCGGCATCACCCGGCGTGCTGAACATCGCCCGGAAGCGGTGAGCAAATTTGTGTGACACGAGATTTCTGTTGGAGGTGCGTCGGTTCGCGCGCTGCCTTGTTGACGCCTTCGAAGAGCGACACTTAAGGTCATGACAGGGGAAGGCAGCCGTGGATCGCCAGGGGGTTTGTGGGCGAATCTCGGAGGGCAGGACCAATATGGCTCAACGGGTATCGCAGAAGGGCAAGCGGCAGGCTCTGCCGCCGCGCCAACGGACCGGGCGTGCAACTCCCGGTGATCCCAGGCGCAACGGCGAGGCGCGCCTGGAGGCGGCTGAGAGCGAGCGGGATCAACTCAAGACGCAGCTTGCCGAGGCGCAGGCGATGATCGCCAAGCTGGAGCAGGCGCGCGACGAAGCCCTGAGCCGCATTGATTGGACGATAGACTCGCTGCATAACGTGCTCGAAAGCGACGCCTGAGCAACTCGAAGGCACGCGGTGGAGGCGATGGGTCAGGTCGCGATCACTGTCAACGGGCGCTCCTACCGCTTCGATTGCGGAGACGGCGAGGAGCCGCGCCTGCAAGAGCTTGCAGAGTACGTGAAGAGCCGCATGGAGACGCTGTCGCGCGAGAACGGCAACGTCGGCGAGGAGCGCCTGCTGCTCATGGCCGCCCTGACTATCGCCGACGAGCTGTGGGACGCCACCGACGGCAGTGCCGGCTCGGCAAGCAGCGCCGACGCCAAGCGCCGCGCCTAGCCGACAATCTAACTACGTCCGCAAAACCGGATGCTGGGGAGGAGCCCCGGGAATGGCATTGCACACGGACCTCGCGCTGGAAGACAGCGAGCTGGATAATTGGTGGGCGGTCCTCTACATTGGTGAGGCTGCGGGGTGCGTTAGAAGCACATATGTTCCCCGGGGCCTATAAGACTCGCAAGGGAGCTGTCCCTGGCCGAGACCGTGGTCTCGGACACACGGCCCCCACCTACTCTCGTAGGGACCAACGCGGGATCATCCGCTTCGACGGCCACCGCGGCACTTTCATCGCATGCAGACGGGCGAGGACAAACGGGCAGAAAGAACCCGCGCGCTCGCCCGTCGCGCTGCGGCCTTCGCGGCACACGGCGCTGCCGCCAGCGCGCGTCTCGCCGCGCACGGCCTTTCATTTCTCGACGTGGCGCCAAGCGCCATCGTCTCCGGCTTCTCCGCCATTCGCGACGAGATCGATGCGGCGCCGTTGCTCGCACGACTGCACGCAGCCGGCCACCCGCTGGGCCTGCCAGTGATGCAAGGCAAGGGCCTGCCTCTCCTCTTCCGCGCCTGGAGCCCCGGCGACGCCACGGGCAACGTGCAATGGGGCATCGCCGAGCCGCTGTCGGACAAGCCGGTGCTCGAGCCGGACGTGGTGCTCGTGCCGCTGCTTGCCTTCGACGTTGCCGGCCATCGCCTCGGCTATGGCGGCGGCTTCTACGATCGCACGCTTGCGTGTCTGCGCGCTATTAAGCCTGTGGTAGCCGTGGGTGTGGCCTACGACGAGCTGAAGGTCGACGCGGTGCCGCATCGGAGCTATGACGAGCCGCTCGATTGGGTGCTGACGCCGTCAGGCCCGCTGCGCTGCTTAGGCACCTGAATGCGTCTCCTCTTTCTCGGCGATATCGTCGGTCGCACCGGCCGCAAGGCGGTTGTCGACGCGCTGCCCGGCCTACGCCGGCGCTACGCTTTGGATTTCGTCATCATCAACGGCGAGAACGCCGCCGGCGGCTTCGGCATCACCGAGGTCATCTTGCAGGAGCTGATCGAGGCCGGCGCCGACGCCGTGACGCTCGGCAACCACGCCTTCGACCAGAAGGATGCGCTCGTCTTCATCGAGCGCTACCCGCAGCTCGTCCGCCCGATCAACTATCCCAAGGGTACGCCGGGGCGCGGTGCCTCGCTCATCCGCACCGCGGCGGGGCTGGAGGTGCTGGTCATCAACGCCATGGGCCGCATCTTCATGCCGGAGATGGACGATCCGTTCCGCGCCATCGATGCCGAGCTTACGGCTTGCCGGCTCAAGCAGGGCGCCGACGCCATATTCATCGACTTCCACGCCGAGGCGACGAGCGAGAAACAGGCGCTGGGCTACTTCGTCGATGGGCGCGCCACTGCTGTTGTCGGCACGCACACGCACGTGCCGACTGCGGACGACCGCGTGCTGCCGAACGGCACCGCCTACATCTCCGACGCCGGCATGTGCGGGGACTACAATTCGGTACTCGGCATGGATATCGAGGAGCCGATCAACCGCTTCATCACCAAGATCCCGCGCCAGCGCTTCGAGCCAGCTGGCGGCCCGGCGACGTTGTCGGGCCTCGCCATCGACATCGATGACAAGACCGGCCTTGCCAAGACCTGCGGCGCGCTGCGCGTCGGCCCGCACCTCGAGCCCGCCACCCCGGCGTTCTGGGAAGCCTAAGGCGGGCTTGACCGCGGGGGGGCGCCTCGCGCAATAGATCGGCAAGAATGCCAGACACGAGAGCGACATGGCCGGCCATTCAGCATTCAAGAACATCATGCACAAGAAGGGTCGCGCCGACGCGGCCCGCGCCAAGATGTTCTCCAAGCTCGGACGCGAGATCACGGTGGCGGCCAAGATGGGTATGCCAGATCCCGACATGAACCCGCGTCTGCGGCTCGCCATCCAGGCGGCGCGCGCTGAGAACATGCCGAAGGACAATATCGAGCGCGCCATCAAGAAGGCGGCCGGCGGCGACGCCGAGACCTACGAGGCCATCCGCTACGAGGGCTATGCCCCGGGCGGCGTTGCCATCATCGCCGAGGCGCTGACCGATAACCGCAACCGCACGGGTGGCGCGGTGCGTGCCGTGTTTACCAAGTACGGCGGCAACCTCGGAGCGACGGGTTCGGTCTCGCACATGTTCGCGCACATCGGGGAGATCAGCTTCCCGGCGAGCGTCGGCTCGGCCGATGCGGTGCTGGAGGCGGCGATCGATGCGGGTGCCGACGATGTCGTCTCCGACGCGGATGGGCATGTCATCTCCTGCACATTCGAGAGCCTCGGCACGGTGGCCGGCGCGCTCGAGGCGAAGCTGGGCGAGCCGCGGACAGTCAAAGCCATCTGGAGGCCGAACCTGTCGACGCAGGTCGACGAGGACAACGCGCAGAGCATCTTCAAGATGATCGCCATGCTCGAGGACGACGACGACGTGCAGAACGTCTACGCCAACTTCGACATTTCCGACGACGTCCTGAAAAAGCTCACCGCCGCCTAAGGCGCGTTACGCGGAGTGCTGCAGTTCGCGTTCACGCTTGGACGCCGCACCGCTGCGGCGCGCGGGCGGCGCGTCCTTACGCTTCGGCGACAGCTCGTGCATCACGGCGCGGAACACCGGAGGCGCAAACAAGACGTTGCGGTGACCGAGGCCTTCAAAGCCCATGAGCCGCGCCGACGGGTGGGCAGCGATGATCTCCTCGGCATTGTGGAACGGCACCTCGTCGTCATCGCGTCCGTGGATGACAAGTATGGGCGCGTCGTTGTTCCGCGTCAGCTCCGAGGAGGAGAACGTCGCCACGGGACGGTGGCCGACGCGTTCCAGATGACGTTCGTAGGCGCGCTGCGCCGAGAAGCCGAGTTTCAGGTTGCGGCCGAAGTTGCGCGCCACCTCCGACAGCTTGTTCGGGCACGAGATGAGCACGAGGCGGCCGATTGACGGTGTGTGCTCCATCGGCGGCCCGCCCTCGGCAACGAGCAGCGACACGAAGCCACCGAACGAATGCGCAACGACGGCGTCGATAGGCCCGAAGTAGTCGCAGACGGCGAGCATCGAGCGCGCGCAGTCCGCAAGGTTGGTGCGGCGCCCTTCGCTCAACCCGTGGGCGGGAAAATCGAACGCGATGACGCGCAGGCCCGAGCGCCGCAGGGGCTCGATGAATGCGGTCATGAACGAAGCCTCGCTCGTCCAGCCATGCACCAGCAGCACGGTGCCGCGCGGAGGCTCGTCCGGCTCGAAGATGTAGGTCTGCACCTCTCCCGACGGCGTCGCCACGCGTTGCCACTTGGCGTTGCGCAGATGGAAGCGCGCCCGTGCCGTCAGATCCTCGTGATCGGGAGAGCGATGCTGGGAAAGTTCCGGCGTGCAGAAAATGCGAAACGCCACGTCGCCGGCGAGCGCCGGCGGCAGCTTGTCGAGCACGGTTGCTGCGCGCGGATGCGGGCAGCGGAGCGCCAGCGAGCGCTTCTCTTGTCGATCTCGTCTCACGGCGTACGCACTCTGCTGATTGGCGTAGGCCGAAATTTCCGGATGCACTTCCCGGACGGCCGCGCCGACGGCGATCAGCGACGAATAATTGGAAACCATAAATACCCCGTGAAATTACGCCCGCAGATGCCATCGATCAACGCCCTTCCGGCATTTTCGGTTGCTGCGGCAGCTCGCCCCGGGGCCTTCGCCAAATGCTTGAAAGCGGCTGAAATTACGGGTCTGCGCATTAGCCGCGGCAACGAATCGCTTCGATGCTATGCGTTGCCCATGGGGGCTACTGTCACACGTATCATCGGCATCGATCCGGGCCTGCGGCGCACCGGGTGGGGCGTCGTCGACAGCGACGGTGTACGCCTGAGCTACGTGGCGAGCGGGCTCGTGACGACTGCGGCCGACACCGATCTTGCCTATCGATTGCGCGAACTGTTCGAAGGCATCGCCAGCGTCATCGCCAGCTTCAAGCCGCACGAAGCCGCGGTGGAGGAGACGTTCGTCAACGACAACGCGCGCTCCACCTTGAAGCTCGGCCAGGCGCGCGGCATGGCGCTGCTGGCTCCGGCGATGGGCGGTTTGCTGGTCGCCGAGTATCCGCCCAACCTGATCAAGAAGTCGGTCACCGGCGCCGGTCACGCCGAGAAGCGGCAGATCGAGGCGATGATCGGTTTCCTGCTACCGAAGGCGCGCGTGCAGAGTGCCGACGAAGCCGACGCGCTGGCGATCGCCATCTGCCATGCCAATCATCGCCAGGCGCGCGTGCGACTGACCATGGCCATTGCGCGGTAGGCGCGGCCACACGCCGCGGCCGTAGAGGAGTTCACATGATCGGCAAGCTCAAAGGCAAGGTCGACACGATCGGCGAGAGCTTCTGCATCGTCGACGTCGGCGGTGTCGGCTACGAGGTGCAGGCGTCGGCCCGCACGCTGCGCAACATGAAGATCGGCGATGACGTGGCGCTCACCATCGACACGCATGTGCGCGAGGACGCCATCCGCCTCTACGGTTTTGCCAGCGAGGTGGAGCGCTCGTGGTTCCGCACGCTGCAGAGCGTGCAAGGCGTCGGCTCCAAGGTATCGCTGGGGCTGCTCGGCACGCTCTCGCCGCAGGATCTCGCCAACGCCATCGCGCTCGGTGATTGGGCAAGCGTCGAACAAGCGCCCGGCATCGGCAAGAAGCTGGCGCAGCGCATCGTCGCCGAGCTGAAGGACAAGGCGCCCGCGCTCTCCGTTGCCGGCATGCACCTACCCAGCGGCAGCGCCCCAGGCGGAACGCCGGCGCTGAGCACCATCGCCGCCGAGGCGATCTCAGCGCTCTCCAACCTCGGCTATCAGCCGGCGCAGGCCTCCGCTGCCATCGCTGTGGCCATGAAAGAGCTGGGGGACGCGGCCGACACGGCCAAGCTCATCCGCCGCGGCCTCAAGGAGCTGGCGCGCTAGCCCTGCGGATCATGAGGAATCGTGCGTAACCCGCGGTTGTGATTGCGCAGGCCAAACATGATAAAAGTCCGGGCTGACCCGTCACGCGCCGATGAACCCTAAGCTGAGTGCCTGATGATTTCCAACGCCCAACGTGCCCTGTGGACGTTCCTGATCTATGCGCTGGTGGCGCCCTTCTTCGCGGCGCTGGCCGTACTCGTCCTCATCGCACTCGCCTGGGCCTTCAATCTGACGAGCCTGCTCCCCGTCGAGGTCACCTCGCTCGGAGAGGTGGGTCTTGCCGTGTTCGTCTGGTCCATCGTACCGGCGGTGCTGACGGCGCTCGCCCTTGCCGGAGTCGTATGGCGCACGGGTGGCTTCAACTGGCTGCTCGCCGTCGTGGTCGCCATTATCGCCTTCGCCATCACCGCGATGGCGCTACCACTCGACCTCGACCACGCCCGGCCCTACCTCGCTTTCCTCGCCGGCATTGTCGCCCTGATGGTGCGCCAGGCCCTGTTGCAGGCCGACATCATCGTCGAGTGAGGCTGCCCGCCGGCAACCAAATCTCGCGGCTGAGCGTTTCTTCCTCACTTCATGCGGAAAGGGAGGCATCCATGCGTTGGGTGATTGCTATTGCGCTGGGCGTTCTCGCCCTGCCGGCCTCGGCGGCGATGCAAACCGACGTCGGCGTTCTCACATGCACGCTCGCCGAGCACGGGGAGAAAGGCACCGAGCCCGACAGCCAGACGCGCGCCATGCTGTGCACCTTCAAGCCCAAGGGCACCGGGCCGGAGGAAAGCTACACGGGCGAAGTGAAGAAGGTCGGCTCGCAGACGGCGCTAACGGGCAAGCTGGTGCTGATCTGGGCGGTCATGGGTCCATCGGATCGCAAGCTGCGTCCGGCGGTGTTGGAGCAGACGTACGTCGGTGAGCAGGTCGAAGACCCCAGCGACAAGGCGTCGGCACCCAAGATGCTCGTCGGCGAAACGGACAAGGCTTACGGATTGCAGCCGATCACCGACGATAAGCCCGGGTCGAACGGCAGCCAGAGCGTCACCGTGGTGCAGATCTGCAGCATCAAAGTCGACGCCAGCTGAACCGTGGCAGGGTCGACAGGTCACGCGCCGTCGGCGAGGACGGCGATGGCCTTGTCGAGCTGCGGATCCTTGCCGGCGGCGTAGCGCACGTCGAACGGCACCTCGATGGATGGCGCTACGCCGACGCCCTCGACGCGCTCGCCGTCGACGGCGGCATCTTCCACCGCCATGATCAGTAGGCTGCCGTCGGACAGCAGGAACGCGGTGCCGGCGAGCAGTGCGCCTGCCGTGCGCTCGCCGATAACCTGGCCAAAACCGTTCTTCTTGAATCCGTAGGCCAGCACTTCCTTGCCCGAGCGCGTACCGCCATTGACCAGCATGGCGACAGGCTTGCCCCAGCGGTAGCCGACGAGGTTGGTGGTTCCGTTACGCCCCGTGAGCGCCAGCGTCGGCCCGTACGTGTTGAAGACGCTCAGGTAGCGCGGGTGGGCGCCGCCCCAGCCATCGCGCAGATCCCACACGAGCGCGTCGACGTCCTTGAGCTTGCCTTCGCTCAACACTTCCTCCAGCTGCTGCTGGTATTCGTTGCCGGCGTACGACCAGACGCGCACGTAGCCGATGCGCTTGCCGTTCGCCTCGATGACGCGCGCGCTGTCGCGCAGCGCCGATTGGAAAGTTTCGCCGGGCTCGATCCATTGCGGCTCGACGACGATGCTCATCACCTCGCCGCCGGTCTTGCGACGAACCTTCAGTGCAACCTTCTCCCCGATCTTGTTGCGGAACGACCCGACCGGCGCGAACGGCTGATCACCCGCCGATAGGATCTCGTCGCCGGCGAGAAGCCCGGCGCGCGCCGCCGGCATGTCGGGGAACACCGCTGTGACGAAAGTCTTGCCGTCGATGCTCTTGGTGAACATGCCGATGCCGGCGTAGCGCACCTTGTCGCCGCGGAAGTGCTTGGGAATGTCGCGGCGCAGCGGATAGGAGAAGATGTCGACGAGCTCGTAGTAGCCGGTCTCGTCGGCGGTGTAGTGGTGCGTGTGCGATGAACCGAGCTCGGCGAGCAGCGCATTGATTGCGTCGGAACGCTGCGCATCCGTCTTGGCGGTGGCGTAGGCGAGGCGATGCTTCTTGCCCATCGCCTCCCAGTCGAGGCCCTTCATCTTCGGGTCGTAGAACCTGTCGCGCGCGATGCGCCAGACTTCCTCGTAGACGGCGGTGGTCTCGGACTTTGGCTCGTAGGCGCGCGCCTCGGGGAACGGCAGCACTTGCGCGCCGGCGACGGCAACGGCCACGGCTCCGGAGCGGACGAAAGCAGGCGCACGCATGTGATGACCTCACGCTGGCAAACGGTTGTCAGCAATGTAGGCATCGAAACCGACTATGCGAGGACGAACTGCCGCCAGGTGCCCGCGGAGCTCCTTACAAATCAGCAATCTTTGAACATCGACGTCATGCACAGCCATGTGTCTTGCATGTTGCGCTGTACCTTCTCGAGGGCGCCGATCTCGTATGTCTCTTCCCCGGCCGGCGTCAGCGCGCGCTGGTAGTCGGTGACGGTCACGGTGCGCGCAAAGCCCTCGCACTTGCCGCCCTCAGCCACCGGCAGCAGCGCGCATTTCTGATGCGCGCCATTCTTCGCCAGCACCTTGGCGCACATCTCGCCCTGCAGCTGGGGAGCGATGTTGTACTTGTCGGACGGGAGTTCGACGCTGCAGCGGTAGGTGGCGGCAGGCTGCTCGCAGGCGACGCAGAGTTCACCGGCGCGGGCCGACAGCGCGGCGGCGGCGCACAGAGACGCAACGAAGACGGCTCGATACATCATGCAACTCTTGTTGTTGTTCGTTGTCCCGTTCGACCCGCCGGATGACGCTAACCCCATCCCGTAAGCCTGTGAAGAGACAAGCATTTGACCGCGATCATTGCGGCGGCGCAGCATTTCGTGACCGCCGATGCAATCTTGACGGAGGCGGCGAAGCAGCCCACCCAACGGGATATGAGCGAAGCGAAGCAAACGCCCGGCATGTATGGGTCCGAACGCTTGATCGCGTTCACCGATGCAGTGATGGCGGTCGCCATCACGCTGCTTGTGCTCGACCTGAAGTTGCCCGAGGGGCTGACCGAAGGCGATCTCTACGTCGCCGTTCCCGACCTGTCGCACGCCCTATGGTGCTACGTCCTCAGCTTCGTCGTCATCGGCCTATTGTGGATGGCACACCACAACCAATTCGCCCATATCCGTGCCGTCGATGGCGTGCTGATGTGGCTCAACCTGTTCTTCCTCATGGCCGTGGCGCTGATCCCGTTCACCACCAGCGTTATGAGCGATCACCAGACCGCGCTGCCGACCATGATGTACGCGGCGGTGCTGATGGCCATTGCACTGCTGCTGGCCGCTATTTGGGGCTATGCCTGCGGCCGTCCTGAACTTATGTCCGCCGACGTGACCCCGGACATGTACCGGCAGGGCATCATCAACCCGTTGCTCGTAGCGGCCGTGTTCGCCCTGTCGATCGGCGTCGCCTACGCCTACGGCTCGGCGGCGGGTCAGTGGACGTGGCTGCTGGCGGCTGCCGCGGGACCGGTGGCTGCCCGGCTTTCCCGCGTCTGAGCCGGTCCTCGCCTTGACGCGGAGGCCGAAGCAGGCCAGGAACAAACCATGACCGATCGGCTCGTGACCAGCGCCAAGCGCGACACCGACGCGACGGAAGCCAGCTTGCGTCCGCAGTCGCTCGCCGAGTTCATCGGCCAGGAGCAGGCACGCGCCAACCTCAGTATTTTCATCAAGGCGGCGCGCGATCGCGGTGAAGCGCTCGACCACGTGCTGTTCGCCGGCCCGCCGGGCCTCGGCAAGACGACGCTGGCGCAGATCATGGCCAAGGAGCTTGGCGTCGGCTTTCGCGCCACCTCGGGCCCCGTCATCGCCAAGGCGGGCGATCTCGCCGCCTTGCTGACCAACCTGGAAGATCGGGACGTCCTGTTCATCGACGAGATCCATCGCCTCAGCCCGGCAGTGGAGGAGATCCTCTATCCCGCGCTCGAGGACTACCAGCTCGACCTCATCATCGGCGAGGGTCCGGCGGCGCGCTCGGTGCGCATCGACCTCGCCAGGTTCACGCTCGTCGGCGCCACCACGCGCCTGGGGCTGCTGACGACGCCGCTGCGCGACCGCTTCGGCATTCCCGTGCGCCTCAACTTCTACACCGTTGAGGAATTGGAGCGGGTCGTCACGCGCGGCGCACGCGTGCTCTCGGCGCCCATCAGTGCCGACGGCGCCCACGAGATCGCCCGCCGCGCCCGCGGCACGCCGCGCATTGCCGGCCGGCTGTTGCGCCGCGTGCGCGATTTTGCCTCCGTCGCCGGCGCGCCGATCATCGACGCGACGCTCGCCGACAAGGCGCTGACGGCGCTCGAGGTCGATTCAGAAGGCCTCGACAGCCTCGACCGCCGCTATCTCACCTGCATAGCCAAGGGCCATGACGGCGGCCCCGTCGGCATCGAGACCATCGCCGCTGCCCTGTCGGAGCCGCGCGATGCTCTGGAAGAGATCGTCGAGCCGTTTCTGCTGCAGCAGGGCTTCATCAGCCGTACCCCGCGCGGCCGCGTCACCACACTAAAAGCCTACAAGCACCTCGGCCTGTCGGGGCCGCTACGGACGTCGAGCCCGCAGGGCGCCCTATTCGACGTGTCAGATGACGATGCGGGTGGTGACGACGGCGAAGGCGAGGCCGGCACCGCCTGAGCCTCCGTCGCCGGCTCCTATGCCGCAGCCGGCGTCAACTTCTGGCACATCTTTTGCGTCAAAATGGCTGTCGTCCTATTTCTCCGCAGAGCCCGGTCAGCATCCCCGTGATCACTCGCAGACAACTGTTCCAGGGCCTCGGCGCTGCCACCGCCGGAGGCGTGGGCCTCGGCGGCGTTGCCTTGGCCGAGCCCTTCCGCACCAAGCTCACGCACTACGCGCTGACCCCGCCGCGCTGGCCCCAGGGCCTGTCGTTGAAGCTCGCAGTCATCGCCGACCTGCACGCGTGCAATCCCTGGATGGGCGTCGAGCGCATAGAACGGCTCGTCGCCGAAGTGAACGCGCAGCAGCCCGACGCTGTTTTGCTGCTTGGCGATTACGTCGCCGGGCATAAGCTCGCCCGCTATTCGCAACCGGTCACCGCCCAAGAGTGGTCCGGCGCGCTGGCCGGCCTACGGGCGCCGCTGGGCGTGCATGCCGTGCTCGGCAATCACGATTGGTGGGAAGACAGCGAGGCGCAGCGCCGCCGCTGCGGGCCGACGCGCGCCGGATCAGCGCTGCAGAAAGCCGGCATCACGCTGCACGAGAATACGTGTCTTCGCGTCGCCAAGGATAGCGGTGCGGTTTGGCTCGCCGGCCTCGGCGACCAGTGGGCCTTTCCGCCGGCACGCTGGACAGGTTCTGCGTCCTTCATCGGCGTCGACGATCTCGCCGGCACGCTGGCGCAGGTGAGCGACGACGCGCCGATCGTTCTCATGGCGCACGAGCCCGATATCTTTCCGAGCGTGCCCGAGCGCGTGGCACTCACCATCTGCGGCCACACGCACGGCGGCCAGGTGCGCTTCTTCGGCTACGCGCCCTACGTCCCCTCAAGGTTCGGCAACCGATACGTCTACGGCCACATCGTCGAAGGTGGCCGCAACCTCATCGTCTCCGGCGGTCTGGGCTGCTCGGGGCTGCCCATCCGCTTTGGCGCGCCGCCTGAAATCGTCATCGTCGAGCTGGGCGCTTGAGCGATGTGCAGCGTGACAACGCGGCTGCGATCGGTTCTCTTCGCGCCATGAGCAACGCACACGACGACAAATGGCCCGACATTGCCGGCCGCCTGTTGCCGGATGGACCGGCAAGCACGCACGTGCTGCCCGTACGCGTCTACTTCGAGGACACGGATTTCTCCGGCCTCGTCTACCATGCGAGCTACGTGCGCTGGAGCGAGCGCGGTCGCTCCGATTTCCTGCGACTGCTCGGCGGCGATCACCGCCGGCTGATCGACGGCACGGACGCATCGGAGCCGGCGGCCTTCGTCGTGCGCCGCATGACATTTGATTTCTTGAAGCCGGCGCGCATCGACGAATTGCTCGAGGTCGACACCCGCGTGAAGAGCGTCGGCGCCGCCAGCCTCACGCTTTCGCAGCGCATTAGGCGTTTGGAAACCACGTTGGTGGAGGCGGAGGTGACGGTCGTCCTCATCTCCGTTTCGGGCAAGCCACTGCGCATATCGAGTGCCCTGCGCGAGGCCTTCGGCGAGGCCAGATGAGGCGCGGCGGACGGGCGGCTATCCACCCGAGCCTGCCCCCCGACCTGCAGAAAACGCTTGATTTTGGCCCTTATCCCGCATATTCGCCCTCGGCCGACGGCACATTGCGCGTGCATCTCGTGTACTATCCCAGCGGCTGAACGATTCTCTCAAGGAAACAACGATGGCTGAAAAAACCCCCGCGAAGATCAACACCGTAACGCTTCGCCAGATTGGCGCCGCGCTTTCGGAAGCGCACGACATGCCCAAGAAGCAGGCAGCCGCCGTGCTCGAGGACTTGGTGACGATGATCACCAAGCACCTCAAGAAGGGTGACAAGATCCGCATCGGCGGTCTCGGCGTGCTGCAGGTTCGCAAGCGCCCGGCGCGCATGGGCCGCAACCCGGCAACCGGCGAAGCCATCAAGATCAAGGCGTCGAAGAAGGTCGCCTTCCGCGCCGCCAAGGAGCTGAAGGAATCCGTTTGAGCTGACCGCTCAGGCTTTTCTTCGCAAGCTAGATTACGGCGCGTCGGCGGGAGATCGCCGGCGCGCCGTCTCTATTTGTGCGCGTCGATGCGATGGGCCATGCCGCGCGTCGACCAACTCTCGCCATCTGCCCGCCATAGACTGCGAATTGGCTACCTTTGACCCAACGCAGACGATGGAGGCGACATGTCTGAAAAGACGATCCTCGTTGTACCCGGCAAGAAACTGACCGTGCCGCGCCCTCTCAAGCGCAGCCTGCAGGTGCTTACCGCGGTTGGACTCACGGCGGGTGTCGCGCTCGCCATTCTCATCGGCAACGGACTGCTGGTCCCGCGCGGCCACCTGCTGCAGGGGTGGGACGTGTGGGTGACCTTCATCAACCGGACGGATATCCTAGCCACCATGGTGCTGACGGCGCTCGTAACGGTGTTGCTCGTCTACTGGCAGCGCGATCAAGAGCGCGGCAAGTAGCCAAAGCGGCCAACCGTCGAAGATTTCGGCTGCGATTGCAAAAGTCGCCAATGGGCCCCAATACCGGGGGCGGGCGGCGCGATCGCGCAATGCAAATACAAAAGCCCGCGAAAGCCGCGGGCGGTGCAAACTCAAAATCGACAATCTCGAAATAGGCAAGGGAGGACACGGCTATCGCCGCGTCCTCCGCTTGTCAGCAGAGAGCTGTTTGCCGGTTAGCGGCAGCAGCAGCGCTTGCGATAGTGCTTCACAGCGGCAACGGTGCGATACGAGCGGACGCGCTCGAAAGACACCTTGCGGACGACCGACACGGTCGGCTGCTGGACGGCGACGCGGCGGTAGAACTTGCGGCAGCCGCAACGGTCGCTATAGGCCTTCTTCACCCAAACGGTGCGATAGCTGCGCACGCGCTCGTAAGAAACCTTACGCACCAGCGTAGTGGTCGGCTGGCGGTAATAGACCTTCTTCGCAACGGTGCAACAGCCGCCGCGATTGAACAGATGTGCTTCCGCAGAAGTCGTCACAGCCATGCTCGTACCGGCCATCACGCCCGCGGCAACCAGAACTCCAAGAAGCCCACGCATTCTGAAAACTCCCAAATTCACCCACGCACGATTTTTCATGTTTGACGTTTCGGCAATAAATCCGGAGCCGCCAAACGGCACGCGAAATGGATAACATGCCCCCATTGTAAAAAATGGTTAGGCCGAAAAACAAACGAAATGCATTTAGGCTTATGGTTAATGAACGGCATAGGAGGGCGGTCGAGGCGTCTCAAAAAGACAAGAAATACAGATAATAATCGTTTGTTTGTAGGTTAATAGCGCAACTGTTTATGCAACTATTCATTTCGGTTCATTTGATAAGAAAGCGAATGCCGACAAAGATAACGATTAGATGTGCAATGCGGCTTGCGAAGTAAACGCAAAACAACATTTGCCTGCGCCATTCTCAAGCGGCGGGCAACCATCCGTTAGTTTCCGGGGAAGATGGGAACACTGCTAGAGCCGGCCGGCTGACTAGCGGCAATGCTCGGTGTGCTCGGCGTCTTTCTTGATCACCTGGCCGATCGGATCGACCGAGCCCGTCGTCACCTCGAGCGGATCGGTGCAGCGCCAGGCCGACAGCACCTTCGGCTGCGCCCGGGCGTCGCCCTTGCGTACCGGCAACTCGGGCGCCGCGGCGGTGACCGTCGGTGGCAGCTTGGGCGGCATCTTCGCCGGCACCGGCGTCGGCGCGATGGGCGTCTGCTCGGCCAAGGCCTTGGCAAAACAACGGTCCAGGTTGGCGCACCGGCGCTTGGCGGAGGGATGGGAATCGGTCTCCGGCGCGCCCTCGAAGCTGTCGCAGACCTCGGTCAGGCCCTTGCGGTCGAGCCAGCGCTCGCGCACGCCGCGATTGACGGCAAAGCAGTCGGCATCGAGCTCGCTGTCGCCGCCGCTGATGTGTCCGCACTCGTGGCTGAAGACGAACAGGCGCACCGCCGGCGGTTGCTGGTTCATCATGTCCGGGTTGAGGATCAGGACGGTATCGCCGGCGCCGCCCTCGCTCGGCAGGTCGCGGTCGACATAGATATCGGCCTTACCGCACGACACCTTGCGGCCCGCCAGAGTGACGCTGCGCCCCATGAGCTGCTCCCCGGCCACGGCCGAGGTCGACGTCGGGACAGCCGCAGCCAGGCTCAAAAGAGCCGCCGGCAGCAGAAGCAGTTTACGCAACTTGACCATCGACCAGGCTCGCTCGGCCCCCCGGCTCCCCTTGGCAGCCGGCAATTAAGTGGCTGAATTAGCCCGAATTAGGACGCCCGATCTGCAGCGGCCCATCGGCCCGGGCAACACTACGGGACAGCTCCCGAACAAATTATGCATGCCCCGGCCGGGTCTTCCTCAGCGTGGCATCGACAACGGACCGGGCGGTAACCATGATGGGCCGGGGCATCGACCGCAGGGGGCACGCGTGGGGCAGGAGAAAGACGCCGAGGGCATCGACCTCGACATCAAGGACGCGATGGAGGGGCACCAGCGGTTTCGCGCCCAGTTCGAGCAGGACCGCGCCTTCTATGAAAGCCTGGCGGTAAAGAAGCAGAAGCCGCGCCTGCTGTGGATCGGGTGTGCCGACAGCCGCGTGGTGCCGGCGCAGATCACCAGCTCCGATCCGGGCGAATTGTTCGAGGTGCGCAACATCGCCAACGTCGTGCCGCCCGCCGACGCCTATGACGACGCGGTCGGCGCCGCCATCGAATACGGGGTCGGCCACCTCGGCATCGACGACATCGTCGTCTGCGGCCATACCGGCTGCGGCGGCATCGCCGCGCTGCTGGAGCCCATCCCGCCCGACCGCGAGGCGCACCTCGGGCGCTGGGTCGAATTCACCAAGCCCGCCCATCAGTTGGTTGCCGCGGCGCAGGTGCCGGAAGCGGAGCGGCTGACCGCCACCATCAAGGCGCACGTCCAGTTCCAGCTCGACAATCTGATGACCTACGCCATCGTGCGTGAAGGCGTCGCCGCCGGCCGGCTCAACGTCCACGGTTGGCTCTACGATATGGACCAAGGCACGCTCAGCGCTTACGACCCGCAGGCGGGGGGCTGGCGCGGACTCCTCGACAAGCCTTGATATCGCGAGCGGAACGGGCTCCGCCCGTGTGAGCAGTCCTTGCGACCGGCCTGGGATGCCGTAAAATGCTTGCGGCGCCCCTGAGTTGGGGCCCGCCACGCCGCCGTTTGGTCATATTGCGAGGCAACATGCCCTCTTGGGGATGTGGGCGAAGCACGTCACACTCGGGCTTCGGTTGCGCACGACCGGCAGCGCCGGCCGTAAGGCGCCTCCATTGCGACCGCCCAAGTCCCGGGCTCATCCCACGTCACGGATAAAAAAATGAATCCCACCGATATCGCCCAGGAAGCCATCGGTCCCGCGCCGGTGGGCGGCTTCTCGTTCCTCGAGCTGTTTCTGCACGCCCACATCGTCGTGCAGCTCGTCATGGCCGGCCTGCTCATCGCCTCGATCTGGTCGTGGGCGATCGTCATCGAGAAATTCTTCGCCTTCCGCCGCGCGCGCGTCGAGTCCGATCGCTTCGAGCACATGTTCTGGTCGGGGCAGTCGCTCGACGAGCTCTACACGGCGCTGTCGCGCACCAAGCCCATCACCATGGCGGCGCTGTTCGTTGCAGCCATGCGCGAGTGGAAGCGCTCCGTCGAAGGCAACATCCGTGCACTCGGCGGCATCCAGCTGCGCGTCGAGAAGGTGATGGACGTCACCATCAGCCGCGAGATGGAGCGCCTCGACCGGCGCCTGCTGTTCCTTGCCACCGTCGGTTCGACGGCGCCGTTCGTCGGACTGTTCGGCACGGTGTGGGGCATCATGTCGAGCTTCCAGGCCATCGCCGTATCGAAGAACACCAACCTTGCGGTGGTGGCGCCGGGCATCGCCGAAGCCCTGTTCGCTACCGCGCTCGGCCTCGTCGCCGCCATCCCGGCGGTCATTTTCTACAATAAGTTTTCCGCCGACAGCGCGCAGATCAGCCACCGGCTGGAAGCGTTCGCCGACGAGTTCGCCGCCATCGTTTCGCGGCAGATCGACGTCAGAACTTAACGACCGCGCGAGGACGCGAAGCGGGAAAGCGCGAGGGCAACATGGGCGCGAGCATCAGGGCAGCGGGTGGCGGAGGCGGCGGCAAGCGTCGGCGCCGCGGTCGGCATACGCCGATGAGCGAGATCAACGTCACGCCGATGGTCGACGTGATGCTCGTGCTGCTGATCATCTTCATGGTCGCCGCGCCGCTGCTGCAGGTCGGCGTGCCGATCGAGCTGCCGCAAGCCAAAGGCAAGCAGCTCGAGTCCAACAAGGAGCCGCTGGCCATCAGCGTCAAGGCCGACGGCAGCGTGTTTATCGGCGAGACCGCCGTGACGCTCGACGAGATCGCGCCGAAGCTGAAGGCGATCGCCAAGAACGGCTACGACGAGCAGATCTTCGTGCGCGGCGACAAGGGCGTCGCCTACGGCACGGTGATGCGCGTCATGGGCCGCATCAGCGCCGGCGGCTTCCGCAAGGTTTCGCTGGTCACGGAAGTGGAGGATGGAGGCTAGTGCGATGATCGAGAAATTCGCTATCATTCTCGGCAGGGTCGCGAGCGAATTCCTCGATCTGAATCGCACTAGCAAATTGATGCTTCTAGTGTCCCTTATGATGCCGAAGTTCGCGCTCGGCCCCAGCAGCGAACTCGCGAACTTCTGCATCGGGACACTAAGCGTGACGCGCGGGCTCCTCACCTCGTTCGTCGGGCACGCGCTGCTGTTGCTCTATGCGCTGCTCGATATTCATGCCGCGCCGCCGGACATGCCGCCGATCATCCCGATCGAGGCGACGATCATCACGCCGTCCGAGCTGACGCGCCTCAAGCAGGGCGATCCGACCTCCAAGCAGATGGAGGCGAAGGCGAAGGAAGAGCCGCCGACGGAAGTCTCCAAGAAGGAAGCGGAGAAGCCCAAGCCGATCACGGCGCCGCCGCCGGCTGCCGAGCCGCCGCCGCCGCCGGAGCCCGAGCGCAAAAGACCGAGACGCCGCCGCCGCCGAAGCAGGATCCGATCGCCGACAAGCTGGCGGCGATGCCGCCGAGCCGGCGCCGGAGCCGGGCCCGACGCCCGAGGAAAAGAAGAAGCTCGAGGAGAAGCTCGAGCAGGAGAAGAAGGCCGAGGAAAAGAAGAAGGCCGAAGAAAAGAAGAAGGCCGACGAAAAAAAGAAGGCCGAGGACAAGAAGAAAGCCGAAGAAAAGAAGAAGGCCGAGGAAAAAAAGAAAAAGCTCGCCGAGGCGAAGCGTAAGGCGGACGAGAAGAAGAAGTTCGACGCCGACAAGATCGCCGCGCTGCTCGACAAGACGCCCGACAAGCGCGGTGCGCCGCAGTCGTCGACGCCGCCGACCAAGCCGACCGACTACACCGGCCCCACGGCCGGCGAGCGGCAGGGGCACGACACCGTGCTGTCGGCGCGCGAGCAGGATCTGCTGCTGTCGATGATCAACTCGCAGCTCGAGCCGTGCGCGCGCCTGCCGGGCGGCGGCGGTGGACCCGACACGCCGATCGTCAACGTGCGCTTCCGGTTGAACCAGGATGGCTCGCTCAACGGCGAGCCGGTCGTCGTCGACCGGCAGAACACGCCGCTGTTCGCCATCGCCGCCGATGCCTCGGTGCGCGCCATCAAGCAATGCGCGCCGTTCCAGCTTCCGCCCGACAAATATTCCGCCTGGAGCAACGTAACCTGGGCGTTCGATTGGCCGGTGATTCTTGGGCTGGTGCAGCGTTAGGCATGTGCGGCGTCGCGATTCGACTATAAGCAGCCCACAAACGGGCGAAGGGTTCGACGAGATGCGAGACGAGAACGGACGAAAGACGGGCATGAGCGGCACATCGGGACTGCGCCCCGCGCTGCTCGGATTTGCTGGCGCTGCTGGCCGCCGCGTTCGCATCCCCGGCCTTCGCGCAGCGGCCCGACGACAGCTACAAGGGCCCCTCCGCCGGCGGCGGTCTCGATGGACAGATGCGCCAGTTCGAGCCGGCACCTCCGCCGCCCGCAGGCGGTGGTGGCGGTGGCGGCTTGCGCGGCGGCACACGGCCGGCGGCGGTCTGCAGGGCCGGCAGACGCAGGGCACCATCGCGCCGATTCCGATCGCCATTCCGTTCTTTCTCGGGCCCGACCCCAAGCTCGCCGCCGACATCGCCGACGTGGTGCAGGCCGACCTCGGCAACTCGGGCCTCTTCGAGCCGCTCGACCGCGGCTCGTTTCTCGAGCAGGTGCGCGACGTCAACGCCGCGCCGCGCTTTCCCGATTGGCGCTCCATTCGCGCCGACGCGCTCGTTGTCGGCGATGTCGAGCGCGGCGCCGACGGCCGCATCGTCGCGCAGTTCCGCCTCTGGGACGTCGCCTCCGGCCGGCAGCTCGCCGGTCAGCGCTTCGCCACCAGCGCGCAGAATTGGCGCCGCGTCGGTCACATCATCGCCGACCAAGTCTACAAGCAGCTCACCGGCGAGTTGGGCTACTTCGACACGCGCGTCGTGTTCATCGACGAGACGGGCCCGAAGGATCGCCGCGTGAAGCGGCTCGCCATCATGGACCAGGACGGCTTCAACGTGCGTCTGCTGACGCAAGGGGCAGGAGCTCGTGCTGACGCCGCGCTTCAGTCCGACCAACCAAGAGATCACCTTCATGTCGTACACCGGCGATCAGCCGCGCGTGTTCCTCATGAACCTCGAGACGGGACAGCGCGAGATCGTCGGCGATTTTCCGGGGATGACGTTCGCGCCGCGCTTCTCGCCCGACGGCCAGCGCGTCATCATGAGCCTGCAGGCGGGCGGCAACTCGTCGATCTACGAGATGGACCTGCGCTCGAAGCAGAAGCGCCAGCTCACGCCCGGCACGTCGATCGACACGAGCCCGAGCTACTCGCCCGACGGGCGGCAGATCGTGTTCGAAACCGATCGCGACGGCAATCGCAGGAAATCTACGTGATGAACTCGGACGGCTCGAACCCGCATCGCATCAGCGGCGGCGAGGGACGCTACTCGACGCCGGTCTGGTCGCCGCGCGGCGACTACATCGCCTTTACCAAGCAACTCGGCGGCCGCTTCCTCATCGGCGTCATGCGCCCCGACGGCTCGGGCGAGCGCGTGCTGACCGAGGGCTACCACAACGAGGGGCCGACCTGGGCGCCCAACGGGCGCGTTCTGATGTTCTTCCGGGAATCGCAGGGCGAGAACGGCGGCGCGCGAATCTATTCCGTCGATTTGACCGGCTACAACGAGCGGACGATCCGTACGCCATCCTTCGCGTCGGACCCGGCGTGGTCGCCGCTCCTGAATTGATACAGCGCTTAACCTGGAATTAACGCGATTCTGGCGCTCTATGATGCCCAAGCGCCTCGAGGTCGGAGGGCGATTTTCGGCGTAGATTCAATCTTTTCCGGCGAATCGAGGCGGCTGTGTTACAGCTGTTGGGTATGGGCAATACGGCGTTGCATTTTCGCATCTACCGGCTTGGAAAACTGAGGGATAACTGCCTCTGTTCTTGATCAAGACGTGCCGCGCCGGTACCCCAATATATGGCTAGTGCCGATGAAGCATCAGGAGATGAGACCATGCAGGGTTTTAAGGGGCTGATCGTTTTGTCAGCAGTGGTTGCGGCCGTTGCGCTGAGCGCGTGCCGTCGTGAAGAGCCGGCGCCGCTGAAGCTGGGCGCTGATATGCCTGCCGCCACGCAGTCCGCTCGCTAAGAGCTGGCGGCAAGGCCAGGACAACATAGGAGAAAATGCTATGAAGAGTGCAATCGTGCTCGCCGTCGTCGTCGCTGCTGTTGCTCTGGGCGCTTGCCGTCGTGAAGAGCCTGCTCCGCTGAAGCTCGGCGCTGATATGACCACGGAAGCTTGCTCGCTAAGCTTTCGCTTATCGAGCTAGGACAACCTTTTAGGAGATGATGAAGATGAAGGGGGCCATCCTTATCGCGGCCGTTGCCGCTGCTGTCGCTCTCGGCGCTTGCCGCCGCGAGGAGCCTGCTCCGTTGAAGCTCGGCGCCGATCGTTCCGGTGGCGACTCAGCCGGCTCGGTAAGTCGCCGAAAGGTGTCTTATCCTCGGCTTTGGCTGAGGAGACCGAATTTCAAGGCCGAGGTAAGCGCTGCAGGGCGCTCACCTCGGTCTTGATCTTTTTGGGGGCCATCGGTTGGCCCGCGAATTCGTTGCTCGCCAGCCGCCCATCGGCACGCACATGCGTCCGCACACACCGGGTCCATTGGTCGCCGCGCGCTGCATCTTCCCACCGGTTAATGTTTTGCGCCTCGGTGTCTCGCATGGCGAATTCGGGGGAAGGTGCCCGCTTGATGGGGCTGACGGCCACATTTTCGTACAAGCGGTCAGCTAACTCCGATCGATCTGGAACTGTCACCGCGCTCCGAGGTTGAGTGAAGCGTGACGAAAGGGATGTTCATGGCCACGACAACCTGGTTCGCCCGCGCAACGCGCCTGTTCGCCGTCCTGCTCGTGGGTGCCCTGGCCGCCGCCTGCGCCAACAACGAGAACCAGCCGAGTTCGCAGCTCACGGGCCGCGACGGCTCGGTGACGCCCGGGCTACGCACCGCGATTTCAGCGTCAACGTCGGCGACATCGTCTACTTCACGACCGACAGCACCGACCTGACGCCGGAAGCCACCACCATTCTGCAGAAGCAGTCGCAGTGGCTGCAGCAGTATCCGCAGTACACCATCACCATCGAGGGTCACGCCGACGAGCGCGGCACGCGCGAGTACAACATCGCGCTGGGTGCCCGCCGCGCCACCACGGTGCGCAACTTCCTCGCTCAGAACGGCATCAACGGCTCGCGCATCCGCACCATCTCGTACGGCAAGGAGCGCCCGGTCGCGGTCTGCAACGACATCTCCTGCTGGTCGCAGAACCGCCGCGCCCAGACGGTGCTGAACTCGCGCACCGCCGGCAACTAGCCGGCCGCGCGCCGATCAGTCGACGACATTCGAAATCCCGGGGCACCCCCGGGGTTTTTTGTTCCAGGTCGGAGCTGCTGTCGCAGAACGACGGCTGAGCTCGGATTCTGCGGCCAAGTCCAACAATGGCACGGGCGACGAGAGGTGTGAAACCAGGGCGAATTGAACGCTGTGGCGCTCGCGCCGCACATCCACAGCCGCGTCGCAGCAAGCGCAACACGGCAAAGTTTGGCCGCAAACCCTCGTCATTCATCGCAGCGTTTTCAGCGGTTGCTTTCACGAGGATTTCCATGTTGTGGCCTCAGCGCGGAGCGGGCGTGCGTCTCGGCGGAGCCGCAGCTTCGCTCGAACGCGGGACGCTGCGCGCTCATCGCGGTTTGTGCCTTCTTGCGTGCGGGCGAACGCTCCCGCTTCGCCAACGCCGAGCCGTCGCCTCGGCGATCGGCCGCCGGCAGCCACGCCTATCGGTACAGCGGCGAGCAGCGCGCCGAGGAGCTCTACCTCGACGGCGTCGAGAAGCTCGCAGGCGGGCCACCGCGACTTCGCGCGTGAGACCTTCGAGCAGCTCATCGCCCGCTATCCGACGGCGAGTGCCGCCGAGGACGCGCGCCGGCAGCTCGGCGAACTCTATCGCAGCGACTTCGCTCGCGACGCTGCCGACGGCGATGCGCGGCCAGCGCTTTCCATCGCGCCACCCGACACGACCGGCTCCATCACGCGCGCCGGCGCTCTCCGACGTCGGCGCCGCTCCGCCGGACCTGCGCGCAGTGCGCAGCCCGTCCTGGGATCAAGAGCTGCGCCGCAACGTGTCCATCCAATCGAAGCTGCGCGTCGAGGCGGGCGACCGCGTCTTCTTCGCCACCGGGCAGCGCCGAGCTCGGCAGCCGCGCGCGTTCGGCGCTCGCCGCGCAGGCCAAATGGCTGATGCGCTGGCACGAGTTCGAGGCGGCCATCGAGGGCCACGCCGACGAGCCGGGCACCGAGCAGGAGAACGTCGTCCTGTCGGAGCAGCGGGCCGAGGCCGTGCGCGAGCGCCTCATCCAGGAGGGCGTCGAGCCGAGCCGCATCGCCGTCGTGCCGCTCGGCCGTTCGATCCCCGTCGCCACCTGCGCCGATACCGACTGCCGCGCGCAGAACCGCCGCGCCGTGACGCTCGTCTTTGCCACCGGCACGCGCGAGCGCCTGGGGTTGGTAGACAGCCGGCGCGCCGCGCGCCGCAGGCGTCGCCTGCAGTGTCGCCCGCGGCCCTCGTGCCGGCGAAGACCGTTGAAGTCTCCGGCCCCGGGGGCGTGACGCGTTGACAAGCGGTGCCCGAAATGATGGCTAGGGCGCCGAAACGACGTAGTTGCCGCGGTCGCCGGACGCGCCGAGGCCGGGGCTTCGGATCGCGCCACACGCCGTTCGCACTGCATCGTGTAAAAGACAGGCCGGCTTAACAGCTCAGGTAGTCCATTGCTCAGGTATCGCTCCCTCGTTTCGATTATCAGCGGCGCCCTGCCTGGCCGGCATGCTGGCCGCGACGGCGGTCGCCGCCGAGCCCGTGCGCCTCGCCCAGGCCGCGCCGCCACAGGACGCAGCCGAAGACGAAGGCTGCCGCCGGCCGTCGGGGCACCCGATTCCGGCTTGAAGCAGCGCGTCGAGCAGCTCGAGGAGCAGCTCGTCGACATGCAGGTCGTGGTCGGCACGCTCGAATCGCTGGCGCGCGGCGGTGGTGGAGCTGCGCCGCCGCCGGTGGTGGCGCCAGCTACGGCGGCGGCGCCGACAGCGTACGCATCGACGGCCTCGAAACCCAGTTGCGTGCCCTCTCCGCGCAGATCCAGCAATTGACCGACCAGGTGCGCGCGCTCGGCGGGCAGCCGCGCCGCTCCGATGCCGGTGCCGCGCCCGCTGCGCCGCTCCCCGGCTTGCCGGCGACCGATACCGCCGATGCCGGACCCGGCTCCGGCGGTGGCGCGCCAGCGGCGGATGCAGGGCGTTTCGGCTCGACGACGGTTACCGCCGGCAGCGGTGGCGACGATGCCATCGGCGGTCTCATCGAAACCGATCCGCCGGCTGCGGGCTGCCCCCGGCGATGCCCGGCCGGCGATGTCGGTGCCGCCCCTGGCGCCGCACCCGAAATGGCGGCGCTGCCGCCTGCCTTCGGCGCCGCGACGGCACCCAATGCCGCCGACGCGGGCAACGCCAAGCAGCTCTACGAGACCGCCTACGGCTACCTGATGCAGCGCGACTACGGCGCGGCGCAGGGAGCGTTCGAGGACTTCCTGACCCGCTACCCGCAGGATTTGCTCGCCGGCAACGCGCAGTACTGGCTCGGCGAGGCGCACTTCGTGCGCGGCGAGTACAAGGCCGCCGCCAGCTCGTTCCTCAAGGGCTATCAGAACTACGCGGGCAACGCGCGCGCCGCCGACAGCCTGCTGAAGCTCGCCATGTCGCTCGACCGGCTGGGCCAGAAGGACGCCGCCTGCTCGTCGTTCGGCGAGCTGTCGACGCGCTTTCCCAATGCCCCCGAGAACGTGAAAATGCGCGCCAAGTCGGAGCGCCAGAGAATTGGCTGCACCTGATCTGAGTTCGTCTGCCGCGGGCAGTGCGCATCCCGAAGACGCCGCCGAGCCGGTCCGGGACGAAGAGCTCGATGCGCTGTTTGCCCCGCTCGCTTCCTTCCCCATCGTCATCCTCGCGGTCTCCGGCGGTGCCGACAGCGTCGCGCTGATGCATCTTGCGTCGCGTTGGGCGCGGGGCGCGGCGCAGCCGCCCGAAGCTCGTCGTCGCCACCGTCGATCACGCACTGCGCGCTAGCTCGCGCGCCGAAGCGGAGTGGGTCGCCGGCGAAGCGCGTGCCGCTGGGCCTCGAGCATGCGATCCTGACGTGGGTGGGCAGCAAGCCGGCGACCGGCATTCAAGACGCCGCGCGTGCGGCCCGCTATCGGCCTCCTCGCCGATCTCGCGCGCAACGCCTCCGCGGCGCAGCCGGTGGCCATCGTCACGGCGCACACCGAGGACGACCAGGCGGAGACGCTGCTCATGCGCCTGGCGCGCGGCAGCGGCCTCGACGGACTGACGGCCATGTCCGAGCAGCGCGTCGCTCGAGGCGGGCGTGGTGCTGCTCCGCCCGCTGCTCGCCGTCTCGGGCGCGCGGCTGCGCGCCACGCTCGCCGACTGCAAAAGACGTGGATCGACGATCCCAGCAACGACGCCGAACGCTTCGAGCGCGTGCGGCTGCGCAAGGGCCGCGCGCTGCTCGCCGGCCTCGGCCTCGCCAACGACAAGATCGCGCTCAGCGCCCGCCGTCTGGAGCGCGCCGCAAGGCGCTCGATGCCGGCGCCCGCGCTTTGGCGCAGAGCGCGCGCGCTCGATCTGCACGCCGGCGCCTTCGCCAGCTTCGACCATGCCGCCTGGCTGGCCGCCGCCGGAGGAGCTGCGGCTGCGTCTGCTGGCGCGTCTCGTCACTTCGTATGGCGGTCAGCACGCAGCCCCTGCGCCTGGCGCAACTCGAGGCGCTCGCCGAGCGGCTGGCGCACCCCGGCTTCGAAGGCGCCACGCTGGCCGGCGCCGCGGTCTCCCGGCACGGCGGCCGACGTGCGCGTCCTGCGCGAGGCAGGCCGGGCGGCGCTGCCGACACTCGCGCTGCAGGCCGGCGCCTCCGCCGTGTGGGATGGCCGCTTCCGCGTCCGCGCCGCAAGCGAAGCGGGCGCCGACATCGACGTTCGCGCCCTTGGCTCGCCGGCCTTCGCCCGGCTGCGCCAGCAACTCGCCATGCCGCGCGATCTACCGGCCCGCGCCGCGGCAACGCTGCCGGCCTTCTGGCGCGGCGAGGAGTTAATCATCGTGCCGACGCTGGCGGCGCTCGGCGCCGTATCCCCCGCTTGGGGGATGGCGCAGCGGCTCTATTCGGCCGAATTCCTCGGCTAAAAGCTGAAAAACCAAGGCTGGCGCCTAGTTGGCTGCGACGCTCCGTCGGTCGCGCCGAGATGGCGCCGGCGTTAAGCTCCTGGGGAGCGAAGGCCGTGTAACTTGGCAATGCGGAGCCCCACTCCTATGTTAACGGCGAGCTTCGAGCGGCGCCCGGTCGGATCCGGGGTGAGGGTCGGCCCGGGCCGTTTTCGTGCTCTACAGGGAACGAAATGAACTCAAACTTTCAAAAGCTTGCCATCTGGGTTGCCATCCTCGTCCTGCTCGCGGCCCTGTTCAATCTTTTCAATAACCCGACGCAGAGCCGGCGCGGCACCGAGATCACCTACTCGGAGTTCCTGACCGCGGTCGACAGCGGCAACGTCACCGACGCGACGCTCGCC
The DNA here is from genome assembly GCA_963795225.1 of uncultured Alphaproteobacteria bacterium. GTDB lineage: Bacteria > Pseudomonadota > Alphaproteobacteria > Rhizobiales > Hyphomicrobiaceae > Hyphomicrobium_A. Next base: position 40,834 of record CAWCHB010000020.1, on the reverse strand, counting down.
GGAAGTCGCATCTACGGCACCATGCGCGATGGCGGCACCTCCTTCACCACCTACGCTCCGCAGGATTCCACCCTCGTCGAGCGGCTGGAGAAGAAGGGCATCAAGTTCCGCGCCCGTCCCTCGGACGAGGACGTGCCCTCGATCATGGGCATGCTGCTCAACTGGTTCCCCATGCTGCTGCTCATCGCGGTGTGGATCTTCTTCATGCGCCAGATGCAGTCCGGCTCCGGCCGCGCCATGGGCTTTGGCAAGTCGCGCGCCAAGCTGCTGACCGAGCGCCACGGCCGCGTCACGTTCGAGGACGTCGCCGGCGTCGACGAGGCCAAGGACGACTTGCAGGAGATCGTCGAGTTCCTGCGCGACCCGCAGAAGTTCCAGCGCCTCGGCGGACGCATTCCGCGCGGCGCGCTGCTCGTCGGCCCGCCCGGCACCGGTAAGACCCTGCTCGCCCGCGCCATCGCCGGCGAGGCCAACGTGCCGTTCTTCACCATCTCCGGCTCCGACTTCGTCGAGATGTTCGTCGGCGTCGGCGCTTCCCGCGTGCGCGACATGTTCGAGCAGGCGAAGAAGAATGCCCCGTGCATCATCTTCATCGACGAAATCGACGCCGTCGGTCGCCATCGCGGCGCCGGCCTCGGCGGCGGCAACGACGAGCGCGAGCAGACCCTCAACCAGTTGCTGGTCGAGATGGACGGCTTCGAAGCCAACGAGGGCATCATCCTCATCGCCGCGACCAACCGTCCCGACGTGCTCGACCCCGCCTTGCTGCGCCCGGGCCGCTTCGACCGTCAGATCACCGTGCCGAACCCCGACGTCGCCGGCCGCGAGAAGATCCTGCGCGTGCACATGCGCAAGGTGCCGATCGCGCCCAACGTCGATCCGAAGGTCATCGCCCGCGGCACGCCCGGCTTCTCCGGCGCCGATCTCGCCAACCTCGTCAACGAGGCGGCGCTGCTCGCCGCCCGCCGCAACAAGCGGCTGGTGACGCAAGTCGAGTTCGAAGACTCCAAGGACAAGGTGATGATGGGTGCGGAGCGCCGCTCCATGATCATGACCGAGGAGGAGAAGCTCGCCACCGCCTACCACGAGGCCGGCCACGCCCTCGTCAACATCAAGGTGCCGGGCGGCGATCCGCTGCACAAGGTCACGATCATTCCGCGCGGCCGCGCCCTGGGCGTGACCATGAGCCTGCCCGAGCGCGACAAGCTCAGCTACTCGAAGCAGTGGTGCGAGGCGCGCATCGCCATGTCGTTCGGCGGCCGTTGCGCCGAGCAGGCGATCTACGGCAAGGACCACCTCAACACCGGCGCTTCCAGCGACATCATGCAGGCGACCGACCTCGCCCGGCGCATGGTGACCGAGTGGGGCATGAGCGAGAAGCTCGGCCCGCTGCGCTACAACGAGAACCAGCAGGAGGTCTTCCTCGGCCATGCGATCACGCAGCGGCAGAACATGTCGGAAGACACTGCCCGCCTGATCGACCAGGAGATCCGCCGCATCGTCACGGAAGGCGAGAGTCGTGGCGCGCGAGGTCATCGCCAACTGCCGCCACGAACTCGAGGCGATCACCCAGGCGCTGATGGAGTACGAGACCATCTCGGGCGAAGAGGTGATGGGCCTGATGCGCGGCGAGAAGATCACCCGCAAGCCCGACGACGAGGTGCCGCGCGACCAATCCGGCTCCGCCGTCCCGAGCGCCGGCGGACGCTTCCGCCCGACCGGCGGCACCGGCCCCCTGGAGCCGCAGCCGCAGTCCTGATCGCTCGCCCCTTTACGGGGCCAGCGCGAATGACGTAGATGCGGCCGCGGGGTGAACCTCGCGGCCGCTTCGTTGTGGGATCCGGTGAATGCAGCGCTCGACCTATGTGCGGCCCATCGGGCTGTTTCCCGCGCCGGCCGACGCCCCCGATGACGCCTGGAGCGGTCTGCCGCTCGCCGGCCAGGCCCTGCGTTTCACCGCCGTCGAGGTCTCAGTGCGTGAGGGCGCGCGCGTCAATCGCCGCGTCATCTCGCTGGAGGATGCCATCGAGCGCGACTGGGGGCGCGGAACGCTGGATGCCGCGCACGACCTCGAGGCGATCACCGCGCCGCGCGCGCGCCTCGCCGGGCTCGCCCTCGACCGGCCGCGCATCATGGGCATCGTCAACGTCACGCCCGACAGCTTCTCCGACGGCGGCCTGCATGCTTCGACACAGGCAGCCATCGCGCACGGCCTGCAGCTCGCCGAGGAAGGCGCCGACATCCTCGACATCGGCGGCGAGTTCGACGCGACCCGGCGCCGAGTACGTTCCGGCCGAGGAAGAGTTGCGCCGCGTCATCCCGGTCATCGAGGGCTTGCGCGCGCGCACCGACGCGCGGATCTCCATCGATACGCGCAAAGCCGAGGTGATGCGCCGGGCCGCCGCCGCCGGCGCCGACATCCTCAACGACGTCTCGGCGCTGACGCACGACGCCGATGCACTGCCTGTCGCCGCGGAGACGGGGCTGCCGGTCATCCTCATGCATGCGCAGGGCGATCCGCGCACGATGAACGACAACCCGCAATATTCCGACGTCGTGCTCGACGTGTTCGACTACCTCGAAGGCCGCATCGCCGCCTGCGAAGCCGCCGGCATCCCGCGCGCCAAGATCGTCGCCGACCCGGGAATCGGCTTTGGCAAGCACCTGCACCACAACGTCGCCGTTTTATCGGCATTATCGCTCTATCATGCACTGGGTGTACCGGTCATGCTCGGTGCATCCCGCAAGAAGCTGATCGACCATATCTCCGACGTGCCCAATCCGCGTGACCGCGTACCGGGCTCAATCGCCGCCGCCCTCGCCGGGGTGGCCCAGGGCGTGCAGATCATTCGCGTGCACGACGTCGCCGCCACCCGGCAGGCGCTCAACGTCTGGCGCGCCGCGCTCTACGGCACGGACAAGGCGATCGCCTGATTTGCCTGGGAATAGCGCGAGGTTTCGGTTTTTTAGCGGTGCAGGGTGTAACCTGCCCCAACAGGATTTGATGCGGGGACACCAGGCCGCCGCAGTAAGTTCGTACGGAGCGTTTACCATTACGCAGAGGCGGCGAGCGGCCAGGGTAGGTTATGCAATCTAATTCGCGCAGCGGTAAGCCGAAGCTGCAGAAACGAGCCAAGGGGACGTCCATGTCGCGCCGCTATTTCGGTACAGACGGTATTCGCGGGCTCGCCAACAAGTCGCCGATGACCTCGGAGGTCGCGCTGAAGGTCGGCATGGCCGCCGGCAAGATCTTCCAGACGGGCAAGCACCGCCACCGCGTCGTCATCGGCAAGGACACGCGCCTCTCCGGCTACATGCTGGAGGCAGCGCTCATGTCCGGCTTCACCGCCGTCGGCATGGACGTGTTCCTGCTCGGCCCGATGCCGACCCCCGCCGTCGCCATGCTGACGCGCTCGCTGCGCGCCGACCTCGGGGTGATGATCTCCGCTTCGCACAACCCCTTCGACGACAACGGCATCAAGCTGTTCGACCCCGACGGCTACAAGCTGTCCGACGAGACCGAGCGGCGCATCGAGGAGCTGATCGACGCGGACACTAGCGAGCTGCTCGCCCGCGCCGACGGCATCGGCCGCGCCACGCGCGTTGAAAGCGCGCAGGAGCGCTATATCGAGTTCGCCAAGCGCACGCTGCCGAAGAACCTGCGCCTCGACGGGCTGCGCATCGTCATCGATTGCGCCAACGGCGCCGGCTACAAGGTGGCACCCGAGGCGCTGTGGGAGCTGGGCGCCGAGGTCATCAAGATCGGCGTCGAACCCAACGGACGCAACATCAACGAGAAGTGCGGCTCGACCGAGCCGGAGGCGCTGATCGCCAAGGTGCGCGAAGTGCGCGCCGACGTCGGCATCGCCCTCGATGGCGACGCCGACCGCGTCGTCATCGTCAACGAGAAGGGCAACATCGTCGACGGCGACCAGCTCATGGCGGTCATCGCCGATACCTGGCACCGCAGCGGCAAGCTGACGGCCGGCGGCGTCGTCGCCACGGTGATGAGCAACCTCGGCCTCGAGCGCTATCTGAAGAGCATCGGCCTCGACATGGTGCGCACGCCCGTCGGCGACCGCTACGTCGTCGATCACATGCGCAAGCACGGCTTCAACGTCGGCGGCGAGCAGTCGGGGCACATCGTCCTGTCCGACTTCGTGACCACCGGCGACGGCCTGGTGACGGCGCTGCAGCTTCTCGCCGTGGTCGTCAACACCGGCTCGACGGTGAGCGAGGTGACCAACCGCTTCGAGCCGCTGCCGCAGATCCTCAAGAACGTGCGCTACGCCAGCGGCAGCCCGCTGGAGGACACGCGGGTCGTCAAGGCGATCGATGCCGGCAAGGCCAAGCTCGGCGCATACGGCCGCCTCGTCATCCGGCCGTCCGGCACCGAGCCGGTGATCCGCGTCATGGCCGAGGGCGATGACGAGCATCTCGTCAACACCGTCGTCGGCGACATCGTCGAGGCCGTGCGCGCCGCCGCCGCCGCTAACGCTGGCAAGCATCAGCGAGCTGCCGGTGCGCCGCCGCTTAAAGCCTCGCTAACCCAAATCGCGCTCGACACTATTCGCAGGCAGGATTCGGCAACCGAGCCACCAGTGTCATCCTCGGACTTGGTGCCGAGGATCCAGCTTGCCGCTTCGCGCCCGCAAACAAGGCAGCGCACCAACGATCCAAACGTCGAGTCCGTTGAAGAGTGGGTCCTCGGGACATGTCCGAAGGCATGCTTCCAGCGTGCGCCCGAGGATGACAGCGCGTGCGCCGGCGCCGCCCGCGTTAATGCATTGTTTACCGATTGCGCCGCGCTCTGTTTCAAATCGAAACGCCGATTAAGCGCTCTTTAAGCCTTCTTCCTCATAGTCGTTCACTGAGCACGTAGCGCGTTGGCTAACGAGCGCCGCCTCGTCAGGCGGCATGACGATGACGAAGGGGAAGTTCCATGAATACCAATCGCAGTTCCTACCTGCTAGGTGCGGCGCTCGGGTCGGCTCTCGTGCTTGCCTTGTGCGCTCCTGCCAACGCGGCTGACATTTACGACGGCGGCCTCAAGGGCGGCTACGACGTTCCTCCGCCTCCGCCGACCGATCGCGGCATTTATTTCAAGGGCTACATCGGCGCCGGCCGACGCCAACGTCGGTGACATCTGGACCGAGCAGTTCGCCACCGGCACCGGCATCGTCCATCACAAGGACATCAAGTCGACCCCGCTGTTCGGTCTCGGCCTCGGCTGGCAGCGCAATCACTGGCTGCGCTTCGACCTCACCGGTGAATATCGCGGCGACGCGCTGTTCGTCGGCGCACGATCAGTTCCCGGGCGCCGAACACCAACGAGTACACGGCCGACATCCGTAGCTGGATGGGTCTCGCCAACGCCTACATCGACATGGGCAACTGGTGCGGCTTCACGCCGTTCATCGGCGCCGGCATCGGCTTTGCCACGCTCACCGTCGACGGCATGAAGGACGTCAACGTTCCGGCACCGGGCAGTGTCGCCTTCGGTGCAGACCACACCAAGACCAACTTCGCCTACGCCTTCTACGCCGGTGGCAGCTTCGACGTCACCCCGCAGGTGGCGCTCGAGCTCACCTACCGCTACGCCGACCTCGGCACGGCGCAGAGCGGCCGCGTGACCGACCTTCGACGGCGCAGCTTCCAACAGCGGCGTCTTCGTTCAAGACATCACCTCCAACGATGTGATGCTCGGCATGCGCTACAAGTTCCAGCGCGAAGCCGTCGTCTATCAGCCGGTGAAGTAACCGGCCGGCGCCGACCCGGCGCCGCTCACGAAACTTCGCCGGGCCCCTCAGCGGGCCCGGCGTTCACGGCCCCGGCGTCGATCGAGGCTGCCTGAAGTCCAAGTTCGATTTCCTAGTTTGCTTACGCGTGAGGCGAGCGCCCAGGTCGGGCGGCTGCAGCCTTCAAGAGCAGAGTTAGGACGTCGGGTGCGGCGCAAGGCCAGCCTAGCCGTCAAGCAAGGATCGACGCAGATGAATCGTGCACTCAGCAGAATTACGCTTGCCCTGACCCTCGGCGGCAGCCTCATCGGCGCCCTGATGTCGCCCGCGCTGGCGGACGGCGATCCATACTATTCCAACGGCATCAATCAATCCGGCGTGCGCACGCCGATCCCGGCGCCCATCCCGGTGCCGGTCGAGGAAGCCTTTTGGTACCTGCGCGCCGACTTTGCCGCCGGTTTCGGGTCAAACCCGTCGGTCAGCGTGCTCGGCACCAACTACGCGGATTTGATCGCCGGCGCCGTGCAATCGGACAGCTTCGAGCCTTCCTTCACCGGCGGCGGCGGCATCGGCTACGTTTGGGGAGCCGTATTTCCGCACCGATATAACGGTCGACGTGCACTCGATAATGAACACCGAGTTCACCGGAACCAGCGCCTACGCAATTCGCTGACCGACAAGACGAAGTTCATGTCGACCATCCTGCTCGCCAACGCCTACTACGACATTCGCACCGGCACCGCCTGGTCGCCCTACCTCGGCCTCGGCGTCGGCTTTGCCGTCAATCAGGTGACGCGCAACCTCGACTATTCCAACTCGGTTACGGACTGTTGTCGTCTCGGCCGGCAACCGGACGACCGACGTGCAGTTCGCCGGCGCCGCCATGGTCGGCGTGACCTACGACATCTCTACCCTTTGGGCCCTCGACGTGAACTACCGCTTCCTCCATATCGGCGGGTCCGAGGTCAGCCTGAAGCCCGACGTCGCATCGTCGGTGGCCATCGGCGACCTCAACGAGCACCAGATCCGCGCCGGCCTCAGGTTCCTCGTGAACTAGGCTGGCGCGTAGTCGGATCGCGTAGGGGCGGCCCTTGCGGCCGCCCCATTTGTTTTCCGGCGGCCAAGTTGACGACGAGGCCGCTGCCACCTAGACCGCCGTCATGAGCCGTCTCGACAAGCCAAAGCGGCGCCCGGCCATCGCGAACTTCTCGAGTGGCCCGTGCGCCAAGCGCCCCGGCTGGACGCCGCAGGTGCTGTCGTCGGCGCTGCTCGGGCGCTCGCACCGCTCGCCCGCCGGCATCGAGCGGCTGCGGCTCGCCATCGCCAAGACGCAGGCGCTGCTCGAGCTTCCAGCCGACTACCGCCTCGCCATCGTTCCCGGTTCCGACACCGGCGCTTTCGAGATGGCGCTGTGGTCGATGCTCGGCGAGCGCGGCGTGGACGTGCTCGCCTGGGAGGATTTCGGCCAGCGCTGGGTCGCCGACATCGTCGGCGAGTTGAAGCCGGCCGACACGCGCGTACTGACGGCCGACTACGGGCACCTGCCCGATCTCGCCAGCGTCGACTTCGATCGCGACGTGGTCTTCACCTGGAACGGCACGGCGGCGGGCGTGCGCGTGCCGGACGGCGATTGGATCGCCGCCGACCGTCGCGGTCTCACCTTCGTCGATGCGACGTCGGCGCTGTGCGCGCAGGCCGTCGATTGGCGCAAAATCGACGTTGCCACCTTCTCCTGGCAAAAGGTGCTCGGCGGGGAAGCGGCGCACGGCATGATCGTGCTGTCGCCGCGCGCCATCGATCGGCTGCAGCGGCATCGCCCGAGCTGGCCGGTTCCCAAGCTCTTCCGTCTCGCCGAGGACGGGCGCCTGCTCGATGACCTTTTCGCCGGCATTACCATCAACACGCCGTCGTTGCTGTGCGTCGAGGACTTCCTCGATGCGCTGCACTGGGGCGAAACGGTCGGCGGCCTCGAGGCGCTGCAGGCGCGCGCCGACGCCAACGCCGCGGTGCTGTTCGACTGGATCGCCGCGACGCCGTGGATCGCCAACCTCGCGGTCGATCCCAAGACGCGCTCCAACACCTCGGTGTGCATGCGCCTCACCGATATCGCGGGAGGGGCTGCAGAAGAACGTCGAGTCGCCGATCGCATGGTCGCTCTGCTCGCCGCAGAGGGGGCTGCCCATGACCTCGGCGCCTACCGCACGGCGCCCCCGGGGCTGCGCGTATGGTGCGGCGTCACGGTCGAGAGAAGCGACCTGCAAGCACTCACCCCTTGGCTCGACTGGGCCTATGCACAGGCCCGCGCCGGCGCCGATTAGCGCCCCTCGCCGATCGCCCGGAAGTCCTTTGCAAGGCGTCATAATTCAGACGTGAACCGCCCGCACTCGTCACGCCCAGGGACGGCCGTCCGCGGCCGGGGAAATAACTGGGATGGGCTGCACCATGCGCACGGTCATCGCACTGTCGGGTCTGCTTCTGGTCATCGTCGGACCTGCACTGGCGGACGAGATTCCTGTCACCTCGCGCATCGAGACGGTCACCGTTTTCCCCGCCGGGGCGGAAGCGACGCGCACCGCGAAGCTGTCGTTGCAGAAGGGCGAGCACACGCTCGTCTTCAGCGATCTTCCTGCCGAGGCCGTGCCCGGCTCCATCCGCGTCGATGGCAAGGCGACGGCCGGCCTCGACATCCAGTCGGTCGATACGCGTCGCCGCTACATCCCGCGCGCCGATCAGGAGAAGCTGCAAGCCGAGCGCAAGGGTATCGAGGACGAGATCGAGAAACTGCGCGATGAGCGCGGGGTCATCCAGGGCCAGGAGGACGCGGCGCAGACACAGAAGACGCTGCTGCAGAACCTGGCGCAAATGCCCGGCCGCGCCCCCGTCGAGGATGGTCAGCCGGCGCAATCGAGCCCGCCGCCGGCCACCGACTGGACGCAGATCCTGTCCCTCATCGCCTCGGGCTGGACGGAAGCCCACCGCTCGGCCCTCGACGCCGAGGTGAAGAAGCGCGACCTCGATCGCCGCATCGAGGAGCTGGAAAAGAAGCTCGCCGCGCTGGCGCCGGCTCGCGCCGAGCAGACGGAGGTGAAAGTCTTCGTCGTCGCCGGGGCTCCCCTCGAAGCCGACATGACCGTGCGCTATCAGGTGCGCAACGCCGGCTGGACGCCGCGCTATGACGCGCGCCTCGCCACCGGTTCCAAAACGGCGCCGCCGCTGCTCGAGCTGACGCGCCGCGCCGACATCGTGCAGCGTACCGGCGAAACGTGGGAGAACGTCGCCGTGCAACTGTCGACGACGCGTCCGAATGCCAACGCCGAGGCGCCCACCATCGACACCGTCACGGTGGACTTCGAGCCCGAGGCCAAGCCGATGTCGGAATCGGCGCCGGCAGCGGCGTCCGCGCCCATGGCCGCCTACGATGGTCTCACCGTGCGCTCGAAGGTTGCCGCCGGGCGCACGGCCCAGCTTTCCGCCGCCGCCGAGCCGGAAGCGGCGGAGATGGATCTCAACATCGGCGAGCAAGGCGCCAACATCGCCGCCGCGCCCTTCCAGGCAGTGTTCGGCGTGCCGGGGCGTCTCACCGTCCCTGCCACCGGCGAGGGCAAGCGGGTGTTCCTGCAGGAGGACGGGATCGAGCCGGTGCTCACCGTGCGCACCGTCCCCAAGCGCGAGGCCAAGGCTTACCTCTACGCCAAGCTGATCCTGCCGAAGGGCTCGCCGGTGCTGCCAGGTCCGGTGTCGCTGTTCCGCGACGGCACCTTCGTCGGCACCGGCGCGCTGCCGGTACTGTCGCCGGGCGAGGACCACGAACTCGGCTTCGGCGCCGACGACCAGGTGCGCGTGCGCCATGCCATCGCCGACGAGAAGCGCGGTGAGACGGGGCTCATCTCCTCGGCCCGCACCGACAGCCGCAACTTCCGCATCACGGTGAAGAACATGCACGAGCGGGCCGTCGAGCTCGTCGTCCACGATCAGGTTCCCGTCTCGCAGAACGACGACATCAAGGTCGAGCTGGTGGGGCCGGTGCAGCCGACCAAAAAGGACATCGACGGCAAGCGCGGGGTCGTCGCCTTCGAATCCAAGCTGGAGCCGGAGGAGGAGCGCCTCATCGAGTTCGGCTACCGGGTCATTTGGCCGGGGGCGCGCACCATCACCTACCGCTGAGCCCGATTTTCAGGGCGTTCGAGACCCCCGGCGGTCCCATCTGAGGGGGTGGCAACGGCGAATCTGCGCTATAAGGCCCCGAATGGCCCCGGCAACCGTTCCGGGGCCAAATCGTGAGTGGGGCTTGCATGGCGAACGTCGCGGTGGTCGGCGCCCAGTGGGGCGACGAGGGCAAAGGCAAGGTCGTTGATTGGCTATCGGAGCGCGCCGACATCGTCGTGCGCTTCCAAGGTGGGCACAACGCCGGGCACACGCTGGTCATCGGCGACAAGACCTTCAAGCTGTCGCTGCTGCCGTCGGGCGTCGTGCGCCCGGGCAAGCTCGGCGTCATCGGCAACGGCGTCGTCGTCGATCCCTGGGCGCTCTGCTCCGAGATCGACAAGCTCGCCGCGCAAGGCGTTTCGGTGAGCCGCGAGAACCTGCGCATCGCCGAGAACGCCACGCTCATTCTGCCGCTGCACCGCGAGCTCGACGTCATCCGCGAGGAAGCTGCCGGCGCTGGCAAGATCGGCACCACCGGTCGCGGCATCGGCCCCGCCTACGAGGACAAGGTCGGCCGCCGCGCCATCCGCGCCCAGGATCTGCGCAACCCGGCGACGCTCGGCGCCAAGATCGATCGTATCCTCGTGCACCACAACGCGTTGCGCCGCGGCCTCGGCAAGCCGGAGTTCTCCAAGGAGCAAATGCTCGCCGAGCTGACCGAGATCGCGCCGAAGATCCTTCCCTTCGTCGACGTGACGTGGGAGCTGCTGGATACGGCCCGCCGCGCCGGCAAGCGCATTCTCTTCGAGGGCGCGCAAGGCGCGCTGCTCGACATCGATCACGGCACCTATCCGTTCGTCACGTCTTCGAACACCGTCGCGGCGCAGGCCGCGACCGGCTCCGGCATGGGGCCGCGCGGCATCGGCTACGTGCTCGGCATCGCCAAGGCGTACACGACGCGCGTCGGCTCCGGGCCGTTCCCGACCGAGCTGACGGACGAGATCGGCAACCGCCTCGGCGAGCGCGGGCGCGAGTTCGGCACGGTGACGGGGCGCAAGCGCCGCTGCGGCTGGTTCGACGCCACGCTCGTGCGCCAGACGCTGAAGATCGCCGGCATCGACGGCATCGCGCTGACCAAGCTCGACGTGCTCGACGGCTTCAAGGAACTCAAGGTCGGCGTCGGCTACATGCTCGACGGCGAGCGCATCGACCGTTTGCCGGCGAGCAGCGGCGCGCAGGCGCGCGTGCAGCCGATCTACGAGACGCTCGAAGGCTGGTCGCAATCGACGGCGGGCGCGCGCTCGTGGAGCGAGCTGCCGGCGCAGGCGGTCAAGTACGTGCGCTACATCGAGGAGCTGATCGAGCGGCCGGTGACCATGCTGTCGACCAGCCCCGAGCGCGACGACACCATCCTGATGAAGGATCCCTTCGCCGACTGATCAGGTCGGCGGCGGCATGCCTTCATAGCAGGGAACGTCCTCGGTCGTGATGTCCCAGGCCGGCTGCGTCTTTTTGTAGAGCACCCGCTGCGGCGAGAACCAGCTGTTGTCGTCGACCGAGCCCGCGGTCACGTTGATCATACCGGGAAACGCGGAATTTTCCCCGAACAGGCGGCTGCCGCAGTCCGGACAGAAGTGCCGCGTGTTGATGTTGCCGCTGTCAGCCTTCACAGCGAACGTCTTAGTCGTTCCCTCGATCGTCACGTCGCTTCGATTAAAGCGTGCGAGCGAAATATGCCCGGTGCCAGTTACGCGCTGACAGTCCTTGCAGTGACACTGGCCCATGGTGAGCGGCGCGCGCCGCCAGGGTGTAGCTGACGGCGCCGCATTGGCACTGTCCTGTGGCGAACGGTTTGTCCGGCATGTCTTGTCCCTCATGGCACCGGCGGAATTTCTAGCGCGGGCGAGAGGACAACGCATCCGTTAGCGAGCGCGCAAAAGAGAAGGACACCCGTCTCGGGGGGCCGAGAGCGAGTGTCCATCAACTTTTGGACCCGTGCCTCGACGAGGGGATGGGGGGAGGGGAACGAAGCCCGTGTCCGTATGAGATAATGCGCTGGTGCCAGGAGCGTTCCCGCGCGAGCGCACAAAAATTCTCGAAAATTGTCGCGATCCGCTAACCACCGGATAGGAGACGCAAAATGGCGCTACGGAAAGCCTGCCGCCAGCGGCGATGCAACTCATGCCGTCTTGCGCGCCATGGAAGCGGCCCCACCGCAGATGCAGCAAGGGCGTCGGAGGGACATATGGAAGTTTGCGCTTACCAGTGCAGAACGCCGAACAGGTGCAGCAGGACGATCGCGACGATCGGCACGCCGAGCAGCCACAGTAGAATGTCGCGTCCCATGGTGTCCTCGTTGGTGCGGCCTACAGCAGGCCGGAGAGTTTCGGCCCGAGGCGCGAGCGCTAGATCACGTTAAAGATGTTCATCAGGATGATGACGCTGATCGGCACGCCGATAAGCCACAAGAGAACACTGCGCATTTTCTGAACTCCATATCGTTGCTAGCCGATAAACTCGCTGCGCAGACAAGAGTTCCGCCGCTCGCTAGTGGACGTCAGGTCAAGGCTTGTCCTTAGGGAAGAGCTCCAACGCCGGCGCCGACATGAAGCCACCGGCGATCTCGATGTTGGAGAACGCCGTCGCGTTGGCGATTTGCTTGGCGGTGATGTCGATCTGACCGATGCGCGTGGAAAGCTGCGCGATGGTTGCGGCGAACACCAGCCGCTTGATCCCGCACCAGATGATCGCCCCCATGCACATCACGCACGGCTCGCCCGAGCTGTAGAGCGTCGACTCCTTCAGATCGTCCGGCTCGTGGCCGTCGAGGAAGGCGCGGATGGCCATCATCTCGGCATGCGCCGTCGGGTCGGAATTGCGCTTCGCGCTGTTGCGGCCAAAGGCAAGCACACGGCCGCCGCGCACGATCACGGCACCGAACGGATAGTCGCCTTCCTTCGCCTGATCGATGGCCATCTGCATGAATTTGGCGTCATCCGGCGTGATCGCCGACGTTCGCGCGCGCGCACCCGCTTGCCGTGGCAGCAGTTGCGCGGCGAGCACGACGCCGCCTCCGCCGAGCAAAGTTCGCCTGTCCATCTTCCCGCCTCCCTGCCGGACCCCTATCGGCAGCAAGTCTATGCGCAATCGGCGCCGCCGGTCATCAGGCGCGCCGTAGCTAACGCTGCGGAGCGATCAGCCCGTTGTAGGCGGGAAGCACTCCCGCCTGCAGCTCGGCGGCGAGCAGCCGGTGCGGATCGACGGGACCGGGCAGCACGATCTGTCCCGGCGGAATCGGAGAAAAGCCGAAGCGGCCGTAGTAGGCCTCGTCGCCGACCAGCACCACCAGCTTCAGGCCCGCCGCCTTCGCCGCCGCGATGGCCTCGGCGATCAGGCGTTTGCCGAAGCCTTGGCCGGCAAAATCGGGATCGACGGCGAGCGGCCCCAACAGCAGCGCCCCGTTGGCGCCGCCGACGGTGATCGGCGTGAAGCGCACGGCCGCGATCAGCCGGTCGCCCAGCAGCGCCACACGGCAAAACGGCGAGACCGGCGCTGCCCCCTCGCGCACGCGATAGGCCGTGCGCGTGAAGCGCCCCGGCCCGAACACCTTCGCGTGCAGGAGCGAAACGGCGGGGAAGTCGGCCTCGGTGAGGGGGCGGTTGACGACATTGGGCGACATGGATGAACCGAACTCTCAAGGCAGCCGGGATTGACCGGCTCACCCGGATACTCGCCTTTGGCCGCGAGGGGAATGGGTAGTTGTCGGGACCGCAAGCGACATCGGCGCGCTCCCGCTTTGAGCAGGAGCGCGCCGATGTCGCTGCGAGCCTGGTGCCGCTCACCCAGTTGGCTGAGAACGAGCGATTACCAGTTGACGATGAAACCGCCCGATCCGCGGAACGCATCCGCATCGCCGCCGGTCAGGTAGCTCGTATCGCCGTAGAGGCGCGTTCCCTTCGCGATCTTCAAATCCAGGCCGGCATTGAACTGGGCCGACGCCGACGCCCGCGTAGGCCCGCACCAGTCATAGGGCGAGAAGTGCCCGGTCGCCTCGGCATCGCGACGTGACCGCAAACGCATCGCAGGGAGCAGTGTCCTGCTCCCCGCGGATAATTCGGTGCCGATAGGATAGGCCCGTTACTTCAACGGAGCCGGCGCCGGCGCGTTGAAGTGATAGTTGATGCCGACCTTGACGGTGTCGACCTGGACGTCGTGGAGGTCTTCATAAACGAACCCGATGGGCGGATCTGTAACGCTGGTCTGGTTGCCCTTCTCGGTGTCGAAGTCGAAGTGCAGGTATTCGGCCTTGATGCTCCAGTTGCGAGCGATCACGTGCTCAATACCGCCGCCGTAGGCCCAACCATCGAACGCCCCTGTAGGATTGGTGACGTAACCGGGGTTGGTTGTCTTCTGGCCAGCCTCGCCGTCGTAGTAGGCCCAGCCGCCCTTGGCGTAGACTAGGGTGTCGCCAAATGCGAGGCCAAGACGGCCTGCGGCAACGCTGTAAAAGCCGCCATCGAGCGTAATGTCCTGATGGGCAGCCGGATTCGACGACGGAATGACTCCGCCGCCACTCGCGTCCATGTACCCGAGATCACCCTCGACACCTAAGACGACGTTGGAGAATTGGAAATTGTAACCGATCGTGCCACCGCCGAATGCGCCATCGACGTCGTAGCTGAACGGTCCGGGAGTGACGCCGCCGGTCGTGTCCCTAACCTCAACGTCGCCCCAGGCGCCACCTGCGTGAGCCCCCAAATAGGCACCGTTGAAATCGCCGGCAAGAACCGGAGTGCCGAGAACTAGTACAGCGCAGATAGCAGCGCCTAAAACGCCTACGCGAACCATTACGCAACCCCCACACAACGCAACGCTACAAAAAACAACCTCAGGTTTTGTAGATCCGTGTGAGCATGGTCTGCAAGGAACGGGTATGGCTAATTGAACGGTAGTCGAATTGCTGTGGCGCTTGAGCCACTCCTGCGGCGGACAGCGGACCCCTTCTCCGAACTGCAGGCCCAAAGCAGAGGATTGATGGCGCACGCGATTTTACCGTCCAAGCGATGACCTCCGCCGGGGTGGAAATTTTCGCCAGGCTGCCTCTAGTCAAGCGTTTAGTATCCGGTCCTCGCAAAAGGGCGCGACCAGCGGCGGCTCGGGCCTGCTGACTAACCGCCGGCGATCGCCGCTACGATCAGCAGCGGTTGCGTGCCTTGCGCGACGGGCTCCGGCAACGGTTTGTCCGGCGGCTCCAGCGAAACGTCGGTCTGGCAGGCGAAGAATCGCAGGAACGGACGCCGCCGCTGCGTGCCGTGATCGCGAATGGTTCCCCGCAGCACCGGATAGCGCGCTTCCAGCGCGTCCATGACCGATCGTTGCGTGACCGCTCCCTCGACAGCGAGCGTCACCTCCCCGTCGATGCCGGCATGCATCCGCAAATGCGACGGCAGGACGACGCGGATCATGGCAGCGTTTGCACCTCGACCGAAAGCACCGCGGGAAGATCGCGGACGATGGCGGACCAGGTGTCGCCGGCGTCGCTCGACACATACACCTGCCCGCCGGTCGTGCCGAAATACACCCCGCACTTGTCGAGCTTGTCGACGGCCATCGCGTCGCGCAGGACGTTGACGTAGCAATCGGACTGCGGCAGGCCGTTGCTCAACGCCTCCCACTCGTTGCCGCCGCTGCGGCTGCGATAGACGCGCAGCTTGCCCTCGAGCGGGAAGTGCTCGGCGTCGCTCTTGATCGGCACCACGTAGACGGTCTCCGGCTCGTGCGCGTGGACGTCGATGACGAAGCCGAAATCGGTCGGCAGATTGCCGCTCACTTCGCGCCAGGACTCACCGGCGTCGTCGCTGCGCATCACATCCCAGTGCTTTTGCATGAACAGCACGTTCGGCCGCGATGGATGCATGGCGATGCGGTGGACGCAGTGACCGACCTCCGCGTTCGGGTCGGGAATGTATTCCGACCGCAGCCCGCGGTTGATCGCGCGCCACGTTTTTCCGCCGTCATCGGTGCGGAATGCGCCGGCCGCCGAAATGGCGATGTAAATTCGATTTGGATCGCTGGGGTCGAGGACAATCGTATGCAGGCACATGCCGCCGGCGCCGGGCTGCCACCGCGGTCCGGAGCCATGACCACGCAGACCGGACAGCTCCGTCCACGTCTGCCCGGCGTCCGCCGTATGAAACAGGGCCGCGTCCTCGACGCCGGCATAGACGCTGTCGGCGTCGGTCAGCGAGGGCTCGAGGTGCCAGACCCGCTTGAATTCCCATGGATGGGGCGTTCCGTCGTACCACTGATGTGTGCCGGCATCGCCCTCGTAAACGAACTTGTTGCCGACGGCCTCCCAGGATTTGCCGCCGTCGCGTGAGCATTGAATTTGCTGCCCGAACCAGCCGCTCGATTGGGACGCATAAATGCGCTCCGGGTCAACCGGGGAACCCTTCACGTGATAGAGTTCCCAGCCGGGGAAGTGCGGCCCGTCGACCGACCAAGTCTTGCGTGATCCATCTGCGCTCAAGATGAACGCGCCCTTACGTGTCCCCACCAATACGCGCACATGGCTCATCGGCTGCTCCCCCTTTGTCGGAACTCAATTTCTTACACGACAAGTGCGGCAAGCTCACGTCTCTCGGTTGGATGAACCCGCGCCCCGTGTATACACTCGTCGAAAGCATTCGCAGGACCGCGTGGGAAATGCCGCGTGCCGCGGCAAGCTGAGCGGATGCCTGCACGGGTGTGTGGATGGGAACCGACGATCACGAAGCTAGGCCGGAGCCGGCGCCGGTGCGCACGCCCGCCCTATCGGCCAGCATCCACCCGGCGCCGTCGATCGGGCCGGCGATCTTCGTCGGACCCGACGGGGTGCCGGCAGCCAGGACTCCGGTCAGCGAAGGCCGTTACCACGGCGAGCAGGGCTGTACCTCACCGCCAGCGGCACGCTCACACAATTCAATGCGATTGTCGCCGCGCTGCTCACGGGAGCGCTTTCACTGAATGTCGCGCTCGCGGTGAAGATAGTCGTCGGTTTGGCCCTGGTGGGCCACGCGGCCGCGGGCTTCCTGCTTTGCTGGGCAGCGCGACCGGTCGGCAATGCGGATGGCATGCCGCGCATGACGGCCGAGCGTCTTCTCGCCCGGTCTCTCATTAATTATCGGCGCGGATGGCGGGCAACGATGCTGGCGCTGGTGCTGTCCGCAATTGCACTTGCGGCACTGGCTTGGCAGCAGCTTGGACCAGATATTCTGGCGCTGCTCCATTAGCGAAAATCTTCGCTCAAATATCCAGGTCGTGGGCGAAGGCGGCGCGATCTTGGATGAAACGGAAGCGCGCTTCGGGCTTGGAGCCCATTAGGGCATTCACCGCCTCGCCGATGGCGGTGCGATCGCCGTCGCCGATCTCGACCCGCAGCAGCGTGCGCTTCTTGGGGTCCATGGTCGTTTCTTTGAGCTGCGAGGCGTTCATCTCGCCAAGGCCCTTGAAGCGGCTGATATCGACCTTGGCGCCCGGCTTGAACTCGCGCGCGATGAGTTCGTCGCGGTGCTTGAGGTCGCGCGCGTAGACGGACTTGGCGCCGTGGGTGATCTTGAACAGCGGCGGTACGGCGAGGAACAGGTGCCCGTTCTCGATCAGCGCCGGCATCTCCTGATAGAAGAACGTGATCAGCAGCGAGGCGATGTGGGCGCCGTCGACGTCGGCGTCGGTCATGACGATGACGCGCTCATAGCGCAGGTCGGCGTCGTTGTACTTGGTGCCGGTGCCGACGCCGAGCGCTAAAATGAGATCGGCGAGCAACTGGTTCTGCGACAGCTTGGCCGACGAGGCGTTGGCGACGTTGAGGATTTTGCCGCGCAGCGGCAGGATCGCCTGCGTCTCGCGTGCGCGGGCGCTCTTGGCCGAGCCGCCGGCGCTATCGCCCTCGACGATGAAGATTTCCGTGCCGGCTGCCGTCTGGATGGTGCAGTCGGCGAGCTTGCCGGGAAGGCGTAGCTTGCGCGTCGCCGATTGGCGGCCGACCTCTTTCTCGCGCTTGCGCTTCAGGCGGTCCTCGGCCTGGTCGATCGACCATTCGAGCAGCTTTGTCGCCTGCATCGGGCTGTCGGCCAGCCAGTGGTCGAAGGCGTCGCGCACGGTCGACTCGACGATGCGCGCGGCTTCCTGCGTCGCCAGGCGATCCTTGGTCTGGCCTTGGAATTCCGGCTCGCGGATGAACACCGACAGCATGGCGGCGGACGTGCTCATCACGTCGTCGGCGGTGATCTGCGCCGCTCGCCGGTTGTTGGTCAGTTCGCCGTAGGCGCGCAGGGCTTTCGACAGCGCCGTGCGTAGACCCGTCTCGTGCGTGCCGCCGTCGGGTGTCGGGATGGTGTTGCAGTAGGAGCGCGAAAAGCCGTCGTCGTCGGCGATCCACGCCACCGCCCATTCGACCGAGCCGTGGCCGTTCTCGCCCTTGGTGCGGCCAGCGAACAGATCCTTCGTCACCATGGTGCGGCCGGCGATCTCGCTCGTCAGGTAGTCGGCGAGGCCACCCGGGAAGCGGAACACGGCGCTGGTCGGCGTATCGTCGGTGATCAACGAAGCAGCGCATGTCCAGCGGATCTCCACGCCGCCGAATAGGTAAGCCTTGGAGCGCGCCATCTTCATGAGGCGCGCCGGCTTGAAGGCGCAACCCTTGCCGAAGATCTTCTCGTCGGGCTTGAAGCGTACCTTGGTGCCGCGCCGGTTCATCACCGGGCCGAGCTTCTGCAACTTCGTCGTCGGCTCGCCGCGCGCAAAATCCATGCGGTAGAGCTGCTGGCCGCGCGCCACCTCGACTTCGCAGACGTCGGACAGCGCGTTGACGACCGAGACGCCGACGCCGTGCAGGCCGCCGGAGGTATTGTAGGCCTTGCCGTCGAACTTGCCGCCCGAGTGCAGCGTGCACATGATGACTTCGAGCGCGCTCTTGTTCTTGAACTTCGGGTGCGGGTCGACCGGCATGCCGCGCCCGTTGTCGGTGACGGCGACGAAGCCGTCCTTGTCCAGCTCGACCTCGATCCACGTGGCGTGCCCGGCTACCGCCTCGTCCATGGAGTTGTCGATCACCTCGGCGAACAGGTGGTGCAGCGCCTTCTCGTCGGTGCCGCCGACGTACATGCCGGGGCGGCGGCGCACCGGCTCGAGGCCTTCGAGGACCTCGATGTCGGCGGCAGTGTAGGCGTCGGAAGCGTCGGTGGTACGCCGGGCGCGGGCCGTCTTATCGGTCATGAAGCTTTCGATCGTTGAGAAGAGGTCGCGGACGGATCCGGCCATGCGTCTTTCCCGTCGATGCAAGCATGCCGTTCGGCACCGGGACGCGGAGACGAGAAGCCGAGAACGGCAAATCCCTTATTTGTTGTTCCCGATGACGTCGCATGGCCCGGCCCGCCTTGGCAAGTATGGCCGAATTGCCATCTGGATCGCGACCCGAACGTTGGTGATAATCGCCCCGGTGCCCGCCATATGGGGTGGCAGTGGGGATGCTGGCCAATCGCGAGCCGCCCGAAATCTTGTTCCAATTGGGTGGGCGCTTCCGACAATGACTTCAAATAGTGACGCATCCGGGCGTCGTTCTGGCTCGGCAAACTGGCTCGGGCGGCTGGCCGACGAGCCGCGGCTGTTGATGCTGCTGACCGGTCTGTTCTGGGCTGGCAACGCCATCGTGGCGCGCAGTGTTGCCGGCGAGGTGCCGCCGATAGCTTTGGCGTTCTGGCGCTGGGCGGTCGCCGCCTTGGTCGTGCTGCCGTTCGCCTGGCTGCACGTACGCCGCGACGTCAAGGCGTTGCTTGCCGACTGGCCGACGGTGCTCCTCCTGTCGGCGCTGGGCATTTCGTTCTTCAACGCAGGCCTCTATCTCGCCGCGCAGTCGACGACCGCGCTCAACATCGTGATGCTCCAGTCCGCGGTGCCGGTGCTGATCGTCGCCGCAAGCTTCATCATGTTCCGCGATGTGGTGACGCTGCCGCAGGGGATCGGCATCGCCATTTCGCTGCTCGGTGCGCTGACACTCATCTCGCATGGTGACTTCGGCGTGCTCGCACACCTCGACTTCAACGCGGGCGACTTGTGGATGCTGGCGGCCTCCGTCAGCTATGCGATCTACACTGCGCTGTTGCGCAAGCGACCGCCGGTGCATGGGGTGAGCTTTCTGTTCGCTACCTTCGTCGTCGGTGCGGCGCTGCTGCTGCCGTTCTACATCGCCGAAAGCCTGCACAGCCGGACGATGCCCCTCAACTGGCACGCGCTGCTTGCCGTCGGCTATGTGGCCGTGTTCGCTTCGGTGGTCGCCTACTACTGCTTCAACCGCACGGTGGAGCTGCTCGGGGCCAATACTGCAGGCCTGACGGTGCACTTGGTGCCGGTGTTCGGCACGTTGCTGGCGGTGGGCATCCTCGGCGAGCAACTGCACATCTACCATGCGCTGGGCATCGGCCTCATCGCCTGCGGCATCCTGCTGGCGACGCGCAAGCCGCGGCCGAACGGCGACACGGCCTAGTCGCTGCCGACGTTGTCGATGAGGCGGGTATTGCCGAGCCAGGCCGCGGCGAGCACGCGCAACCGCGCCGGTCCGGCCTGCGTCACCACCTTCAACGTCTCGGCATGGCGCACGGCGACGTAGTCGACCTTGCTGAAGCCGGCCGCCAGAAGCTCATCTGCGGCTGTCGCGCAAATGGCCTCGAGGTCGGGGAGCTGGTGCGCCTGCGGCGGTAGCGTCGGGTCACGCACGAGCGGCGCCGGGCGCGGCGCCTTGCCGGTACGGGCGCCGCCGGCCCCGCTCGCCGCGGCATGCGCCTTGGTGGCGACCTCGCGCAGCACGCGGTTGAGCGTTGGCGCGATCTTTCGCTCATCGGCGGACAGGTAGACGTTGCGCGATGACAGCGCCAAGCCGTCGGCTTCGCGCGTCGTCGGCACCCCGATGATGGCCAACGGCATGTTCAAGTCGCGCGCCATCTGCCGGACGACGCATAGCTGCTGGTAGTCCTTTTCGCCGAACACGGCGACATCGGGCGTGGTGGCGCCAAATAGCTTGGCGCACACGGTCGCCACGCCGCCGAAAAAGTGTGGACGAAAATCGCTTTCCAACCCTTGTGCCGCCCCGGTGGGCTGGATGCGCGTGGCAAAGCCCTCGGGATACATTTCCGCTACCGTCGGCGCCCACACGAGATGGCAGCTTTCCGCCGCCAGCTTGCCAAGATCGCCGGCTTCGTCGCGCGGATAGCGGGCGAGGTCTTCGTGCGGGGCGAACTGGCCGGGGTTAACGAAGATGGAGACGATGGTGCGCTCGGCCAGCTCGCCGGCGCGGCGCACCAGCGCCAGGTGCCCGGCGTGCAGGGCCCCCATGGTGGGAACGAGCGCTATCTTGTGGCCGTTGTTGCGCCATTGGGCGACGACGCCGCGCAAATCGGCGATGCTGCGCACGACCTGAAGCTTGCTGGTCACGTGTAAGCCTCGCCTCTCTAGCGGCGGCAAGCTCTGGCGGGGCGCGGCGTTGCCGTCAAGTCCGCGCCCCGTCCCCAAGCTGCTTCAAGCACCCGCGCCCGTGATTTGCTAGAGTGAAGGTAAAGCGAATCGCACCGCGTGTGCGCGTCACGAGGGCAGAATGGTCGCAGTGAAGAACGCGGAAACAACCCGCGAGGTCATCGAATTTGCGCAGCTACCGCCGCGCGATGAGATCGCCGCGCATCATCTCATCGACGAGCAGCGCCTGCTCGACCGGCTGATCGAGCGCGCCGTGTTCAGCGAGGACGAGCGCCGCCGCTCGACCGAACTTGCGCGCCGTCTCGTCTATGCGGCGCGCGCCGACCGCGGCCAGCACGCCGGTGTCGACGCCTTCATGCGCGAGTACGGCCTTTCCAGCGAGGAAGGCGTCATCCTCATGTGCATCGCCGAGGCGCTGCTGCGGATCCCCGACACCGAGACGGCCGACGAGCTCATCGCCGAAAAGCTCTCCGAAGGGCATTGGGAAAAACATCGCGGGCAATCCGACAGCCTGCTGGTCAACGCCTCGACCTGGGCGCTGATGCTGACAGGGCGCGTCGTCAAGCTGCGCGAGGCGCGCGGCGCCAATCCCTTCAACGCGCTGAAGCGCCTCGTCGCCCGCTCCGGCGAGCCGGTCATCCGCCAGGCTGTCCGCCAGGCGGTGAAGGTTCTGGGCGACCAGTTCGTGCTCGGACGCACCATTCGCGAGGCCTTGGAGCGCGCCAAGGAGTACGAGGCGAAGGGCTATCTGTTCTCCTACGACATGCTCGGCGAGGCAGCGCGCACGCAGAAGGATGCCGATGTCTACTTCGAGCGCTACCTCGCGGCGATCGACGCCGTCGGCCAGGCGGCGGGGCCGTTCTCGACCATGCACGCCGACGCGCTGTTCGGACGCCCGGGGCTGTCGATAAAGCTGTCGGCCCTGCATCCGCGCTTCGAGCCCGGCAAGGACGAGCGCCTCGCCGCCGAGCTCAGCCCCCGCATGCTGACGCTGGCGCGCGCCGCCCGCTCGCGCGGTCTGCCGCTGACCATCGACGCCGAGGAGCAGGATCGTCTCGACCCAACGCTGGAGATCTTCGCCGCCACCTTCAACAACCCGGCGCTCGACAACTGGAGCGGCCTCGGCATCGCCGTGCAGGCGTACGGCAAGCGTGCCATCCCGACGCTGCGCTGGCTGCGGCGTCTCGCCGAGCGCAGCAACAAGCGCATCCCGGTGCGGCTCGTCAAAGGCGCCTACTGGGACAGCGAGATCAAGTGGGCGCAGGAGCGCGCGCTCGCCGACTACCCGGTGTTCACGCGCAAGCTGCACACCGACGTGTCGTTCCTCGCCTGCGTGCGGCTGCTGCTCAGCGACCAGAAGGCGTTCTATGCGCAGTTCGCCACGCACAATGCCTACGCCATCGCCGCGGCGCACGTTGCCGGGGGCGCTGCCACCTTCGAATTCCAGCGCCTGCATGGCATGGGCGAGCCGCTGCATAACGAGGTCGTCGGCGACAAGGGGCTCATCAAGCGCCCCTGCCGCATCTACGCCCCCGTCGGCGGCCACGAGGATCTGCTGGCCTATCTCGTGCGCCGGCTGCTCGAGAACGGCGCCAATACCTCGTTCATCAACCGGCTCGCCGACGACGAGGCGCCGGTGTCGGAGATCATCCGCGACCCGGTGGAGACGGCCGAGGCGGAGCGTGGCGGTGCCGCCGAGCCGCAGCGGCCGTTCGTGCGCCCGCGCGACATCTACCTGCCCGAGCGCGCGGCTGCCAACGGTCTGCCGCTGACGGAGCCGGCGGTGCGGCTGGCGCTGTTCGCCGAAATGGGCGATGCCCTCGACGACGTATACGAGGCCGGCCCCATCATCGGCGGCACGGCGACGACCGGCGGCGATTCCGCCAGCCTCGTCACCTGCCCGCACGACCGGCGCGAGCGCATCGGCACGGTGCGCATTACGACGGCGGCGCAGGCCGACGCGGCGATCGCACGGGCGGTGAAGGCCGAGCGCGACTGGAACAAGCTGGGCGGCGCCAAGCGGGCGCAGATCCTCGCCGCCGCTGCCGACCTCTTCGAGCGCGACAAGGCGCGTCTGATGGCCGTCATCGTGCGCGAGGCCGGCAAGACGTTGGAAGACGCGCAAGGCGACGTGCGCGAAGCCATCGACTTCCTGCGCTACTACGCGGCGCAGGCGCGGCGCCTGTTCGTCGGCCCCGTGGCATTGCCCGGACCGACCGGCGAGCGCAATACGCTGACGCTCCATGGCCGCGGCGTCTTCGCCTGCATCTCGCCCTGGAACTTCCCGCTCGCCATTTTCACCGGCCAGATCGCCGCCGCGCTCGCCGCCGGCAATGCGGTAGTCGCCAAGCCGGCCGAGCAGACGCCGATCACCGCCTTCCTCGCCACCAAGCTGCTGCACGAGGCGGGCGTGCCGCCCAACGCGCTGCACCTGTTGCCGGGCAGCGGTCGCCTGGGAGAAGCGCTCGTCAAGGACACGCGCATCGCCGGCATCTCGTTCACCGGGTCGAACGAGACCGCATGGGCGATCCAGCGTAACCTGGCCGAGCGTCGCAACGCTATCGTCCCGTTCATCGCCGAGACGGGCGGCATCAACGCCATGATCGCGGACTCGACCGCGCTCCCCGAGCAGGTGGTGCGCGATGCCGTGCGTTCGGCGTTCAACAGCGCCGGGCAGCGCTGCTCGGCGGCGCGCGTGCTGTTCGTGCAGGAGGAAGTCGCCGACCGCACGATCGACATGCTGGTCGGTGCCATCCAGGCGCTCGATGTCGGCGATCCGTTCGACTATGCGACCGACATCGGCCCCGTCATCGACGAGGAGGCGCAGGACGCCCTCGACGGCCACAAGATCCGCATGCAGCGCGCGGGCCGCCAGCTCGTCGACCTGTTGACGCCCGATAGCTGCCGCGCCGGCAGCTACGTCACGCCGGCCGCCTACGAGATCGACGACCTCGGGGTGCTCGAGCGCGAGGTGTTCGGCCCCGTCCTGCATGTCGCCCGCTATGAGCGCGGCTCGCTCGACAAGGTCATCGCCGCCATCAACGCCACCGGGTACGGCCTGACGCTCGGCGTGCACAGCCGCATCGAGGGGGTGGCAGACTACGTCGCCGAGCATGCGCGCGTCGGCAACATCTACGTCAATCGCAACCAGATCGGCGCCGTCGTCGGCGTGCAGCCGTTCGGCGGCGAGGGGCTATCGGGCACCGGCCCCAAGGCGGGCGGGCCCAACACCCTGTTCGCCTACGCCACCGAGCGCGTGCGTTCGACCGATGTCACCGCGACCGGCGGAAACCTGGAGCTGCTGACCGCCGCGACGATTCCCGGCCGTTGACGGCCGGGGGATATTGCCGGACGGGGTGCGGATCGCCATGCTCTAGGCGAATGGCTCGTCTACTGGGCTCGAGGATGACCACGCGCAAGCCAGCCGACACCACACCTGCCGCGGCCCCGGGCGCCACCCGTACCGCTGCGCCGGCGGCGACGGCAGCCGGCGGCGTGCCGGTACGCGAAGCGCAGGCCGATACCGACGTTGCCGCGTTCATCGCCAAGATGAAGTCGCTCGCACCCGCCGCCACCGGCGAGCGCGGCCGCCTCGTCTTCGCCATGGACGCAACGATGAGCCGCGCGCCGACGTGGGACATGGCGCTGAAGCTGCAAGGCGAGATGTTCGCGGCCGTGAAGGAGGTGGGCGGCCTCGACGTGCAGCTCATCTACTTCCGCGGCATGGGCGAATGCCGCGCCTCGAAATGGGTGTCCGATCCCGATGCGCTCGCCCGCCTGATGCGCGGCGTTGCTTGCGAGGGCGGTCTCACGCAGATCGGCAAGGTGCTCAGCCACGCCCTCGATGAAAGCCGGCGGCGCAAGGTCAACGCGCTCGTCTACGTCGGCGACAGCATGGAGGAGGACGTCGACCGGCTGTGCGCGCGCGCCGGCGAGCTCGGCCTCCTCGGCGTGCCGGTGTTCGTGTTCCAGGAGGGCGGCGACGAGACGGCGGCACGGGGGTTCCGCGAGATCGCGCGGCTGACCAAGGGCGCCTTCTGCCGGTTCGACCCGGGCTCGGCACGTCAATTGCGCGATCTGCTCACTGCCGTCGCCGTCTACGCCGCGGGCGGTCGCAAGGCGCTGCTGGCGCTCAGCGGCAAGAGCGAAGGCGCCGGCGCACGTCTGCTGCTCGAGCAGCTCAGCAGCGGGGCGGCCGGCGCCTGATGGGCTATCTCATTCTCGGACTGGCCGCGCTCGCCCTTGCGCTCCTCGTCATGCGCGCCTTCGCGCAGGCGAACCCTGCCAACGTCGCCCGCCGATTGCGCATCGGCGGGGGGGCTGTGTCGCTGCTTGCGGCCGGCCTCCTGATGCTGCGCGGGATCGAGGTACTCGCCATTCCGCTCGGCATGTTCGGCTCGTGGCTCATCTGGGGTCGCACGCTGCCTCCGTGGCTCGGCGGCGGCGGCAACGCGCGGCGATCACCTGGACAAACCTCGCGCGTCGAGACCGATCACCTGGAGATGGAGCTCGACCACGACACCGGCGAGATGCACGGGCGCGTGTTGAAAGGCATGTTTGCCGGCCGCGACCTGGCGAGCCTCGGCCCTGCCGATCTGGGACTGCTATGGCAGGACTGCCGGCATACGGACCACCAGTCGGCGCAGCTTGTCGAAGCCTACCTCGACCGCATCCATCCCACCTGGCGCGAGGATATGGCGCGCGGGGAATCCGACATGAGCCGCGGCCCCGACGGGCGCATGACCGAGGATGAAGCTTTGGAGATACTCGGGCTCGAGCCTGGTGCCGACGAGGACGCCATTCGCCGGGCGCATCGCGAGCTGATGCTGCGGCTGCATCCCGATCGCGGCGGCTCGACCTACCTCGCGGCCAAGATCAACGAGGCGAAGGACGTGGCGCTGGCGGCGCTCTAGTGCTCGGCGCCTACTGGGTTTTGATGACGAAGCAATCGATCTTCAAGCTGCGCAGGCGTGAGCACGTGTCGTTGGCGGCGGTCGCATCGAAGCCGCGGAAGCGTGCGCGATAGAGCTTGCCGGCGCCGCTCTGCACCGGCATGGCGACGCCGCGATAGGGATCGAGCATGCCGCCGGCCCGCTCGCGTGCGGCAGCCATGCGCCGCTCCGCCTCGGCGGAATCGCCGAATGCGCCGATCTGAATTTCGAAAGGACCGCGCGAGCGCGCGACCGCTGCGCGGGGTTTTTCCGGCGCCAAGGCGGCGAGGGGCCGCGGTGCCGGCGGCTCGTTGCCGGCTTCCAGCTGCGCCGCCTGCGCCTGCAGCGTCGATGGTTGCAGCGCTCCGGTTTCGGGAACGAAGCGCGGAAAAGTCTGGCTCGCAGGATTTGGTGCGCGCCCCGGCGGCATCGATCCGCCCGCGCCGGCAACGGCGAACTCGGGCCGCGGTGCCGTTGGGGCCAGCTCGATGCGTTCCAGGCGCGCGGCGCGCGGATCGCTGCCGATGCGCACCGGACGCACTCTGGCGACGGCAATCGCGGTATCGCGCTCGCGCGCCGACGGCGGTGCAGCGGCGGGTGGCGGCGGCGCAGGCGCAGCAGCATCGGCAACTTGAACGGGCGGTCTTGCGGCGCGCGCCGGCTGCGGTGCGCGGGCGACGAGAGCCGGCCTGCGCGTGACTTTTGTCGAGGCCTTGGCGAAGGCGGCGTTGAGCAGCGACTGCATCTTGGCGTTGCGCTCGCGCGCCGTGTCGCCGCCGAATACCGCGGCGACGAGGTGCTTGCCGTCGCGCCGTACCGACGTCACGAGATTGAAACCGGAGGCGCGCGTATAGCCCGTCTTGATGCCGTCGGTGCCGCCATAGCGGGCCAGCAGCGTGTTGTGGTTGCGGTAGTTCTTGCCGCCATAGGTGAAGCTGCGCGTGGAGAACAGCCGGTAGTGGCGGGGGAAGTCGTCCTGCAGGCGCAACCCGAGGGTGATCATGTCGCGCGCCGTCGTCGTCTGCTCCGGATCCGGCAGCCCCGAGGCGTTGCGGAAGGTCGTGTTCGACATGCCGAGGTCGCGCGCCTTGCTCGTCATCAGGCGGGCGAAGTTGGCCTCGGTGCCGCCGATGTGCATGGCGAGGGCAATGGCGACGTCGTTCGCCGACTTGGTGACGAGGGCCTTGATGGCGTTGAGGACCGTCAGCTCCTCGCCGGGGTCGAGGTCCAGCTTCGAGGGAGCGGCATCGGCACCCTCCTGCGTCATCTTGATCTTGCTGTCGTAGCTGAGCCGCCCGAGCTCGATGAGCTCAAAGGCCATGTAGATGGTCATCATCTTGGTGAGCGAGGCCGGATAGACCTTTTCGTCGCCTGCTCGATTGTGCAGCACAGCACCGGAATTGGCGTCGACGACCATGGAGGCGGCCTTCGGATCGGCGAAGGCAGATGGGATCATGGTTGCAATTGAGATAACGGCGGCGCCGGCGACGGCGATCGCTTTGGCGAGACGTTGCGAGCGGCCGGTGGGCTTCAACGCTGCGTGCATCAACCGACAATCTCTACGCTGTGCGGCACGATGTCCGCGCTTGAAAATTACGTAAGTGGAAGGGGTTAGCCCGATCCCCTCGTGACCTCCGCAAGTGCCGGACGGTGCTCGAAAGGAGCATCGTTTTAGGGCCTCTTTACGGCGCCTCCGGCGCCGGCCCACGATGCAGCGATGAACCTGTCCGATTGCGACCTTAGCCGCGCGGGTGCTTCGTCCCGGTTAATCCGGGATGCTCGCTCGACCTATATTGCATTGCAAAAAGAGCTTGAAAAATTGTGCATTGCTTATAAAAATGGCCCATGGGTGAGGTCCTGGAATGGGGCCGGGGGCACTGCGCATCTTTTTTCGTCAGTCTCTAGGACACGGATGGCACCATGATCAGGAATTTCGAGGACATGCAGAAGCTCGGTCAGACCAATGTCGACAGCGCCATGAAGATTTTCGGCGAGTGGAACAAGAGCTGGCAGGCCATCGCCGCTGAGATGAGCGACTACACCAAGCGCTCATTCGAAGAGAGCACCACCACGCTCGAGAAGCTCATGTCGTCGAAGTCGGTCGAGCAGGCCGTCGAGATCCAGACGACCTTCGCCAAGCGCGCTTACGACGACTACATGCAGCAGATGTCCAAGATCGGTGGCATGTACGCCTCGATGGCCAAAGAGGCCTACAAGCCGGTCGAGAAGATGCTGCAAAACGGCGGCTGAGCCGGCGTCAGCGACTATCGGCTGCGGCAATGAAACAAGGGCCCGGCGCATGCCGGGCCTTTTTTGTGACCCCTTGCATCCCCATCATATGCCTCCGGGCTCGCGATCAGCGCTTTACCAGTCGACGTCCGGCGCTGTTAGGCAAGTTCTGGGCTTCCGCCAGCGCAGTTTGCAGCGGCCGGTGGCGTTGCGTATCGTGAGGGATCGCAAAGCGCGGATGCGCAGTTGTAGCAGGCGGGCCGGCGCGAGAAGCGCGACCCTTGGACGGACGTTGGCACTGATGGGCAAGACGCTGACGCAGGGCAGCACTTATCGCGAGTGGACGGGCGCCAAGAACGATCCTCCGGGCCGCGAGCCGCCAGGACGGGAGCCGCCCGGCAAAGATCGCGGCAACGAGGACGGCCGCACCAGCATTGCCACTAAAACTCGGCCGAAGACCAAGAAGCCGAGCCTCTACAAGGTTCTTCTGTTGAATGACGACTACACGCCGATGGAATTCGTCGTGCTGGTGCTCGAAAAGTACTTTGCCAAGGGACGTGATGAGGCGACGCGCATTATGCTTCACGTGCACCACAAGGGGGTCGGCATCTGCGGGGTTTACCCCTACGAGGTCGCAGAGACTAAGGTAACGCAGGTCATGGATTTTTCACGACAGAACGGTCATCCTCTACAGTGCACTATGGAGAAAGAGTAGGTCAGCCTTGCCGTCGTTCTCGAAGAGCCTGGAAAGCGCGCTGCATCGCGCATTGGAAGCCGCCAACGAGCGCAGCCACGAGTATGCGACGCTCGAACACCTGTTGCTTGCTCTTCTCGACGACCGCGATGCCGCGGCGGTGATGCGCGCCTGCACCGTGGACCTCGAGACGCTGCGCTCGCGCGTCACCAACTATCTCGACAACGATCTTGGCGCCCTCGTCTCCAAGGATAGCTCCGAGGCGCAGCCGACCACCGGCTTCCAGCGCGTCATCCATCGCGCCGTAGTGCACGTACAATCCTCCGGCCGCGAGGAAGTGACCGGCGCCAACGTGCTCGTCGCCATCTTCGCCGAGCGCGAGAGCCATGCCGCCTACTTCCTGCAGGAGCAGGAGATGACGCGCTTCGACGCCGTCCAGTACATCAGCCACGGCATCGCCAAGCGCCCCGGCATGTCCGAGCCGAGATCGGTGCGCGGCGTCGACGAGGATCAGACCGTCGAGGGCGAAGAGCGCAAGCCGAGCCAGGACGCGCTCAACACCTACTGCGTGAACCTCAATCGCAAGGCGCGCGACGGCAAGATCGATCCTCTCATCGGCCGCGAGCAGGAGGTGCTGCGCACTATCCAGGTCCTCTGCCGCCGGCAGAAGAACAACCCGCTGTTCGTCGGCGATCCCGGCGTCGGCAAGACCGCCATCGCCGAAGGCCTCGCTCGCAAGATCATCAAGGGCGAGGTGCCCGAGGTGCTGCAGGACGCGACTATCTTCGCGCTCGACATGGGCGCGCTGCTCGCCGGCACGCGCTATCGCGGCGACTTCGAGGAGCGGCTGAAAGCCGTCATGAAGGAGATCGAGAACTATCCTGGCTCGATCCTGTTCATCGACGAGATCCACACCGTCATCGGTGCCGGCGCCACCTCGGGCGGCGCCATGGATGCGTCCAACCTCCTGAAGCCGGCCTTGCAGTCGGGCAGCGTGCGCTGCATCGGCTCGACCACCTACAAGGAGTACCGGCAGCACTTCGAGAAGGACCGCGCGCTCGTCCGCCGCTTCCAGAAGATCGACGTCAAGGAGCCGACGGTCGAAGACTCCGTCGCCATCCTCAAGGGCCTCAAGCCGTACTTCGAGAGCTTCCACAAGCTCAAGTACACGAACGAGGCCATCCGCACGGCGGTGGAGCTGTCGGCGAAGTACATCCATGACCGCAAGCTGCCCGACAAGGCGATCGACGTGATCGACGAGACGGGCGCCTCGCAGATGCTGGTGCCGGAAGGCAAGCGCAAGAAGAAGATCACGGTGAAGGAGATCGAGGCGACCGTCGCCACCATGGCGCGCATCCCGCCGAAGACGGTCACCAAGAGCGACGCCGAGGTCCTCATCAATCTGCAGAAGGACTTGAAGCGCGTCGTGTTCGGCCAGGATCTGGCGATCGAGGCTCTCGCTTCGGCGATCAAGCTGTCGCGCGCCGGACTGCGCGAGCCGGAAAAGCCGATCGGCTGCTACCTGTTCTCCGGCCCCACGGGCGTCGGCAAGACGGAAGTCGCCAAGCAGCTCGCCGACCTCATGGGCATCGAGCTGTTGCGCTTCGACATGTCGGAATACATGGAGAAGCACACGGTCAGCCGTCTCATCGGCGCGCCTCCCGGCTACGTCGGCTTCGACCAGGGTGGCCTCCTGACCGACGGCATCGACCAGCATCCGCACTCGGTGCTGCTGCTCGACGAGATCGAGAAGGCGCATCCGGACCTGTTCAACATCCTTCTGCAGGTGATGGACCACGGCAAGCTGACCGACCACAACGGCAAGTCCGTCGACTTCCGCAACGTCATCCTCATCATGACGACGAACGCGGGCGCTTCGGATATGGCCAAGCATGCGATGGGCTTCGGGTCGTCGAAGCGCACGGGCGAGGATATGGAGGCGATCAACCGGATGTTCACGCCGGAGTTCCGCAACCGTCTCGACGCGGTCGTGCCGTTCGCCGGCCTGCCGCCCGAGGTGATCACCAAGGTCGTCGACAAGTTCATCTTCCAGCTCGAGGCGCAGCTCGCCGATCGCGGCGTGCTGATCGAGCTGTCGGAAGAGGCGACGCGTTGGCTGGCCGAGAAGGGCTACGACGAGAAGTTCGGCGCCCGCCCGCTCGGTCGCGTCATCCAGGAGTACATCAAGAAGCCGCTCGCCGACGAATTGCTGTTCGGCAAGCTGGAGCATGGCGGCACGGTGAAGATCGTCGTCGAAGGCAAGGGCGAAGACCGCAAGCTGACGTTCGATTTCCTGGCGCCGGATCCGAGCAAGCGTGCGAAGGCCAAGAGCACGGACGACGAGGATGACGACGACGAGCCGCAGCCGGTTCTCGTCGACGCCGCCCCGCGCAAGGCTCTGCCGAGCCCGAAGGAGCGCAAGGAGCGGCCGCCGAAGACATCGGGCACCGTTCCCAACGTGCCGCGCCGCAAGGACGAGTAGCGCCGCGCGAGGAATGAAAGTTAAAGGCGCCCGAGCCCAGCTCCGGCGCCTTTTTCTACGTCCCGCGGCCGATTGCCGACGGTGCGGCGCTCATCCGTGTTTTGCAAAGTACTTCTGCAGCACGGCCAGCGCCTGTTGCGCGCGGTTGAGTGCATAGCGATCCAGGTTGTAATCGTCGTGGTCGGGGCTGCGCAGCAGGTAGGCCGGCTCCTGCCGCCAAAGCTGGCCGTATCCGTCCTGGGCGTACTTAATCTCGCCACCCGCTACGTTGCGGATCGGCGTGTCCCTGCCACCGTAGTTGATGCAGCCGGCGATCAGCTTCGTCGCCCGGCGCACGCGCTTCATGTCCACGGGGCGCGGACCTTCTTCGATCGCCCGCGTCAGGTCGGCGCCTAGCGTGCAGTTGCTGGCGGGGTGGCCCTCGTCGGCGGCCATTTGCGTCCACTCGTAAAACGGCCGTTGCTGCAGGCGCGGGCCGACTTCAAGGCTGGCCACCAGCTCCGGGTTCTCCTTCAGGATCGCCCCTATGCGTGCCGCCGCGGCGGGAACACCGAGTTCGTGGGCACGCAGCAGATGGTGGGCGCCGGCCTCCAGCAGCTCTCTGTCGGCGCTCTTCTTCGAGCCGCAACCCTGCCCGTGGCGGAGGTCGCTGAGTATCCAGCCGAACTTCATGTGCTCGGCGGCTTGGTCGTCGCTCGTGGCTATTCTCGCCAGATCGAGCATGCGCGGATTGCACCCGGCAAGCCGGAAGTCTTCCGTAAAACGAGCGGATCGCGCTTTGTCGGCGAGACAGGTTGCTGCGAAGGATGCGGCCCGGATGTCGCCCTTCTTCGCCAGCGCCTCGAATGCGACGTCGTCGCAAGCGTCCGTGGCCAGTAGCAGGTTGAGGTCGGCGCGCACGAGGCCGCGAGCCGCCGCTTTGTGCCAGTCGTCCTTGATGTTCTGGGCCTCGATCGCGCCTTCGATCGACCGCCACCGCAGGACGGCCCGATTGTTGATTGCGATAGCGTCATTGAGAGGCGCGCGGTTCGATATGTCGTAGGCTAGCGCGGCAGCGATCAAAGCCGCGATAGCAACGATGCCCCAATTAGAAATGTGCATGGCGTCCGCCTATTTCCCCCGAGCGCCGTCTCGGACGGCGATCAGCTTCTTGAACGCATCGGCGGCCGTGCGCTTCAGCCCTTCGGCGTCTTCTGGCCGCACCGGCTTCACCGAATGGTAGACGATGTATTCGTCGCGGCGGCGCCAGTCATCTCGGTGCTGAGGTGTCGTCTCCT
Organism: uncultured Alphaproteobacteria bacterium; assembly: GCA_963795225.1. Lineage (GTDB taxonomy): Bacteria > Pseudomonadota > Alphaproteobacteria > Rhizobiales > Hyphomicrobiaceae > Hyphomicrobium_A. Next base: position 7,832 of record CAWCHB010000020.1, on the reverse strand, counting down.
GCAAGCAGGCTTGTAGGGCGTGTTTCGCCCGCGCCACTTCATCCGGCTCGACTGTGCGGCGCTCGATTAGCTGCTCGGAACGGCGCCGAGCCGCTTTGCAACGGCATGTCCAGCAGCCGTTGTCGGCACCGAACTCGAGCCATCCGAGCGTGTCGTGCACCTTCAAGCGCGCTCCAATAGGTGTGTGGCTGACGCGGCCGCCGAACGGAACATTCAAATCGGCGAGCAGCGCATAGGCTTCGGGCTTGTCCGCTTCGGCCGCGTTGAGTAGCAGCTCGAACGTCTTGGAAATGAAAAGCGGGAGCAGCTCCTCTCGCAGCTCGGCGGCGAAAGAATAGCAGCCGCCGTGCATGCGGGCGCCAAGCTCGTACATGAGCCCCGCGTCGTTTCTCGCAAGTCTACGGTCGGCCTCCGAGATGAGGCGTAGCGCGTCGGCGCGATCCAACACGAACCCGTCCGCCTGCATGGCAGCGCGGATATATTCGCGGCTCGGCATCCCGGGCTGCTTGTCGACGATGAGTTCGCGATCCTTCAGGTTGGCGCGGCAGTCGTCGAGATACTGCCGGAACCCGCCGATTCCGTATGCGATGACGGGTTGCAGGATTTCTGCGAGCGCGCGCAGGCGCTCCGGTCGGCCGCAAGAGACCTCAGCAGCCAATCGCAGATTGGGCACTGCCGCACGCGAGCCGCCAAGGATCGCGTCGCGGAAGCTCACGATTGCCGCATCGTCGCTCATTTGCGTGCCCTTTCCCCAAAAGAGGAGGGCGCCGAGGTTGTTGAGCGCGTGCGGGTCGCCGGTTCGCGTCGAGGCGAGAATTAGATGGTAACCGATGCGGTCAAGGCCGGCGTCGAACGCCAGATCGGCAAGGCGCTGGCGTATGCCGTTGAGAGGAGAAACGGGCGTCAGGAGGACGCTCATCACGAGGATGGCGGCCAGTAGCAAGCTGATGCCCAAACGCAGCGACACGCTCAACCTCACGCAAAACGGATGCGAAGATGCTGTGCAAAGATGAATGGGCTGCGTTCTGCGCGGGTGTTTTTGCCGGCGAGGGTTAACCGGGTGGAGGTCGAACTCCCCCGCCGGTGGACGAAGGTCGGCGCGAAGGGTCGAATGCCACTTGCAAGTTGATTAACCGGGAACGGATATTGTGGCCGGACCATTCGTGGCTGCCTTTGCCGTCGCCGGCTGCGACCAGATCAGGAGGCTCCGATGAAGCGCTCAGCAATCTTAGGCGCCGCACTGGTTGCGGCATGTGCAGCAGCCCTGGTTCCGGCCATGGTATCCCCGGCCGCGGCTGGCGGGTGGTGGCATCGGGACGGCTACGCGGCCCCGCGCCACTACCGGAAATCTTATCGCAGCGTCCCGCGCTCCTATGACGGCAGCGTCCGCTACTACAACAGCCCGCGCGCCTACCGGTCCGCCTGTGCCTACGGGGATTGCGTGTGCCTGCGCAACATCGCCGTCGCCACCGGCAACCCGGTGTGGTGGGACAAATACCAGGCCTGCGCCGGCTGACCGCGGCGCGGGCCGCCGAAATCCTCGGGCCCTGCTCCAAACATGCCGGGCCGCAAGGACGAGTAGCGCGCTCCACATGCCCGAACGAGAAGGCGCCCGACCTGGTCTGGCGCCAATTCTTTGCGTCCGCGCCGTCGGCTATTGACCCTCACGCGACATCCGCCACATCTTGGGTGGCTTCGCCTCGTGTTTTGCGTGGTAAAGGTCATGTTGGGCACTCGTTTGGGGCCCTCGCAATACGAAAAGGCTGTCCCTGAAAGTGAGCGGGCATGAAGCCAATCGGATTTTTCGCAGTCGGCGCTGCGCTATCGGCAGCCTCTGTCTTAGTGCTTCTCCTCGCCACCGGCCCGACGCAAGCCGAGGAGCCTGCGACTGCAGCCGGCACTCACGAAGTTGTCCCGGCAGACGCGGCCAGACTGTTCGAATATTTGAAGTCGGGCGGCTACAAGAATTTCCGCGCGCGCGAAAGCGCAACGCATCCCTCTGCGGGGCCGCATACGCAGGTTGGTCTCCCGGTCCGTGTATTCATGAACGAAAAGCTCGACCGGTCTCTGCAAAGCGGCGATACGCAGCATCCCGAGGGTGCGGCCGTAGTAAAGGAAATGTTCACGGAAAGCGGAGACCTCCGCGGCTGGGCGGTCGCTATCAAGACCGATGCCGACAGTGACGATGGGAATGGCTGGTATTGGTACGAGGTCAAGAGCACGACCGATAACCGGCGTCCTGTCGCGGCCGGCAAGGGTGTCACCCTTTGCTCTGGCTGCCACGTCGCCGGGCAAGATTTCGTCCTGAGCCAGTACCCGCTGCAGTAGTTGGCGGTAAGGTGCGCTTCAACACGATGTCTCGCTGAGAACGATCGCCATGAACAAGACACTCGCCGCTGCACTGATCTCGGGCATCGTAGGTTTCGTTGCCGGAAATGCATTCTGGTATCTTGCCAGCCCTCTCTGGATCAACGTGACGGTTTCCGAAAGTGCGCCGACACAAGCCTCGGCACCCCTGAAGGTAGGTACCTTTCGCGACGCGGATAGCATCCATCGCGGCAAAGGAACGGCGACAATCCTAGATGCCGGCAACGGGCGCCGCATCGCCCGTCTTACCGACTTTCAGGTGACCAATGGACCAGACCTCGAGGTATGGCTGGTAGCCAAGCGGGACATCCAATCATCGAGCGACGTCACGGCTAGCAAGTACGTCTCGCTTGGTCAGTTGAAAGGAAACATCGGCGACCAAAACTATGAAATTCCAGCGAGCGTAGATATCGACGACTTTGAGTCCATCGTCATCTGGTGTGAGCAGTTCGGCGTTCTATTCTCGGCGGCCGATCTCACGAAGGCGTAAGAAAAACGAATTCTCTTGGCTTTCGCCCCCGCGCCTGGCCCTGGGCGCCGCCAGGGCTTCAGAGCCTTGCGGATTTTCCCTGCGTGCGCGTGGCCGCCCCCCGCCAGCAAGCCCTTACTCTGACTACGTCATCATTTTGCCCCGAGTCTGTCGGTCCATAGGCGACAGCGGGTTGATATCTACTCAGGGATAGATATCAGGGGGTTAGTCATGACGGTGCCCGCTTGGCGCAAACACGCGCCGGCTACTTCGCGTTTCGATATCGAAGACGACGACGCGGAGGAGAGCCTCTTCTACGCGGGCGAGCGCATTTGCGCGCCGTCACCGAACATGCGCGGCAGCTCCATGCTGCCCGCCTGCCTCGTTCTGCTGGTTGCCATCGGCGGCTGGGTGCTCGTGAAAAATCCCGACGGTTGGAAGCACTGGGTGTCGACCAATATCCCCGCGGCCTCGGCCCTTATGGACTACCGCGCGCCGGCCGTCGGGCCACCTCCGGCGCTACCCCCTCCTCCAGCGGCGCCGTCGCCGCATGCCGAGAACGCGCCGCCTTCTGCGGCGAGCGAGAGCGTTGCGACAAATCCGGTACCGGCCGAGCCGCTCATCACTGCCACGATCGAGACGGCGACCATCGACAAGGCGCCGTCCGTCGCGCCGTTGGCGCCACCCAAAGCCGACCTGAGCGATCCCTATCAGCGGCGCGCGTCCGCGGTCGGCCTGCATCCGGATCTGTCGCGGGCCCTGCTGACGCGACTATCGCCGGCCGACTTCCGCAATGCCGGCGTCGCCATCGACACCGCCGTGGCCAAGACGCCGGAAACAGACACCTTCGTGTGGCCGCGTCAGCGCCGGCCCGAGCTCGCGTTGTTCCAGGTGCGTTTCGTGCCTGGCGCGGCGCCCGACTGCCGCAGGTACGTGGTGACGATCACCAAGGACCGTTGGTCGACGACGGCGCTGCCGATGGAGCGGTGTGGAGCCAAGCTGGCGGCGCGCAAGAGCGCCCCATGAACGACAGAGCGCTCACTCCGTGAGTTCATGTGCCAAGCTCATAAGCACGTGCAAGGTTGTCGGCCCGGCCGGCACGCTATAATGGTGCCGCCCGGACACTAGTGACGAGGCGGACCATGCTCGATCGACTTGTCGACTTCCTCGCCGGGCGCAGTGCTCCCGCCGCGAACTCCGGTACGTCCGATGAGATGCACCTCGCGGTGGCCGCGCTGCTCATCGAAGCGGCTCGCATGGACAGCAATTTCGACGCGGCGGAACGCGCCGCCATCCAGCAGCTCCTGGCATCCAAGTTCGACCTCGACAGCGAGGCCTTGAACGGCGTCATCGCCGAAGCGCAGCGGAAGGTGGAATTTTCGGCTCAGTATTTCCCGTTCACCAATGCGATCTGCAAGCGCATGAGCATCGAAGAACGCACGGAAATCATCGAGATGATGTGGAGCGTCGCCTATTCCGACGGCGTGCTCGATCCCCACGAGGACATGCTCTTGCGACAGATCGCCGGGTTGATCCACGTCCCCGACAAGGAGCGCGGGCAAGCGCGCCAACGCGCGCTCGCCGCCCGCAAGGGCTAACCTTCACCCTAAAGCACGGCGCTTGCCAATTGTCTCCAACATCGCGCTGCTGCGCTGGAGCTGGATGCAACGCAACGGCGGTAGCGCCAGGCTGATCTGCACATCTGGTGGGGGCAAATCACCGATCCGATGGCATGGTACGTCAACGTCGCTCTCGTGCTCAGCGCGGCCGTCCTTGCGGCACCGCTGTTGACGGGCCGCCGGCACGCCCGTCCCGCGGTCGTAGGTCCGTGATCGTGAGCGGGTCTAGGGCTTCCAGGCCGTGCGAATTCGCTCGGCGTGGCCGGCGAGAACCTCCGGCTTCTCCATGTTCCGATTGTGCGGCATCAGCGGCACGCCTTCGTGGCGCGGGATGACGTGGTAGTGCAGATGGAAGACCGTCTGCCCGCTGGCGGCCTCGTTGAACTGCACGACAGTGACGCCGTCGCCCTTGAAGGCTTCCTTCACGGCGCGTGCCGTCAGCTGCACGATGGGCGCCAGCTTGACCAGCACCGCCGGATCGGCGTCGAGCAGGTTGCGCGAAGGCGCCTTCGGCACCACCAGCGTATGCCCCGGCGCTTGCGGCATCACATCCATGAACACCAGTGTATCGTCGTCCTCGTAGACTTTGCTGGACGGGATGTCGCCGCGCAGGATCTTGGCGAAGACGTTGTTGTCGTCGTAGGGCATTGAGGCCTCGATCGTCACACTGACGGCCCTGTTAAACGGTCCGCCACGTTCGCCGTCAAGCAGCGATGTCAGGTTCAAACCTTCCTTGCGGTACGGACCGAACGCGGCGAGCTCGGCGATGCTTTCGGCGACCGCCGCACGCTCGTCCTGCAAATAGCGGGCGATGGCGCGCCGCAAGCCGGGATCGGCAATCCAGTGCGCCGAGTAGGTCGGCGTCGGCATGTAGCCGCGCGCCAGCTTGTGCTCGCCCTGCGCGCCCGCCTCGACGCGCGTCAGGCCATGGGCGATGGCGTAGTCGATCGCCTGGTAGTAGCAGACCTCGAAGTGCAGGCACGGATGCGTGCTCGAGGGCGCCCCAATAGCGGCCGTAGAGGCAATCGCCGCCGATGAGGTTGAGCGCGCCGGCGACGTAGCGCCGTCCGCGCTTGGCCATGATCAGCAGGCAGCGGTCGGCCATCGCGGCGCCGAGCAGCGAGAAGAAGCGGCGGTTGAGATAGGGCTGTCCCCACTTGCGGCTGCCGGTCTCCGTGTAGAACTCGAAGAACGCGTCCCAGTGCTTCTTCCTTGATGGCGGCGCCGGTCAGGTGCTCGATGACCATGATCGCCGCCCAGCAGCGCCTGCTCACGCTCCTTGCGCACCGCCTTGCGCTTGCGCGAGGCGAGGCTGCCGAGAAAGTCGTCGAACGTCGCGTAGCCGTCGTTGCGCCAGTGGAACTGCTGGTCGTTGCGCAACAGATAGCCGTGTGAGCCGAGCGCCTTCCACTCTTGCTCGCTAAGGAACGTCACGTGCACCGACGATGCGCCGAGCCGGTTGCACAGCGCGGCAGCGGCCGAGGCCAGCACATTGGTGTAGTAGGCGCCGTCGACATCGGCGCGCACCAGCAGGCGCCGCCCGGGAACGGGCGTGAAGGGCACGGCGATCTGCAGCTTGGGGTAATACCTGCCGCCCGCGTGCGCATAGGCCGACGCCCAGCCATGATCGAAGACGTATTCGCCGGAGCTGTTGAGCTTGGCATAGCACGGCGCGCAGGCGGCGATGCCGCCGGCTCCGTCGTCGATGGTGATGTGCTGCGGGATCCAGGCGGTGTGGCGCTCGCCGACGCTGCCGGATTCCTCCAAAGCCAGGAGAAACGCGTGCGCGATAAAGGGATTGAACGTCGCCGCATCGGGATTGGCGCACGCGTCCCATGCGTCGGCGTCGATGTCGGAGATGCGCGCCGCGATGCTGGCGACCGCCTTCCGCTCCTCGCCCTGATTGACGCTCATCGACGAACGCTTGCTCTCTTCGGTTGACGCCTGCCGGGGCCCTCTAGGGTTCGTATCCTTCGAAGATCGGCGCGTCGGCCCAGCGGGCGGCCGTATCGCGCTGCTCCGGCGTCCGCACCGTCCACGTGAACAGCGGCAGCCCCAAGACCTCGCGCGTGTAGCGCGTGACACGGAGTGGGCAGGGCGTTGATGTCGTAGGCGTAGAAATCGGGAGCCGCCGGGCCGGATTCAAGCAAGTGCGTCAGGCTGTAGGCGCGCTCGGGCCCGAGCTTGCCGCGCCACCAGCAGTCGCCGGCAAAGAGGCCCGAGACGATGCCGCGGGGGATCTGCGGCGCCAGCTCGCGGATGCCGGCCATCACCGCCGGATCGAACGACATCAGCGCCAGCGGGCCGCGGTAGGACGCCGCGGTCGCGGCGATCGCCTGCAGGAAGCGCACATCCGGCGCATCCCACTCGCTCTTGATCTCGATCAGCAGCGGCTCGCGTCCGCCGACGAGGTCGAGCAGATCGGCGAACTCGATCATGTTGCCGCCGCCGTTGCGGTAGGCGAGCTTTTTCAGCGCCGCCACCTCGTGCGCGGCGAGCGGGCCTTCCGCCTCGATCAGACGTTCGAGGGTGAGATCGTGGAACACCATGGGCGTCGAACAGCCGGCGGGGCGCACGTCGCATTCGATGCCGTAGCCCTTGGCGATGGCCGCCTCGAAAGCTGCCACGGTATTCTCGACGATGCCTTTGGCCGCGTCGTGCAGCCCGCGGTGCGCGATCGGCTTCAGGAAGGCCGAACGGTCGCGCATGGCGTACCTCAGCGGTCGAGCAGCAGGACGGCGTCGACCTCGACGGCGCAGCCGAGCGGCAGGCTCGATACTCCGACGGCGACGCGCGTATGGCGCCCCTTGTCGCCGAGCACGTCGACCATCAGGTCGGAAGCCCCGTTGAGCACTTGCGGGTGTTCGGTGAAATCCGGCGCGGCGTTGACGAAGCCGTTCAACCGCACGATCTGCGCGATGCGATCGAGACTGCCGGCCGCGGCCTTCGCCTGGGCGAGAATGTTGAGGGCGCAAAGGCGCGCCGCCTCCGCGCCCCTCGGCAACCGACATTCCGCCGCCGAGCCGTCCCGCGACAATGCTGCCATCGGCCGCCTTGGAGACCTGGCCGGATATAAACAGCAGGTTGCCGGCCGCGAAGAAGGGCACGTAGTTGGCGACTGGGCTCGGCGCACCGGGCAGCGTGATACCAAGCGTCGCAAGACGCGCCTCGACCTTATCGTCCATGCTGCTATCCTTCCGCCTCGATGGTCGGCTAGGCGACCCTGTCGCTCGCCTTTTTGACTGGGGCGCCCCATCTTGGCAATGGCGACCCGGCGACCAGGTAACGGGACTTAACTTGTCTGGGGTAGGCTGCGCCCAAAACGACATCGAGGAAGAATGTCCCAGTTAGCCAAGGTCTTGTGTGCAGCCGCGATG
>CAWCHB010000019.1:0-136405 GCA_963795225.1 uncultured Alphaproteobacteria bacterium | reverse complement strand
TCGCTCACAGACGTCCAGGGAATTGTTGGGGGGTCGGCCGCGACCTGAGTAAAATGCCGGTACCTGGGTAGAATCACGCACGGGCGCTGGCTACGACGTCGGCGTTGCGCGCGCAAAACTGGTACTTTGCAGTACGTCCACGGTTTCGCGTTCAAACCAGGAGACCTTCCATGGCTTTGCGCGAGACTAGACAAGGCCCGAGGACGAGGACGCCGCCGCCCGCGCCCACCACAGATCCGACGCCAAGCCCGACCACCGAGCCGCGACCGACGCGGGCGCCGATCCAGTAGAGCTACCCACAACCGGAGACGAGGATGATGCCGAAGCCTAAGCCTGACGAGGTAGCCGCCGCCGACGACGTTGAGCAGGACCTCGCGACGCGTCCGGCCGAGCCCGTCGCGACAAACTCGAACAACCGACCAACGGCGGACGCCAATGGTGATTTCGACGACGAGCGCGAGGACGAGAACCAGGCTGTTCCGGATCGTGCCTAAGCGGTCGCATGGCTGGCGGTGGAAGAACGTGCGCCTGTGATTGGCCGCACCCTACGCGCACAATGCGGCTTGGCGGCGCCTGCTCGAACCTGATGCTTTGGTGACCGTCGCCTCTTTGCGTCCCGCTTAGGTTGCTTGGCGCGCGAGGAAATCAAACGACGAATGGGCGCCAGCGCAGGAGGTTCAGTCGTCCTTCCGCGCATCTTTCCGGTGCTGCTCGATATCTTCGGGCTGCTCCTCGTCGATCCGCGTCATGGCGTTACGCGCCAGACTGTGAGCGTGCAGCAGTTCATCAAGCTTTGCCTGGATTGATTGCGTGTCGCGGTTCTCGGCGCGCTGAATGAACAGCGTCATGATCCAAACGACGATGGTGGCTATACCGTGCCAGTCAAACGTCTCGGGCTCAAAAACCAGCCAAGCTGCGACGTACGCCAAGACTATCAAGAATGCCAGCGGATGGCCGGAGAGGACGCCCAGCTGCGTGAGCGCACGACGCATAAGATCGATCATGATCGGCCTCTTGGGTTGGCGCGAGCCATGCACGCGCCAGCCCAACGGTCGAGTGCGGAGTTTGCGGCGTGGTGGGAACGCGTGACGGCAGGGTGCGCGACCGTACCGTCCAGGGCAGTGGGCGGCCTTGTGCAGCAGCCACGCCTCACCATCACACCAGCGCGATAACGTGAGCTTGCCATAACGACAGCCCGATAACGTGCGAAGGCACTTCGCGCCCGGGTGGTGGCGACCGCGGGCGCAACGATCGCCAGCGGGACGCGGGTCGCAAGCTCAGCCCTGCGATGCCGAGGGCGGGTGCCGGGGCAGAGCTTTCTGGACAGCGGGACGAAAGCGAGACGGAAGAGGCACTACAGCGAGCAACGCAAAACGAGACGTCATGAGCGCCGTGCCGACCAAAGCCCTGCCGCAGCGTTAACCGTTCTTTTTGAACTGCTCGAAGTTCGCCGCAACAGCCGAATTAAAGCTGGCGAAGGTCTGCTGGGCCAGCTGCGCAGAAAGCTGAAAGAGCTCCTGGTTCTGCCGGTGCATGGCGCTGAGTTGCTGTTGAATGAAGTTGGTCTGCAGGCGGGCAAGCTCAGGGAAGGTCTTTGCACGGGCGAGGGTCGCGGCCGCCTCAAATGCAGCCTTGGCATTCGTCTCGGCATGCCCGAGCACCTTCTCACCGATTTCTTTGCTGCCCGTCTGAGCCGCAAGAACAATCTTCTCAGCTGTCTTCATGTTCTCTTTTGCCAACGCCGCTGCCTTATCGAAAGATGCACGGCTGCTGCTGACGCCCTTTGCGACTGCGGTTTGCAGTTGCTCTGGAAGTTGAATGGACTGGCCATAAAAAACGTTTGCGTGCTGATTGTTGGCGTTCAATCTGATCTCCTAAATTTGCGAAGGGGGTTGCGCCTCAGGCTTTACTTCTGATGCGATATCAAGGATTTGGCTCGATTGGATAGGCCGAACTTTAGCGTTTGGGCTGTCGCGGTGTGTACTCGCAGCCTGTGGATAAGGCAACCCGATTCCGCCCTTGCGAGATAATGTCAACCGAGAAAAGCGTTTGGCGGCAACAACATACACATGGCGACGCGGCATTTACGCCGACACTGGCATCGGCTTCCTAACTCAAACCTCTTCTCCAGGAGACACTGGGCCGCCGGCGGCTTTCCAAGCGGCAAATCCGCCGTGGATATGGCATGCGGACGAAAGCCCAGCATCCTGGGCGGCCTGCACAGCCATGGCCGAGCGCTCCCCGAAAGCACAATAAAAGACAATCCGCCTTGTCCCTGCCAGCTCGCGAAGGATTCCGCCGCGACTTACATTCTCTTGCAGTGCCGGATAGGGCGCATGGAGCGAGCCCGGAATTTCTCCGTTGCGTTCAAGCTCGCTCCGTTCGCGCAAATCGACAAAGGCCACCTCGGAACGGCCGATGAGAGCAATCGCATCCGAAGGTGATACGGCCCAACCTCGCTGCGCGATCTCATCCTGGGCAAGCCCCAGGTGCATGTTGGCTGGTACTGCAACATCCATCATCTTCGGATCGGGCAGGCGTAAGTTGTTCATCAAGTCAACATACTCCGCGGGGGACTTGACGCGCAGCCGAGGATTGAAGGCTTTTTCCTCGCCGATGGTACTGACCGTGTCGCCCTTGTAGTCGTGTGCAGGAAAGACGAGCGTGGAGTCCGGCAACCTCAGCAGCCGGTTGAAAATCAACTCATACTGGGCGCGCGCATCGCCGTTTTGGAAGTCCGTGCGACCTGTGCCACGTATGAGCAACGTGTCGCCAGTAAAGACCCGATCCGACATGACAAACGAATAGGAGTCGTCCGTGTGTCCCGGCGTGTAAATAACGTCGAGAGTCACACCTTCGATCTCCAGCTTGTCGCCATCGGCGAGCCGCATCGACACAATATCTGCTTTGCTCTGCTCGCCCATGACCGTGATGCAATGCGTGCGATCGCGCAGCGCGCCAAGACCAGAAATATGGTCGGCGTGCATGTGCGTATCGACCGCCTTAACGAGTCGTAGGTCGAGTTCGGTCAGCAGCTGAAGATAGCGGTCAACTTTTTCGAGCACCGGATCAATGATGAGCGCCTCGCCGCCCTGTCGACTGGCGAGTAGGTAGCTGTAGGTGCTGGAGCCGTTGTCAAACATTTGACGGAAAATCACGGCCGTTGCCTTCGCGTTGGCGGGGCGGATTGTGGACAATCTGGCGATGCTACCGGAAATTGTCGATCAGAAATGGCATGCGCTGCCTCCGGACGCACGGACTTGGTCGCCACAACCGCGACTGAAGCCGCAAAAAAACGGTGCCCCGACAGAGGCACAAATGCGCATCGTGCGTGAACTCTCGCATCGAGAGATAGCAGCGCTCTGGCGACCCACTGCGCCTCAGGCATGTCCCCTAACGGGAAGCGCGGACGTTGCGTCGAGCGCCGAGCACAGTCAACTTCGGGCCCGCCTTGCCGCGTGTCGCTAGAACTCACCTTAGCATGCGAGACCCGTCGCTCAGTTTGGACTGTCTGAGAGGTTCGAGACCGCAGAAGCGCCGTTTCCGATTTTTGTTGAGCGGTGGACCTTTGATGTTGGCTCAGTGACAACGCTAAGCGGATCTTCCTGAAAGCGCAGCCCGCCTTTGATCCGTGCGCCTTCCTCGGCTGAAAAGATTTTGTGGCAGATATCACGCCTCAGCCGGGTGGCGGAGCCCCCAACTCCTCGCCGCCCGGCTGTTGCTTGAGCACGGCGGCGCTGAGGGGTTCAAAACCATGGGCGATACGCCGGCGCCATCACTGGCACCCGTCTGGACTGTCAATAACAGGCTGCGAGTGTCTGGGATCGCCCACAGAATGGCAGCCCCACACGAGCCGCCCCTCGCAAAATCGCCATGGAAATCAAAGACGCTCATAGGGTCACCGGTCCTTCGCGAGTTGGACCGAGGGTGGCCTCAGCCGGGCGCTCCGCCCGGCTGCTGCATCTAGCTTCGGCCCTTTGAGCCTCGGCTGATCTCTGCTCCACACATACTACGGCGGATTTCTCCCGACGTTACGCCAAATGTTGAGACGCTCGACCGTCAAGCCAATGCAGAACCGCGCCGGTGCGGTGGCAGATGTGCGGCTGGCGATGGGGCTTTTGCCTACTTCGCCTGGAACAGCTCCCAGCGATCCCGGTTTGCCTCGCGCTGAGACTTCACTTTGATCCAGCCGAGGTTCTTGCCCGACTTGTAAGGTGATGGCCCAGCTTGGACACAATGCCCTCAAGGCCCATCTCCGTGACGACGGCGAGCAGCTTTGCCGGATCATCAAACTCCTCTGAGTAGCGAAGCGCATCGTCGTCGACGATGTTCAACAGTTTTCGCAACGCCGCCTTGCGCTTGATCAAGGGCAACTGCCGCATATCGCGACCATTCAAAATCGAGAAGGTCGAAGCATCAGGCGCACAGGTCGTCGTTCTGGCCATTCATCAGCGCATTGAAGTCAGACTTGCCGTTGCTGCCACACGCGACAAGGTCGATCACAGCCGATGCTGCCGGCAGGCTCAGCACCTTGTCGCGGATCACTGCGAACCGGGTTGTCATGTCGACGCCGTTGCGACTGAACACGACGGCGCGGTCGCCGGCCTTGTGAAATGCATGCGCCAGCCATCGAACTTGACCTCGTGTAGCCACTGAGGCCCGGCGGGCGGCTCTCGTTGCAGCACCGGAGCTGCGGGAGTTATGAAGGCGATACGCTATGGCGCGGCGAAGATGTGGTGCCGGGCGTCGTGGCGATCAATGGGGGTGGGAACCCATACTTTTCGCGCCACACGCCGGTGACGATCCGCGCCACGATCTCGCCAACAACCGCGCCGGACATGCTGACCAAAGCTGTAAAGGTTTCGGCGTCGCGCCCCGGAGCGAAGTTTTGTCCAAGCTCAAGAATGGCAGCGAGCAAAAAATAAAAGCACGCCACGTGCACGAAGCGATAACGGGGCATCGCCGCCGCTACGAGCAGACCGCTGATCATGTAGGCAAGAAAGTGCTCTTGCGATCCTGACAGTAGGCCGGTGCGCGCCATGTCGTGAGCCGGTAGCCACGACAGCACAGCCAGCGCGACGATGGAGCATCCAGCGCACACACGCAGAAGCAATGATCGCATCCTTCAACTCGCCACCCGCCTGCAGTTTCACATCATACCTGCCGGTATTGAAACATGATCAAATTTGGTAGGGTAAACGCAGCCGCGCCTTCATCGTTGGTCCGAGCGTAGGGAAATTAGGCGTACGATCAGTGCGGCCTTTTTAGAGGCAGTGCACCTTTAAACGGGAATTGCAGTACGCGCCTGCCTTCACCGTCTTCGATCACGAAGATCCCATCCTCGAACCTTCCGTGAACGGCGAACTCGCGGATAACCTCGCGAGAGCTTTCGATGACCTCTGCTTTGATGGAGTTCGAGATCATCCAGAACAACGCCTTCATCATCGCGGATGAGATGGTCGTGGTCTTTGATGTGAAAGAAGTATCGAGGCACAGCGCACTCCCTCAACGCAAAATAACTCGGCTCCGCGACCAAACCGAGTGCGCTTACGCGCTAAAAAGAGAGCGCCGGCCAGGGGCCGCGTCGAGGACAGGGCGGCCGGCGCTCCGACGAGAACACGGGAGTGGTCTCTGTCCGTTGGGGGGGCAACGGATGTGCTTTCAGCTTGCTGGTGAGCGGTTGTGGCGTCCACTGAATATTTTGCTGAGAACGACCCGGCTGTGGATAACTTGGCGCTGCGAAACGCGATCAGTCTGCACGAGGGTGCCGTCTGAACCGCATCGGACGAAAGCTCTCGATACCCAGACGGCGCACCCATAGATTAGGGACGTGATCAAACGTTCCGCGTTCATCGTTCCATCGCAGCCCGTGTCGCGCAAGCAGTCGCCATCGGGGCCGCAGTGGATCCACGAAGCCAAGTTCGACGGCTGGCGCGCCCAACTGCACAAGGCCGGCGATGAGGCCGCGACTTTCACCCGCAAGGGCAACGACTGCACGAACCGCTTTTTATCCATCCGGGATGCCTTGCTGAACCTGCCGCTCTGCTCTGCGATCATCGACGCGGAGGCTGTCGCGTGCGACGAGGATGGCAAACCGGATATCGAAATATTGATGCAAAATTCCGCGGGCACGTTGTGCGCATGGTGCTTCGATCTACTGGAACTTAATGGCCGCGATTTGCGACCGCTGCCACTCGTGGAGCGGCGCATTCATCTCCGCCATCTACTCGCCAAGGCCGATGAGCACGCGCTGCGGTACTCGGCGGACTTCCACGATCCGGTGACGCTTCTGGCTGCCGCTGAACAACAGGGCCTCGAGGGGGTCATCTCCAAGCTCACCTATCAGCCGTACCGCTCAGGCAAAAACCCGGGCTGGATCAAGGTTAAGACCGCGACGTGGCGCGCCGCCATTCGCGATCGGTGGGAGCCTTTCTAGAGAAGCTGAGGGCAGACTTAGCTCTACGCACACGCCGTCAAGAACGGCGCGATTTTCCGACCCCATCGTGATTCTTGAGACCCTCCAAAGCGAAACGCTTGATGCGTTGCGGATCGCGCTCCCCATCGGCGACCGCGCGCAAAATGCGCGTGGCCAGCATCATCCAGAGGGGTAACGGGTTACTTGGTAGTCCGCCGAGCTGACTGAGGGCTTCCTTCCAGGTCGCCTCTGTCACCATGTCCACCAATTCGCAGTTGGCGCTTTTCGGTTCGCCAACGACCTCGCTCGTGCGCGCCTCAGCGCCGGCAAGGTGGAGGCGGCCGGCCTCGCGCTTGATCGTTTCATCACGAGGCATGGCGAAACCGTGCTGGCAAGAAAGCGACTAACCTTAGAAGAGTGTAGTCCGCGTTGTGTGCGTTTGCAGCTTAAAAACCAGTAAGCTACTTCGCGACGCTCACAATATAACTCAGATGGGGAGCACGTCATCGGCTAGCGGCCGTCTTCGGTGGTTTTGGAGAAATCACGCGCCGACCCTTGCTAGGACCAGCCCACGCTCATCAACGATTTCAAGCCAGAGGTGGGCGAGTTCGTCCTCGTGCATGATCTCGGCGCGCGCCTTCTGTGCTTGGTTAACGGCTTCAGCCAGGTCAGCGACCTCAACCCCTACGGGGTCGCGCGCCACGTGATGATCAAAGTGCACATTGAAGAAATAGCGGGGCATAGGCGCGCACCGGTGCGAAGGGAAAAAGCTTTAGCGCTTGACCCCGGGAACGCTGAAGAGCCGGGTTCAGTCGGTAATCATTGGCAATCAGACCACGGTGGGGCCAGTCAGCCTTTTGGTCGGTCGAGGCTCGGCAATAGTGGTACCGCGCAATATTAACCAACATCGAGAGCCCAACCGGGAGCTTCAAGGTGGGCGTCAGCGTTTACCGGCTAGCGACGCCCACATGGTATTGCCGGGGCGATGATACGTCCCATCACCCTTGGCGAGGTGGCTTGCCATTGCAGTCGGCTTCAGGTCGTCTGCGCGGACTGCAGCTACGTGTGGAGCCTTCCTGTAGCAAGCTTTCGTCTGCCCTCCGACACACCGTTCCCCAGCGTGGGAAAAGGCATGCAGTGCGGCGTATGCGGTTCCCGAAACATGCGGGCGAGGCCGCCGCTGTTCTTGGTGGTGTCCCGATAATCGGTCGCCGCCGTGGGAAAAGTCCGCCGAAATCCTTATCCAACCGGCCACGGTTGCGCGGCGGCACGCTCGAGACGCTGTCCTGATTTTTATATGAACGCTCGATGGCCGGTGCTCCCAACGAGCGGGGCGATGTTTGGTCAGACCGTCATAGGATCGGGGATGACCACGCAGCCGGACCTCGATATCGAGGCCGTAAGCTTGCGCAGCGCCTTGCTCATCAGGCGCGCCCTACAGGAAGCCTCAGTGGCGACGAGCCAGTGAGGCTGCGCCGGTTCGACCAGTGCCCGTTGTTCGGCCCCGAGATCCGCTGACAGCAGAGCGGTTGGGATGTGGCCCATTGCAGCCACGCGCACGCTTCTTCGATCGGCCTTCGCTGGTCCCTAGTTAATGGGTTGCCGGCCATGACGACTCCGCGCATCGTCATCGTCGCTTGCGACGTCTCTTGCCATCACGGCAAACGCCCCTGAGTGTTCGTGTTCCCTACCGAACTGCGCCCAGCGTGGTGTTCGGTACGATGTTGGTTGGCTCAAAGCGTCCTCGCACGCAGCTACCCGATAGGCGGAACAATGCTCAATCCATGGTTTGCCGCGACTCTTCTTGCTTTCGAAGCGACCAGCGTGATGCACCTGCGCATGGTCAAGATTGCCAGCGGTGGCGGAGGAGCCTTCGAAGAGGCCCATCTCATGGTCACCGAAAAGATCGGTGCTGCCATGGAGGCAGTAAACTCGGTGATGGAGGGCCGCACGCTGGGAACGGTGATCGAGCGCTACCGCGAACTCGTGGCCGCGAATGCAGTACGACTAACCCTCTAGACGAGATCCTCTTCGTCCTCCCCAACGTGTATCGGGGGAACAGCAAGCCGGCAGCATGGGAATGATACTTGGCGGGTCGAACCAGTGGAGTACCCGTCATGCTGACTGTAATCGCCTTCTTGCTGTCCAACCCCGAACAGCACGTCTGCTGCTACCGCGACGGGGAGATCTATATCGAGCCTGTTGCTGTCGCCGCAGAATAAACCTCCTCCCGAAAACCCTCTGCGCGACCAACACTACTTTGCAGGACGGGAACGGTCGCTGGGCGGCAGCGTTTCCACGAGCAGGTAGAGGATTTACGCCATGCCTGAAAACTGCTCTTCAACGGTTGAGTCAGCACCTTCCATGTGGAGGGTACTCCTATACAGAATTGCGCAAGCCGAAAAGCGGGCGCTTATCCTGGGAGACTGGGAAACAAACGTCTTCGGCTATCGGCTGCGTCATCACAGCCAACGCGGCGGCTCTTCCTAAGTTCGGTCTGTGGCAGAGCCGACGCCGGCAAGGTGCTGCGCAATTTCCATTAGCGCTCGAGGAGCGCGGCATCAGCATCAGCGCGCTTGCCGACCACCTCGGCGTGTCGCGCAACACGGTGCATGCGGTGCTGCGCGAGGCGCGCCGATCGACTGTTGCGGAGCGTGCAGATCGAGCATCGCATGGCCGCCCGCTTGGGCGCGGCGCTTCTGCTGGCGGCTTTGTCCTGCAGGTGATCGGGAACCTCGGCACCGCGACGCTTAACGGCCCGGCTGCGCTCCTGCTGATCGCGCTCGCCTTTGGGCTGATCGCTTACGCAATGGTCAAAAGTGCGCTAGCCGAAACACTTCTCGTCGCTCCGGTGGAGGATAAGGTGCCCGCTCCGGCGCCGGCGGAGCAGATCCACAATCTCGTCGAGCTGCGGGCGGCTAAGACGGCGGAGACGGTCGCCTAAGTTCTCCGACCCTCTGACCCCGTATGATGTGATCCAAGCCCTGGCCGGCAGCGTTACCTGAGGTGCGCCGCCGCCTCTGGATTGGATCAAAACATGACTTACGCCGTCTCATATGCGCTCGCTCTCGTTATTTTTGCGGCGATCGACATCATCTGGCTCGTGACCATGGGCGGCAAGCTCTACCGCCAGACGCTCGGCGATATTCTGCTCACCGATCTGCGCATGGCGCCCGCGGCGGCCTTCTATTTGATGTATCCGGCAGGGATCGTGATCTTTGCCGTTGCGCCGGCACTCAAATCGGGCTCGCCCGCCACTGCGCTGCTGTACGGCGCTCTCTTTGGCCTCTTCACCTACGGCACTTATGAGCTCACGAACTATGCCACCATCCGTAACTGGACTTTGCAGATCACGTTGATCGACATCGCCTACGGGGTGATTGCCTCGGCGCTTGCAGCGGCAATCGTCGCGATGTTGGCGCCCACGGTTGCAGGGTTTTTCGGCGCCCGCTAGCTTAGCGCACCGGCTTTAAAAGGTAGTGTGCAACACCCCACTCGTTGCCGCCGCGGTGTCCGAACAGGCCAGCGGTGGCGAGGAAGAACAGGCGCCAGCGCCGCATCCATAGCTCGGTCTGTGCACCGTAGACGGGTTCCAGCGCGCGTCGAACTTCCTCCCTCTGATCGTTGAAGTTCATCAGCCAATGGTTGGCGGTGCGCTCGTAGTGCTGGCCGCTCCACCACCAGTCAGATTCCACCTCGAGCACGTCGGGAAACTCGTACATCAGCAAGCGGCTCGGCATCAGTCCGCCGGTGAAGAAGTAGCGCGCGATCCAGTCGGTCGGGTTCGTGTGGTCGAAGCGGTATGGCGTCTTGCGGTGCGCGAATACGTGAATGAACAAGCGCCCGTCAGGCCCAAGCCAAGCGCGGGCGTTGGTGAGCAACGCGCGCCAATTGGCCATGTGCTCGAACATCTCGACCGAGACGATGCGGTCGAACGTGCGCCCCGGCGCGAAGGTGTTCATGTCGGCCGTCACGACTTCGAGGTTGGTCAGCTGGAGTGCGGCAACCTGTTGTTCGATGTGTTCGCGCTGCGAACGGGAGTTTGATACGGCGAGGATGCGTGCGGTGGGATAGGCGCGTGCCATCCACAAGGACAGCGATCCCCAACCGCAGCCAAGCTCAAGGATGTCCTGCCCGTCGCTCAGGTCGGCATGGAGCGCGGTTTCGGACAGCGCAACCTCTTCTGCATCGGCCAGCGAAGCCTCCGGGTCGGTAAACAGGCAACAGGAGTACTTTCGCTGCGGGCCAAGCACGAGATCGAAGAAAGCGGCCGGAACCTCGTAGTGCTGCGCATTGGCATCGGAAACGCAAGTGGCGATCGGCAAGCCGCGCATGGCCTGTGCGAAGTTGCCCGTCGTTGCCGCGTCGGCCTTGACGAGCCCGCGGCTGGTGCGCTGGACCAAAGCGGCGATGCCGAGCCGCGTGACCGCATCGGGTAGTGGCGTGCGCTCGGCGGCCGCGGCTGCGAGGGCTGCGAAGTTCATGTGTGCCTCGCCCGGATTGCCGCCGGCGGCGCTGGGAAAAATGCGCTCGTCCGGTCCTGATAGTCGCGATAAGCCGCGCCGCGCGAGCGCAGCATGTGCCGTTCCAGCGGCGGGATGCCGGAAACGTGGGCCAGCAGCCAATACATGCAGGCCGGACCGGCGAGCGCCAGCCAGCCCCAGGGATAGGCCACCGACAGGTCGATGGCGAGCAGGGGATATGCAACCCAGCCGAGCCATTCGAAGAAGTAGTTTGGATGCCGCGACCAGCGCCATAGCCCGGAGTCGCACACGCGACCGCGGTTGCGCGGATCGCCGCGAAACCTTCTTAGCTGTCCATCGGCCGCAGCTTCACCCACCAACGCGACGAGCATGATGGCAATGGCGGCGAGATCCTGTGGGCGCAGATCCGGCGAGGGAGAATGGGCCGCGAGGAAGACCGAAAGGGCGAGCGGGATGCTGACCAGCGCTTGCCTCTGCAGCAGCCAAAACATCTGCCGCCGCGCGTCGGCGCCCCAGCCGCGGATCAACTCAGCATAGCGGGGGTCATCCGAGATACCCATCGTCCGCGTAGCGATATGCGCGCCCAGACGCAGCGCCCAAGCGAGAAGAAACACCGCGACGAGGAGTTGGCGCCCTGCCGGCGACGCCCCCGACAAGGGTGCAAGCGCTGCCGCAATGCCGATAGCTCCCAGACCGAACGTCCATATCATATCGACCCAGCCCGAGTTGCCGGTTCGCTGCTGCACGCGCCAGGCGACGGCCATGACGGCCGACAACGCCGCCGACATCAGCAGGACCGCAACGAAGAGGATTGCACTCGTCACGGCTGCCTCACATGCGCACAAAGGGTTGGATCAGCCGCCCGAGCAGGCTGAGCATGCGGATGCGGCCATGCATAGCGACGAGGCAGATGCATTCCTCTTCCTCGCCGACGACGGGCAGATGCTCGACCGTATCGTCGGCATCGTCGCAGTCCCCGACCCCGAAACGAGCGCCCGAGTGATTGAACGCGCCCTTCAGGATTACGGTGAGCTCGGTGCCCTCATGGGCATGGTGCGGAAGGCGCGTGCCGGGTGCCGCCTTGAGCAGAAACAGCCGCGATCCGCTCGTCTCGTCCGGCAGGGCCACCGAGCGCCAATGCACGCCGGGTCCGATCCACCGCCACGGACCGAGTTGATAAGGCGCCAATGCACGCAACTGCATGGGCAGCCCGATGTGGTCGGCTAACGGTGCCGGTCGCCGGGTCGGCAACGCAGCATCAAGACGGGCGAGGGTATCTTCCAGCGCCGCGGCATGCAGGGTCGACGGCGGCAGCTGCTCCAACTGGGCGCCGCCGAGCGCATCGATCGCCTGCGTCAGCCGCCGGCACGAGGCGCACAGCTCCATGTGGGCGGCAATGACAATACGCCGAGCCTCGTCGAGCGTGCCGTCCATGAAGGCCGCCAAGGTCTCTTCCAATGGATGATGGGTCGTGCTCATGCGACCTCGTCGAGAAGTTCGCGCAGCCGCTTCATGGCGAGGCGCAGGCGCGATTTCACCGTTCCTAGCGGTAGCTGGAGTCTGTCGGCGATCTCAGCGTGCGGCCGGCTCTCCAGAAATGACAGCGTGATGACCTGCAGCTGCTCTGGGCTGAGCTTGGCGATCGCCAAGCGAAGGCGCCCCTCGAGCTGCGTGGCGGCGACGATGCCATCCGGCTGCTCAACCTCGACCGGAAGATTGGTCGGGTCCGGATTGATAGCCGCGAGCCGCCGCGCGCGGCGCAGGCCGTCGATGCGCAAGTTGCGGGCGATGCGAAAGATCCATCCCGAGGCGCTGGCGCCCTGCGGGTTGAAAAGATGCGCCTTATTCCAGACGGTGAGCATGGCCTCCTGAGCTAGCTCGTCTGCCTGCTCCGGCGGCGCCCCCAGGCGCAGCATCAACGTTCTGACGCGCGGGGCGAAGTGACGGAACAGCACGGCGAAGGCCGTCCGGTCGCGATCGCGCGCCACGGCTTCGATCAACTCCGCGAAAGTCGCCGGGCCGGGTATTTGCTCGTAGTCGCTAGGCATCGCGGGCAGCATAACCCTCTTCCAGCTGACCGCGGGCACATGCGCTTCGGCCGTGCAGGCAATTGCCCCCATCGCCAGATATCCAAGACTGCCGGCCGCGCGCATAGAACCAATAACGTTGCCGCCTGGCAGTTGGATCACCCGCCCGATGTGATCCAAACAACTCGGGCAGTCGTTGACGCTGCTGAGACCTGCGGAGAGGCAGGCAGCAAGGGGCAGTATGGCAGTTGCATCGGAACGAGGCCTCCGCATTGCAGTGATCGGCACCGGCGTTTCAGGGCTGGCCGCCGCGTGGCTCCTGTGCCGTCGCCACGAGGTGACGGTATTTGAGCAGGACCTCCGGATCGGCGGCCATTGCCACACGGTGGAGGTTGCCACACCCGGTCAGGCCGTGCCCGTGGATACTGGGTTCATCGTCTACAATCCGCCCAACTATCCTAATCTCTCCGCCCTGTTCGAGCATCTGGCGACGCCGACTCGAACTGCCGAAATGTCCTTTGCGGTGTCGCGCCACGGCGGCGACTTTGAGTATGCCGGAACCAGCCTTTCCACCTTGTTTGCGCAGCCTCGCAACGTTTTGCGGCCGACCTTCTGGTCGATGCTCGCCGATATTCGCCGCTTTTATCGCGATGCGCCGGGAGAGCTGGGTGGTAGCGCGCATGGCTCCGAAACGCTTGGCGCGTTTCTCGATCGCGGTGGCTATGGCGCCGCCTTCCGCGACGATCACCTGCTCCCCATGGCCGCGGCGATCTGGTCCTCGCCCGCTGCGACGATGCTTCACTGCCCGGCGCAAGCCTTCGTGCGCTTCTTCGACAATCACGGCCTTCTGAAGCTGCGGGCCCGTCCCGAGTGGCGCACCGTCATCGGCGGCAGCCAGGCCTATGTCGGGCGGCTCACGCGTCCGTTCGCCGACCGCATTCGCACAAATTCGCGCGTGGTCGATGTGGTGCGTGGCGCGCAAGGCGTGACCGTTACAGACCAGCACGGCAACTCGGCCGACTTCGATCACGTCGTCATCGCCACGCACGCTGACCAAGCGCTGTCGCTGCTGCGCGACGCAAACGCCGACGAGAGGCGCCTGCTCGGTGGCTTTCGCTACACGCAGAACCGCGCGGTGCTGCACTCCGACGCAAGCTTCATGCCGCGCCGCCGCATGGTGTGGTCGAGCTGGAACTATGTCGAGGGGGTCGCACGTGACGGCAACGATGCACAAATCACCTACTGGATGAACCGGCTGCAGGGATTGCCGGGCGACAGGCGGTTATTCGTCACTCTCAACCCTCGACAGCAGCCGAACCTAACAATCCACGACGAGATCTACGCGCATCCGACGTTTGACGTGGCCGCGGTCGGCGCGCAACGGGCGCTGTGGTCGCTGCAGGGAAGACGCAAGACCTGGTTTTGCGGCGCCTACTTCGGGGCCGGCTTCCACGAGGACGGGCTACAGGCGGGGCTGGCGGTCGCCGAGGACCTCGGCGGCGTGCGCCGGCCATGGACCGTGGAGGGTGAGTCCGACCGCGTCGTCCGCACGAAGCCGAACCTCCGGCGGATGGAACTCACATGAGCGGATCGTCCTGCATCTATAGCGGCTGGGTGATGCATCGGCGTCTGAAGCCGCGCCGACACCGCTTCCGCTATCGTGCGTGGTGGCTGCTGCTCGACCTCGATGAACTGCCACAGCTATCCGCGCGCCTGCGCTGGCTGTCGCGCGGCCGGTTCAATCTGTTTGCTTTTCACGATGGTGACTACGGCAACGATACGACGCCGCTGCGCCAACAAATCGAGCGCCAACTGGCCGATGCCGGAATCGCGTTTGACGGCGGTGCCATCCGCCTCCTGTGTATGCCGCGCGTTCTGGGCTACGCGTTCAATCCGCTCAGCATCTTCTTTTGTCACAGCCGCGGGGGAGAAATCGCGGCCATGGTCTATGAAGTGCACAACACGTTCGGTGAGCGTCACAGCTACGTCATAGCGGCGGCGCCGGGCGAAGCCGATGTCGTCCGCCAGAGCACCAGGAAGCGGTTCCATGTCTCGCCGTTCATGGACATGGACATGGGATACGAATTTCGGGTCACGCATCCGGCCGCTACGATCTCGGTCGGCATCTCCGGGTCAGATGTCGGCGGCCCACTCATCCACGCCACGCTGCAGGCTCGTCGCCGCGAACTGTGCGACGCGCAGTTGCTGCGGCTGCTGATCACCCACCCGCTCGTAACCTTGAAGGTTATCGGCGCCATTCACTGGGAAGCGCTGCGGCTGCTCGGAAAGCGCGTCCGTCTGCGCGCTCATCCCGGTCCACTGGCGACAGCGGTGACCGCCGTCGTTCCCCGCCAACGTTCCAAAGGTTCGCATGCTTAAGTCGCTTGATCGCACACCCGCGACACCTCGTGTGTTCGCACGCCGCCGCATGTCGCTGACGGAGTTCCTCGTGCGCCGCATCATCGGGCGTGCAACCGCTGGAAGGCTGTTGGTGCATTTGCCGGCGGATGAAACATTTGCCATCGGCCGCGAGACCCCTGGCGCTCGGGCGGACGTCACGGTACATCGGCGGCGCGCACTATGGCGGATGTTTATAGGCGGCGATGTCGCCCTTGCCGAAGCCTACCGCGATGGCGACTGGACGACCTCTGATCTCTACGCGCTGCTGAATTGGGGCGTGCAGAACGAAGTCGCTCTCTACTCGGCCACCAGCGGGCTCATCGCGCCGCGTGGTGCGCGGTACGTGCAGCACCTGCTGCGAGCCAACACGCGCAGGAACAGTCGCCGCAACATCGCCGCCCACTACGACCTCGGAAACGAGTTCTATGCCGCGTGGCTCGACGATGGGATGCAGTATTCGTCGGGCATTTATGCAGGCGCGGAGACGACGCTCGCCGCCGCGCAGGCCGTCAAGCTCGAACGCATCGCGGCGCTGCTTGAGCTCAAGGGCGGCGAACGCGTGCTGGAGATCGGCTGCGGCTGGGGCGCCGTGGCGGAGCATCTCGGCGCCGTGCACCACTGCCACGTCACCGGGTTGACACTGTCCGAACGACAGCGTGACTACGCGTGCGCCCGTCTGAACCGCCGCGGCCTCGCCGCCCGCAACGACATCCGACTGCAGGACTATCGCGACGTTGAAGGCACTTTTGACCGCATTGTCAGTATCGAAATGCTCGAAGCGGTAGGCGAGGCCTATTGGCCGCAGTACTTCGCCAAGCTGCGCGAATGCCTGGTCCCCGGCGGTCGGGCGGTGCTGCAGGTGATCTGCATCGCTCCCGACCGGTACAATGAATACCGGCAGAGGCCGGACTTTATTCAGACGCACATCTTCCCTGGCGGCGCCCTGCTGACCGCCGACATTGTGCTAGGGCAGGCCGAACGAGCCGGATTGAAGGCAACGTCGGTCGAGATGTTTGGAGCAAGCTACGGGCGCACGCTTGCCGATTGGCGGCAGCGGTTCAACGCAGCCTGGCCGACGATCTCAGCCATGGGGTTCGACAAGCGGTTCGGCCGCCTGTGGAACTACTATCTCACTTACTGCGAAGTCGGTTTCGAGCACGGCGCCCTCGACGTCGGCCTATTCCGCCTCGAGCGACCACGGTGATGCGCACCCTAAGCAAATGCTGGCAGAACGATTCATACATCCCAAGCAGCGTCATGGTGCTGGGCGCTGCGGGAACCATCGGCCGCGCATACAGATTATTTGCCGGAAACGAGACGGGCTGTGAACAACTTTGCGCCGCTAACCTCGATCAGTCTGTCCGTGGGCGCCGTCTGAATTCCGCTCGGACGAAAGCCCGCGATACCCGGACGGAGCACCCGCTGCCGTCTGGGTATCGGCCCAGCCTAGATCGCGAATGAATCGATCTTCGCACCCTTCTTCACAGCATCAACCAACCAATTGGGCTTGCGGCCGCGCCCGGTCCAAGTCTGCGAAGCATCCTTTGGATTGCGATATTTGGCCTGTCCGCCGGCCTTCTTGCCGCGTTTGCCAAACAGGTCATTCAAACTGAAGCCGGCTTTCTCAGCCATAGCGCGGAGTGCCTCTTTGGTGGTCGCGGCGTCTTCGGCACGCTTTGCAGTAATCGCAGCTTCGATGCGCTCCTGAAGCTTCAACAGCTCGGCATAAGACATTTTGACAAGACTGATCGTGGCCATCGCGGTACTCCGGGTTTTTTCTCGCAATATTCATAAGGCCAAATCCTATAGAAAAAATAATAACGCTTGCGCGGTGCCGAAGTTTAATGGTTGTCGGGCAGGCTGATTGTCATGCGCCTGACCTTAGTGGCTATTTTCGTGTCCGTTTTTCTGGCCTGGGACATGAGCCGGAACGACGGAAACTACTCGCGCCACATCAAAGGCTACTTTTATGACTTCGCGCGCGAGGTTCGCTGGCACTAGCTTGCCTACTACAAGGCAGAGCGCGCCGGCAGGCTCAGCATACGGTCGCGGATTTGGGGAAGCGTGGCCATTGCGCGTGTGGGATCGGCGGCCGAAACGATCAATGGGCTGACCCCGCCGAAAGACGAGACCAGCCCTGGCGCTCCTTGGGCGTCCGGATTCCCGGCCGTCTTTTGCGCCGAAAAATTGTAGATCAGCGGGGTACGCAGTCAAACTTCCTGCGGGTTGTCATTGCGCTGCACTCACAAGCGAGAGACGCACGCGGGCGGTTCATTGCGCGATAAGGCTCGCTAATTGTTCTCGTGTCGGCGGCAAGTCGCTGCCCGACGCTAGTCTCTGGGATCCCAGTGAGGCTCTCGACCTCAAGATCCATCATGCGGTTGACGACAAACGTCATCATCTCCCTGAGGAGATCGGCTTCGGAGCTCTTCTCAATCAGGTCTCTCAAGAGCACTCTGTCGATGGTCATGGGATTCGGCTTTCCGTTGGTTCGAGCTTTGCAACCCGAACAAACAGCGAGTCGGACCATGACCGCCCCTCAGGGCTTGTGCACCAGCAGGGAAAACCTGCCGCCCGGCGTTGCCTTCCGGTCGGCCCGCGAGCCTCCCTCCGCGCAACGCCGCCGTACCGGCTCCTACACCACATCCCGGGATGCCAACGGGCGTGTTGCTCCAGGCTCCCAAGTGCTGGCGATGCACAAGCTCACGATGACCAAAAAGAGGATCGGGCGCCAATAAACGTGTGCCGGTCTTCGGGTCGTTGTTCCCAGAGGAGGAGCACCATTGATTTCTACAGGTCCCGCGTCGTGCGCCTGCCAGACAAAGCCCCCTCTTGAGCCGCGCGAGTGGACGCTAACCGCCTTGAAAGTGTGAGGCAATCGCCTTCCGGACGTGAAAGGCCGTGACCCATACCTCCGCGTGCGCGTGCGCGCCTGGGGTTTTTCCGCGCAGACGGCGCAGAAACGGAACTTGCGCCCGGGTCGGTTACCACTCGGGAGCTTCGGGTTCTTCAGCTTCGCCAAGAGCGCGGCCTTCTCGAACTGCGCCACGGCCCCAAGGATCTGGCCCATCACTGCAGTCGGCGTCTCGTCGACAAAGCTATCCGGGCTGTCGGCCGGTGTCGATGCGGCGCGGGTGAACTGCAATCCGTCCGACGGCGAAACCGAGGCGCCCCTGCCAGCGGGCTTCAAGGTCAGGTTCGGGCCAAGCGGTTCGGAGCCGTCGGCAACAATCGAAAACTAATACCTTCCACGCCCGCGCAGAGTCTTGGCGAGGCCGTAACCGATACCGGCTCCAATGGCCACTCCAACGCCGACCTTGACAGCTTTCTTCAGGACTTGGCGTCCCCGGCCACGCTCGCGCCGATAGTGAACCTCACGCGGGTACACACGGTACTGGCGATACGAGCGCTTCTTTAGCGTCGGTGGTGGCGTGTCGTCGTCAAGACTTTGGCGGCGTTTCGCCTCGACCTTTTTTGACCTCTCTTGGTCATCAGAGTCATCTGTGTCACCAAACACGATTTCGTCGCGGGTGAAGATGGGATCTGGGTCTATCGCGGGTGGGGTGACGATAAATGGAAACGCATCTTCGAAAATGACGTCGTGCCTGCTTAGCAGACTTGCCCATTTGACGGGTTTTTCCACGTTACCCGCAGTGATGCGGACCAGCTTGCCAGGTTGATCATGCACAAGGCAGTTGCCGTTCTCGACGCAGACCTCAACCCCACCCTCGATGAGTAACAGCCACGTTTCGTCCGGACTAAGAACGTACACATCAAAGATCGTGCCTCGAACGGTAATGAAGGCCGCAGGCGTGCGAATGACATATGCCGGCTTTGCGGCAATACCAGTGATGAAGCGGAACGTCCCCTTGATGAGGTTCATGACAATAGCTCCGCCGGCGAGGTCGGGATCGAAGATGAATTTGTCCAATAGCAACCGTGACCCGGGACCGAGTGCCAACTTCGTGCGGTCGTTTAGCTCGATCTCGCTGCGACTATCATCGTCCACCTCGATCAGTTCCTGTCGGCGCACGTCGTCGCCGGTGACGAGCCGCCGCTGGTCACCCTCTGTTTCAGGCTTTGCTGTCACGTAGTTGACGACCGTGATCGCCGAGCCGATAGGATCGTTTGGTGCTGCATCAACGGCACCCTCGCTGGCGAGCAGCACTACAATGGCGAAAATCGTCCCAGGCAAATGCATGGCGAAGGCTCTGATCTGTGTTGATGTAGGGCTTAGCCGAGAGCGGCAGCGATGCAATGCCTCGGTGTGATGCGATCGCCCACCCGTTCGATCATGCGCCGCCAGCCCAGATAGCTTTCCAGATATGCCGAGGCGACGCCCTTGAAGCGGCGCATCCATGCCTTGAGGCGGCTGGTGTAGGCGTTGACGTTTTGGATGTGATAGGTGCCGAACGTGTGCCGACCCTCACTGGCGTTGATGGCGATGTGCAGGATGTTGGCCGCGTCTGCGAACTGTCCGTAAGCCGCACGCCCGTCGCTCACGAGGAGTGCGTCCTTCGCCACCACGGGCCTCAACGCTGCGGCGAAGGTTCGCCCTTTAAGATCGGGCAGCAGCGCGTCTGTCGTCTGTCCATGGCGGTCGCGAACAATGAGAACCGCGTCGTAGTCGTCGGTTGAAAGCCCCTTCTTCTTGGCCGTCCCGCCACGCTTTCTCGGGCTCCGCCCGGTGATCTTCTTCGAGCCCTTAGCTGACTTCCGGATGAAGGTCTCATCCGCCTCGACAATCCCGGTGACGGCTTTCGCCTTGGCCGTCTTCGGCGATGCCAGGAAGCGATGACGCCAGCGGAACGACGTCTCGAGATGGATCCCGCAACGCTCAGCCGCCTTGCGCAGGCTCACGCCATCGACGAGCGCACGGGCATATTCAAGCCAAGCCTCGCGGCGATGCAATTGCGCCAGCGGCGTGCCGGTCAGGGCGTTGAATGTGCGTGAGCAGCACTTGCATTTGTAGCGCCTGAGCCCGCTCGCTACACCCCAGGAGCCGAAGGCCGCGGACTTGCAATGCCCACAGACGGGTGCCACCGCGAAGCGTGTCTCGATCAGTGCGATGACATCGGCGGCCGAACCGTTGCCCTTGAGCGCAGCGGCCAGCGCCGACCGTTGAACCTCAGAGAGGTCACCCAACTGCTCGAGAAGGGCCTGGAACTCTTGTGGCTTCATGAGTTTCCCCTGCTGGCAAATCACCAGCAGCAGAATCCCTCTACATCATGTCAGAACAGAGCCATGGCGAAGACCCCGTGGAAGGTGCGCTGCGGTCGGCCCGTCCTTGGCACAGTGCAATTCATGCCGCTGCTGAACTTTGGCGGCAGTGCACCACTAAATTGCGAACGCAGGCTGTTCCCTAGGGAACAGCCTGGTGGTCTTCGGATGGATCAGTCGGTTGGATTGCCCCGTCATGGTTTGATGGAATCGAGGGGTGCCGAGGTAGAACCTCCAGCGCGTAAGATTTGGGCATCAGGACGCGGCGCAGAGCAGGCCAGTGTAAGCTCCGCTGCACGCTCTGCCTGCTGGCAATGCAATTGAGACGGCGACATGCGTTACGCGCATCAAGTTGCGCGCGATCTTGGCCTGCCAGATGGGTCGTCAAATAGGTGCGATTTGCTGCTTGTAAGCGCTTCAGCCGTCGTTGGCCGGCAGAACTGGATCGTGGAGCTGAAGATGTTCTGAGGCGTGCATATTGAGGTTCGCGAGAATCGTTTCAAACGTCGCGAAGCATCCCCCGCACCGAGGACGGCAACCCAAACACGCATGCACCTGCGTGACACGCAGGGAGCAGTCACGGTTCGCAATTGCACGAATCTGACTGTCACTGAGCAAATTGCAGCAGCATACGATCATGACATTGCCCCGTCGTTGCACGAACCTGACGTGGGCAAGCTTGAACCGCGTCTGCACCGCCCGCAGTTACGCCGGGTACAATGCCTAGCGATTGGTCGATGTCCGCGGGGTGCTAGGGGTGCTCAGGTGCTGCGCATACACACCTTGAGGGGCATGCCGCCGTCGGACCACAACGTCACCCGCGAGACCGGCAACGGGCGAAATCCGGCCGGTACCTCGAAGCGCGCCGCCCTCACGAACGCCGCCAGCATGACGATCGACTCGGTCATGGCGAACGAGCTGCCAATGCAGATACGAGGGCCGGCGCCGAAGGGAAAGTACTGGTAGCGCGAGTAGGCACCCTCGCGCTCCGGTGCGAAACGCTCTGGATCGAAGCGATCAGGATCCTCCCACAGGCGACGGTGGCGGTGAACGGCGTAGATCGGAATGAAAATGAGGCTGCCCGCCGCAACCTTGGCTCCGCCGAGTTCCGCGTCTTCTTTCGCGATGCGCGTGAGCGTCGGGACGGGCGGATAGACCCGCATCAATTCCTTCAGCACCATGCTCGTGACCTTGAGCCCATCGAGGTGCTCGCGCCCGATCGGGGCATCGCCGGCAACGCGGCGCACCTCATCCAGCATGCGCCGCTCCCACTGCGGCGACCGCGCGATGAGGTAGAGGGTCCAGGCGAGAGCCTTGGCCGTGGTTTCGTGTCCCGCGACCAAGAGCGTGAGCAAGACGTCAACGAGTTCCGTATCCGACATCGACCGGCCACTCTCGGACTCTTTTGCGCGTAAAAGAAGCGCAAGCACGTCCTCTCGCGTGCCCGGGTTTGCGCGTCGCGACTGGACGAGCCTCATCACGGCCTGCCGCATGCGTCTTTCGCTTGCCTCCTTGCGGGCCCGGTGCGGGTACCAGAGCCAGTCGGGTAACCCCAACAGCGCGTAGGCCAGTGGCCAGGAGTAGCGCACGTTTCCCAGGTCGGCACGGTCGAAGGCCGGCTCGTCAGTGCCTGCCAGCATGGTGTCGGAGATCGCGGAGTAACTTGCATCCGACATATCGCTATCGATCGGTTGCACCGTACCGGCAGGCGACTTGCGCCACTTAGCGATGATAGTATCGGCGGCGGCATTCATGGCGGGCGTGTAGCGCAACACCTCAGCTTGGCGGAACACCGGGGCCGACGTTTGCCGCTGCCACTTCCACTCTGGACCACTGGAGACGAGTAACCCGTTGCCGAGCAGAGGGCTCAACACCCGCCGCTCCACAGGAGTCTTAGGAAAATTCTCGTAGTCCTCGAGAAGGATCTTCCTAATGAGCTGGGGGTCTGTGACCCACGTCAGCATATTACCGTAGCGATAGACCGGTTCCGTGTAGACCGCCTCCGGCAGCACCAACAGCGGGTTACGGATGAAAGCGGCCACGAACTTTAGGTAGCCCAGCGGCGTCCGCGGCGGTTTGATCGTCGGCGGATAGAGCGGGTCCGTTACGCTATCCGGCTTGCCGGCCCACGTGCTTGCCATAGCTACCCTGGCTCTGCCTGATTGGCGCAATCGTGCCGGTCGCGGGGGTCCTTGTAAAGGCGAACGCGGAGAGACTTCGCGTCAGGCTGCAAGACGCGCGAGCTCGCTGACCCAGCGGTCCATCAGCGTGCGTGTCCAAGCTGCGTTCCGTGCAATTGAGGGATGCGCGTCGATGGTGAGCGACAGCGCCCCATCGCAAACGATCGCCCCGACGCCCAGCGGGCACGCCTTTGCCACCGGCGGACAGACGAACCACTGATCGCAATTGTCCCACGTTCCAAGGTTCGAGAAGGCTCCGACCCAGGGACGCCCCTTGGTACGGGCGAGCTCGCGGCGATAGAGCCACTTCATGCCCGCGTAGCGCACGACGCAGCCGCTGTTGGCGAACAGCCAGCTGCCCCAATGCTCGAGGGAAGAGAGTTTGCCTTTCACCTGCTCATGCAGCCGTCGGGGGGTAACGCCGGCACCGGTCTTGATCTGCAAGTAGGAGGTGTGATTGGCGGATTCGCTGGCCAAGCTCACGGGGCCACGCATGTTGACAGGCACCATCCAGAATGCAGGCCCGCCCTGGAGCTGAGACTCGCTCACGCGGCCCAGGGCTGCGAGCAGGAGGCTGTTGAGAGACGCATGGTGCGCCCCCGCAACCGCGCTCAGCCGGCGTGTGGCCTCTGCGTCGAAGGCGTGGATGGCGATGGCCTTCCCTGCTTTGGCGCCGCCAACCGGAGCCTGCCAGTTCGCGTCCCAGGTATTCCACATGGCGGCCGCCTGGGGCTTTCGCGCCAACAGCTGCAGCAAGGCGCGCACCTGGACAAGCACAGAGGGCCTTGCAGTTTCCTTGAGGCGTGGGATGCTGAAATTCGATGTCGGCGTTTCCTTGCGCAGCAGTGTTGCGAACCACCCGAGGCCGTCTTGGGCCGCATGCGAATGGAAGACCCAGGTCGGCTCCTTGGCGCCGGGAGCGCGCCGCCCTGCTCGCATGCCGACGAACTCGCCCGCCTCTTTCTCCATAATTTCGAACCATAAGCCAGCCCAGTCCGTATCCTTGCCGAACTTGTGCCGAGCTGCCGGAGCCGGGAGTGCGCCACCGCCGATGTGTACTGTTGCTGAGGTCATGACGGGTGGCACCTCGACGTCGTCGGGTCGGCAGGCCTCCCGGCGGCCTTGCGAGCATGAACGATGCGCACGTGGCCCAGCGTGCGGCCGAGCACGCTGCCGTCCTTGCGGGTGAGGTAGCGGCTTTCGGCGTCTTCAGGCCCGATATCGTAGATAGGTTGAAGTCCGCACCAAGCAAGGAATTCCGGCGTTTCGTGCGGATGAAGGCCGAACAGAAATGGCTCCCCGATCTTGCGCAGCCATCGTGCGACGTGCTCGCCACCGTAGGTGCTGGTGTTACCGCCGACGAATTGCTGCAAAGCGTAATCAAAGATGATCGAGCTGCCCGGCGCGCAGCTACTCACGAAACGCAGAAATCTGCGCGACGACCGGGCGCGGCAAATAGTAGGAGACGCCTTCCCATAGGAACAAAGTGCGCCCACTACGCGAGAAGCCGTGCTTGGCAAGCTCCGACTCGAGCGAGCTTCGATTGAAATCCACGGGTATGTAATGGACGTTCGTTGGAACGTCCGTGGCCGCTCGCAAGAGGATGCCGAGCTTGCGCGCTTGCGTCGCGGGGTGATCGACCTCGAAGACGCGCGCATCCTTGAGTTCCCGCCGGAAACGCAGCGCGCGCGAGTCATAACCGGCGCCGAGAATGATCACCTGCTCGACTCCGTGGGCTACCTCGGCTAGCAGCGCCTCATCGAAGCAGCGGGTGCGCGCGATGACGAAGCCGTAGCTGCCTGGCGCGATGCGCTCGAGCACCCAGCGAATCCACGACTGGGGCAGCGCCGCCGTCAAAATCCGCTCACGCGCTCCAATGAAATATTTGGCAAGCGTGTCCTGGCAAGCGACCGCAAGTGCGGTCTCGTTGTTGGCTGCGGCCCGCAAGGCGGCGACGGTTTGGGCTGATCGGATGGCGGCGGTGTAGCTCACACGGTCACTCCTTGGGTGGGGCGAAAGCGAGGAGAACCTTGCCCTTTGCCTTGACACCCTCGGCGTCAGCGAAGGTTATCGAGGTGAAGCAGAAGTAGGCACCAGCCGAGGCCGAGATGCGGTTGATGGTGAGTTCACCGGTGAAGTCGTCGCTCTTCAGCATCTTGTAGTAGCGGCTTTCGATGCTGACGATGAGCATCGCGGCGAGCTGGTGACGTTTGAAGTCTGCAAAGGAAACGTTGGCACGCTCGAGACGCAGATTTTTGAGAATGTCGGCTTCAAGACATTTGCCGAACAGTACGTAGGCGAGCTGATTGAAGCAGATGTTGAACTCAACCGCGTTGAAATGCCCGGTGTCGTCGATATAGCAGCTGCAGGGGATGGAGAAGCGGCCTTTGCCTTTAATGAGGCCGGCGTCGCTTCCAACAGGTGTCGGCGAGGACTTGTCGCTGAAGTGGGTGAGCTCCGCCGCCTTCAGGTATTGGGCATGCGTCCGGTAGGGCTTCAAGACGTCGGCGATGAACTCATTCGAAATGTCGAGCGGCAAGCTCAGCGCATGACTGCCACCCACAGCAACCTTCTTCCTTTTTGCGACATCGTGGCGTGCGCAGCTGTTGCTGCAGAACTTGGAGGCACAAAAGTTGGTCGATTGAAAATCCTCTTGGGCTTGGACTGCGAGAGCGGTCGTGCACATGGCAGCACCTGGCTAGTTGAGTTTACATTTCTGGATTTGGTCTCATGCAACAGCGGTTTGCGGCGGCATTTGGCTTGCGCAGAGGGGCATGCCGTCCTGCAGGGTGATGCGGTACATCATGGTCTCTTCCTCCGGCCCGGCGTTGCGCCCAGAGGAATGCTGAAGGAAGCGGTTGTCCCAGATGATGATGTCGCCCATCGACCACTGCACCTCGCGAACGAAGCGATCGCTTTCGGCGAAGTCGAAGACCTCGCTCAGCAGCGAGGCGGATTCGTCGAGCGACCGATTGGCGATGGCCATGGTGAAGCCGCGGTTGCCGTAAATGACCTTCTCTCGCGTGTAGGGGTGCTCGATCACGCCAGGATGCGTGACGGGCGGGGTCGCCTGATCGATGAGGGCCAGAATCTCGAAAATGTCGAGCCCGATGCAGTCGGGGCGGATCTTGAACCGCATGCGGCCGCTATGCAGGAACTGCGTGCCCGCCAGGCGATCCTTTGTCGCCTGGGGAAGAGCCGCGTAGACCGCGGCCATGTCTATAAAGCGCGTGCTGCGTTCGACTGTTCTCGGCAAAACCTTCGGCATTAGCATCGTGATGAATTTGGGATCGGGCTCGAAGGATGTGTCCGAGTGCCAGTAGCCGCCGGTGCGAGCGACGCCGATCTGCTTGCCGTCCTTCTTCACGTTGGAAGAGACGAAGATCAGCGGAAAGTCGGGATGATGATAGTTGTCCTGGAGATAGGGAACAGGAGAGCCGAAGCGGCGCGCGAATTCGCAATACTGCTGTTCGTCCAGGGACTGGTCCTTGAGAACAATGAGGCGGTTCCCGTAGAGAAGCTCCTTGAGCGTCTGGATTTCAGGTGTCGAGGCTGTCGCGGCACAGATGCCGTGAATGCTGCAGCCGATGCTGAGCGGTGCCGTCCGCATGCTTCCCTCCTGTGACCCACATAACCTGAACAGAGCGTCTGAGAGATGATGCTCAATGCGTATTTCGCGCGCTGTTCCCTGCGTAACAGTCGGTCCAGAAGCGCTTGACGCTTCTCGGTCACGGTAGTTAAGGCGGGGGTTGACACAGCTCGGCCGGGCGCCGCCTATTCCCCACCTAGCGTGCGGAGTACCTACGTGACCTATTTGATCTTGAAGGCCGGGCTGTCCGGCTTGATCGTCATGCTGGTGTCCGAGATTGCCCGGCGCAGTCCGGAACTCGGAGGCTTGCTCGCTTCGCTGCCACTGGTCTCCATCCTCGCAATGATCTGGCTCTGGCGAGACACTGCTGACGTCGAGCGGATCGCCGTTCTGTCGCAGGCGACATTCTGGTTCGTGCTGCCGAGTCTGCCGCTGTTCCTCATGCTGCCGGCGATGCTCCGTCATGGATTCGCCTTTTGGCTGGCCCTGGGATTTTCGTGCCTCATCACAATGGCGCTGTACGCCGCCGTATACTGGCTGCTTCCCAGGCTGGGGATTGCGATTTGATGGGGTGCCGATCAAAGCAGCCACGGCCGCCGCCGATACCAGCCTCGGCCGGGCGCCGCCAGGCGGCGCAGACCGTCGAGGTCGGCATGCAGTCCTTCGAGCACAAGCTGGCCGAGGACACGCCCGAGCAGGTGGTTCTCGACCTCGTCGCCAAGCTCAACGCCGACCCCAATGTCAACGGCATCCTGGTGCAGATGCCGCTGCCCAAGCACATGGATTCCAACAAGGTGCTGGAGCTGATCGACCCGCTGAAGGACGTCGACGGCTTCCACCCGATGAACGTCGGCCGCCTGTCGATCGGCGAGCGCGCGCTGGTGCCGTGCACGCCCGTCGGCTCGATCATCCTCGCCAAGTCGGTGAAGCACGACCTCTCGGGCCTCAACGCCGTGGTCGTCGGCCGCTCCAACATCGTCGGCAAGCCGATGGCGCAATTGCTGCTGCGCGAGAACTGCACGGTGACCATCGCGCATTCGCGCACCAAGGACCTGCCGGACGTCGTGCGCGCCGCCGATCTCGTCGTCGCCGCCATCGGCAAGCCGGAGTTCGTCAAGGGCGACTGGATCAAGCCGGGCGCCATCGTCATCGACGTCGGCATCAACCGCATCCTCAAGCCCGACGGCAAGGGCAAGATCGTCGGCGACGTCGACTTTGCCGAGGCGGTGAAGGTGGCGGGCGCCATCACGCCGGTGCCGGGCGGCGTCGGTCCGATGACCATCGCCTGCCTGCTGAAGAACACCGTCGAAGCAGCGATGATGCAGCGCGGGATCGCAGCAACGCCCAAGCTATAATTGGCGTGGCAGCTTCGTGCAACTGTAAGCGTTAATAGATCGGGAAACGCTTGCACAAGTCGATGGCCTGCGCCTTGACCTTCTCTTCCACCGCGCCGTTGCCCTCGGCGCCGTTCTTGGCAAGCCCCTCCAGAACCTCGGCGATCATGCGGCCGATCTCCTGGAACTCGGCGACGCCAAAGCCGCGCGTGGTGCCGGCCGGGGCGCCGAGGCGCACGCCGGAGGTGACCATCGGCTTTTCCGGGTCGAACGGCACACCGTTCTTGTTGCAGGTGATGTGCGCGCGCTCCATCGCCTTCTCGGCGATGCTTGCCGGTGAGCCCCTTGGGCGCAGGTCGACGCAGCATGAAGTGGCTGTCGGTGCCGCCGGACACGAGGCGAGCCCGTGTTCGATCAGCCGATCCGCCGAGGCGCGCGCGTTCTCGATGCATGCGCTTGGCGTAGACCTTGAAGTCCGGCTGCAGCGCCTCGCCGAAGGCCACGGCCTTGGCGGCGATGACGTGCATCAGCGGGCCGCCCTGGAGGCCGGGGAAAACCGCCGAGTTGATCTTCTTGCCGATGTCCTCGTCGTTGGTGAGGATCATGCCGCCACGCGGACCGCGCAGCGTCTTGTGC
The DNA here is from genome assembly GCA_963795225.1 of uncultured Alphaproteobacteria bacterium. Lineage (GTDB taxonomy): Bacteria > Pseudomonadota > Alphaproteobacteria > Rhizobiales > Hyphomicrobiaceae > Hyphomicrobium_A. The sequence goes on along the minus strand of CAWCHB010000019.1, from coordinate 108,120 downwards.
GTCGTGGTGGTGACGACGTGTGCGTGCGGGAACGGGATGGATAGACTGGCCGCCCGCGATGAGACCGGCGTAATGCGCCATGTCCACCATCAGATGGCGCCGATCTCGTCCGCGATGTCGCGAAACTCGGCTGAAGTCGATGTGGCGCGGATAGGCTGAGGCGCCGGCGATGATGATGCGCGGCCGTGCTCGAGGGCCAGCTTCTAGACTTCGTCCATGTCGACGCGGTGCGTCTCGCGCACGCCGTAGGCGACAGGCTTGAACCATTTGCCCGACTGGTTGACGGGCGAGCCGTGCGTCAAGTGACCGCCGCCGCGAGGTCGATGCCGAGGATGGTGTCGCCCGGCTGAGAGAGCGCGTTGAATACGCCCTGGTTCGCGTGCGAGCCCGAGTTCGGCTGCACGTTGGCAAACCTGCAGTCGAACAGCTTCTTGGCGCGATCGATGGCGAGCTGCTCGACGTTGTCGACGAACTCGCAGCCGCCATAGTAGCGGCGACCGGGATAGCCTTCGGCGTACTTGTTGGTCAGCACGCTGCCTGCGCTTCGAGCACGGCGTGGGAGACGATGTTCTCGGACGCGATCAGCTCGACCTCGCGCTGCTGGCGGTTCAGCTCCTTGCCGATTGCGCTGGCGATGTCGGGGTCGCTTTCGGCCAGGGTGGCGGTGAAAAAGCCGCTCGTGGAGACGGGCTCGGCAATCGGGAACATCTGTGCCTGCCTTTGAACGCGGGAACACATGAACGCTATGTAGCATGGAAGTGAGTTTGCGGGCGCAATCGTGTGGGGATCGGGGCGCCTGGAAGTCAAGCTGTCGACTTACGGCCTCAATCCTCTCAAGGGGTTGATGCACCCAGGGTCGGACAGGATGGTTACAACGTCATCTTGACGTAAGATCCGGGCGCGTCCTCGATGACGCCCATCGTCTCGCCCGGCTCGCGCGGCACGGTCCATTCGCCGGAATGCTCGGCCAACCATTCCGTCCAGTGCGGCCACCACGAGCCCGGGTGCTCCTTTGCCGCCGCCAGCCACTGCTCCAGCGACTTGGCCTTGCGCTTGCCGCTGGTCCAGTACTGGTACTTCATCTTGTCGGGCGGATTGACGACGCCGGCGATGTGGCCGGAACCGGAGAGGACGAACTCGACGTCGTCGCCGAACAATTGCGCGCCGGCAAAGACCGAGCGCGCCGGCGCGATGTGATCCTCTTTCGTCGCCAGCTCGTAGACCGGCAGCTTGACCTTGTGCATGTCGAGGCGCGTGCCGGCGATGCTCAGGGTGCCGGTGGACAGGCGATTGTGATTGTAGAACTCGCGCAGATAGAAGGCGTGATTGGCGGCCGCCATGCGCGTCGAATCCTGGTTCCAATACAGCAGGTCGAACGGGAACGGCTTCTTGCCGAGCAGGTAGTTGTTGACGATGTAGGGCCAGATGAGGTCGCGCGGGCGCAGCATGTTGAACACGTTGGCCATGCGCGAGCCGTCGAGGTAGCCGCGCTCCGACATCAGCGTGTCGAGCGCCTCGAGCTGGTCTTCGTCGGTGAACAGCAGGAGGTCGTCCGGCATTGGTGAAGTCGACCTGCGTGGCAAGGAACGAAGCGGAGCTGAACGGCGCCTCGCCGCGTGCCGCCAGATAGGCGAGCGTCGTTGCCAGCAACGTGCCGCCGACGCAGTAGCCGACGACGTTGACCTGATCGACGCCGGTCTCGCGCTTCACGGCATCGGCGGCGGTCAAGGATGCCCTCCTGCATGTAGTCCTCGAAGGACTTGTGCGAGAGGCGCGTATCGGGGTTCACCCACGAGATGATGAAGACGGTGAAGCCCTGGTCGACGATGAACTTGATGAGGCTCTTGGCCGGCGTCAGGTCGAGGATGTAGTACTTGTTGATCCACGGCGGCACGATCAGCACCGGCAGCTCGTGCACCTTGTCGGTCGTCGGCGCGTACTGGATGAGCTGGAAGATGTCGTTCTGATAGACGACCTTGCCGGGCGTCGTCGCGAGATTGCGGCCGATCTCGAAAGCGGTTGTGTCCGTCTGGCTGACCTTCAGAAGATCACCCGACTTGCGCATGTCCTCGGCGAGCAGCGACATGCCCTGCACGAGATTTTCCGCGTTGGTCGCCAACGTCTCGCGCAGCACTTCCGGGTTGGTGAGCGGGAAGTTCGAAGGCGACAGCGCGCTGGCCACCTGCCGCAGATAGAACTCGGCGCGCTGGCGCGTGCGCCCTTCCAGTCCCTCGGTGTTCTCCAGCATGTCCTCCGCCCACTTGGCGGTGACGAGATAAGCCTGCTTCCAGAAGTCGAAATAGGGGTTCGCCGACCACTCGGGGTCCTTGAAGCGGCTGTCGCCCGGCTCAGGCTCGGCGACCGGCGTCACCTCCTGGCCGAGCATGCGATAGACAGTATTGTTCCACAGTTCGCCGTAGGACCGCAGCAGCGTGCCTTGCGCCTCGGCGAAGCGGGCCGGGTCGGCGAACCACTGGCGGGCGAGGTCCGAAAGGGTGGTCGTCGCCTCGGTGATCTCGTTGGCCGCCGAGTAGGGGCCAATCTTGGCGTCGTTGCGCTCGATGAACTCGGTGAGGACGTTCCCTCCCTGCTCGAACAGGCGCAGCAGGTTGCGGGCGAGCTCCTCCGCATTGACCGCCTGAAACGGCAGCAGATCGGTCGCTAACTCGGATTTCGGCTTGGGCATTGGACCTAAATGTTTTCGGCCTGCAAGGCCGTCTATCACCGGATGCTAAGGCTTTGCCACCCTGTGCACCACACACTTTAGCCCCCTGTGCATGCGGTCCCATGAACATCCAGAAACCGCACGAGCTGCAGGAAGAGCGATATAGTGAATCTATCCCTCAGTGTTGCGGCCCTTGGAGCGTCCGGTACCAATTGGCTGGCAAGCTTCGTGAGAAGATGTCCCCATGAAAATCGTTATCGCCCCTGATTCCTTCAAAGAAAATTTGACCTCCCTGGAAGTGGCAAACGAGATCGAGACGGGGCTGAGGCGGGTCTGGCGGGACGCCACCTACATTAAGGTGCCCATGGCCGACGGCGGCGAGGGCACGGTGCAGTCTCTCGTCGACGCGACCGGCGGGCAGATCGTCAAGACCCAGGTGTCTGGCCCGATGGGAGTGAGGGTAATGGCCTCCTACGGCCTGCTTGGCGACGGCAAGACGGCGGTCATCGAGATGGCCGAGGCCTCCGGACTGCCGCTTGTCCCCGAGGATCAGCGCAATCCGCTGCTTGCCACCACGTTTGGCACCGGCGAGCTGATCAGCGACGCCATAAAGCGCGGCGTCACCGAGATCATCCTTGGCATCGGGGGCTCGGCCACCAACGACGCCGGTGCCGGCCTGGCGCAGGCCCTTGGCGTGCGCTTCCTCAACTTCGGCGGCGCTCCCATTCGCGATCTCATCGCCGGCGGCGATCTCGACGACGTGCAGGCCGTCGATATGTCAACCGTCAACCCGGGACTCGCCAAGATCCATATCAGCGTCGCCTGCGACGTCACCAATCCGTTGTGTGGTGAGAAGGGCGCCTCGCGCGTCTACGGTCCCCAAAAGGGTGCGACGCCGGAAATGGTCGAACTGCTCGACAGGAACCTGGCGCACTTCGCTCACATCATCAAACGCAGCATCGGCGCCGACGTCATCGATCGGCCCGGTGCAGGAGCAGGCGGCGGCATTGGCGCTGGCCTTATGGCTTTCACCAACGCGACGCTAAAGCGCGGCGTCGAGCTCGTCGTCGCGGCAACGCGCCTCGAGGAGATCATGCAAGGCGCCGATCTCGCCATTACCGGCGAAGGGCGCGTCGACTTCCAAACCGCCTTCGGCAAGACGCCTTCGGGTGTTGCTGCCGCAGCACGCAAGCACGGCGTTCCCGTCGTCGCCATTGGCGGCGGCCTTGCCGATGACGCAGGCGGCGTGTTCGTCCACGGCATCGACGGACTGGAATCTGCAACGCCGAACGCTATGCTGCTTGACGTTGCAATCAAGAAGTCACGGCAATATCTGCAAGATGCCGCCGAACGGGCGGCGCGCCTTATCGTCATCGGCCAGCGGATGCCTAGGTAGGCCGGCGCTTTCGCGGGTGCGTTGCTTCGTGACCATTACCCGCTGGCACGGGTTTCCCGAAATACAGCTGAGCGCGTGCTGGTTGCACTGGGCCTCATGGAAGGCAGAAGGTATGGCGCGGCTTGGCGGCGGTGACCTTTAGTTATGCCTTTGGCTCGACTGCAACAGGGAGTGAACATGGTGGGGAAGGTTGCAGACAATGGTGGCAGACCCGACCGACCAGCCCGCAATGTTGGTTCCCGAAACGTGCCCGCGGCTTCCCCAATGTGGAAGCCCGCCGCGAGGTGCCGGAACTTCTAGGCTCGCGCCCTCGCCGTCCTGATCTACTGATTGAGTTCCTGCATCTCATTCAAGATCGCTACACATGCCTGACTGCTCGGCCACCACCTCTTTCAGCTCCAGGGCCTGGCGCTTGAGGTCTTTGACCTCGCTGGTGGTCGCCGACCGCGCCGTGTCGCCGGCGAGCCGTCGCTTGCCAGCTTCCAGGAACTCTTTCGACCAGCTGTAATACAGGCTCTCGGCAATGCCTTCCCGGCGGCAGAGTTCGGCGATCGTGACCTCGCCGCGCAATCCATCGAGAACAATGCGGATTTTCTCTTCGGCCGAATACTGCTTGCGGGTCGCGCGGCGGATGTCTCTCACGAGCCGCTCGGACGGTGTCTCAGGTGTGTTGGATTTCTGTCTCATGCCCCCTCCTCACGGGTGACGATGAGCCCGAAATCCTCCGTTCCTCAAGCCACTAGTTTTGTCTCACAGGTGTTGATGTCGGACAGCGTTCTACTCGGTGCGCTCCGAGCGCCAGCTGATGGAGCAGATCGACTACAATCTGCTGTTCCGCTGGTTCGTCGGGCTCGGCATCGACGATGCCGTGTGGGACCACTCGACGTTCTCCAAGAACCGCGACCGGCTGCTCGACGCCGATGTCGCCGCGAAGTTCCTCGAAGCGGTGCTGCGCCACCCCAAGTGAAGCGCTTCCTGTCGGACGACCACTTCTCGGTCGACGGCACGCTGGTCGAGGCGTGGGCCACGCTCAAGAGCTTCCGCGCCAAGGACGGCAGCGACGAGCCGCCGGCGCCCGGGCCGCAACGGCGAGCGCGATTTCCACGGCGAGAAGCGCGCCAACGACACGCACGAGAGCAAGACCGACCCGGACGCCAAGCTCTTCCGCAAGGGCAAGAGCCAGCCGGCGAAGCTCTACTTCATGGGGCACGCGCTGATCGAGAACCGGCACGGTCTCGTCGTGCAGGCGGACGCGACGCAGGCGACCGGCACGGCCGAGCGTGCAGGCGGCCCTGGCGATGATCGACCGGCAGGATCCCGGCTCCGAGCGCCGGCTCACGCTCGGCGCCGACAAGGGCTACGACACGTCCGACTTCGTCGCCGATCTCAGGCAGAAGTGCGTGACGCCGCACGTCGCGGCGAAGGTCAAGGGCTCCGCGATCGACGGCCGCACGACGCGGCACGAGGGCTATCGGGTGAGCCAGCGCAAACGCAAGCTGGTCGAGGAAGCCTTCGGCTGGGGCAAGACCATCGCCGGCCTTGCCAAGGTGAAGGTGCGCGGCCTCGCGCGCGTGCGCTTCAAGTTCACCTTCGCGATGGCCGCCTACAATCTGATCCGGATGCCGAGGCTGCTCGCCGCAGCGTGAGGGCGAGGGGAGCGGCGCAGTCGAGACCCGCCGGCCGTCAGCATCAAACCGAGAAAAAACGGTCGTCCGCAGTCCCAGCCGAGGATACTGGTTCCACCCAAACCCGAAGTTCAACAGCCTGCTAGCGCGGCTGTCGCGGGAGCCGGCAGGTCTCGATCGCCGGAAGCGGCGGCACCGTGCCCGCAAGTTCCCTATCCGCGCGTTCGACGAAGCGCCGTGCAAGCACGATGATTGCCTCGGGAACGCTCATATAGACAGTCCAACGCCATAGGCGTCATTTCACCAAGTACGCCTGACAAAAACGGGATAAATTGAGCGGCAGAAAACCATCAAACCGATTCCAAACGCGTCGCCTGCGAAATTGGGGGAATTCAAACTTTCAAATCTTTCGAATATTTAATCTTGACAGGAAAACTTCCATTTGTTAGCCAAAACTTGCTTTCAAAACCGAAGCTTGTTTTCGGCAAAGTTTTGGCGCTGGCCAGTTATACTGAAACGACGAATGTTGCCCGACCTAGCGGTCAACACGGACACTAATGTCCGACACCGTGCTTCCGACAGAAGTCACGTCTAGGCGGCCCCCCTGGGGTACGTCGTAGGTATTTAGCCGTCGGCGATGAGACATGCGCCGGGCCTCATTTTAAAGAAGGGATTTGTTTTATGAATGCTATTTCCAAAATCAAACCGAACGCGACACGAGCCGGCAAGCGGGCCGCTAAATCCAATGCGGGCTGGCTGGGCACGCCGGTGCTCATTCCCGGCGAGGATGCCGCCGCCTTTGATCAGTTCGCCGACCGCATCCGCACCGCCCTGAAGCCGGCGAACGCCATCGAAGAGATCTACGTTGACGACGCCATTTTTCACGGCTGGGAGGTGCGCCGCTGGCGGCGTGCCAAAGCCGGTCTGTTGATCGCGACCGGCCCAGCCGCCCTAAAGCGCGTGTTGGAGCGCCTTTGCGTTAAGCCCCTGGCCATTACTTTGGCGGAGGGTTGGGCCAAAGGCGACCCCACTGAGGTCGCCAAGGTCGAGGCGTTGCTGACCGGCGCCGGCCTGTCGTACGACGTGGTTATGGGCGACGCCATGGCCATCAAGATCGACCTCATGGCCGGCTTTGATGCGCTAATGGGGTCGGCGGAAGGGCGCTTCACGACCGCCTTGAGGGAACTCGAGCGCTATCGCGCCGGTACGGCCAAGACGGTGCGTGACATCGTCGATGCCGAATTCGAGGACCTCAAGGCGCCGATCAACGGGAAAGGCGTCACCCGTGATGAGTGAGCGTCGCGTGCAGGCCAACCGCGCCAATGCGCGCCAGAGCACGGGGCCTACATCGGCTGCCGGCAAAGCGCGGGCCGCGCAGAATGCGCGCCGGCACGGGCTCAGCCAAGACATCCTGGCTGACCCGGCGCTGGGACAAGACGTGGAAGAGTTAGCCCAACGGATCGCGCGTGAGGCGGACCGCCTTGATCTCATCGACCTCGCCCGGCGCGTCGCCGAAGCGCACGTCGACGTGCAACGCAGCCGCCAGTTTCGTCACGAACGCCTGCAGGAGGCGGTGGCAGCGCCCCTTTGCGGGCATCAGAGCGCTCCCCCACGGACGCTACCTGCACACGAGCTGGCCCTGTCACTGGAACCGGTGACCAACGACCTGAAGCGAATTGACCGCTATACGCGGCGGGCGCTGTCGCGGCGGAAGTTTGCCGTTCGCGACTTTGCCGCAGCGCAATCTCGGGGCGCCGGGGAACTCAAAGCGTGCGCGGCGACGTCGCCGCGGCCGAAGCGCCGGCGGGCATGGCGCCCGAAAACCCCCCTCCCCTTGGGGGACGTGCTCCGCTTTAACGCTGAGATAGACCATGAGTGGAAAGCGGCTTTAGAGGACTATGCGGCCGCGAGAGAACGGGCGGCGGCCCGCCGCAACTTTGGCATTTTAGCGTCGACCAACAAGATTGAAGATCGCTCTGAGGCCAAAAAGAGCCCGCCAGTGGCGCAAAAAGAGGAGAAGAAATTCTAATGTATGTTTTCGATCACGTTCCACCCGGCAAAATGAAAACAGGGCTGAATGTAGTGTGCAAGGATTTCGATAAGATTAGGCAACACCGCGATCCGCACGCCGAACTCTTCGCGCAGATCGATTGTTGCGTAGATGATACATTACTGCACTTGGCCGTGGTTAAGCGTACCCGCACCGCAACCAGCGACGCTTGGATTAAGCGAGCGGGATGGATAAATTTGGGCAAAGCAGCCGATCCTACGAGTGCAAAAGTCATTAGGCTTGGGCGCCATTGGAATGAAGCATGGTCGCGCGAGATTAGCCCGTTCGTTTCTCGAAAATGGAGGGGGCACGTATGGGGCGGCAGGGCGATACCCATCTATATCAGCGCGCCCGAGGGGGCCTGGCCATTTTTGGACTATTTCGAAGATGATCTTATCGAGGACATCGAACTGTTTTGGACATACTCACGACGGGAGACGGTTGCGTTCACTGCGCGTACCTGCAGCTTTTCTGGACGCCCGCGAAGACGGCGGCGCGCACTGAGCTTTCCTTGTGGTATGCGTTTGACCCTCGCACCGTGAAGCACCGGACACCTTGCGAAGCGACGTCGCTTGGTGGTGTCGTCAGCCCTTTCGAATCCTCGGGAATTCGATGTCAGCACTCCGCTGCTTGGGGTATTTGGCGCATATTGCGTGTGCAAGGCGCACCAGCGATATTGAGGCCTTACCGGGGAGCAGCGTTCGCGTCGACAGTCCCGGCATTGGCCTCAAAGGGTGCGATTGCCGGCGAGCCATCAGGCCTTCACCGTCGTGCGGCCCCTCTCGTGAAGATGACTTTTGACGCAACGGCGCCGCATAGAACAGGCGCTCCTCGCCCACGCGGCGGCCGAGCAAGAAAAGACACGGAACCTGTCGATGCGGTGGGTGACGCGCAGGCGTCGTGCCAAAATGGGCGGCGGAACTCGGCAAACCACCAAAGATCCGGGTCAATCCAGCGTCGGGCAAGCCGAAGAACAACAAAGGGCTCGTCCCCTCCGGGCGCGGATTACGACGGCAACGCAACTCTTGACGTTACACCTGTAACGCTTTACGTTACAGAAACACGAGGCCGGCTAGGATGATCGGGACGTTCAAGAGCAGGGTGCTCAAGGCGCTCTGGCAGCGTGGCCGCGCCAAGGGCGTCGATCCGAAATCGGCCGATCGCATCGTCACTATTCTCGACCTGCTCGATAAGGCTACCAAACCCGAGGACATGGATTTGCCCGGCTTCGAGTTTCACCAGTTGAAGGGAGATCGCTGCCATCAGTACGCGGTAGAGATCCGCGCGCAATGGCGCATCGTGTTCGAATGGGAAGACGGCCAAGCCGTGCGGGTGGACGAGGAAGACTATCATGGGAAGTGAATACTCAGCCGGTCGCCCGCAGCGACAGCCTACCCACCCCGGGAAAGTGATGCGCGATTTTGTGATTCCTGCGCTCGAGGAACATGGCTTGAGCATCAGTGCGTTTGCGGAGCACCTTGGCGTTTCGCGCAACACCTTGCACGCCATTCTGCGCGAAGCGCGACCTTTAACCCCCGATGTTGCCGCACAACTCGAGCGCTCGCTCGGCGCATCTGCGGCTATGTGGCTCGGAATGCAGGCCGCGCATGACGCATGGCTTGCGACGAGACAGCCGGGCGTCAAGGCGATAAAGCGCCTGAGCGTATCCCTGCCACACAAACTGCGCGCTTAGGTGGGCGCCTTTTGCTGAGCTGCGCAAATCCCGCTTCATCCTCGCGTCCGCGCCGCTCCTGGCAAACGCCCCGCTACCGGTGAAGGTGAAGTCCGTGGACACGCAGGTCGCGCCGGTTAAGCGGTCGACACGCCACGCAATCAGGCTGGCGATTTCGCCCCCTGTTCCGTCACCGCTGCTGCATAACGTCGGTGACCGCGCTTGCGACGATTTGCGGAAGGTCATTTTGCAGATCATCGACCTTGCTTGCGACACCGTCGAATTTTCGATCGAGGTCATCGAATCGCGCAGGCATGTAGAGTTGGATGTCCCGCAGCTGGCCGGAGATGAAGCCGAATGGTCCTTCGAGCTGCGAGAGCCGTGTCTCGGCGAAATCGACGCGACGCTTCAGGTCCTTAAGCTCTTTTTCCAAATCGACGGCCATCGGCGAACCGTTAGGCGCTTCACGCTAGCAGGCATCGCATAGAGCACCTATCTGTCAATGGCTATAGCACGGACCTGCTACCGGCGCTTCCTGTGACCGCTTTTCTTGTCGCCCTTTGACTTCGAGACGTGGCCCTCGGCCACGACGGAGGCGTCGAAGCTTGCAAGGATCCACGCTTTGCTTTCCGTTTTGCCTCCGCCTCGTCGATTATCGTGTAGCGAGCGCTATGAACTTCTCTCTATCTCCATGTAGGCCCCACGAGGCGCCTTGATTGAACTGGCTTACCAACTGGAGTTCTGGAATGAAAGTTGCTTGCGGGCGGCGCCACACAGCCGCGACAGGGGATAAGGGGGAGGAAAGAAATGGAGCTTCTCGCGCTTGCGGCCTGGTTGCGTCTGGATCAAGGGTGGCTCTCAGTCTTCGGGCTTCTCCTCGACGCCCTCGGGTTCGGGCTCATCGCCTTCGAGTGGTTTCGCGGCTACATCGAAATGCGCGCCAAGACGCGCATTGATTATTGGGAAGGCGAGCGTGCGCACAAACGCAAGCTCCGGCAAGAACACAGGGATATGCTGGCGATGACGGGCGTGGCCGAGATCGGGCCGGTTTTCGAGAATCAAGAGTACCTGGATGATGCCGCCGAAAGTGCCCGCGAAGAGGCGCGGCTTTTACAGTTTCAGCGCAGTCGCGCCTTGCCGTTCCTTGTCGGCGCGCTCATGTGTTTCGTCGGCTTCCTGTTTCAGCTACTCGGTCAGTGGCCTGAGGGCATTCCCTGGCTCGGGATCGTTGAGCGAGTGTGATGCGCATGTTGGCGACACAAGGCTTACTGTCCTAGATGCTTGGCAATCCATCCAGCTGTTGGTCCCGGCCTCGACTATGACCCGGCGCCCGCCCTGCGCCGGGGTTTTCTTTGACAGAGACGTTCGGCGTGCGGCACGGACGAAGTTGGTTCGACCGGCGCCGCCGGTAGCCCCATGCAATGTTCGTTTCGTTCAGCGACGTGCCAATAGGGCGAGTACGAAGCCGATGCCCGCGGCGATACCGGCCGCCTGCAGGGGATTGCGGCGGATGCTGGCTTCGAGCATGTCGTACTGCCCTTGAGCAAGGTTCCGCGCCTGCTCAACCGTCTCGTTGAACTTGTCCTGCGCGGTGCTGGCCAAATCGTTCCGTTGGCCGTGGAAGAGGAGGGGGGATTGTAGGTTGAACTCATGGCGTTTCCCTTCATACGAGTTTGCTAGCGCTTAGTTGCTTCCTCCGATGTGAGACGCGCCGTCGGCAAGTGAATGGCGCGCGATGCTCTGTGAGCAGCTGCTCTAACAATGGTTTCGCGTTGGTTGCAGTTCCGCGGTCTAGGGCATGACTACCGACGCGCCACGAGACAGGCAATGGTGCAAGACAAACGACATCTGTCTGCCTAAGTTGCTCCCGTCGAGGCAGGTTACGGAGCTACTGAAGCGGAACAACGCTTCAAGGAGCGGCGTTTTCCTCAAAACGCTACTCAGGAGGAAAAAATGAAGAGCTTGGTTTTAGCGACAGCCATTTGCCTCGCCATCGCCGGTGGTGCCGCTGCACAAACCGTCGACAAGCAGGGCGAGGCTGGTAATGCCCCGACGAAAAGCATGGATGCCGTGACGCCGGAGATGAAAGGGCCGGCTAAGGGAGAGCATCCCCCCACGCAGCAGATGGATAAAGCCGTGCCTGAAATGAAGTCGGGCGGCAGCACGACCGGAATGTCAACGGGCGCTAAGCTGACCCAAGCGGACTGCGATGCGGTGTGGATGCAAGCCAACCCCTCCAACGCCGCGACCATCACTGAAACGGAGGCTCAGCAGTATGTGACGGACGTTGCTGCGGCCAACCCCGATAAGGACGGCACGCTGGACAAGATGGAGTTTACCAAGGCTTGCGAAGGCGGGCTGGTTAAACAGTAACGCCGCCCGTTGATCGGGCGCCTTAGGCCGGACCTCTGAGACGCCCGACCGGAACAGGCAGGCGCAGGACCCGCGCCCTTGCCGGGTTAGCAATGCTTCCCAAGCACCAGCGCAAGGCTCTTCATCGAGCGCGAGATGCAACGATCTAATCGGCCGGTTCGGCCATTCCGCTTTGGCGTTAGGAGCAAGTCACTTCGTCGTTCAGATCTGTAACAAGCCCGATAAGCCCCCGCATACCGCGCCTGAACTGTCCCACGCCCCGCCGGCCCGAGGCGCTTCGCCGCGAATTCGTCAAACTCTGGGGCTGACATTCCTGGCATTGTGCAACCCGGGGGCCTTCCATGCCGTTTTCCAGTACGTCGGTCGAACCCCACTTGCAGGCTGTAATTGAGCATGCCTTTGAGGCGGCATGGCGCGAGCTGGAACTGACGCCGGGGCGGGTTCTTTCCCCGTGCCAGAAATCCGCTCGGGCGGAGCTGGCGCGCCGCATCAAGGCGGCGGCTGCCAAGGGCGAGCGCGATCCGCTCCGATTGAAGCGATGGCCCTGCGAGCTTACCGGCCCGGTCTGCCGCTCGGCTTAGCAATGGGCACTAAGATTTGGTTAGGAGTCGGATGCCATGGACATAGAGAACCTGCACGCCGAGCGTCATCGGGTCTCCGCCAGCGTCAGAGCCATCAAAGCGGGCGCGACTGAAATTTGCCAGTTGCTCGCTGATGAGGTGCTCGATGGTGAGGACTGGGAGCGCGCGGTCCTTGTGCTCGCCCAGTGTCGAGAAGAGCGCAAGCGACTCGACGACCGTATCGTTCGTCTCGATGCTTCAATTCGCAATTCTGCAGAAGACCGCAGCCCCTGAAACGGCCAGTACGTTCGGCTATCTCCGCCGAGAGGGGAGAGTGGATGCACTTGCTTGCCACGTGTGTGGGCACGAGCGCGGCTCAAGGCGAGCCTGGTATCGCATCCGGCTACTCTACCAGGCACCACTCCGCGTCGGTGGACATCCCAGCCCCAAGTCGGTCGTGAAGCTCAGGAAATCTAAATCGGCGGGCCGGCTGATGAAGCCGCGAGTGATATCAAGGTCGCGGGCGATAGATGCGTGACACGCGCCTGGCTCATGCGATTTGGTGCCACTTCGACCAACTCCGCATAAATACCCAGGTAGTCTTCGGCCATCCGGCGCGACGTAAAGCGTTCTATAAAGCGTGCACGAACGCCCTCTCGTGATAGCTGAGCCAGCTTGCCGACCGCAGATACCGCTTCCTCCTCGTCGGCGACGATGAAGCCGTTGACGCCATCCTCGATGATCTCAGGGACAGCCCCGCGGGGAAAAGCGATGACAGGCGTCCCACAGGCCATGGCCTCGATCATGACCAGCCCAAACGGCTCGGGCCAATCGATCAGGGTGAGCAGCGCCACTGCGCCACTGAGGAAAGCAGACTTCTCGGCATCGCTGATCTCGCCGATGAATTCTACGCCCGGTTGATTTAATAGCGCCCGGATCTCCTCATTGAAGTAGTCGACGTCAGCGCGATCGACCTTGGCTGCAATCTTCAAGGGAATGCCGCTCTTGCGGGCAACGCGAATAGCGGCGGGCAGGCCCTTCTCAGGCGATATTCGGCCCAGAAACGCGAGATAGGAAGGATCGGCACCCGTCGGTCCCAGGAGGCCTTGCGGGAGTCCGTGAAGTACGGTTCCGGCCCATGGCGCGGTAGGAAGCAGCCGCCGCTGCGACTCCGATATGGAGATCACAGGCAGCCTTAGGGAAAGCTTCGAACACCGGACGATGCTCGGGGAGATCGAGGCGCCCATGAAGCGTTGTTACAAATGGCGTCGACAGGCGCGAAAACAGCGAGAAAGGATAGTAGTCTAGGTGGAAATGCAGTAAGTCGAACTCATCAGCCCGCTGCGCCACGGCTTCCAGCATGGCCATGTGCAAGGCATTGGCATCACGCACCGCCCCATCAAGGCGCAAGGCGCGCGGCCAACCCGGTTCGAGCTTGGCGCTGGTCACTGAATCTCCGCTGGCGAATAGAGTGAGGTCGTGCCCGAGCTCGACAAGCGCCTCGGTAAGCCAGGAGATGACCCGCTCGGTGCCACCGTACAGTTTAGGTGGGACGGATTCCGTCAAAGGCGCGACCTGCGCGATACGCATCGGCGTGGGACCTCCATGCATGGCACGCGCAATAACCCGCGGCGACACCGCGGGCTAGGCGCTTAACGGCACAGGGCCCACAACGTTCCCGTGACATCCGCACATTCGCAATACGCAACCGTGCTTAACACAGCGTTGCCCGCATAACCCCTGGCAGGGCTCGCGCGGGTCCGGCGGGTCATTTAAGCTGGCATGAGACACCGTTCAGCCGTCAGGGCCATCGGTTGAGGAGGACTCGATGTCCGAAACGCGGCGCAAAGGGGGACCAATCGAAGCCGCCGCTGAAGCGGACGAGCGCTTCGACATTGCGGCATCCGAGTCCAGTGCCCGGCAGCGCTATGCCCTCAAGGCAGACGACACGTTTGCCGTTATCGACTCGCACGGCGACGTCAATGCCGACGGCGCCGGTTCTGACGGCCTATTCCATGCCGACACGCGATATCTTTCGCATCTGCGCATGACAGTCATGGGCGTCGACCCCCTTTTGCTGGGGTCTAGTCTAGCACAAGACGGTACCTACGTTCACGCAGACCTGACCAATCCCGATGTCTTCCGCAATGGCCAACTCGTCCTGCCCAAGGACCAGGTTCACATCGAACGGACGCTCTATGTACACACCACAGGGCTGCGGCAGCGCGTGATGCTAAGCAACTACGGACAGACCAAGATCGAGCTGCCGGTCGCCTTCAGTTTCGACAATGACTTCGCCGACATTTTCGAAGTACGCGGTATTACCCGCGCCCGGAGAGGGGCTCGGGAGCATGAGACGGTCGGGCCTGCCGAGATTGTCATCGGCTACGTCGGTCTGGATGGCGCTCGGCGGGCGACGCGAGTCACCTTCTCCGAGCCGCCAAAATCGCTCAACGGCACCAGGGCGACGTACGCTTTCTCATTGGCGAGCAAGAGCCGAGTGATTGTCGATATAACTGTCGGCCTGGATTCAGTGCACGACGCCAAGCGTGAGCGACGGAGCTTCCTCGCTGGCCTGCTCGGCGCGCGTCGCGCGTTTGCCAAGAAGGTGGGCTGGTGCGGCGTCGACACCGGTTGCGACGATCTCAACATGGCGCTGCGCCGGTCGGCGGCCGACCTCACGCTATTAATGACGCAGACCGACGGCGGCCTCTATCCCTACGCCGGCGTACCTTGGTTCTCGACCGTTTTTGGACGCGACGGACTGATCACCGCGCTTGAAATGCTGTGGATCTATCCCGAGATGGCACGCGGCGTCCTCCGATTTCCTCGCGGCCCATCAGGCGACCGCCTGCGATCCTGATTCCGATGCCGAGCCCGGCAAGATCCTGCATGAGATGCGCCGTGGCGAGATGGCAGCGCTGAAGGAGGTGCCGTTCGGGGCGTATTACGGCAGCGTAGACTCGACCCCGCTGTTCGTGGTGCTCGCAGGCCTTTACTGGCAGCGCACGGGCGATGATCAGCTCATGCGTGAGCTGTGGCCGAATATCGAGGCGGCCTTGCGCTGGATGGACACCTATGGAGATCGCGATGGCGATGGCTTCATCGAGTACTACCGTGCGGCCCCTTCGGGCTTGGTAAATCAGGGCTGGAAGGACGCGGGCGATTCCATATTCCACGCCGACGGCACACTCTGCACGGGGCCGGTGGCCCTGGTGGAGGTTCAGGCCTACAGCTACGAGGCCAGAATGCTTGCCGCACTGCTTGCGCGTCACCTGGGATTGGATCACCGCGCGCAGGAGCTAGCCCAACAGGCCCAGAGCCTTAGGAGCGGTTTCGAGGGGGCATTCTGGTCGGACGAACTCGGCAGCTATGCGCTCGCCCTCGACGGCCTGAAACGCCCCTGCCTCGTGGCGGCGAGCAACGCTGGCCAAGTCCTGCGCTCCGGTATTGCCGGCGAACAACACGCCGCGCTCGGTGGCTGACTTGATGATGTCGCCGCGGCTGTTTTCGGGCTGGGGCATACGCACAGTTGCCGACAGCGCGATCCGCTACAATCCGATGTCCTACCACAACGGTTCCATCTGGCCGCACGACAACGCACTCATCGCGGCAGGTCTGGGGGCTTGCGGGCGGCGGGATGGTGTTGGTCGGCTCCTCAAAGCGCTGCTCGACTGCGCCATGCTCATGGACCAGCATCGCTTGCCAGAATTGTTCTGTGGCTTCCCGCGCCGTCGCGGGCGTCCGCCTGTGCTATATCCGGTGGCATGCTCGCCACAAGCGTGGGCCAGCGGTGCTCTGTTCTATTTGCTGCAGTCGATGCTCGGATTGGAAATCGATGGACGCCGCCGCATACTGCGATTCACTGGGCCGTCAATTCCCGAATGGCTCGGTCATGTGGAACTGACGAACGTCGCGGTTGGCGATGCCCCCGTGTCGCTACGTCTCACAAACGGGCATGGCGCCAAGCCTGAACTCTGCATTTTGGCAAACGAGAGCGAAGCGACGATCGAAGTGCTTGAAAGCGTCTGAGCCGTCGGCCGAATGATGGATGTCGGGAAGTATCCTGCGCGGGCCCGATGTCGTCGCGAGGCTCGGCGGCGACGAATTCGCTATCATCCAATCTGGTGTCACGACCGAAACGCAAGCGGCAAAGTTAGCCAAACGTGTGCTGCGCGCCATCGGCGAGCCCCATCACGTGCTCGGACGCAAAGTGAGCGTCGGCGCGAGCATTGGTATCGTCCTCGCGCCAAGCCAGGGGCGTGATGCTGACGAACTTTTGAAGAATGCCGACCTCGCCCTCTATCGCGCGAAAGCCTCCGGTCGGGGCAACTATGCTTTCTTCCAATCCGAGCTGGATCAGAAGATGGCGCAGCAGTGGAGTATGGAGGGTGACCTCCGCTCGGCGATCGCCGAGCGGCAGCTTGAACTCTATTACCAGCCGGTTGTCGAGCTGCAGAAGAACGAGGTCGCGGGGTTTGAAGCCCTGATGCGCTGGCATCATCCGTTGCTGGGTATGGTTCCGCCCAGCACGTTCATTCCGCTCGCCGAGCAAACCGGCCTGATCGTGGAGATGGGAGCGTGGGCGCTCAAGCAGGCCTGCCAGGAGGCCGCGACGTGGCCGGAGCACATCAAGGTCACCGTCAACCTCTCCTCCGTGCAGTTTGAACAAGGCGACCTCTACAAAGATATCAAAGATGCGCTTAGCTTTTCCGGGCTCAGCCCCGATCGCTTGGAGCTGGAGATCACGGAGAGCGTGCTGCTACGTGATGACGCAAACACGCATAAGCTGCTGCACAAGCTGCGGTCGCTCGGCGTCAAATTCGCGCTCGATGATTTCGGTACGGCTTACGCCTCGCTCAGCTATTTGCGCAGCTTTCCTTTCGATAAGATCAAGATCGATCGTACGTTCATTGCCGACCTCGACAACGCGAAGCGCAAGGAGTGCCTCGCCATCATCCAGGCGGTAGCGGGGCTCGCAAAGCAGATGCAGATGAGCACCGTGGCCGAAGGCGTCGAGACGGCAGATCAGTTGGACACCGTTACCCTTGCGGGTTGCGAAGAGGTGCAGGGCTTCTATTTCAGCAAGCCGGTCCCGGCCACCGAAATCAAAGCCGTGATAACGGGCTGCGGCGCCACGTTACGTGTCGGCAGCGCGCGGGCGGCATCCTGATGGGCGCCAAGCGCAACCTTGACAGCTCGCTATACATCTCGTCTCGCGATGGTGCGGGTGTGGGCATACCCTGATGCCAAGCGCCTGGAAGACGCTATGCGACGGCCCGCGAGGACTGCGGCTCAGTGGATTTGAGAGCACTGTGCAGTTGGGCTACGAGGAGGCAGGGTTCAACAGGCTTGTCAAAGAAGCGGGCGAGAGGCGGCAGTTCTCGCCGATGTGAATTGATACTTCCCGACACGACAAAAACAGGCGCCGCTGGCCGCTGGAAGTGCGCGCGCCACGCAAGGTCATATCCGTCGAGCGTACCGGGCATTTCCACGTCCGTGATGATGGCGTCGATGGTGACGTCGCCGATGCGGGCGACCCCTTCGTCGGCATTACAAGCTTCCACAACATCAAAGCCTGCGTGCCGAAGGGCGCAACTTGTAAGCCGTCGGATAGCTGCATCGTCTTCGACGAGGAGTATGCGCAGAGTGTATTTTTGCGTTCCCATGCCGCTAATCCAAAGGACCTACACCGGGTAAAGTTATCTTCAAGCCGTTTATCGGGTGTTGAGTTTTGGCCGCAACTTTGATTTGCATTTTCTGACCTGATGTAGAGCCTCTTTACCGAGAGAAACCGCGCGAGTTGAGTTTACAGGCCCTCGTTTCTGGCAGGCCCGACGTAGCCGTCGGTGGTCATCGGCCTCGACTACACGGGGGCGAGCGTCTTGCGCAATCCCTGCGTGCAATCCCTATGCGTCATCGAGAAGTTCCCGGAGGTCATCGAGTGGCCGGACTTATAGGTTGCGAGGTCGAGGCCGCAGAAGACTGACGATGATGGCGGAACCGGCGCAGATCGCCGGCTTCGGCCAGATTACGCTTATGGCAACACTCAACATCACGACGCCAAGTTTGCTGCCGGAACAAGTGCTGGTGAATCCCGCAACTCTGGATGCCGTGCGGCAGTCTCTCGTATGGCGGCTGTCATTTCCGTGTGACGCGCCCGCAACGCGGGGGCTAAAACTTATTTCCAGCTCCGGATTTGAGATGCCTTGGACAGCAGGCGCCTGCTACCTAGGCAACTGCTGAATCCGTTCGCACAAACGGGTGAAGCGATTCCCTCGGCCCGGATGACTTACCCCGTCCGGGCCGTTCGATTTCCGCGCCGCCGATAACCGGTCTCTTCCGCGAACTCGCGGCGCGTTGCGGCGAGCGGAGTCTCGCTGGGGCTGATCAGACCCTTGGCACGCCGCTTCATCCTTCTTCGCCCAGAGACCACCCGGATGGCCTAGCAGCACTCATCGTTGGCCCGCACGTCCCTTTGGGTTGCGGACACGCCGAAGCTGCGTGACCACCATCGCTTAGGGCGGGTCAGCGTGGCGAGCTCAGCTGCTTCTTGATTTTTGACAAATAATGGCTGGCTGCTCCCCTGAACCGATACCAGGTTGATTGAGCGAATCCGGCTATTTCCAACCTCGATTGAGGAGATGAGGGAATGGCACGGAAGCGGTTTACGACTGAACAGATCATCGGGCTTCTGCGGGAAGCTGAGGTTCGGTTGAGCCAGGGGCAGCCGATCGGCACGGTGTGTCGGGGCATCGGCGTCTCGCAACAGAGCTACTATCGCTGGCGGCGTGAGTACGGCGGCCTGAAGCTTGATCAGGCCAAGCGCTTCAAGGATCTCGAACGCGAGAACGATCGTCTAAAAAGGGCGGTGTCCGAGCTGACGCTTGACAAGCTGATCCTGAAGGAAGCTCTCGAGGGAAAATACTAAGCCCTTCTCGCAAGCGGGCGTGCGTCGCGCGCGTCCGTTCGCGCTTGGATGTCTCGGAGCGTCGCGCGTGTACTGTCGTCGGACAGCCGCGCGCGACGCAGAGGCGGCATCTGAAGACGCCTGACGACGAAGCAGCGCTGACGGCTGACATCGTGCGGCTCGCCACGCAGTACGGCCGCTACGGCTACCGCCGCATCCGCGAGATGCTGGTTGCCGAAGGCTGGCGGGTCAACGTCAAACGCGTCTATCGCATCTGGCGCCGGGAAGGGCTCAAAATCCCAATGAAGCAACCGAAGCGGGGCCGGCTATGGCTCAATGATGGGTCATGCGTCCGTCTCCGGCCTGAGCGTCCAAACCACGTCTGGTCCTACGACTTCGTCCAGGACCGCACCCAGGACGGACGCGCCTTCCGCATGCTGGTCGTGCTCGACGAGTTCACGCGGCGGTGCCTGGCGATCATCGTTGCCAGACGGCTGAGATCCGATGACGTGCTCCACTGCTTGGCCGATCTCTTCGTTACCCACGGTCCACCCGAGCACATCAGATCAGACAACGGCCCCGTGTTCATCGCCATCAACGTGCGCGAATGGCTCGGCCGGCTCGGCGTCAAGACGATCTACATCGAGCCCGGCAGCCCTTGGGAGAACGGCTACTGCGAGAGCCTGAACTCCAAGCTCAGAGACGAGCTACTAAACGGTGAGATCTTTACGACAATGCGGGAGGCCGCAAGTGCTGATCGAGAACTGGAGACGCCATTACAATGCTATCCGCCCGCACTCGTCCCTTGGCTACCGGCCACCGGCTCCAGAAGCGATCTTGCCGCCAGCATCTGGTCTGCCCTACGCTCCGCTGCGGCCAGCCCAGATGCTGGCCGACCACGGCCGGGTTCTAACTTAGAGCTTGGTATCGTGATGAGGGGCAGGCCAGGTGGAGCCGGAAGCGGAGCTGAATGCCCTTATTCGCCTCACCCAACAGGGTCAGCGCGAGCGCCACACGGGCGAAGCGATGCAAGCGCTATTGTGTCTCCACAAGGTTGGCGGGGCCGCTTGATCTGGCGGCTCTGTGACGGCGGCTTCGATCTGAGCAAAGCATCATCACGGCGACGCTCACTATCGGACTCCCCTGGGACTTGATTCAAAGCCCATAATACTCCGTATACGGAGGATTATTGGAATTGGCAGAACGAAGCCAATTTGGTCTGTGGCGCGCGATCGATGGCCAAGCCCAAGGCAACGGAGAGTGTGCTCACAGGGCCGGATAATCGATATAGCCCTGCGCGTCGCCCGCGTAGAACGTGGCTTGGTCGGGCGTGGCCAGCGGCGCACCTGAGCGCAGCCGCTCCACGAGGTCCGGGTTGGAAATGAACGGGCGCCCGAAGCAAATGAGGTCGGCGAGGTTCGTCGCGCGCGCCTCGATGGCGAGCTCCAGGTCATAGTTGTTGTTGGCCATGTAGAGACCGTTGAAGGCGTGGCGCAGCTTCTGCAGATCGAAGCCGCCGGCGGGATGCCGCTCACCGCCTGTGTCGCCCTCGATGACATGGATGTAGGCGAGCTTGTAGGGATTGATCTGCTCGATCAGCGACAGATAGACCGGCTCGGGGTTTGAATCGCCGATGTCGGCAAATCGGGTGAGCGGCGATAGGCGGATGCCGACGCGATCGCCGCCCCACACATTCGTCACCGCCTTGACGACTTCGACGACGATGCGCGTGCGGTTCTCGATCGAACCGCCGTATTGGTCCGTTCGCTTGTTGGTCTTGTCGGAGAGGAACTGCTGCAGCAGATAGCCGTTGGCCGAGTGGATCTCGACGCCGTCGAAGCCCGCTTCCTTGGCGCACTGCGCCGCGTGCGCATAGTCGGCGACGATGCCGGGGATCTCGGCGGTCTCCAGCGCCCGCGGTGTCTCGAGCGGCTTGAAGCCGTCATACGTGTAGGCCTGCTGCCCTTCGGCGCGGACGGCGCTGGGAGCCACCGGAAGTACGCCGCCCGGCTGCAGGTCGGGATGCGATACGCGTCCCACGTGCCACAGTTGCAGGAAGATGCGACCGCCCTTGGCGTGCACCGCCTTGGTCGTCAGCTTCCAGCCTTCCACCTGCTCGGGCGTCCAGATGCCGGGCGTGCGGATGTAGCCCTTGCCCTGCGCGCTGATGTTCGTCGCTTCCGTGATGATCAGGCCGGCGGAGGCGCGCTGGCTGTAGTAAGTCGCCTGCAGTTCGCCCGGCACACCCGCGTCATCGGCGCGCGAGCGGGTCAGCGGCGCCATGACGATGCGGTTGGCAAGCTCAAAGGGACCAAGCTGCACCGGATCGAAGAGGTCCGACGTGGTGGCTGCTACAGCGTTCGATTGCGGCATACGACCCTCCATTTAGATGTTCGTCGAAGCATCTAGGCAGCCGCCATCGGCGGGACAAGGCCGCGGACCAATTGGCCGCTTATCGAAGATCTGGCCCCAAAAACAAAGAGGCCGCCCAGTGGGCGGCCTCCGTGAGATATCGGCGGCGATTGCAGCGGTTGTCGCGCTGCGCCGCTGTTGCTTCAGGCGCAGACCAGAGGCAAATCCGGCATGAACCTGAGCGACCGCGACATCGCCGTCCTCAAGATCCCACTCGACATCGGATCACCTCCTTCCAGCTGTTGAACGATGCGGTCAGGCTGCCATGATTTTCCGCGCCTGAAAAGTTACGATTTTGACAGGCACGGTTCACGTTCGTTCCTGCAACTCGAGGGGCGTCGCGCTGAACGCCAGTGCGGTGTGGCGCTGCATTGCCGGACGCAACTCGATGCCAGGCCAGCACGCCAGTCCGCTCGTGTCGCAGCGGATAGAGCACCACATCCAATCCTCGCCCGGCTCGATCGAGCGCATGATCGGGTGCTTGCTGCCGGTGGATAGTGCTTGGTCGCGTGCTTGTAGCGAGAGTTATCGCAGCAGCCGACGTGGCCGCACGTCAGGCACATGCGCAGGTGCACCCACTCGGCGCCCATCTTCAGGCATTCCTCGCAGCCGTCGGCGCTGGGGTGACGTCGCGGATGGCGTCGAGGTGCGTGCAGACTTCCGCCATTCACTCCTCCGTCGTGAGTGCTATCCGACTGTGGCCATCAGATTGGCGTCGCGCGCCAGTCGCCATAGGCCATCGGGGCCTTTGCGGAAGATCGTCATGGCGTATCCTTGCCGCCGAACGGCTCGCTCCGCTGAAGCTGGCTTCATTGTCACCTGCAGATAGGTGCGGGAAAACGCCAGGTCGCCTTGCACCTGTAGCTCGCGAACCTCTGCAGAGCCTTCCAGGCGCATGCCGCGCATGCGATCGGCTGCGGCGGCGAAAGCCGTCTTGCCGAACGGTTCCTGCCCGGCGACCAGGAACACAGCGTCGTCGGTCATCAGGCTGAGGACCGTATCGGTGTCCCCGGCAATGCTGGCCCGCATCCAGGTGGCGATCAGCTCGCGGATAGCCTGCTCGTCAGCGGTCATGAGGCCAGGGGATCCCGGGGCAGAGGGTGGGCGTTCTCAACACAATGCTATTTCCACAGCCCACCCCGCAAGGCCTCTACTCCCGAGGACAACCGAACGTCCCGATGAACGATAGTACCGAGAATGGCCGGTCACTGCAGGACGACGTAGCGTTGATCTCGGGCATCGACGCGGTGCCGACCATTCTCGAGGTTTGCTGCCGCACCACCGGCATGGGTTTCGCCGCCGTCGCGCGGGTCACCGAGGACCGCTGGATCGCCTGTGCCGTGCGCGATGAAATCGCTTTCGGTCTGCAGCCGGGCGGCGAGCTGAAGGTCGAGACGACGATATGCGACGCGATCCGCGCCAGCGGCAACGCCGTCGTCATCGACCACGTCGCCGAGGACGACGACTTTTGCGGCCACCCGACGCCGGCGCTGTACGGTTTCCAGAGCTACATCTCGATGCCGATCTACCGTCGCGACGGCGCGTTCTTCGGCACGCTGTGCGCCATCGATCCCAAGCCGGCGCGGCTCAAGAATGCGCAGACCGTCGACATGTT
Source organism: uncultured Alphaproteobacteria bacterium (assembly GCA_963795225.1). Classification (GTDB taxonomy): domain Bacteria; phylum Pseudomonadota; class Alphaproteobacteria; order Rhizobiales; family Hyphomicrobiaceae; genus Hyphomicrobium_A. The sequence continues at coordinate 84,842 of CAWCHB010000019.1, read as the reverse complement.
CAAGCTGTTCGCCGAGCTCATCAGCTTCCAGATCGAGGCGCAGGAGCGGCTGGCCATGAGCGAGGCGGAGCTGTTCTCTGAGCGCCAATCCTCGGAGCTGCGCGAGCAGTTCATCGCGGTGCTGGGCCACGACTTGCGCAACCCGCTGGCTTCGATCGATGCCGGCGCCAAACTGCTCGCCAAGGAGAAGCTGGAAGGCAAGGCCGGCACCATCCTGCCGCTGATGCAGAAGAGTGTGCTCCGCATGGCCAACCTGATCGACAACGTGCTCGATCTCGCGCGTGGGCGTCTGGCCGGCGGGCTGCGCCATACGGCGCGATAAGGGCGAGCCGTTGGAGCCGGCATTGATGCAGGTCGTGGAAGAGCTGCGCGCCGGTTGGCCCGAGCGTGCGGTCGACGTCGACATGCAGCTCGAGGGGCCAGTCGATTGCGATCCCGCGCGCATCGCGCAGCTTCTGTCGAACCTGCTCGCCAACGCCCTTGTCCACGGCACCGGCACAGTGCGCGTCACCGCGCGCAGCCGAGACGGCGCACTTGAGCTGGCGGTGGCGAACGGCGGCGCGGCGATCCCGGCCGCGGTGATGGAGCACATGTTCCAGCCCTTCTATCGGGCGGCAACAGACGGCAATCGTCGGGGACTCGGCATCGGGCTGTACATAGCTGCCGAGATAGCGCGCGCCCACGGCGGCACTTTGAGCGCCGCGTCGGACGCCGACGAGACGCGCTTCACGCTCAAGGTTCCCGCCCAAGTTTAGGGTGCATGCATCAAAGGCTCTGGCCGGCAGACCAGCCGCTCGACCATGCCCACTGGAAATTATAGCCGCCCAGCCAGCCGGTGACGTCGACGGCCTCGCCGATGGCATAGAGGCCCGGTACGTCGCGCGCTTCCATCGTCTTCGACGATAGTTCGCGCGTGTCGATGCCGCCGACGGTCACCTCGGCCTTGGCGTAGCCTTCTGTTCCGGCGGGCAGGAACTGCCAGCGCTGCAAGCCATCCGCGAAGGCGCCGAGCGCACGGTCGCTGATGTTGGCCATCTCGCAGGCAGGTAGGCCAGCGGCCGTGAGCGCCTGCGCCAGGCGCGCTGGCATGACTTCGGCGAGGACAGTTTGCGGCGCGGACTTAGGCCGCGCACGCTTGGCGTCCAAGAGCAAGGCGCGCGCGTCGAGGCCCGGCAACAAGTCGATTGAGATAGATTCGCCCGGCCGCCAGTAGGAGGAGATTTGCAGGATCGCCGGCCCGGAAAGACCGCGGTGCGTGAAAAGGATGTTCTCGCGGAAGCTTTGCTTGTCGAACGTTGCGACGGCTTCCAGCGCGACGCCGGCCAGCGCCGCATCGAAGCCGGTCGTGCCTTCACCTGCCTTCAGCGGAGCCAGTCCCGGCAGCGTCTGCGTCACGCGCAACCCGAAGCGGCGCGCCACGTCGTAGCTGAAGCCCGTGGCGCCCATCTTCGGGATAGAAAGGCCGCCGGTCGCCAGCACCAGCGATGGGGCCGTGAATGACCCGGACGGGGTGACAACGCCAAAGTGCTCCCCCCGCGATACGTCGCTGACGGTTTGGCCGAGCCTCACGTCGACCCCCCCGGCTGCACATTCGGCAAGCAGCATGGCGACGATGCTGCGCGCCGAGCCATCGCAGAACAACTGGCCCAGCGTCTTCTCGTGAAAGGCGATCCCGTGGCGCCGCACGAGCTCGATAAAGTCTCTCTGCGTGTAGCGGCGCAGTGCCGATGTACAGAAGTGCGGGTTGCCGGATAGGAAACGATCCGGCGCGGAGGCGAGATTGGTGAAATTGCAGCGGCCGCCGCCGGAGATGAGGATCTTGGCGCCGGCCTTGTCCGTGTGCTCGAGCAAGAGCACCTTGCGCCCGCGCTGTCCGGCGACGAGCGCGCACATAAGCCCGGCAGCGCCGGCGCCGAGGATGATGGCGTCAAATGCTTCGGGGGCTGCCGTCATGATTTCCATCCGACGACAGGCATCAACCGGCGCATCAGCCTAGCACGGCGCGGTTTCAGGGGTTGATGCGCGAGATCTTCGAGCCTTCCAGCGTCAGGTTATACATGAGGCCCTTCGGATCGAGGATGAAACCGACGACGGGGCTCGTGATCTTGTTGGTGTCGATCGATCCGCCGACGCCGACGGTGATGATGGCGACGGACGCGTCGGCGCCGATCTTCCAGCCGGCCGTGCGGCGGAACTGGTCGAGCGCCTGCGGGGTCATGAAGGCGATGATGACCGAGCGCTCCTGCACGCCGAGCTGAAAGCCGATCGATGCCGAAACGGTATTGTAGTAGCCGACCGTCTCGCCGCGCACCCGCAACGCGCCTTCGCCGTATTCGCCGCCGATGCCCATGCCGGCTTTCACGACCGACGGAAACACGAGCAGGCCGACGGACTTGTTGGCGAGTTCACGCGCGCCGCCAATCTTGTAGAAGAAGCGGTCCAGCGTCTCGTTGACGCGCATGTCGATCTCGCGGGCGGCAGAAATCGCCTCGGCATTGGGCGCCGGGAATGCGAAGGCGGTCGAGGCGAGCAGTGCCGTCAAGACGAAGCTGCGAAACATCAGATGTCCCCTGGGGTTCTTGGTATCCCCTCGGTGCACTGGCTTCTGGCCGAAATCAAGGTGGGCGTGCAACTTGGGCCCGCGCGGTGGCACGCAACTCGAGGAGGAGGCGGTTTTGCGCCGGCTAGCGCTGCCTCACCGCCTTGGCCCTGGTCCTAGGGCCGGGCCGCCTCGCTGGCTTGCTCTTGCCGGCCGACGCCGGCTTCCGCACGGGACGCGCCTTGTTTATCTCGCCCACTTCCTTGGCGCGGTGCTTGGCGATCGCCGCGATCAACTTGACGGGCAGTGGCTCCCCGAGCGGGAACTGCAGCGTGCCCTTGCTCGTCGCGTAGCCGGCGACCTCGTCCTTGAAGGTGGCGAACGTCTGGGCGCTGCCAGGGTAGAGCGCGGTATGTTGCTTCCATGCTGCGAAGTAGACGACGACGCGGCCGTCCAGCTTGAACGCCGGCATGCCGTAGGAGATGGCCTCGGCCGCGGCGGGTATCGCCTTGCCGATCACGCGGCGCAGCTTTTCCAGAACCGGGCGCACGGGCGCCGGCTGGGTGGCGATGTAGCCATCGATATCTTCCGCCTGCTTTTTCATCAACGGCGCGCCCTTTCTGCAGGTGTCGAAACTTCGATACTGTTATAGCCTGAGTTCGCGCCGGGGAGAGGCGCGAAGCCGTAGCCGACGCCATCGGGGGATGAGGATGCTGGGACTGTCGTTCGAATCGTTCGTGCTGCTGCATACGCTCATCAGCATCGGCGCCATCGTCACCGGACTGATCGCCCTCGTCGCCATGCTGCGCGGCGAGTCGCCCGACTGGGTGACGCACGTATTCCTGGCGACAACCGCGCTGACGACCATCACCGGCTTCATGTTTCCCATCGCATCATTCACGCCGGCGCTGGGGACAGGCATCGTCTCGACGGTGCTGCTGATCCCCGCCTTTGCCGGCCTCTACGCTTTCCATCTCGCCGGGCACTGGCGCTGGATCTATGTGACGACCGCGGTTGCCGCCCTGTGGCTCAACTGCTTCGTCCTCGTCGTGCAGTCTTTCCAGAAGCTGCCCGAGCTATTCGATCTGGCGCCGACGCAGTCGGAGCCGCCCTTCCTCATCGCCCAGGCAGCGGTGCTCGCCGCCTTCGTGTGGGCGGGCTGGCGCGCGGTGCAGCGCTTCCATCCGCCGGCTCTGGCAGCGGTCCGGGCGTAGTCGCGCGGCTATGGTTTGCCGGGCCGCAGGGTGGGCGTTCCGTCGGCGGCGATTTCGACCGTGAACACGTCGCCACCCGAAAGATCCAGTGGTTTGCCGTTGAGCAGGATCGTGTCGCCCTCGTTGGACGCCGTGTACGACACGGCTCCCTTGGGGACGAAATGCACCGTCTTGCCGCCGGCCGACATGGTCTGGCTGAGTTGCCCCGGCTTGGGCGGGTCGACGTAATCAAGGTAGGTCGCGACACCGATAAGGACGGCAAGCGCGAGGAAGAGGGTGCCCACGATATAGCCGATGATGCGCAATGCCTTCATAATAAAAACTCCTCGAGCGGCAATGTTCGGCGCGCTGAATGCTCCGTGCGCGCCGCTTCGAGGTTGCCAGAGCCCCGCGCGTCTGCCCACAAATTCCTTGTGCTGCGCTGCGTCATGATCCCGGCCCGGCAGCTTTGCTAGGATGAGGCAGACTTGAGGACCCTCACGCAGGGAGTGCCCCATGTGCCGCAACATCAAGACGCTCTACAATTTCTCGCCGCCGGCGACCGATGACGAGATCCGCGCCTCGGCGCTGCAGTTCGTGCGCAAGCTGTCCGGCATGAACGCCCCCTCGCAGGCCAACGCCGCGGCGTTCAACCGCGCCATCGAGCAGGTAACCGCGGCGGCCGAGGAGCTGTTGTCATCGCTGGTGACCATGGCGCCGCCGCGCGACCGCGAAACCGAGGCGGCAAAGGCGAAGGCGCGCTCCGAGATGCGCTTCGGCGTGCGCTAGGCGACGTGGTGCCGGCGGGAATGCGGTGGACGGCGATCTTGGAAATCTAGTCGCTACTGGGTGATGCACGCATAGCCGCTGTCGCGCAGCGACTGACACATCGCCAGCGCGTCGCTCGCAGCGGCGTAGGGGCCGAGACGCAGGCGATATAAGATCTCTCCATTGGCCATCGTCGCGTGCATGATTTCCGGCTTGCGTGGGCCGAGCGCCGCACCGCGCTGGGAGATCAGGCGTATGGAAAGCGCGAACGCCTCACTGGGCGAGCGCACCTCGCCCACCACAATATGTACCGGCGGGGGGACCGCCTGTGGAACTACGGGGGGCGCTGCCGTTGCGACAGGCAGTGCCGGGGTGATGGCGGCCACTTGCGTGACGAAGGGCGGCAACGGCTGGGCGGCGGGCGCCTCCCGGGGCTTGGCCAGAGGCGGCGGTGGAGCGGCTACCGCAAGCTGTGTTGCGGCAACCGCGCTCTGCGGCACCGGCCGGGAGCTGGCTTTGGTTGGCGCGACCGCCGGTAGCGGCGTGACATCAATCGTCTCACTGTCGGTCCACGGCCTGGAAGCAGGCCGCGGTAGATCTTTTGGAGGGTTGGATGGCGAAGGCGCTACGGCCGCGGTTTTTGCGCTGCCGCCCCAGCCGCTCGTCGTTGGCGTTGGGGTTGGAGCTGGCTTCGCGGGAGGCTGCGGCGCACTCACCGCACCGGTCGTGACGATGGTGCTTGTTTGGAACGATAGCCCTGCCGTCTCCGGGGCAAGCGGAGCAACGCTGGTCTCGCGCGCAGTCGCCACCACCACGCGCTCGCCTTCGGAAATTCCGGCTTCCCGATAAGCCGCCTCGCGGCTCTCCTGCACGTCCGAGCGCTCGGCATCCGTCAGTCCGGGATAATCGAGTGCGATGCCGAAGTCAGAGATGGCTCGTCCGGGGTTGCCTTGCTTGCGGTAGGCGAGCCCGCGATAGTAGTAGGCACGTGCCATCTGTGCGGCTGGAAGTCTGCCGCGCAGCGCCGCATTGATACCACCGATGGCCGGCTCGAGTTTTCCCGCCTGGTAGGCCTCGATGCCCTTGGCGAGAATCTCCTCGGACACGTCGGCAGCAGAAGTTGCAACCGGCGCAGCGGCTGCCAGCAACATCGCTACCGTCAAACTGAAAATAGTGCGGCCCACATGCGGCCCCAGCTAGCAAGGCGCCAACGCGCCCCCAAGCGGCGGACTATCCACCGATTCGGCTGCGCGCTCTTGTCGGCAAGCGATGTTATGCAACCTGAATTTCCCGGTACGGATGTGGCGGCTCAGCCTTCCCCCGCCGCGTTGCGGGCGGCGGACATCTCCAGCGCGCGGCCAAGGCCGGCCATCAGCGAGCCGAGCGCGAACAGCGCGATGACGATCACCTCCAGGTAGTTTTCCACACCCTCCTTGGCGATCATGAAGTCGGCGATGTTGGCGTCGGAGTTCTTGTACTGCGCGAGCGTATCGTCGCGCTTGGCTTCGGTGGCCGTCACCTGCTCGGCCGGCGCGTTCATCAGCTTCAGCAGGGCCACCTGGTTGTCGTAGACGGCGCGCAATTGGATCTGCGCCGACTGCTGCGTGTTGAAGGCGACGAGCCGCCACTCGATCTCGCGCTTCAACGGCTCCAGATAGAAAAGCTGCATCGCGGTCGACGCAAGCAGCAGCACGATGCCGAACAGCTCCCCGTACTGATAGACCCTCAGTCGCATTGTTCCCCCGGTGCACGTGCGCGCGCTTGCTGCGCCTAGGTCTTCTCCGCCTTTACATACACGGTCGAGCCCAGCTCGCGGAACTTGGCGCTCATTTCCTGCATACCTGCTTGCCGCGCGGCGGCATCGCCGGCGTCCGTCTCAGGATCGACCTGCGTCGTCTCCTCGGCCAGCTCCACGCCTGCCTCGTTCAGCCGCGCCGCGTAGTCGCGCACCTGCTGCGTGATCTCCATCGAGCAGAACTTCGGCCCGCACATGGAACAGAAGTGAGCGACCTTGTGCGCGTCCTTGGGCAGCGTCTCGTCGTGAAAGAGCCTTGCCGTGTCGGGGTCGAGCGACAGGTTGAACTGATCCTCCCAGCGGAACTCGAAGCGCGCCCGCGACAGCGCGTCATCGCGCAGCTGCGCCGCCGGATGCCCCTTGCCGAGGTCGGCGGCGTGGGCGGCGATCTTGTAGGTGATGACGCCGGTCTTCACGTCGTCGCGGTTGGGCAGGCCGAGGTGCTCCTTCGGCGTCACGTAGCAGAGCATCGCCGTGCCGAACCAGCCGATCATGGCGGCGCCGATGCCGGACGTGATGTGGTCGTAGCCCGGCGCGATGTCGGTGACCAGCGGACCCAGCGTGTAGAACGGAGCTTCGCCGCACGCCTGCAACTGCTTGTCGACGTTGACCTTGATTTTGTGCAGCGGCACGTGGCCGGGACCCTCGATCATCACCTGGCAGCCGCGCGCCCAGGCGATCTTGGTCAATTCGCCCAGCGTTTCCAGCTCGGCGAACTGCGCGCGGTCGTTGGCGTCGGCAATCGAACCGGGCCGCAGTCCGTCGCCGAGCGAGAAGGAGACGTCGTAGGCGCGCATGATGTCGCAGATTTCCTCGAAGCGCTCGTAAAGGAAGCTCTCCTTGTGATGCGCCAGGCACCACTTGGCCATGATCGAGCCGCCGCGCGAGACGATGCCGGTGACGCGGTGGGCGGTGAGCGGCACGAACGGCAGGCGCACGCCGGCGTGGATGGTGAAATAGTCGACGCCCTGCTCGCACTGCTCGATGAGCGTGTCCTTGTAGATCTCCCACGTCAGCTTGACGGGGTCGCCGTCGCACTTCTCCAGCGCCTGGTAGATCGGCACCGTGCCGATGGGCACGGGCGCATTGCGGATGATCCATTCGCGGGTCGTGTGGATGTTGCGGCCGGTGGAGAGATCCATGACGGTGTCGGCGCCCCAGCGGATAGCCCACACCATCTTCTCGACCTCCTCCTCGACCGAGGAGGTGACGGCGGAGTTGCCGATGTTGGCGTTGATCTTCACCAGGAAGTTGCGGCCGATGATCATCGGCTCCAGCTCGCCGTGGTTGATGTTGGCGGGGATGATGGCGCGGCCGCGGGCGATCTCGGAGCGCACGAACTCGGGCGTGATGTGCGCGGGGATGTCGGCGCCGAAAGATTTGCCGTCGGCCAGCGCGGCTTTGGCGCGGGCGAGCACGGCCGAGCGGCCGACGTTCTCGCGGTGGGCGACGTACGCCATCTCCTTGGTCACAATGCCGGCGCGCGCGTACTCCAGCTGCGTGACGGGCTTGCCGGAAAGGCTGCGCATGGGCTGCGGCTTGCCAGCGAAGTCGCGGGCAAGGTGGCTCGCCGAGACGTTGCCGTTGTCCTCCGGCTTCACGGCGCGGCCTGCGTAGGCTTCGACGTTGCCGCGCTCTTTGACCCAGGCTTCGCGCAGACGCGGCAACCCGCGCGTCACGTCGATCTCGGCGCTCGCGTCGGTATAGGGTCCGGACGGATCGTAGACGCGCACCGGCGGCTCGCCGGCTTTCTCGCTGAGCGCAATCTCGCGCAGCGGTACGCGCAAATCGGGAAAGCCTTCAGGCGCCGAATAGACTTTGCTCGACGCCGGCAGCGGGCCTGTCGTCACCTTTGGCAGCGTCAGCTCGGAGTTGCGCGTAACCTTGTTCATGGCTTGGCACCCTGTGCTTGGTCGGGAAGGGGGGCGGAGACGGCAACGATTGGGCCCATGGTGAAGCCGATGTCGTTGCGGCCGAGGTCGGCGGCGTAGAGGCGCGAGATGGAGCCGTCGAGATAGAGCGCGTTGGGCGTCTTGAGGACATCGCGGAACGCGCGGGCGAATTGGTGGAAGGTGACGGGCGTTTCGGCCAGCGCGAAGATCACCTTCGACCCTTTCACACCGACGCCGTTGCGCCGGTTTTTCGACGTGGCGTCCGCGAGAAAGCGCGGGTGCAGGCGTCCGTTGATCACCAGCATCGGACCCGACTGCGTCGCGAACTGCGGTTTCAGTTTGCGCTTGAGGAAGGCCTTGGTTTCCAGAACGCTGACCGTCTTGCCGTCGACGAAGAAGACGCCGTTGGGCTTCATGCTGAAATTGCCGGGGCCGTCGGTGGTGGACAGCTTTTTCAGCTGCTGGCCGTTCTCGATGTACAACCCGACCGGTGAGCGGTCCTCGTGGTACATGCCGGCGTTCATGGCGAACACGAGTTTGCGGTGACGCGTGGCAAGCGCGTCGCGAACCCGATTGAATTGGCCGAGCGGGGCGCCCTGCGGATCGCGCAGGAAGAGCTCGATGCCATCGCGGGCGGCGAACTCGCAGATGACGTAGTCGGCGTTCTCGATGGATTGCGCGCGGCAGCCGGCCAGCGCGGTGCCGGTCAGCGCGCACACCGCCGCCACGGCGAGGGCGCCCCGACGCAGGGCGCGACTCGGCGGAATATTTAGATGCGCTTTGAAAATGCCGACCATATTCCGTCCCTTCGCCGGCATGACCCGGATCAGGTTCGAAGGGTGCTCGCGCGCATGCACGATCTCAGCCGGCTACATCCGGCGCCCCTCGGAACGGGTGTAGTGTGCGCCGCCGCGACGGCGCACGCAAGTCGGCTACGGCATCAGGCGAGGTAGCCCACGTAACACAGCCACAAGCCGAGCAGCCCCTCACCCACTCCGCCGATGGTGAGATACGTTTTGTTATCGAGCATCTTCTGGCCGACGCCCATCACGGTTTCCGGGAACAGCATGCGCGCCACGCCGCCGATGACCGAGAGCCAGCCAAAGATGGTGATGATCACCGGCCAGCCCAGCTCCCAGACGTTGTGCGTGTTGACGAGCGCGAGGCCGCCCAGCAGCGTCAGGAATCCGGTGAGGAACACCAGCGGTTGGCTGCTGATGAAGTCGCTCGCCATCGCGCGCCAAGAGTCCTGACGCACGAGCAGCCCGATAGCCAGCACGACAAGAATGGGCCCGATCAGCCGGGCAAGAAACAGCGACGTGTCCATAGTCTGCCCTCCCGCAAATGATTCGATTCGAATGCGGGGACTGTGCGCCCGTCGTCCGACCGCGGCAAGGAACCTCGCTTCCGTCATCCCGGCGTCATGGCGGAGCCATGCTTCGCATGGACGGCCGGGATCCACGCAAGTCTCCGCAACTCTTCGCTGAACAAGGTGGGGAAACTCGAAGCCTCCTTTGGCAGAAGAGACTGCTGAACCTGGCGTGGATCCCGCTCTTCAGCGGAATGACGGTATCACCGGCAGCCCTAGCGGCCTTCGCGCCACCAGGCGAGCGAGACGAGCAGCAGCAGCATGGCCAGCGCCGACAGTCCGGTGAACATCGGCGTCAGCTTGACGCCGCGGGTGACGAACGCCTCGCGGTCCTTCAGGCCCATCCAGCCCGACCCCGCCAGAACCTTGGCGTTCGACAGCATCGACACGCGCGGCATGTCGACCGATGCGGGATTGGCGCGCGTCGCTTCCGCCGACGCGCTCATCCAGAACGTGCCGCCGCCCGTGGCGTCGGCGATCGGCTGCAGCTTGGCGGTGGTCGCCGTGACCTCGCTCATCTCGATGGGGTCGTCGATGCCCGCATGCGCGACGGCCTGCAGCTCGCCCTCGTCCGTACGAGTCTGCGCTTTGTAGAGGCCGGGAATTTTTACGTCGACAGAAGCGCGCCAGATGCCGGCGCCGGCCGGCTCCAGCTTCACCTCGGAGGTTTCCCCGCCCGGTCCCGACAGTGTGACGGGCGGCACCTTCTCCGCCATCGAACGGCGCTCGAGCGTCAGGTGCAGGCCTCGCGCGGAGGCGATGAGCCGCTCTTCCTCGAGGTCGGGTTCCTTCATCAGCCAGTGCGACAGGCGGCGCAGCAGATCGCTGTGCGGGCCGCCACCTTCGTAGCCGCGCGCCCACAGCCACGCTTGGTCGGAGGTAAGAAGCGCGACGCGCCCCTTGCCCTTGTGATCGAGTACCAGCAGCGGCTCGTTCTCGGCGCCGTCCATAAGCGTGCGGCCATGCTCGGGCTGCACCTCGACCTGGCGGAACCAGCGGCCCCACGTCGGCTGTCCGTTGGGGGCACCGGCGCCGGTCAGTCCCCGCGTGACCGGGTGCTTGCGCCCATCGCCGGTGAGCTTCGCCTTGAATGGCTGTGACAGCACGCGTCCCGTCGGGATGGCCGGCAGCACCGGTGATAGCGGCGTGCGGAACAGGCTGAGGTTGCCGGCGTAGTCGTCGCCGGCGGCAACCAACAATGCGCCGCCGTGCTCTTCCACGTAGCGCGCGATATTGTCGTAGTACGGCAACTGCAGCAGGCCGCGGTGCTGGTAGCGGTCGAAGATGATCAGGTCGAAGTCGTTGATCTTTTCCGAAAACAGCTCGCGCGTCGGGAAAGCGATCAGCGACAACTGATTGATCGGCGTGCCGTCGTGCTTCTCGGGCGGCCGCAAGATAGTGAAGTGCACGAGGTCGACGGCGGCGTCTGACTTCAGCAGGTTGCGCCAGGTGCGCTCGCCGGCGTGCGGCTCACCGGAGACGAGCAGCACGCGCAGATTCTCACGCACGCCTTCGGCGGCAATGACGGCGCGATTGTTGGCGGGTGTCAGCTCTCCCGGAGCGGTGTCGAGGTCCACCTCGAGGATGTTCTGCCCGGCGTGCGGGAACGGCATCTCGATCTTGACGGGGGCGTTCACCGTCGTGGTGATCTGCTCGTCGGGTCGGCCTTCGCGGCGCACGCTCAAGGTGAGCGGCTGACCGACCGCGTCCGCCTTCTTGCCGGCTTCGCGAACGGCGACCTCGATCTCGCGCGACTGGCCGACGATGCCGTAACGCGGCGCCGACAGCACCTCGATACGGCGGTCGAACTCGTCGGGTGCGCCGGTGACGAGCGCATGCACCGGCGCATCGAAGCCGAGCGCCGTGGCGGACTTCGGGACATCTTGCACTTCGCCGTCGGTGATCATGACGACGCCGGCCAGGCGGTCGGGCGGCGTGTCGGCCAGCGCCTTGTTGAGGTCGGCGAATAAGTGCGTGCCGGGCGAGGTCATGTCGCCGGGACGGGAAGCCGAGACCCACTTGACGGTGAGATTTGGGATCTTGCCGAGCTTGGCTTCGAGGTCGGCCTTCACCGCGGCGGTCTGCGCCTTGCGGTCGCCCAGGGTCTGGCTGGCGCTTTCGTCGACGATGACGATGGCGACGTTGGCAAGGCTCTCGCGCTGCTCCTCGCGCAATGTCGGATTGGCGAGCGCGGCGAGAACGGCGGCGATGGCGGCGGCGCGCAGCAGCGCTCCGCGCGAGCGACGATAGAGCAGATAGCCGATGAGCACGACGGCGAGCGTGCCTGCCGCCCAGAAGAACGGCGCCGGCAGCATGGGGGCAAAATCGATCGACCAGTTCATGCTCGTATCGTCCGATCAGCGGCAGTAAACCACTCCTCCCTCCCCCTTGACGGGGGAGGGTTGGGGAGGGGGTGGGGCATCACGTCCAATGTCGTGGACACCCCCAACCCTGACCCTCCCCCGCAAGGGGGGAGGGTAAGAGAGCGCGCTGGCCGAGCAGCGATGTTGGGCACATGGTTCACTGTTCCACCCGCCTCATTGCCCGAGCCGTTCGAGCAGTGCCGGCACGTGCACCTGGTCGGCTTTGTAGTTGCCGGTCAGCGCGTGCATGACGATGTTGATGCCGGTGCGGAAGGCCATCTCTCGTTGGTCCTCGCCGCCGCCGACCGTCGGATAGAGTGGACGGCCACCCTCATCGAGCGCCCACGCCGCCGCAAGGTCGTTGGGCGTGACGATAATCGAGGTCACGCCGTCAGAGACGCGCGCGCGGCGTGCCTGGTCCTGCGTGGAGCCTTCGAGCGCCTCGACCCAGAGCTGCCCGCCGTCCCAGCGTCCGGGGAAGTTGCGAAGAAGATAGAAGGCCTTGGTCAGCACGTGGTTCTCCGGCACCGGCTCGAGGCGCGGCACATCGAGCTTGCCGATGATCCGCTGTAGTGCGGACTTGCCGCCACCGGGGGCGCCGCCGCCATTCAGACCGCGCCCATAATCCTGCGTATCGAAAATGATGAGGCCGCCCTGCTTCATGTAGGCGTCGATCTTCGCCAGCGTCGCCTCAGGCAGCGCCTTGGCGTCGGGCAGCACTGGCCAATAGAGCACGGGGTAGAAGGCGATCTCGTCGTTGAGGATGTCGACGCCCATCGGCCGGCCAGGCTCGACCGCGGTGCGCACGGCGAGCAAGCGCCCAAGGCCATCGAGGCCGAGGCGGCTGATCTCGTCGACGTTCTGGTCGCCGGTCAGGACGTAGCCGATGGTGACTTTGCTCGTGGCTTCGATAGCCCGCTCGTCGGCCGCCTGCGTGCTGGTGGCGCCCGCCGGTGGCGCCGTCACATCGACGGGCTGTGCCTGAGCATCGGGCGCGGCGATCGACAGTGCGGCGGCGCCGGCGATGACCAAGGCAAGCGACGCGTGCGCTGTGCCGCGTCGCGTACGGCGCCACAGAGCGAAGCCACCCGCCTGCAGGAGGATGACGGCGAGAATGTCGGCGAACAGCAGTGCCAGGGCGGCGAGCAGCAGCCACGACTTCAATGGGTGCGCGCTTTCGCTCTCGTAGTTCAGGCGCTCGGTGCCGGCTGGCAGCGCGGGCAGCGGCACAATCGTGCTCTTGGGTCCGAGCACGTTGACGGCATGCGGCGATCCGCCGGCGCCGTAATATCCCGGCGGGTGATCGAGGCTCGGCACGAGATCGCGCACCTTGGCTGCGTTGACCGGCTGCGCCGTCGGCGGCGGCGGTGCAAGGATGCCGAAACCGTCGAGCGTCTGCAGCGGGGGCAGCACGCTCGGTGCGTCCGGAGCTCCGGCATCGTTCGCGTTTCCGGTTCCACCGCCGTCGGCGACGCCGGATCCGAGCGCCGAGATTCGCCGCAGCATTTCGACGAACAGCCCGGACAGCGGCAGGTTGGACCAATCGGAGTTGGCCGTTACGTGAAAGAGTATGATCTGCCCCTCGCCGAATTTGCGCTCTGTGACCAGGGGCGTGCCGTCCTGCAGCCGCGCCCACACGTGCACGTCGGGACCGAGCATCGCCGGATCGGCGAGGACCTGGCGGCTGACGGTCACCTCCGGCGGGACGGGCGTGCCGGCGAAGAGGCTGGTATCCTCGATCGGCGCCAGCTTTTGCGGCGTCGACCACGACAGGGCGCCGCCAAGTGTCCGCCCGCCGACGCGAAGCGGCACGGGCAGCAGCTCGTCGCCGCCGTTCTCGAGGCGGGAGCCGGCAAAGCGCACGAGCACACCGCCCTTCTTCACCCAATCTTCGACGTGCTTGGCCGCTTCGCCCGATAGCGTGCCGATGTCGGCGAGCATGAGCACGCTGGCGTTCTGCGACAGGGCCTCCTGAATGCCGGCGGCGAGATTGGAGCCCTTCGGCTTGATCAGCTCCGCGTACGGGTTGAGCGCCTTCTCGATGTAGTAGAGCGGCGCGAGGAGCGGCTGCGCCTGCTCGAGGTTCTCGCCCGAGATCAGCGCCACGCGATGCCACTGCGAGCGCGCGTCGATAAGGCTGACGGCGCCGGCCGAACGCTCGCCGGCAATCTCGACCCTGCCGACCTGATTGCGCAACTCGAGCGGCAATTCGAAAGATACCGTGGCCGCCGAGGCCCCGTTGGAAATTTGGAATGGCGTTTCGGCGAGGCTTTGTCCGCGCGTCGATATGGCGTGCACGAAGCCGCTACGCGCGCCGCCATGCGGACGCAGTACGCGCGCCTCGAGTTTGCCGCTCTGCCCGATGCTTGTAGCAACGCCGAGCGGCTCGGTCGCGCGGCCGTCCTCGATGACGGCGAAGGTCCCGCCTTGCGCGATTTCGCGCAGCTTGGCAGCGACATCCGCCGCCTTGCCGTCGTGGTCGATGTCATCGCTCAGCCAGACGATGCTGGCACCCTTGGCACCGGCCAGTGCCCCTTCGAGGGCGCTCACGGCAGCGAGCCGGTCGGGGGCGAATGGCTGCGGATTGAGCGCCGCGGCGGTGGAGCGGGCCTCGGCCGGCGCCTCGATGCGTGCGGTGGAAACCTTGGCCGTGCTCGCTGTCGGCACGATGACGACGGGCCGGCTCTTGCTCTCGGCTTCGGAGATGATCCGATCGACCATGCGCGTGCGCTCGTCCCATCGCGAGGCGGACGCCCAACCATTGTCGATAACGATGGCGACCGGGCCCGAGCCATCGAGCGCGGCCCCGCGGGAAGGGTTCAACACGGGCTCGGCGAGCGCGAAGATCAAGAGTGCTGCGGCAAGCAGGCGGATCAGCGTCAGCCACCACGGGGACGCCGCCGGCGTCTTCTCCTGGTTCTCCAGCCCGACGAGGATGCGCGTTGGCGGGAAGGTAACCTGGTGCGGGCTCGGCGGTACGGTGCGCAGCAGCCAATAGATGATCGGCAACGTCGCCAGCGCCGCGAGTAGCCAGGGATTGAGGAAGGCGAGGGCGCCAAAGCTCATGGCGCTGCCTCGGTGCCCGGTGCAACAGGCCCTTGCCAGCGGTGATCGTCCACGCCGCCCTGCATGCGCATAATGAGGGTCAGCAGCGGCTCGGCCGGCGAGCGGTCGGTATGATGGACGAGGAATGACCAGCCGAGGCGTTTGGTCAACTCGATCAGCTCGGCGCGGTGCGCTTCGAGCCGTTGCTTGTATTGCGTGCGAAGACTTTGCACGCGGTCGGCGACCCAGCGTTGGCCGCCGTCGGGGCTCAAGAATTCCGTGCGGCCCTCGTACGGCAGCGTCTCTTCCGCCGGATCGACAATCTCGATGAGGTGGCCGACGGCGCCATCGGCCGCCAGTGCTTCGATGTGCTCACGCGTCTTGGCGATGGGGTCGAGGAAGTCACTGAACAACACGGCGCCTGAATAGCGCGCGAGCTGTACCTTGGGCGGCTGGGTGGCGCCTATGGTGTCGGCGTCCTGATGAGCGAGTATGGCTTCCGCCATGCGCGTCGTCGCCTTACGGCTTGCCGTCGGCTGCGTCAGTCCGAGCATGGCGACGCGCTCACCGCCGCGCACCAGCAGCTCGGCAGCGGCCAGCATCAGCAACACGGCGCGCTCGCGTTTTGTCGACGGCGCCAGATGGCT
The DNA here is from genome assembly GCA_963795225.1 of uncultured Alphaproteobacteria bacterium. Lineage (GTDB taxonomy): Bacteria > Pseudomonadota > Alphaproteobacteria > Rhizobiales > Hyphomicrobiaceae > Hyphomicrobium_A. The sequence continues at coordinate 69,231 of CAWCHB010000019.1, read as the reverse complement.
GCGGAAGTTCATCGACTCGGACAAATCCGGCCACAGCCAGACGGTATGCGCCGCTTCCCACTCGCGCTCGCGCACGTAGAGATGGTCGGAGCTCGCCGAGCGCCGCCAGTCGATCTGACGCAGCGTGTCGCTCGCTTGGAATTGACGGAATTGCCAGAACGTCTCGCCCGGCCCGGCGCGTCTGCGGCCATGCAGGCCATGCGCCACGGTCTGCGCGATGCGCTGCGCGTCTATGAGGATTTCCGGCAGCCGGTCGGCGAGGCCATGCGCTTCGCGTTCGAGCGCCAGGACCCCGGCACCCTTGGCAGGATCCTGGCGGGAGTGCGCGCCGTTCGCCATTCTTGCGTTACTCCACCGCGGCGACGAGCCGCGCGATGATGGCGCTGAGGTCTTGACCTTCGGCACGGGCCGCGAACGTCAGCGCCATGCGGTGCTTGAGGATCGGCTCCGCCAGGGCGAGCACGTCGTCGACCGAGGGTGCGAGGCGGCCATCGATCAGCGCCTTGGCGCGCACGGCGAGCATCAGCGCCTGGCTGGCGCGCGGGCCGGGGCCCCACGCGACGAAGCGGTCCGTCTCCTCGCTGACGCCGGTGCCGGGCCGGGCCGAGCGCACCAGCTTCAAGATCACGTCGACGACCTTGTCGGGAACCGGGATCTGCCGCACGAGGCGCTGGATGCTCATTAGCTCGGCGCCGGTGAGGACGGCGTCGAGATGCCGGTCGTCGGTGCCGGTTGTCGCGTACAGCATGCGCCGCTCGGCCAGAACGTCGGGATAGGTGACGTCGATCTGCAGCAGGAAGCGGTCGAGCTGCGCTTCGGGCAAGGGGTAAGTCCCTTCATGCTCGAGCGGGTTCTGCGTCGCCAGTACGTGGAACGGCGCGGGGATGTCGTAGCGGGCGCCGGCGACGGTGACGTGATGCTCCTGCATAGCCTGCAGCAACGCCGACTGCGTGCGCGGCGAGGCGCGGTTGATCTCGTCGGCCATTAGCAGCTGGGTGAAGATCGGACCCTTCACCAAGCGGAACGCACGCGATTTTCCCGGCGCGTCTTCGAGAACTTCTGAGCCGATGATGTCGGAGGGCATGAGATCGGGTGTGAACTGCACGCGCTTGGCGTCGAGGCCGAGCACGCGGCCTAGCGTTTCGACCAGCAGCGTCTTGGCAAGGCCGGGAACGCCGATGAGCAGCGCATGGCCGCCGGAGAGGATGGTGACGAGCGTTCGCTCAATGACGACGTCCTGGCCGAAGATGACCGACGCCGCCGCCTTGTGCGCCCTCTGCACCCGCTCGGAAGCAGCTTCCAGACGTGGAACAATGTCAGTGTGCGTGTCGGTGAGGGTGCTCATGACGATCGGGGCTCACTTATCGTTCTGGGGACCTGGATACGCGGAGGGCCAGCGTTAGCTTAACAAATTTATGAACGGAACGATCCAAGGCGGCATGCGCCGGGTCAAGTGAATGTTACGTTAGATATGGGGGTAAGCGTGTCACACGCTGCGGATGGGCGCAGAGTGTGACGCCGGATACGGAAATAGGCGGCACGAAGGCAAATTGAGTTGGGTGAGATAGGCAAGCTCGAAGGGCTGATGGAGACGGTGCCGGAGCGGAGCCCGGCGCCCGTTGAAAGCTGGAATCCGCCGTACTGCGGAGACATCGGGCTGAAGATCCGCCGCGACGGCACCTGGCTCTACCGCGACAGTGCGATTGGGCGGCCGGCGCTGGTGAAGCTGTTCGCCGGCGTGCTGCGCAAAGATGCGGACGGACGCACTTACTTGGTAACGCCCGCTGAGAAGGTCGATGTCGACGTCGAGGACGCTCCGTTCCTCGCAGTCGAGATGGAGGCGCTCGGCGCGGGGCGCGCGCAGCAGCTCACCTTCCGCACCAATGTCGATGACGTCGTCGTTTGCGGACCGGACAATCCGCTGCGCTTTGCCGAGCCGGAGCCGGGCCGCGGCCTCAAGCCGTATGTGTTGGTACGCGGCCGCTTGGAGGCGCTGCTGACGCGCGCGCTCGTGCATGACCTCATCGCCCTCGTCGTGGAGGAATCGCGCGATGGCCAGCGCTTCGCCGGCGTCTGGAGCGGCGGAGCCTTCTTTCCGATCGGTGCCGCAGAGGCCGTCAGTGCACCTTGAACTCGGCTCCGACGAGGCGCACCTCGGCGGGCGTGAGTAGTTTGTTGTGGGCGACGGTCACCTTGAACAGCTTGCCGTCGAGCTTCGCCGTCCAGAAGTCGAGGAAGCTCTTGAGTTTGGGAAAGCGCGGGTGAAGGTCGTAGTCCTGCCAGATGTAGGATTGCAGCAGGGCCGGATGGTCCGGCAGGCGGTAGAGGATCTCGGCCGTCGTCAGGCTGTATCCTCGCAGCAGGGTGGCAAATTCGGGTTCTTGCATCGAAATCCCCCGTGTCTGTGACGAGTCCCCCAGACTCGTCCGTTGAATGATAGATCAGGGAAAGCCTCTGACAATGAATTTGTTCCACAAGTTGAGTGCGTTAGCAGCCTCGTTGCATGACTGCTGATAAAACGCCCGGCAATTGAGCGGCACCGAGACCACTTCGCTACTGCAATAGGCACCTCCAATGCTCGAGATCGCGCTGACGAGCTTCACGACATTCTTCGCCACCGTCGGGCCGGTGGAAGCTGCCGTGCTGTTCGCGACGTTGACGCCTAAAATGAGCGGCAGCGAGCGCGCGGCGATTGCCGTTCGCGCGACGATTATCGCCAGCCTATTGCTGCTTATCTTCACGCTGCTGGGGCAGCCGCTGCTCGACGAGCTCGGTGTCAGCATCGCGGCGTTGCAGACCGCCGGCGGCATCATTCTGTTGCTCATTGCCCTCGACATGATCTTCGCCAAGCCGACGAGCGCCTTCAAGCTGACGCAGCCGGAGGACGAGGAGGCGCAAACCAAGGACGATATCGCCGTCTTTCCGCTGGCGATGCCGTTGCTGGCCGGACCCGGTGCGATGAGTGCGGGAATTCTGTTGGCGGCGAACGCCGATGGAAATCCCTGGTCGCTGGCGATGGTCATCGGCGCGCTCGCCGCGGTGATGGCGATTACGCTCGGCCTGTTGCTGCTGTCGCATCAGCTCAACCGCGTCATCGGCATTACCGCACAGCGGGTTCTGATGCGTGTGTTCGGCATTCTGTTGTCGGGCATCGCCGTACAGGCGGTGTTCGATGGGATCGGCGGCAGCGCTCTGCTGCGTATCACCAACTGAACGATGACCGCGTTGGAGCGGTACAGCGGTTAGGCCGCCATTAACCTTGCCCGTCCAGAATTGGGACAGTCGCGTTGGTCGAGAGGCGTGTCCCATGTCTTTGTCGCGTGTGTTGTTGGTGCGTACCGGCCTGCGTTCGGCCGGAGTGCGTTCAGGAGCGCCCCGCACGCGCGCGGCGCTCCTGCTCTCCCTCGCGGCCGTCATGCTCGGCGGCTGCAGCACGACGGCGCCCTCGCCAACGGGCGGTCTGTTTGGCGGCCTGATAGCCACCATGTCGGAGGCCGATCATAAGCCTCCGCAGCCGGCAGGCGAGGTCGAGGACGATGGGATGGAGGGGCAACGGCCCCCGCGCCTGCGCATGTACGAGCGCGAGGACGATCCCACGCAGCCCTTCAGCCCCAACTACGGCTCGGTGCCGATCCCGCAGGCGGAAGACGGCGCCGAAGACCCCGCCTCGCCGGTTTAACCACAAGCATTTCCTCCAACGGCATCCGATCCCATATACTGGTCGTGTCGCCGCAGGAGTTGCGCATGACCGTACAGGCATGGCTCGGATGTGTGTTGAGTGTGTTGGTAGCTTGCCTGCCGCTTGCGGCGCTTGCCGCGCCGTATGAGCGGCCGGGCGCGCTGGCGCGGTCGGGCGTCGCCAGCGATGCGCATCGCGGCGACCGAAGCGGCGCCTACGGCGGACTAAAATCTCGCCGTCCGCCGATGCGTGGCGCTGGCGATGTGCGCGACAGCGAGAATAAGCAGCCGTACTATTACCGCTACTACAGCGACACCGATCGCTCCCCTGGCTCCTGTCGCCGTTTTGCGAGCCGCGCGATTGCCACCAAGAACCGCAACTGGTGGACCCGCTATCGCGCCTGCCTCAATTGAGCATTTCGGCTCACGGCAATTCTTTGCGGCGCGAGATATTGGAACCCCAGAATTACGTTTCCTACATACGGTTAACGCTTTCCGTACGCTCGGTACGTCGCGCAGCAGTGCGGCGTTTGCAGTAGCGGTGGGCCGAAACTCGAGGAGACGCGGTATGAAACGAGTGATGATAGCGGGACTGGCCGCGAGCGCGCTGTTTGCAGTGCTCGCTACAGCGCGCACCGCCGAGGCTTTCCCAGCCGGAAAAGTACAGGCTCCGGCGTCCGGCAGCATAGTGACTGATGTCGGTCGTGGCGGTCACGGCGGTGGTCATGGCGGTGGTCATGGGCACGGCGGAGGTCACGGACACGGGCCTGGACACGGCGGAGGTGGTCACGGACCCGGCCCCGGGCATGGGTGGGGCGTCAACTGGGGTGGGCACCGCGGCCATGGCCATGGGCTCCGCTTCTATGGATACCCGTTCGTCGGGTATGGGGCTTACTATGACCGCGGAGGCTACAGCGAAGGGTGCGGCTGGCTGCGCCGCCGCGCCCAGGCGACAGGTAGCCACTACTGGTGGGCGCGCTACGAAGAATGCGTCGACGACAACTATTAATTAACGTCGGGGTCGGAGCTTGCTCCGGCCCTTCTGCGTCAGGCATCGAGTTGCGCAGAGCCGACGCGCAGGCGCGACAAGTGATGGTCGATGACAATACCGATGTTCGCTCCGCCATCGCCGTCCGGCGATGGATGGACGTTGCGCACCCGCATCGACTTCTAGAGCAGCTCGACGCCATCTTTTTCGAAGCCAGCGGCACCAAGACGTTCGTCGACCCGGAGGCGCGCGCCGCATTCCGTGAACGATGGTTTGCGCGCTATCTCGCGCAGTATCCGCAATGGGCCTATGTGGCGATTTCGGAGGACGGCAGGCTTGCCGGCTATCTCGTCGGCGCCCTCGATGAAGGCAGCGGGTTCGAAGACTTCGCCCTCGCTGCCGACGACTATCCTGCCCATCTGCACGTCAATCTTGCTCCGCAGTTTCGCAATCGGGGCATTGGCGCCGCATTGATCGAGGCATTTGCCGCCGATGCCCATCGCGCCGGGGCCAAGGGCATGCACGTCGTTACGTCCGCCGATGCGCGCAACGTGCGCTTTTACGAGCGCGTCGGATTCCGCGAGCGCGCCCGCACCAGCGTCAACGGCAGCGAGCTGGTATTTCTCGGACGAAGCCTCGCCGACACCTGAACTCTCGAGTCGCAAGCCCCTTCCCCCGCCGCTCTCCTCGTATAGTGTGCGCCCGAGCTTTATGGGATGACCGGCCCCCATGCACGTCCTTTGGCGCGGCGACACTCTGCAGCGGCTGCGGCTCGTCTCCGGGCTCATCCTATTCACGTTTGCCGCAACCCACTTCATCAACCACGCGCTGGGCCTCATCAGCATCGACATGATGCAGGTGGTGCAGCAGTGGCGCTGGGCGGTCACGCGTTCCTGGCCGGGAACGATCGTGCTGCTGGCGGCGCTCCTCATCCATGCTTCGCTCGGGCTCTACAAGCTGGCGGGGCGGGCGACGCTGCGTCTGCCGCGCTGGGAACTGGTGCAGATCCTGCTCGGCATATCGATCCCCTTCCTGCTGCTGCCGCACATCGTCAACACGCGCATCGCCCACGTCTACTTCAATGTAAACGACATCTATGTGTACGAGTTGGCGCGCCTGTGGCCGGCGAGCGCGATCATCCAGAGCCTGCTGCTCGTCATCGTCTGGGTGCACGGCTGCATGGGAATTCATTTCTGGCTGCGTCTCTACCAACCGTACCGCCGTGTGTTCCCGCTACTCGTTACCTTGGCCGTGATCATCCCCCTGGCGGCGCTGGGCGGCTTCGCGGTCGCCGGCAGCAACGTGGCTGCCGCGATCGAAGTGCCATCGGTGCTGGCAAATCTCAAGGTGCTCACGCGATGGCCGGATGCGACATCCGGTGAGATGCTGGTATGGCTGCGCAATCTGGCACGCATCGAGTTCGCCGCGGTACTGACGGTGGTATTTGGCTGTATCGCTTGGACGTATTTCGCGCGCCTCGCCGGTCCCAAGGTGACGGTCGCCTACACCGCCGGACCGACCGTCAAGGTGCCGCAAGGGCCAACGCTGCTCGAAATCAGCCGCATGTCGCGCATACCGCACGCTTCCGTGTGCGGCGGCCGGGCGCGCTGCTCCACTTGCCGCGTGCGCATCGAGCGCGGCTCGTTCGGGCTTACTTCGCCCGTGTTTCCCGAAAGCGTGACGCTCGGCAGCATAGGGGCGCCGCCGAACGTCCGGCTCGCCTGCCAGATCAGGCCCGAGCACTACATCGTCGTGACGCGGCTGTTGAAGTCCGACAGCACCGGACCCGAGGGTACGGCGATCGAGGAGGCGGATTCGGCCGGCGTGGAAAAAACGCTGGTCGTGATGTTCGTCGACCTGCGCGATTTCACGCGCCTTTCCGAGAAGCGGCTGCCTTTCGACATCGTGTACGTACTCAACGAGTTCTTCGGCGTGGTAGGCGCCGCGATTACCGCGCACGGCGGCTGGATCGACAAGTTCCTCGGAGACGGGCTGCTTGCCGTGTTCGGCCAGCGTGACGGCGTCGAAGCGGGGTGCCGGCAGGCGTTGCGTACCGCGCGCGATATCGATCTGGCGCTGGATCGCATCAACGCCCAACTCGAGGCCGAACTCGGCCGCCCGCTCGCCGTCGGCATCGGCATCGACGCAGGTCCGCTGCTGCTCGGTCGCATCGGCTATGGCGAAGCCGTCGACTTCACGGTCATCGGCAATCCCGTCAACGTCGCCAGCCGCCTCGAGGCTCTGACCAAAGAGAAGGACGTGCAGCTCATCCTGTCGCGCGAGGTGGCCACGCAGGCGAGCTGGGAGCCACCGGCGGAGATGACCGCACACGTAGACGTGCGCGGTGTCGCCGAACCGATCGAGGTGATCGCCGTCGCGCGCGGACGCGATCTGCCTTCCGCCATCTTGGCGCCGACAGAGGCGGAAAAAGAAAAGCCCGCGGCGTGGACCGCGGGCCTTTGGGGTCGGAGTTAGCGCTGCGCGCTCAGTCCTTGTCGCAGGGGACCGCCACGACCATGTCGACATACGGCACGCGCACCGTGCACTTCTTGCCGTTGCGCTTGATCTTCACGGGGCCGTCGCCGTCGCCCAACTCATCCATGATGCGGGCGAGAACCTTGCCGGCATTCTTCTTGCGGCCCTTCGGTTCGTCGCTGGCTTCGTCATCGACGTTCGCCTTTGCCGGCTCCGTCGACGTCGGCTCATCGTCGTTCGCCTTTGCGGTATCCGTCGACTTTGGCTCGCCGTCGGCCTTCGCCGCCTTGTCCGCCTTCGGCTCGTCGTTCTTTGCCTTCTCGGACTCGGCGACATCCGGCTTGGCCTCGTCGAGCTTGAGCGGCTCGGACTTCGTCGCGGCATCCGTTTTGACATCATCTTTCTTGGCGGTGGCGGCCGGCTTGTCGGCAGCGACCGAAGCGACCGGAGCCGGCGCCGCGGCAGCAGCCGTATCGCCCGACCCGTTGCACTTCTTGATATCGGCCGGGGCGCGCTTCCACGTATAGGTCTCGCTCAGCCATTTGGTGCCGGCATAGCCGACGACCTTCAGCTTGTCGGCGCCGATGGGTGTCAGCTCGACGTCGTACTTGGAGCCATCGTCCGGATTGTAGATCCAGCCGTTGTCCCACTTGTTCTTACCGACCGACTTGACGTTGCCGATGATCTGTTTGCCGCACTGGTCGGAATGCTTGGCATCGTCGACCCAGGCGACGTGGCCGCATAGCTTGCCGTTGCAGTCGGTGATCTCGACGGCGCCGCGGCCGGTGTGGTCGATCCACACGCCCGTTGCGGCGTTCTCGGCGTGCGCAGCGGCGGCCGCCATCATCGCTACGGCGAGCGCAGCGCCGTGCAGGGCAATTCGATCGAAACGCATGGGGCACCTCCCAAAAGTTGTTGGTCTTGACCTATGAAAATGTGCGCCGCCACGCAAGCGAACGCTCGTCCTGTGTGCAATGTGCATGGCTTGAGGGAAGTGCGCTGTTCCGCTCGGAACACGCGGGAGTGAACGTCAGTCCTTCACGTATACACTCGCGCTGAGCACGGCTGTGGCGCCTGCTTTGTCAGGGGCATAGTAGTGAACGTAGCTGAGCGCGGTGCCCTGCTGGTGTGTCCACGCATGCACGCGCATGGCGCCTTCTTGCCACGTCTCGTCGGCGGCGCGGCCCATCGTGCGCGTCAATTCGCCCAGCAGCGGATCGGGCTGCTTGCTCGGCACCAGCAGCGAACAGGCGGTGTTGGTGGCGTTGGCGAATGCCGGCATCTGCTTCTTGAAAGCATCGTCGGGCTTCGACTGTGCCGCGGTCAGAATGAATTGCTCGCCGTGATCGTGATAACGCCAGGCGAAAAGCTTCTCGGGCGGCACCTGCGGCGCATAGGGCTTGAGATCGTCGCCGGTGAGTTGGTCAAACTCGCCAAAGCCCGCGGCGCGCTCGATGCCGTTGAGATCGGGAAGCTGCTTCAGGCACAGAAAGCTGAAGAGCCCGATGGTCCGCGCGGGCCCCTTCTCCTTGGGGATCGTCTGCGCCGCGGCAACCTCAGTTAGAGCCAGAACGACGAGGAGGCCGGCAACAACAGCAAGCGGATAAGAGATGCGCATCGTGCGTCTCCTGTTGCGGGGAGCTCAGCGCGCCGCGACCGGAGGCGGCGCCGGCGGCCAACCGGAGGTGTCCTCGGACCACTTGTTGTCGGCGATCATCTTCGCCTGCTCTGGGCATGACGGCGGCTTGCGCGGCATGCGTGTCCACACCTCGGACGAGCCAAAGAGCGGGATCAGCATGTAGCCGGTGACCTTGACTTTGTTGCGGTCGAGCACCTCGGCGTAGCCGGAGAAGCTCATGCCGTGGTCGGGCACGTAGACGCTGCCGTCGGCCCAAGTTCCATCCGGTTGCTTTTTGAAGCCGGTGACGACGACAAGGCCGCAGACGAAGCGGCTCTGCAGGTTGGGATCGGAGTTGCGGAAATCGCGCAACGGCCCCCGATCAGGTCCCCGCGGCTTCTTCAGCCAGGCGACGCGTCCGCAACGGTCCTTGCCGCACGGACCGAACTGCAGAATGACCTCGCCATGAGAATCTATCCAGTAGCCGTCGAGGTTCTCCGCTCGGGCGCCGACTGTGGTCAGGGATATTGCGGCGGCAATGCTCGCTAGCCAAAACGCGACAGCCCGCATGTGCGTCTTCGTCCCTCTCTCGACCGGGTGACCTGGGTCACCCTTTTGCACGAACAATCGTCGCCGACAATCTATCCACGCCATGAGGGCGCTTGTGCGGCTATTCCTGTGGCCGCTGGGTTTCGCGTCCCGAGCCCTCGTACGGGCTGTCATCCGGCCATATCTGCTGCATTTCGGGAAAATGCAGCGACGTGCTCACGTCGGCGTTTTTCATAGGTACATTTGCGACGAGTGCGAGATAAGCGGTCGCAACGATCACGATGATCGACAGCAGCGCTTGCCAGAAATAGGGCCGGGCGCGCAGCACGCCTGCGGTCGAGGTCATTTCCCGCAGAATGACGTAGCCGCCCATGCTGCGGCGGAACCAGCCGATGACGTGCCCTTCCTGGTTCAAGTGCTTCGGCACGCGCTTCCAGCCGGCGAACAGGTTGCCGAGAAAGCCCAGCATCGAACGGAAGTCGACGGTGATGAGGCCGGTGCGGTCCTGATAGACGACGTCCTCGCCGGCGATGAAGCCGGGATTGGCGCGGCCGATGGCCTTGCCGTCGAGCTGCGCCCAGCGTCCGACGACAGGCGAGGCGGCCGGGTTGGTCATAAGGGCCGCGACGCTCTTTGCAGGCACGCCGCCGGTCGGAAAGCGGATGCGAATGGTAATGAGCACGCCGACCGCCCAGGCGGCTGGGGCTAGCGGCCAGAAACCCGCGAGACCGACGACGACGGCCATCACGACGGGAAGCACCAGCACGCCGAGCTCCCACAAGAACTGCCGCCACAGCGCAGGGCGATCGAGGCGCACGCGCTGGGCCGCGGATTTCAAGTCGTAGTCCGGGAACTGCTGCGCCTTCGCCTGCGCGATGTCGCCCAGGTGCGCGATGCGCGAGCCGGTCAGTGGATGCGTCGAGTTGAGCTCGATGAGGCGCGCCCAGGGATTGTAGGCGTCGAACAGCATGGCTTCGGAGGCGCGCTCGGGGCTCGCCAACTGGCCCTGTCCCTCGAGCCCTGAGTAGCGCGCGTTCTTCACGTCGATGACGCCTTGCGCGCGCGTGCTTTGCAGCAGGCTCTGGGTGGAATCGGTGTCCTCAACTTGGACGATGCCGTAGGCGATCTTCACCAGCGCGCTGGCGAGGTGGCGTGCCTCAATTTGCTCGGCGGAGAAGGCGTCGGCGAGATACTCGCGCGTGCGGCTCAGGTAATAGAGCAGGTAGATGCCGATGTAATACATCACCAGCGCGCCGAGGCCGATGAGCGGTAGTAGGTTGTTGCCCTTCTTGCTGCTCGAGTTGCGTGCCGCGCGCGTCGTCGCGGCATAGACCTGATAGAGGATCTGCACCAGCGTGCCGGCCGCGGTCATGACGATGAAGTCGCGGTTGACGATGTGGCCGAGCTCGTGCGCCACGACTGCCTTCGCTTCCTCCTCGTTGAGGAACTCGAAGATGCCCTGCGTGACGACGATGCGTGCGTTGTTGCGCAGCAGGCCGTAGGTGAAGGCGGTTGGATTGCGGTCGGCGATGAAGCCGAGCGACGGCGCGCTGAAGCCGTACTGTGTGGCGACGTCGTGCATGAGCTGGTGCACGCCCGGATACTTCGCCTTCACTTCCGCATCGTCGAGGAACTTGAGGCCGTTGAACCAGCGCAGCGAGATGTCGCTGATCCACGGGCTGATGAGCCAGATGACGCCGTTGATGATGATGGTCAGCGTGATGGCAAAGCCGAGGTTGACGTTGTCGGTGAAGACCAGCGCCGCCAGGATCACGCCGCACACCATGCCCAGCAGCAGGCCGACGGTGACGAACGAGGCAAAGAAAAGCCGTGCCACCGCATCCCTCCACGCAATCTGCAGCGCCGCGAACCGCTCAGCGCCCACAGCCCCCAGGCCAGCAAACGGGCGCCAACCTAGGGCTTCTTGGCCGCTTCGCCTAGCAGCGCCGCGACGTAGTCACCGATGGCGAGCGAGGACGTGAGCCCCGGACTTTCCATGCCGTACAGCGCAACGAGGCGCGGGATGCCGTGCTGCTCTTCGGCGTGAATGGCGAAGTCGGCGATCGGCTCACCTTCGCGGTAGATCTTCGGGCGAACGCCGACGCTGTCGGCATGCAGCGCGCCCTCGGGCAGTCCTGGCCAATAGCGACGGATCTCTTCCTCAAAGCGCGCGAGCCGGCGGCCTGCCTCATCATCGAAGGCATAGTCGACGCTTTGGCGCCATTCGATGTCGGGGCCGAAGCGTGCGCGGCCGGCCACATCGAGCGTCAGATGCACGCCGAGCCAGGCACCGGTCGGCATCGGGTAGACGAGATGCTGAAACGGCACTTTGCCGTCGAGCGCATAGTAGTGTCCGCGCGCCGGGTACGTCTCCGGCACGAGATAGCCGGCGCGATAGACGAGCATGCGCCCCAGGGCGGTCGCGCCGAGGCCGCCGGCTAGCACGAGCTGGCGTGCGGTGAGAACACTTGTATCGTCGCCGCTCTGGGTTTCGACGGCAAAGACATCGTCCCTGCGCGAGATACCGACGACCGACGTGTTGAGCACGACCTCGCCGCCGGACGCCGCGATGTGCCCTTCCAATGCTTGCATGAGCCCGTGGCTGTCGACGATGCCCGTCGACGGCGACAGGTACGCGGCGACGCAGGCGACTTGCGGCTCGAGACCGCGCACATCATCGGCGGAGAGGCGCTTCAAATCGGCGACGCCGTTCAGCGTGGCATTGGCGGCGATGGCCTCCAGCTTGCCGATCTCGTCTTCACCTGTTGCAACGAGGAGCTTGCCGCAACGTCGATGCGCCACGCCGTTCTCGGCGCAGAAGCGGTAAAGATGCTCCTTGCCGGCCACGCACAACTTGGCGCGCAAACTGCCGGGCGCGTAATAGATGCCGGCGTGGATGACTTCCGAGCTGCGCGAACTTGTCTCCGTGCCGACGCGATCATGGCGCTCGAGCAGCAGGACGCTTTGCCCTTGGCGGGCCAGCGCGCGCGCAATGCCGAGGCCGACGACGCCGGCGCCGACCACCACCGTTTCAAAGTCCGCGCTCACGCTTAGCCCTCTGCGCCAACATTATGTTCCAGCCGGGTTTTCCACAGGGGAAATGCGATGCCTCGCAGGCTCGAAATATTTCGAATCCTAATTAGGGTGCCAGGGCCGCGCGCGTCCGAAGTCGTGCCTGGCGAAACGCATGGAGGGTCTGATGGCATTTGTCACTGGCGACGTCGTTGCCGTCTCGGGCGATGAGCTGCCGTTCAAGGTGGTCTTCAAGCAGGGCGAAACGGTCCTGACCGAATGGCTGGTGGAGACTAAGGAAGACGGCGAGCTGCAGATTGTCGAGACGCTAAAGGGCCTAGTCGACGACGACGAGGACGAGGAAGGCGACGACGACGATTGAGCATTGCCGGCCCGCCGGCAAGGCGGCCGCGTGCTCTGGCAGATTTCGTGCGCCGGCGGCGACCCGTGGTCTGGCCGCCGCCGGTGCCGTTCTCCACCCTGTGGATAACCTTGTTCGCCCAGATCGTTTGGCGCTTGTTTAGTGAACAAACATAGAACAATATGGGCCCATGACATTCACCTTCCTGCACACCGCCGATTGGCAGATCGGCAAGCGGTTCGGCTCTTTCCCCGGGGATACCGCGGCGGTTCTGCGCGACCAGCGCCTGCAGTCGGTCGATCGGCTCGCCCTGGCAGCGATCGGTTCGGGCTGCGCGGCAGTTCTCGTGGCCGGCGATGTCTTCGACGCTGAGACGGTGCCCGGCGCCCTCAGCGGGCAGTTGCTGGCACGCCTCAAGGCCTATCCGGCGCTCACCTGGCACCTTCTTCCCGGCAATCACGATCCAGGGCGCGTAGGCGGCGTATGGAGTTCGCTTGTCGGCGGGTTGCCGGCCAACGTGCGGGTACATCTCGAGGCAAAGCCGACGGAGCTGGCCGCGGGTGTCATTCTGCTTCCCGCGCCGCTGATGTCGAAACGAACGAGCGGCGACCCGACTGCATGGATGGATGGCGCACCATCGCCTGCCGGTGCACTGCGCATCGGTCTGGCGCACGGCTCGGTGCAGGGCTTCGGCAGCGCCGGCGACGCGAACGTGCCGATCGATCCGGCGCGCGTGAAGTCGGCGGCACTCAGCTATCTGGCGCTGGGTGACTGGCATGGCACGACGCGCATTTCCGATCGCGCCTGGTACTCCGGCACGCCTGAGCCCGACGGATTTCGCGATAACGATCCCGGCAATGCGCTCGTCGTGCGTCTCGATGGCGCGGCGCCGCCTGCGGTCGAGCGGGTCGCCACAGCGCATTTCACATGGTCGTCGCGCGAGGTGAAGGTGGACAACGCGGAGTCTCTGGTGCCGGTCGAAGCTGATGTCGCACGCCTCGGCGCCGCCGCGGCGCGGACGCTGCTGTCGCTGCAACTTGCGGGGACGGTGGCGATGACGGAGCTGGGTCGCATCGAGGAACGGCTCGGCCAGCTCGGCCCGCAGCTTTTTCACCTTGCTTTCGATACGAGCGGCATCACCGCCTACGCCGAAGTCGCCGATCTCGAAGCGCTCGCCTCGCCGGCGCTTAGCGAGATTGCTCAGCGTCTCAAAGCAGCATCCGAGCGGGACGGCGCCGAAGCCGCGATCGCCCAGCGGGCGCTGCGCCGCCTGTTTGCACTGGCACGTCAGGCCGAGGCGGGGGGGCACGCATGAAGATCCGCGCCATTCGCTTGAAAGAGGTCGGGCGCTTCAGCGCACCGATCGCCATCGAAGGCCTGAGCGGCGGGCTCGACGTGCTCGTCGGCCCGAACGAGTTCGGCAAATCGACGATCCTCAAGGCCGTCAAGGCAGCTTTGTTCGACGCGCACCGATCTAAGCACCGCAAACTCGAGGTGCTGCGTCCCTATGCCGGCGGGGCGCCGCTGATCGAGGTCGATTTCGAGGTCGCGGGCAACCCGTGGCGCATCCGCAAGCAGTTCCTTTCCTCGCCGACGGCCGAGCTGCGCGATCTGCATGCGGGAAGCGTGACGCGCGGCGTCGATGCCGAGGCGAAGCTTGAAGAGTTGCTCGGCGGCGCTGGGCGTTTTGCGCTGCTGTGCGCCGACCAGGGAATGCCGCTGGCGTCGATGACGCCGCTCGAGACGGGCGGCGCGGCGTTCATGTCGGCGATCGAGAGCGAAGTCGAGAGCCTTGCCGACGGCAGCGCAGCGCGCTTCATCGGCGAACGCGTCAAGGAACAGCTTGCGGTTCTCGTGACGGCACATCACGGGCGCCCGACGGGAGAGTACAAGTCGGCGCTGGACGAGCTCGCCATGCTCGAGAGGCAGAGAGCAGAGGCGCAAACGCGGCTCGGGCGCGCGCAGCAGCGTCTCGACGAGTTGGAGGCGCTGCAGAACCGTTTGGCCAAGCTTGCCGATCCGGAAGCCGTGCAGGTGCGGGAGCAAGCGGCCAACGACGCGCAGCGCGTATTCGACGAGGCCCGCGAGGCGCGCGAGAAGGCCAAGGCGGCCGGACAGGCTGTCGCTTCGTGCGAGAAGCATCTCGGCGCGTTGAAGCAGGCGCTCGACGTCTTCGACCGGCGCGCCGGCGAACGCGCCAAGTTGCAGGCGGCGGTCGATGACGGCGCACCCTTGCTCGCCGAGGCGGAAACGCACTACGGCGGCGTGAAGGTGCGCGTTGTCGAAAGCCGTCAGACGCGCGATGCGCTCAAGCGGTCGCTCGCTGCCGTGGAATGCAGCCGGCGCATGCTGGGGCTGTCGGAGCGTCTCGATGTGGCGCGCCTCGCTCAGGCCGATTGCGCGCGCATGAACGGCGCTCTTGCCGGCAACGCAGCCGAGGGCAAGCTCGTCGACGCGGCCCGGCGCGAGGCGGCAGAGATCGCCGCGCTCGAGGCGCGGCTGTCGGCCGCTGCCCCGCGGGTGTCGCTCAGCTACCGGCCAGAAGGCGCCGGCAAAATCAAAGTGGACGGGCGGGCGCTCGCCGACGGCGAGACCATGCATCCGACCCGGCCCATTACCCTCGACATCGAGGGTGTCGGTACCATCACCATCGCGCCCGGGCAGTCGAACGATGTTGCCAACGACGAGATCGCTTTGGCGGCGCGTCGCGACCAGCTCGCCGCGCTGCTGAAGCGCGCGGGGGCTGTTTCTCTGGACGATGCGGAGCGCCTGCACGTCGCGCGGCGCGAGATCGAAGGCAAACTCCTGGAAGCGACGGCGCAGCTCAAGTCATCGGCCCCCGAGGGCATCGAGCGCCTACAGCGCGCGCATGCCGAGCTGGCGGCGCAGGCGGTCGCGCTTGGCGCGCCGGCGGCAGCGACGCTCGACGAATTGGAGACGCGCGCCAACGAGGTGGTGGAAGCGCTGGGCGCCGCCGAGGAAAAGCTCAATCTCGCCCTGCGCGACGAGCGGGCGGCGAACGACGAGCTGGTTGGCTTGCGCGCGCGCCGTCGCCGGCCATGCCGAGCAGCTCGCGGGCCTAGTGGCCGAGCTGGGGGCGCCGGAAGCGCAAGTCGTGGCGCATGAGACGAAAGCAGCCGCGGTGAACGAGGCGCAGGCGGCACTCAACGCGGCCGTGCGCGACGGCGCCGCGTGGCGCGAGAAGGCGCCCGCCGACGCGCATTTTGCCGCGCTGCAGGTCGCAGAGAAAGCAGCGGCTGCCGCGCGTCAGGCGGCGAACGACGAGCTTGCCGCCCTGCGCCGCGCCGAGGCCGGCCTCGAAGGCGAGCTGCGCTCCGATCGCGACGGCGACGTCGCTGCGCGCCTCGAAGAGTTGAACGATCAGTGCGCAGTTGCCAGTCTCCGCTGCCGGGAGATGCAGCAGGAGGCTGCCGCATTGCAGCTTCTGATGCAGGAGCTCGAGGCTGCAGCGACGCGCACGCGTGACCGGTTCTCAAAGCCCGTTATCGAGCGCCTGGCGCCCTATCTGCAACTCATGCTGCCGCAGGCGCGGCTCGTGCTGGCGGACGATCTGTCGCCGCACGCGCTGGAGCGGGGGGCGGCGCTTGAGGAGTTCAACCGGCTGAGCGGCGGCACGCAGGAGCAGCTCGCGCTTCTGGTGCGCCTCGCCTTCGCCCGGCTGTTGGCGGACACCGGCTCGCCGGCGCCGCTGATCCTCGACGATGCCGTCACGCACACCGACGATGACCGCCTGATGCGCATGTTCACAACACTGCAGCATGCGGCGCAGAGCCATCAGGTGCTGGTGCTGACCTGCCGCCAGAGCGCCTTCGAGGACCTCGGCGGACACCGCATCACCGTGCGCACGTGGGAAGACGCGCGCGCCGCCGCTTGAGCCCCCGCGCGCAACAGAAAGCCCCGGGCGCGCAGAGCAGGCCCGGGGTGAATTCGTTGTATGATCGCCTTGCGCCAATCAGCTCAGGCTGGAGCCGTGCAGGCTCGGGATGTCCGGCCTGGCTTCGGCCGTGGGGTCGTCCGAGCGGCGCGACTTGCCCTCGAAGAAGGCGCCCTGCTCGATGGCCAGCGCCTGATGGAAGATGTCGCCCTCGACGTGGCTGGACGACTGCAGCATCACGCGCTTGCCGCGCACCGAGCCCATGACATGCCCGCGCACGACGATCTCCTCGGCCACGATGCCGCCGGTGATGCGCGCCTTTTCGCCGATGACGACGTAGGTGCCCTGAATATCGCCTTGCACTTCGCCATCGATCTGCACTTCGCCCTTGGAGACGAGATTGCCGTTGATGGTGAGGTCGGGGCCGATGACGGAGGGGGCGTTGCGGTCGGCGGCGGAGCGGGCGATGCCGAGGCCGCGGGCCGAGGCTCCCGGCACCGGCGGCGCGTTCAACGGCGAGAGGCTGGGGCTGACTTTCGGCGGCTCTGAATCGGATCTCTTGAAGTTCGGCAACATAGGCGTGCACCTCTGCTCTGACGCAACGATCGCAACAGGTCGGCTATTGCTAAGCAACGGGGATCAGGCGGCTGCTGCCGAAAGTCCCCCCCTGCAGTCATCTAAGCACAGTTTATGACGTGGGTCATCGTCCGGCAGGCCGCGCTCGAGCACAAATTGTTGGCAACGTTGGCGGTCTGCCGCTTAACCTTTCAGCGCACGGGCGGCTTCGAGAACATCCTCCGCGTGGCCCGGAACGCGCACGTTGCGCCAACTGCGCGCGACATTTCCGTCCCTATCGATCAGGAATGTGGCGCGTTCGACACCCATGTACTTGCGTCCGTACATAGACTTCTCGACCCACACCCCATACGCCTCGGCCGCACTACGGGCTTCGTCCGCCAGCAGACGAACGCCGAGGTCGTATTTTTCCTGGAACTTGCGGTGGCTGGCGGGGCTGTCGGGCGAAATTCCCAGAACGTCGGCGCCGGCCTTCTCGAACTCGGCGGCGATGCACGTGAAGTCCTTGGCCTCGGCCGTGCACCCGGAGGTGTCGTCCTTGGGGTAGAAATAAACGACAATTAGACGCCCCTTGAGGGCAGCCAGTTTGACGGGCTTTCCTTCGGCGTCGGGGAGCTCGAAATCGGGCGCCGGCATGCCTTCCTCGATGGTCAAAGCGTGCCTTTCTTTTGTCGCTTTTCCCCGTGCACGTGACCCACGTCGCACGACAACATTGCTCATTGCGCCTGAGGCTTAGCGGCGCAGACTGGGCCGCGCAAGCGCGCGTTGGTGTATTGGCATTCGGCGACGCGTGGGGGCCGACATCGGGGCTGTCGGCGAGAGCGTCAGGATGATGCGCATCGTCGCTACTCCTGCGCCTTGAGTTGTTTGCGTCGGGACTACGTCTCGAAACTGTCGAGGGGCCGGGATTGCAAACGACCGGAAGACCAAAGCACCAATCCGGCTACCAGGCGGCGCGCAACGAGGAGCCGTCGACCCTCAAGCGCCGGGCGAAGACGGCTGCGGTCGCCTGCGATCACGTTCTGCACGGCGTCGGCCGCTCGGTCTTCATCTTGGCCCCCTTCCTCATGCTGGCGCTGCTGATCGCCGGCCTCGGCTACGTGCGCCTGCGCCACGGTCCCGTTTCACTCCACTTCCTCGTCGAGCCGATCGAGAGCGGCATCAACGCCGAGCTCGGCGGCAATGCGGTGCGCATCGACGATGTCGTCGTCAGCCTGTCGGGGACGGGTGGCCTCGAGTTCCGGCTGCAAAATGTCCGCATGCACGAGAAGGACGGTGACGTCGTCGCTTCGGCGCCCTTTGCAGCCGTCGAGCTGAGCACATCCGCCCTGTGGTCGATGCGCGTCGTGCCGGCGCGCATCGAGCTCATCGAGCCGCGGCTGTTCCTCTACTATTCGGAGGACGGCGGCTTGGCGATGAGCTTCTCCAAGCCGATCGCTACCGACGTGAAGCTCGATGACGCAGCTGCCGCCGCAGTCGGCAGTACCGGCGCCGGTTCCGGCGGCACGCCCGACGTCTCCCGTGGCCTCGTCGCCAGAGGCGGCGGTTCCCGCCAAGCGCATCGATCTGGCCCGCGTCGTCACCGATATGTCCGCGCGCGCGCGCCAGCGCCTCGACGCCACCTCGTATCTGCGCGAGTTCGGTCTGCGCAATGCGACAGTCCTTGTCGACTATGCCGGGCGCACGACCGAATGGCGCGTGCCCAGCCTGAACATCGGCCTCATGCACGCACGCGCGCGCAGCGTCATATCCGGGCGCGCCACCGTCTCGGCGGCGGGCGGCAAGCCGTGGCAACTGACCTTCGAGATGGATGAATCGGCGCGCGATCGCACGATCGCGCTCAAGACGTCGGTCAACGATCTCGTGCCGCGCACCATCTCCGGCACCATTCCGCAGCTCAGCCTGCTGCAAGCGCTCGATCTTCCGGTCGACGGCAACGCCAACGTGGAGCTGACCAGCGACGGAGACGTGCGCTCGGCGACGCTCAATCTCGGCATCGGGCACGGCAGCCTGCGGCTGCCGGCGCTTCCCGAAGCGCCGCTCGAGGTCGACGGCGGCTCGCTCAATATCGCCTACGACGGCGTCGCCGAGAAAATAACCCTGGCACCCTCGACGCTGAGCTGGCGCGGCAGCCGCATCACCATGGCCGGCGGCGCAGCGCAGGAAAAGGGCGACGACGAGCATCCCGCCTGGGCGTATGACCTGCGCGCCAGCCAAGGCAGCTTTGCCGCGGAAGAGTTCAACGTGCCCGCGGTGGCGCTCGACGAGTGGCACGCCAGCGGCCGCGTCCTTCCGCACCGCGGCGCCATCGAGCTGGCCGAGTTCAAGCTGCGCGCCGGCGGTGCCGAAATAGCGCTATCGGGCGATCTGGTCACCGGCGCACAACCCGCGAGCACGCGTCTCGAGGGCACGC
Organism: uncultured Alphaproteobacteria bacterium; assembly: GCA_963795225.1. GTDB lineage: Bacteria > Pseudomonadota > Alphaproteobacteria > Rhizobiales > Hyphomicrobiaceae > Hyphomicrobium_A. The sequence goes on along the minus strand of CAWCHB010000019.1, from coordinate 49,666 downwards.
TCAGCCCCATGCCGCTCAACACGCTGAAGGCCCTGTGGCCAAAGGCCATTGCCCCGGGTGCACGCGAATGGGTAGGCGAGCGCGTCAGTCGCGGCTCCGTTCTCGGCGGCAAGTTTCGCTTCCTGAGCGGCGAACACCTGACGGCGGGCCAGGGCGTCGGGACCCAGGAACATCAGTTGTCGTTCCTCATGGACGCCGCCGATATCGAGATGCAGGTGATCGACGATCTGCCCCCGGTCGCCGTACCGCGTGCCACCACGCGCATCGAGAACGACGGCCTGGAGGTCACCATCGCCGAGGCTGGCATCATGCTCGCGCCCGATCGGCAGGTGCCGCTGAAGGACGGCCGCTTCACCGCCGTCGACATCATGAGCGAGGTCCCCGTCGGCGAGATCGTGTTCACGTCGCAGCCGACGCTCGGTAACGTAATCGAGTTGCTGGAGCGTTCACCGCTGACGATCCTCGATGAGACCGGGCTGCCGCGCGAAGGCATCGAAGGCAAGGTGGACGCCAAGTTCAAGATCGGTCTGCCGCTGCTCGCCGAGCTGCCGGCGAGCTCGGTGAAGGTCGAGGCCAAGGCAAAGATCACCGATGGCCGCGTCAAGCAGTTCCTCGGCGCCTACCAGGTGCAGGGCGCCACCTTCGATCTCGACATCTCGGAGAAAGCCGCCGGTGCCAACGGCCAGATGCTGATCAATGGCGTGCTCGCCAAGTTGAGCTGGCAGCGCATCTTCGATGCGCCGCTCGACAAGCAGCCGCCGCTACGTCTGACGGCGACGCTCGACAACACCGATCGCAGCCAGCTCGGCCTCGACGTCAATCATATCGTGCAGGGCGTGGTGCCGATCGAGGTGACTGTCGGCCATGGTGCGAACAATGAGCAGACCGTGCGCCTGCACGCCGATCTGACCAACGCCGACCTTTCCATTATCGGTGTTGCCTGGCGCAAGCCGCCGGGGCGCACGGCGACGCTCCAATGCGACATCGCCAAAGGCAAGACGTACAAAACCGAGCTGCAGAACTTCAAGGTGGCGGGCGACGACATCGCCATCGAGGGCTGGGCAGCGATCGACGCCGAGAACCGCCTGCGCGAATTCTATTTCCCCGACTTCTCTCTCAATGTCATTACCCGCATGGAAGTGCAGGGTACCTTAGACAAGAACGACATCTGGAAGGTGAAGGCGCGCGGCCCCACGTTCGATGGGCGCGATTTCTTCCGCTCGCTGTTCTCGCTGGGCCAGCTCGCCGAGAACGCGCCGAAGCCGAAGAACCCGCGCGAGGGCATCGATCTCGACGCCGAGATCGGCACCGTCATCGGACATTCGGAGGTGTCGGCACGCGGCGTGAAGATGAAGCTCGCCAAGCGCGGCGACAAGCTGACGGCTCTCGACGTGCGCGGCACGCTCGACGGTGCCAACAAGCCGATCGCGGTGGTGCTGCGGCAGGACGCGGGGCAGCCGCGCAAGCTGTTCGCCGATTCGACCGATGCCGGGCAGGCGTTCAAGTTCATCGACTTCTATCCGAACATTCAAGGCGGACGCGTGCGGCTTGAAGTCAATCTCGAGGGCAAGGGCGCGGCGGAGAAGACCGGCATCCTGTGGGTCGAGGATTTCCGCATTCTCGGCGACCCCGTCGTGTCCGAAGTCTTCGGTGGTGCCGACGACGGCCGCCCGGCCATCGATGGCGCCGTGTCCCGGCCCAGCAGGGGCAAGCAGGTGACGCGCGAGGTCTTCGAATTCACGCTCATGCGCGTACCGTTCTCGGTCGGCTATGGGCAATTCGTCATGGAGGATTCCTCGCTGCGCGGCCCGATGCTCGGCGCCTCCATTCGCGGCAAGGTCGACTTCAAGATGCGGCGGGTCAACCTCGGCGGCACCTATGTCCCGCTGCAGGGCCTCAACAGCGCGCTGTGCGAAATCCCGCTGTTCGGACCGCTCATCACCGGCCCCAAGTGCGAGGGCGTGTCGGGCATGACGTTCGCCATTCAAGGCGCGATGGACAGGCCCGAGGTGATCGTCAACCCGCTGTCGATGCTGGCGCCCGGCATCTTCCGCGACATCTTCCAGATGACGCCGTTCGATCCGAAGGTGCAGCGCCGCGACGAGGGACCCGCAGATACCGGCGGCTCTAGCGTGCGGTCCTCGAGCACGGCGGCCGAGCCGACGCAGGCCCCCGGAACCGTCGTTGGTTCGGACACGATCGACGGCTGGTCGTCGGAGACGAATTCGCCGAAGAGGCGAAAGCAGTAGCGCTTGCCGCGGATTACACCGGCTTCAGCAGCACGTGCTTCTTCTTGCCGAGCGACAGCTTGATGGCGCCGTCGGCTGCGATGTCGGCGCTGGTCAGCATGGCTTTCTCGTCGGTGACCGGCTGATCGTTGACGCGCAGGCCGCCGCCCTGGATCTGCCGCCGCGCTTCGCCGTTGGACTTGACGAGGCCAGCCTGCACGAAGGCGTTGAGAACGCCGATGCCGGCAGCAAGGTCGGCCTTGGGAAGCTCGACCGTCGGCAGACCCTCGGCGCTGGCGCCCTGCTCGAACGTCTGGCGGGCGGTTTCCGCCGCCGCCTCGGCCTTGGCGCGCCCGTGCAGCAGCGCCGTCGCCTCGGTCGCCAGCGTCTTCTTCGCCTCGTTGATCTCGGCGCCCTGCAGGGCCGCGAGCTTGGCGACCTCGGCCAGCGGCAACGTCGTGTAGAGCTTCAAGAAGCGCTCGACGTCGGCGTCCTCGGTGTTGCGCCAGAATTGCCAATAGTCGTAGGCGGAGAGCTGCTCCTCGTTGAGCCATATGGCGCCGGCAGCGGTCTTGCCCATCTTGGCGCCGGATGCGGTCGTCAGCAGCGGGCAGGTGAGGGCGTAGAGTTGCGGCGTCCCCCCGGCGAAGCCGTCTTCGACAGCATGCGGCGGCCGAGATCGATGCCGTTGACGATGTTGCCCCATTGGTCGGAGCCGCCCATCTGCAGCCGGCACTCGTAGCGCCGCGACAGCTCGACGAAGTCGTACGCCTGCAGGAGCTGGTAGTTGAACTCGATGAACGACAGCTCCTGCTCGCGCTCGAGCCGCATCTTGGCGCTGTCCATGGTCAGCATGCGATTGACCGAGAAGTGGCGGCCGACGTCGCGCAGGAAGGCGATATAGTTGAGACGCGACAGCCATTCGGCATTGTCGACCATGGCGGCGCCGGTCTTGCCCTCGCCGAAAGCGAGGAACTTGGCGAACGCCTGCTGCATGCCGGTCTTGTTGCGCTCGATGTCCTCGAGCGTAAGGATGCGTCGCGTCTCGTCCTTGCCGGAAGGGTCGCCGACCTGCGTCGTGCCGCCGCCCATGAGCACGATGGGCTTGCCGCCGGTCTGCTGCAGCCAATGCAGCATCATGATGGAGATGAGGCTGCCGACATGCAGCGACGGCGCCGTACAATCGTACCCGACGTAGGCGATAAGCTCGCCCTTGGCGGCCAGTTCGTCGAGGCCGGCCGTATCCGAGCACTGGTGGATGAAGCCGCGCTCGGTGAGAATTCTCAGGAAGTCGGATTTGAGATTGTTCATAGCTTCGCTATCAAGGTCAGCCGGATCGTCGCGGCGGCGGCGGGAACATGCACGGGAAGGTCTTCATGGGCAAGCTGCAGCGCGCGCTCGGGCTGATGAGCGGGACATCGATGGACGGCATCGACGTGGCGCTGCTCGACACGGACGGCGATCGCGACCTGCGGCACGGGCCGGCCGCGAGCTATCCCTACCCGGCCGACATCAGGGTCAAGCTGCGCGCCGCCCTGCGCGAGGCCAAGGAGCTGCGCGAGCGCGGCTCGCGCCCCGGCAGCCTCGGCGACATCGAGCGGGCGCTGACCGAGCTCAACGCCGATGCCGTTGATCGCTTCCTGCGCGCCAACGGCGTCGACAAGGGGCAGATCGATCTCATCGGCTATCATGGGCAGACGGTTTTGCACGACGCGCCGCGCAAGATGACGGTGCAGCTCGGCGACGGGCGGCTGTTGGCCGAGCGCACCGGCGTCGACGTCGTGTTCGACCTGCGCGCAGCCGATGTCGCGGCGGGCGGGCAGGGGGCGCCGCTGGTGCCCGTCTATCACCGCGCGCTGGCGGCGCAGGTGCCGGAGTTGCCGGCGGCGTTTCTCAACATCGGCGGCGTCGCCAACGTGACGTGGATCGGCGCCGACGGCCGCATGCTGGCGTTCGACACCGGCCCCGGCAACGCGCTGATCGACGACTGGGTGCTGGCGCGCACCGGCGACGGCGCACGACGCCGACGGCGCGCTGGCGGCGCGCGGTCATTGCGATGCCGACGTGCTGCAGGTGCTGCTGACCAACAACTACTTCGGCAAGCCGCCGCCGAAATCGCTCGACCGCGACGACTTCTCGTCGGCGCCCGCGGCGGCGCTGTCGCTGGAGGACGGCGCGGCGACGCTCACCGCCTTCACGGCGGCGGCGATCGGCAAGGCGCGCGAGCACATGCCCGAGGAGCCGCGCATCTGGGTGGTGTGCGGGGGCGGGCGCAAGAACAAGACGCTCATGGGGATGATCGCCGCAAACGTGCAAAACGCCGTTGTGCCGGCCGAAGCCCTTGGCCTCTCTGGCGATTTCATCGAGGCGGAGGCCTGGGCCTATCTCGCCGTCCGCTCGGCGCTGAAGCTGCCGATCACCTTTCCGGAGACGACCGGCGCGCCCTCGCCGATGACCGGCGGCGTCTATCTCGGCGCCCGCTAGCTTCGCCGGCACTGCGCACCGCGCTGTCATCCCGGATAGCCGTGAGACTCAGAGCTGCTGACGTCCGGAACCCAGCGTCACGGTGGCGCTTGAGAGTTCCTCGGTAGGAGGAAACTCCGGCACTCTGGGACGTCGAACGAGGATGGGCGGGTCCCGGAACGCTTGCGTGGCCGCCGATCGCTCGCAAGCGCGCCGCTCGATCCGTGATAGCGCACGGAAGGAGGCCGCGTGTCGCCCGCTCACAGTAGATTCGAATGCCATCGGATTGCCGTACTAATAGGCCGATCGACTGGATGGTCGGTAGAGCTGCCCGTTGTATTTTTGGCGGAGCATAGTCATGCGCACATCATCGCGTGATTGACGTGCATTTTAGCGGAACGCAGCCGTGTACGTGCCGATTTGGTCTTCCTGGAAATAGGCAATTAGGGCCGTCGAGGCGCAGCGGGTCGAGAGATGGCAGAGTAGCGCGGGCAACAGTGAGGTTCTCGCCAAGTGCCTCAGCGATTATCAGCGCTTGAGCGAACGTCTGACTTTTATGCGATGAGACGAGTCGTCCAGGTGCAGTGCCGCAAGATGGGGCTGACTCGCTCCACGGCGTGCCGCTGCATATGGGCAGGTGAGAGGCCGAGGAGATTTGTTTCCCGTGGCATGGCTGCTAGTTTGCGCCGCCCATCGCCGTACGGAGACGGACTAGGCGTCACCGCAGCAGGTCGCGCGTGGCGGCCTCGATGCCGAGCGTGATGCGCGCCAGCTTGTCGTAGGCGACCTTGTCGGGCGTATCCGTCGGCTTGTGATAGTGCGGGTAGCGGAAAGGCGCGGTGTCGGTGACCATGATCGCCGGATAGCCGAGCATCCAGAACGACCAGTGATCCGACCAGCCGATGCCCGGAATGTTGTCGGGCGCCGTGCCGCCGATGGTGGGAAACTGCGTGTGCTCGCGAAAGGCGCCGACGACCTCGTGCAGGAACGCGCGCCCGCCCGGCAGCGCCACGAAGGCGACGAAATTGCCGACGTCGGAGAACACGTGGTTGAAGGGGAACGGATAGCTCTGCGAGCCGGGCTCGTCCGAGAACGATCCGATCGTCTCCAGCGAGATCATGCCGAGCAGCTTCTCGCCGCTGTCGTGCAGCGACTTGGCGTAGCGATAGCTGCCCATCGCTCGGTGCGGTCGTACGGCGGCTCCTCGTTGACGAACAGCACGAGGCGCAACCGCTTGTCCGTCAGCGGCACGTCTTTCAGCAGGCGCGCCAGCTCCAGCACGGCGGCCGAGCCGCTGCCGTTGTCGTTGGCGCCGGGCGCCGTGCCGGCGGAATCGTAGTGCGCGCCGATGACGAGGCTCTCGGTTGCGGGCGTGGCGCCGGGCGGGCGCCAGCTCGACCGAGATGTTGCGCACCGACTTGCCGTCGGCTTCGTACACCTGCGACTGCGGGGCATAGCCGAGCGCCTTCAGCTCGCCTTCGATGTAGGCGGCCGAACGCTCGAGCGCGGGGTAGTGCGCGACGTTGTGCGGCTCGCTGGCGATGGCGTTGACGTGGCGGCGCCAGCCGCTCGGCAAGATCGGTCTCTGCGGCCGTCGGCGGCGGCGGCGGTCCAGCATACGGCTCGCCCGGCAGGCTGAGCGAATACCAGTACGCCGCGGCGAGGGCCGCGAGCAGCAGGACCAGCAGCCCTGCAACAAACAGAGCCACCATCTTGATCACGCCGGTGTCCCGTTAGTCGGCATCGGCGCCCGCATCGTCGGCGCGCCGGCACCGCTCGATTCCTCCGCCCGCTCGATCTCGCGCTGGCGCTGGCGCTCACGCTCCTTCTCGCGCTCGCGCTCTTTCTCCTTCACGCGGTCGATCTCGGCCTGCTCCATGCGCGCATCGACATAGGCGCCGACGGCTTCCTTCAGATCCTCGGTCTTGTTCTCGAAGAAGTGGTTGGCGCCGGGGATGACCTGGTGCGTGATCTTGATGCCGCGCTGCGTCTTCAGTCGCTGCGACAGCTCGCCGACCGAGTTCGACGGCACGACGCGGTCCTTGTCGCCGTTGATCATCAGGCCGGACGAAGGACAGGGGGCGAGGAACGAGAAGTCATAGAGGTTGGACGGCGGGGCGACGCAGATGAACCCCTCGACCTCGGGGCGGCGCATGAGGAGCTGCATGGCGATCCAGGTGCCGAACGAGACGCCGGCGATCCAGCAGCTCTTGGCGTCCGGCTTGACGATCTGCAGCCAGTCGAGCGCCGAAGCGGCGTCCGACAGCTCGCCCGGGCCGCCGTCCCAGATGCCCTGGCTGCGGCCGACGCCGCGGAAGTTGAAGCGCAGCACCGAGAAGCCGCGCTCCACGAAGGTGTGATAAAGCGTGTAGACGACCTGATTGTTCATGGTCCCGCCGAACTGCGGGTGCGGGTGCAGGATCAGCGCGATGGGGCTGTCGTTGGCCGGCTCATGGTGGTAGCGGGCCTCGATGCGGCCTGCGGGCCCATTGATAATCAGCTCGGGCATCGGGTTTCCAACTCTTTAGGGGCTGCGGATCGGCCGGCTGCGGGGTGCGCGGCGGAGCCCTTTTAGACAGGCCGTAGAATTGGCCATGCCGAAACCTTGACTTGCGGGCTCGGAATTTTCATATTCCTATAGACTTTAGAACCGTTCGAAAGAGTGTCGGCCGGATTTGCGGGCCAGCTCCTCGACGGTGGCGCTTCTTAGCACATGGCCCGGTGGCGATTGCAAGAGAAAGCGCCCGCAGGCAGCCGGCGTGGCGGCAGTGGAGGATGTGGCGTGGAGTTGAACACCAAGGCCCGGTACGCGGTCATGGCCATGGCCGATCTCGCCAAGCATGGCGCGGTCGCCGCCGTTCCCCTGTCGGCCATCGCCGAGCGTCAGAACCTGTCTTTGGCCTACCTTGAGCAGATCTTTCTGCGGCTAAGGCGCGCCGGCCTGGTGGCGAGCGCGCGCGGTCGCTCCGGCGGCTACGTGCTGGCGCGACCGGCAGGCGCCATTCACATCGACGAGATCATGCAGGCGGTCGAGGAGGAGACGCGGCTGACGCGCTGCCTCGATAGCGAAACGGGATGCGTCGGCGATCGCCGCTGCCTGACGCACGGCCTGTGGCATGCGCTGGGCGCGCACATCGTCGCGTTCCTCGCCAACGTCTCGCTGCAGGAAGTCGTCGACGGCATTCCGGCGGCCAAGCTGCCCGAGCGCGTCGCCCGCCGTCAGCCGGAGTTGATCGGATCGTGACGCAGGCGCGCACATATCTCGATCACAACGCGTCATCGCCGCTGCGGCCGGTGGCGCGCGCGGCGATGCTCGACGCGCTCGATGCGATCGGCAACCCGTCATCGGTGCACGCCGAGGGCCGGCGGGTGCGTGCCATGATCGATACGGCGCGCGAGCAGGTCGCGGCGCTGGTCGGTGCCAAGCCGAGCGAGGTCATTTTCACCAGCGGCGCCACGGAAGCCAACAACTGCGTGATGGCGGCCGGCTGGAAGGCGATCTGCGTTTCGGCCATCGAGCACGACTCGGTGCTCGCCCCGGCGCGCGCTTCCGGGGCCAAGGTGATTGCCTTGCCGGCGGGCAAGGACGGCGTCGTCGATCTGCAGTCGGTGGCCGGCTCGCTGGCGCATGCGAGTGCCGGCGGCGCCCGCGTGCTGCTCAGCGTGATGATGGCCAACAACGAGACGGGTGTCATTCAGCCGGTCGCGGAAGCCGCCGCTCTGGCGCGCGAGCACGGCGTCGCGCTGCACATCGATGCGGTGCAGGCTCCCGGGCGCTTGCCGCTGAACTTCGCCGAGCTCGGCGCCGACACGCTGGTCGTCTCGGCGCATAAGCTCGGTGGACCGCGCGGCGTCGGTGCCCTGATCGTGCGCGACGGCGTCAACCTGCCGGCCCTCGTCAAGGGCGGCGGCCAGGAGCGTCGTCGGCGCGGCGGCACCGAGAACGTTGCCGGCATCGTCGGCTTCGGCGCCGCTGCGGCAGAGGTCGCCCGCGAGGCCGGCGCTGCGCAGCGCATGGCTGCTCTGCGCGACAAGCTCGAAGCCGGTGTCATGGCGGCGACGCCGACTATCTTCATTGTCGGCCGCGGCGCCTCACGCATCGCCAACACGTCGTGTCTGGCGCTGCCCGGCAAGGCGGCCGAGACGACGGTCATTCGCCTCGACCTCGAAGGCGTGGCGGTCAGTGCCGGCGCTGCCTGCACGTCGGGCAAGGTCGGCGCCAACAGTGTAGTCGAAGCCATGGGGCTGGGGTCCGAGATCGCCCGCTCGACGGTGCGTGTCAGTCTCGGCCCGCAGTCGAGCGACAGCGACATCGCCGCTTTCCTGGCGGCTTGGAACAAGGTTGCGGCAGGCGCGGCGCTGGCCGCGTGAGCCTCGAATAGGACGTTGAAAGGGTAGTTGATGGCAGCGGTTCAAGAGACGATCGAGCAGGTCCGCAAGATCGACGTCGACCAGTACAAGTACGGGTTCGAGACCAAGATCGCGTCGGTGAAGGCGCCGAAGGGCCTCAGCGAGGACACCGTGCGCTTCATCTCGGCCAAGAAGGGCGAGCCGGAGTGGATGCTCGAGTGGCGCCTGGAAGCGTATCGGCGCTGGCTCAACATGGTCGAGCCGACGTGGGCCAACGTGACCTACCCGAAGATCGACTTCCAGGAGCTCTATTTCTATTCGGCGCCGCAGTCGACCGAGGGGCCCAAGAGCCTCGCCGACGTCGATCCCGAGCTGCTGGCGACATACGCCAAGCTCGGCATCCCGCTGATGGAGCAGGAGCTGCTCGCCGGCGTGAAGAACAATCGCGTCGCCGTCGATGCCGTGTTCGATAGCGTGTCGGTAGTCACCACCTTCAAGGCGGAGTTGGCCAAGGCCGGCGTCATCTTCTGCTCGATCTCCGAGGCCGTGCGCGAGCACCCCGAGCTCGTCAAGAAGTACCTCGGCTCGGTCGTGCCGCAGGGCGACAACTACTACGCGGCGCTGAACTCGGCGGTGTTCTCCGACGGCTCGTTCGTCTACGTGCCGCCGGGCGTCCGCTGCCCGATGGAGCTGTCGACCTACTTCCGCATAAACGAGAAGCAGACCGGTCAGTTCGAGCGCACGCTCATCATCGCCGACAAGGGCGCCTTCGTTTCGTACCTGGAAGGCTGCACGGCGCCGATGCGCGACGAACATCAGTTGCATGCCGCCGTCGTCGAGCTGATCGCCCTCGATGACGCCGAGATCAAGTACTCGACGGTGCAGAACTGGTATCCGGGCGACAAGAACGGCAAGGGTGGCATCTATAACTTCGTCACCAAGCGCGGCGACTGCCGCGGCCACAACTCGAAGATTTCCTGGACGCAGGTGGAGACCGGCTCGGCCATCACCTGGAAGTACCCGAGCTGCATCCTGCGCGGCGACAACTCGCGCGGCGAGTTCTATTCGATCGCCGTGTCGAACGGCTGGCAGCAGGTCGACTCTGGCACCAAGATGATCCACCTCGGCAAGAACTCGTCGAGCCGCATCATCTCCAAGGGCATCGCCGCCGGGCATTCGCAGAACACCTACCGCGGGCTCGTCTCGGCGCACCGCAAGGCGACGGGCGCGCGCAACTTCACCAACTGCGATTCCTTGCTCATCGGCGACAAGTGCGGCGCGCACACGGTGCCGTACATCGAGGCGAAGAACTCGACGGCGCACTTCGAGCACGAGGCGACGACGTCGAGGATTTCCGACGACACGCTGTTCTACTGCCGCCAGCGCGGGCTGTCGCAGGAGGAGGCGATCGCGCTCGTCGTCAACGGCTTCGTGCGCGACGTGCTGCAGCACCTGCCGATGGAGTTCATGGCCGAGACGCAGAAGCTGATCGGCATCTCGCTCGAAGGAAGCGTCGGCTAGTCATGACCACCACGCTCGCCACAACCACTAACGTCATTCCCGCGAAGGCGGGAACCCACGACACGCTTCAGCATGGGTGTGCTCTCGGTGGCGTGGTGCTCGCGGAAGCTTGCGTGGATGGCCGCCTGCGCGGCCATGACGGAATGGGACGGGCTGCTGGTGCGGCACCACACACTGTCATCCCGGCACTTGTTGCCGGGATGACAGTGTGTGGCTAGGTCATAGACAACGGATAGATGGATCCCGGGGACGAGCCCCGGGATGACAAATACGGAACGGTTGAAGCTAGGTAAGCAAAATGCTCGAGATTAAGGACTTGCACGTGAAGATCGCCGACGAGGATCGCGAGATCCTCAAGGGGCTGTCGCTGACCATCCCCAAGGGCGAGGTGCACGCCATCATGGGTCCGAACGGTTCCGGCAAGTCGACGCTCGCCTACGTCATCGCTGGCCGCGAGGACTACGAGGTGACCAGCGGCGACATCCTGTGGAACGGCGAGAGCATCCTCGAGATGGAGCCGGAAGAGCGCGCCGCCAAGGGCGTGTTCCTCGCCTTCCAGTATCCGATGGAGATCCCCGGCGTTGCCGGTCTGACCTTCCTGCGCACAGCCACCAACGCGGTGCGCAAGGCGCGCGGCCAGGCGGAGCTGACGACGCCGGCGTTCATGAAGTTCGTCAAGGCCAAGGCCGAGCGGCTCAACATCGACATGGACATGCTGAAGCGGCCGGTGAACGTCGGCTTCTCGGGCGGCGAGAAGAAGCGCTCGGAAATCCTGCAAATGGAAGTGCTGGAGCCGACGCTGTGCGTGCTCGATGAGACCGATAGCGGCCTCGACATCGACGCGCTGCGCATCGTTGCCGATGGCGTCAACTCGATGCGCTCGAAGGACCGTTCGATGCTGGTCATCACCCACTACCAGCGGCTTTTGAACTACATCGTGCCGGACCGTGTTCACGTCATGGTCGATGGCCGGATCCGCAAGTCGGGCGATGCTTCGCTAGCCAAGGAGCTGGAGAAATCCGGCTACGCCGAATACCAGGCGAAGGCGGCTTGAAATGCAGCGTGAGTTGCCCATCCGGGATGAACTAGTGGCAGCGTCCGGCGCCGCGCGCTCCGTGGAGAACGGAGCGCCGGTGCGGACAGATACGGCGCCGGGGAGGCGCGAGATGAACGTAGCGGTTTTGAAGACGAAGGCGGAACAGTCGCTCGCCGAAACATTCTCCGGCATCGCAGCCGAGCTGCCGGGCGGCGCCGAAGTCCGCAAGGTGCGCACTGAAGCCATGCGCCGCTTCGGTGCCATCGGCCTGCCGCATCGGCGCGTCGAAGCTTGGAAATTCACCGACCTTCGCAACCTGATGAAAGAGGCGCTGCCGCTGGCGGCGCGCAAGGCTGTGCGGGTGACCGAGGCGGACGTGAACGCTGCCCTGGGGCCGCTCGCCGCCATCGATGCGCATCGCGTCGTCTTCGTCGACGGTCTCTATGCGCCCGACCTCTCGGCGCTGGTGGCCGACGGCGCCGTCACCGTCGCCTCGCTGGCCACGGTTCTCACCGATGACAAGAGCGCGGCGGAGCTGCTGCGTGTCGGCGACCGTGACGACGACGCCGTGCTGGCGCTCAACACCGCGTACGCGCGCGACGGCGCAGTGGTCGACATCGCTGCCAACGCCAAGCTGGAGAAGCCGGTGTTGCTCGTGGCGCTGCGCGCGGGCAACGATCCGCTGCTCGTCGTCTCCCGCAACTTCGTGCGCGTCGGTGAAGGGGCCGAGGCGACCATCATCGAGGCGCATGTCGCGACGCAGACGGCTGCCAAGGAGTTCCAACTCAACACGGCAACCAAGATCGTCGCCGGCGCCGGTACGGCCATTTCGCACGTGAAATGCACCCTCGAATCCGGCGGCGGCGTGCACCTGTCCAACTGGCTCGTCGATCTGGGGGCCGATGCCGACTATCGCGGTTTCCACTTCACCGCCGGCACGGCGCTGGCGCGCAACCAGATCAGCGTCCTCTTCACCGGCACCGGCGGCAAGATCGATCTATCGGGTGCATTTCTCGCCCGGGGTAACGAGCACATCGACACCACGCTCGTCGTCGATCACGCGGTTCCCCAGTGCACCAGCCGTGAGCTGTTCAAGGGTGTGCTCGACGGGCACGCGCGCGGCGTCTTCCAGGGCAAAGTCATCGTGCGCCCGGATGCCCAGAAGACCGACGGCAAGCAGATGGCGCAGGTGCTGATGCTGTCGCCGGATACGGAGTTCGAACTCCAAGCCCGAGCTCGAGATCTACGCCGACGACGTCGTCTGCGGTCACGGCTCGACCAGCGCCGCCATCGACGACGATCTGCTGTTCTATTGCCAGTCGCGCGGCATCCCCGAGGCGCAGGCGCGCGCCCTGCTGATCGAGTCGTTCGTCGGCGAGGCGTTGGAGAAGGTGGAACGCGAGGATGTGCGCGACGCGCTGACGGAGCTGGCGCGCACCTGGCTGCACGCGGTGGCGCCGGCGAAAGGCACGTAATGACGACAGGTATCCGCGAGATCGGCGACAAGCGTGAAACGGTGCGTCCGGCGGTGCCGGGCGGCATCGCCGGCGCCCCGTACGACGTCGATCTCATCCGTGCCGACTTTCCGATCCTCTATCGCGAGGTCTACGGCAAGCCGCTCGTCTATCTCGACAACGCCGCCTCGGCGCAGAAGCCGCGCTCGGTCATCGACACGATGGATCACATCTATCGCTTCGAGTACGCCAACGTGCATCGCGGGCTGCACTACCTGTCGAACACGGCGACACAGCGCTTCGAGGATGCGCGCGAGACCGTGCGCCGCTTCCTCAACGCCGGCAGTGCCGATGAGATCATCTTTACGCGCAACGCCACGGCGGCAATCAACCTGGTCGCCGATTCATTTCTCGCCGGCATCGGCGAGGGCGACGAGATCGTCCTGTCGATCATGGAGCATCACTCCAACATCGTGCCGTGGCACTTCCATCGCGAGCGCAACGGCGCGGTGCTGAAGTGGGCGCCGATCTCCGACAGCGGCGAGTTGCTGCTCGAGGAGTTCGAGCGCCTGCTGACGCCGCGCACCAAGCTCGTCGCCATCACCCACATGTCGAACGTGCTCGGCACGCTGGTGCCGATCCGCGAGGTCATCCGCCTGGCGCACGAACGCGGCATTCCCGTGCTCGTCGACGGCAGCCAGTCGGCCGTGCACCTCGGCGTCGACGTGCGCGAGCTGGACGCCGATTTCTACGTATTCACCGGCCACAAGACGTACGGCCCCACCGGCATCGGCGTGCTGTACGCCAAGCGGGCGCATCTCGACGCCATGCGCCCCTATCAGGGCGGCGGCGGCATGATCGAGCAGGTCGCCGTCGATCGCATCACCTACGGCAAGACGCCGCACAAATTCGAGGCCGGCACGCCGCCGATCGTCGAGGCGATCGGGCTGGGAGCGGCGCTCAACTACATGATGCAGGTCGGTCGCGACAACATCGCCCGACACGAGGCGGAGCTGAGCGCCTACGCGCAGGCGCAGCTCGCCGAGCTGCCGTGGCTGAAGACGTACGGCAACGCGCCGGGCAAGGGCGGCATCATCTCGTTCACGATGGAAGGTCTGCACCCGCACGACATCGCCACCGTCATCGACCGCTCGGGGGTTGCCGTGCGCGCCGGCCATCACTGCGCGCAGCCGCTGATGGAACGCCTAGGCGTCACGGCGGTGTGCCGCGCCTCGTTCGCCATGTACAACACCAAGCAGGAAGTGGACGCGCTCGTCGACGCGCTGAAGCGCGCGCACGAGCTGTTCGCGTAAGGGTAGGGTATCGCCATGGACGACGGCAAACCAAACGACAGCGACGTTTCGATCGACAAGGCCGAGGCGGCTGCTGCGCCTCAGGCGCTGGAACCGGCTGCTCGGGCGGCGACCGAGGACGATCTGGAGGCCCTCGACGCCTTCGAGCCGCTGCGCAACGACATCATCGCGGCGCTGAAGACGGTCTACGACCCGGAAATCCCTTCCGACATCTACGAGCTCGGGCTGATCTACGACATCGCCATCGACGCCGAGCGCAACGTGGCCATTGCCATGACGCTGACGGCGCCGGGATGTCCGGTGGCAGGCGAGATGCCCAAGTGGGTGGAGAATGCGGTCAATGCCGTCCCCGGCGTCAGCAACACCACGGTTACGATGACCTTCGACCCGCCCTGGGACATGAGCCGCATGTCGGATGAGGCGCGGCTCGCCCTCAACATGTTCTAATTCTAAAAGACTGCCGTTTCACAATGGCCCGACGCTGACTATATGTGGGACTGACGCAAATCAGGATAGACGCGATGCCCACCCTGCGCATGATGCCCAGCGTTGTTACGATGACCGGCGCCGCCGTGCGCCGCGTCCAGTCGCTGATGGCGGCGAACCCCGATGCGCTGGGTCTTCGCATCGGCGTCAAGAAGGGCGGTTGCGCCGGCATGGAGTACACCATGACCATGGCGGCAACGAAGGGCGCGCATGACGACGTCGTCGAGCAGGACGGCGCCGTGCTGCTGATCGAGCCGGCCGCCATCATGTACCTGCTCGGCACCGAGATGGACTTCCAGACCGACAAGCTGGCAAGCCAGTTCGTATTCAACAACCCGAACCAGCGCGGCGCCTGCGGCTGCGGCGAGAGCGTCAACCTCGTGCCGGCCGCCGACGCTCAGCGCCTCGCCAACCACGATTGATCCAAGCATGACGGCGCCAGCCTCCGAACCGGCATGGGTCGCCGATGTGCTGCGGTTCTGGTTCGACGAGCTGGGCCGCAAGGCGTGGTTCGTGAAGGACGCCGCTATCGACGCGCAAATCCGCGACCGCTTCGCGCCGCTCATCGACCAGCTTGCCGCACTGCCGGTCGACGCGGCAGTGACCAGCGCCGACCGCGCGCTGGCCACGGTCATCGTCCTCGACCAGTTTACGCGCAACGTGTTCCGAGGCACCGCGCGCGCTTTTGCGACCGACGCCCTGGCGCTCGACATCGCCAAAGCAGCCGTCGATCGCGGTCTCGACCAGCGCCTGCCCACCGACCGCCGCGTATTCCTATATTTGCCATTCGAGCACAGCGAAGAACTCGCCGATCAAGAGCGCTCGGTGGAGTTGACGGCGGCGCTCGGCGATGAGGAGTACGCGCGCTACGCGGTGCTGCATCGCGACGTGATCAAGCGCTTCGGGCGCTTTCCGCACCGCAACGCCATGCTCGGGCGCACCCCGACGCTCGAGGAGATCAAGTTCCTGAAAGAGCCCGGCAGCTCGTTCTAGGGCATGCATCTTGGATGCAACTCCGCGCCGGGATAGTCATGCCCTCATGACCGCGAGCGATGCGTTCGTCGAACTCTTGAAGGACAACCTGCGCGGGCTCGGGCCCGTGAGCGTGCGGCGCATGTTCGGTGGCGCCGGTGTCTATGCCGACGGGGTGATGTTCGGCCTCGTTGCCGATGACACGCTCTACCTGAAAGTCGACGACCTGACGAAGAGCGCCTTCGAGGCGGAAGGGCTGGCTGCCTTTGCCTATGAAAGCAACGGCAGGACGATCGCCTTGTCGTATTGGCGCACTCCAGAGCGGCTGCTCGATGATCCCGACGAAATGGCTGAGTGGGCGCGCATAGCGCTGGGTGTCGCCCGGCGTAAAGGCAAAACCTAAGGCGGCCGCCCGCAAGGCTGCGCCCAGGAACCGCCGACGCCGCTGACGCGGGCGCCTCGGCACTTTGCGGCGTGCGGTTATTCGCCGGCGACCTTGGCCGGGCGCTTGACCGGGTTGCGCAGGAACGCCGGCACGTTGTCGGCGAAGCCCGAACGCCCGCCTTCCGGCTGGCGCTCGCGTCCACGGTCCTGGCGCGGCTGGCGATCGCGATCGCCGCGCGGCTGACCGGCAGGCTTGGCTTCGGCGTGCCCGTTGCGCGGCTGTTGCGGGCGCGGTGCGTTCGCGGCAGGAGCTGGGTTGACGTGCGGCCGCGGCGCCCGCGGCTGCTCACGCTGCTCGGCACGCTGCTCTCGCTGTTCCGGCCGCTCCTCCCGCTGCTGACTCGTTGCCACGACGGGCTCGCGATGCTCACGCGGCGCATCGGCACGCGCTTCCGGCCGCGGCGCGCGCCGCTCGCCACCGCGCTGTCCGCCGCCACCGCCCCGGCCTTCACGGCCCTGACGCTCACGGCCCTTCTCGTCGCCGCGCGAGGCTCCAGGAGCCCCGCTGCGACCGCCGCGACCGCGTTGCGCGCCGGCTCGGCCACCGCGTCCGCGGCGCTTCTTGCCGGCTTCGGCGAAGTCTTCGTCCGACGGCGCCTCGCCGAGCCACACAACCGGCTCACCGAGCATCTTCTCGATGTCTTTGAGCGACTTCAGTTCATCGGTCGTCACCAGCGAGGCCGACACGCCTTCCTTGCCGGCGCGGCCGGTGCGGCCGATCCGGTGCACGTAGTCGTCGGGCTGCCAGGGCAGGTCGAAATTGAAGATGTGGCTGACGTCGGGAATGTCGAGGCCGCGGGCGGCGACGTCGCTCGCGGCGAGCAGTTTCAGTTCGCCGGAGCGGAACTTGTCGAGCGTCTCCATGCGCGCCTTCTGGTCCATGTCGCCATGCAGGGCGCCGGCACTGAAGCCGTGCTTGACCAGCGACTTGTGCAGGATCGCCACCTCGACCTTGCGGTTGCAGAAGATGATGGCGTTCCTGACGTTCTGGCTGGAGATCAGCTCGCGCAGAACCTCACGCTTGGCCCAGTCTTCGCCGTTTTCACAAAAACGGAACAGCTGGGTGATTGTCTTCGCCGTGGTCGCCGGCGGTGCAACCTCGATGCGCTCGGGGTTGGTGAGGAACTGGCTGACGAGGCGCGTGATCTCGGGCGGCATCGTCGCCGAGAAGAACAAGGTCTGCCGCCGCGGCGGCAGCAGCTTGCAGATTTTCTCGATGTCGGGAATGAAGCCCATGTCGAGCATGCGATCGGCCTCGTCGATGACGAGGATTTCGACGCCCATCAGCATGATGCGACCACGCTGGAAATGGTCGAGCAGGCGGCCCGGCGTGGCGATCAGCACGTCGACGCCGCGATCGAGCTTCTTGACCTGATCGTCCATCGACATGCCGCCGATGAGCAATGCCAGGTTCAGCTTGTTGTTGATGCCGTACTTCTCGAAGCTCTGCGCCACCTGCGCTGCGAGCTCGCGCGTCGGCGCCAGGATCAGCGAGCGGGGCATGCGGGCCCGGGCGCGACCGGTTTCAAGGCGGGTGATCATCGGCAAGACGAACGAGGCTGTCTTGCCAGTGCCCGTTTGGGCGATGCCGAGGACGTCGCGGCCGGTAACTGCGATCGGAATGGCTGCGGCTTGGATCGGCGTCGGTATCGTGTACCCGGCAGCGTCTATGGCCGCCTGCACCTTGGAGCTCAATCCGAGCTCCGCGAAGGTCTTAGTTTCCAAAAGTAAACTTCTCCGTCCTGCGTTCATGCGTAGCCCGCGCCAACGCCATCGTGGCGGCAGCGGGTGACGGAGCGCAGGGGGAGTTGGGTATCGCCTAAAGCGGCAAAGAAATCTGGGGCTCGAAAAGGGACTAATCGAAATTAGCAACCCCTGCGCCCGAGCCAAGGGTGTGCTGACATATGTTCGGTAAAAACGCAAGAAAAACCGCGGGATGTGGCGTCGAGCCGCGGCTTTTCCTGCGCATAACTGTCACTAATCAGTCATTGTCGTCGATAAGCCAACGGCCGAGCAGGCCGCCCGCGACGCCACCCAAAATCGGCGCCACCCAGAACAGCCAAAGCTGGGCCAGGGGTTCTCCCAGGGCGATGAAGGCCGTTGCCAGGCTGCGCGCCGGATTCACTGAAGCGTTGTCGACCGGAATGGCCATGAGATGGATAGCCGACAGCGTGAGGCCGATGGCGATGGCGGCGAAGCCGGCGGGCGCGCGGGCCGAGGTTACGCCCATGATGATGAAAATGAACAGACCGGTGAGCACGACCTCGATGACGAAGACCGACAGCATCGAGTAGCCATCGCCGCCGTACATGTTCGAGGCGAAATTGCCGACCTCGAACCCGCCGCTCTTGCCCGAGGCGATGAGGTAGAAAACGAGGGCGGCGGCGATGCCGCCGAGGCACTGCGCGGCGATGTAGGCAGGCGCCTCACTCGCCGAAAAGCGCTTGCCGGCGACTAGTCCCAGCGTGACGGCCGGGTTGAAGTGGCCGCCCGAGATGTAGCCGACGGCGAAGATCATCGCCATGACCGAGAAGCCGATCGACAGCGCCACGCCGACGATTCCGGCAATCGGAAACGAAAAGAGTGCCGCACCGAGCACTGAGGCCACGAGCATGAACGTGCCAATGAATTCGGCGGCGAGCGCTTTGGTCCGCATAAGTCCTCCCATTTGCTGTGTGTGCTTCGCCTAACGCGCACGCTGCAACAGGAGGGCTCTTGCCGAAGCGGGACAAGATACCTCGTCAATCTCCATAAGGCTTCATAGGAACACTCGGCAACCGCCATGGCGCTTAGCGCACAACTGCCGTGGCCGGGCGGCCACGTTGTTGCGGCCTTCTTCTGCTTTGTCGAGGTGATTACCCATCCAGCAGAATACGTTGAACGGATTCGGCGCGCTGTAGAATTCAAATCCGGGAGCGAGCGCATGGCAGCGATTGGAGCGGCATTCGACACTTCGGCGTGAAGCGGGGTGGCGGCTTTAGCGCGCGAGAGGCCGAAATCGGCACGGGCCGAAGAGGCGCAGGCGCTGAGCGAGGAGAACGAGCATGGGCGGCGCCCGACGGCGATGGGGGTCCTCGGCGAGGCGCATGCGCCGTAGTCGGACGAAGCCGAGTACGTCGACAACGCCGCGATCGAATATGCCGACGTGGCCGACCTCTGCCGGGCATCGCCCGCGAGGTCAAAGCCTCGCTGAAGCGCGGCTAGGCTGCGGCCGTCTCAGTCCATCTCGCACTTACGGGCTGCGCGTCGCCCATGTGGAGGCGAAGGCGCCGTGCCATACCAGCCTATTGGATGAAATTGCCCCGCGCGTCGAAGGGATTGGCGCCGCGTTCATTTGCGCGCTGGCGCAGCTCTTCAAGCGTCATAGGAGTGGCAGTGGCCGCACGCTCCTTGATGAGCTTGGCGGTCTCCTCGATTTCCTTGTCCGAGGTCTCGTCGTCTTTGCTCGGCTGGAAGTTCTGGGCCCCCACCGGCGTGTTCATGATGCAGCCCCTGCCGCACGGAACCCCTGGCGCGAGCTTGGCCCATTTCGGGCCGCAGCAATACACGCCGTAGTACATCGTATTGGCGGAGACCGTGTCGACGCCACCGGCGATCATCGCGTCGTAGAACATTAGGTGGGTCTCCTCCCACGGACGCACGCGATGCTCCTTCTGGCAGTAGTGGTCGTGGATGAGGGAGGCTCGCACATAGAGGCCGGTGAATGGGCTGCCGACCAGCGTCCACAAGGCGCGCGGTATCGAGGCGCCATCGGTCTTGTCACCCTTCTTGGTAATCCAAGTTGTCCCGTCCTTGATGAACTTCAGGTCGCTCAGGAGAATCCACCTCTTCCCGCTCGGATCGGACTGGTCTTGCTCGATCTGGGCGCTGCCCACGAAGGTCGGCGCGTCAGCGTGCACGACGGCGGCGGTGGCGGCAACGAGTAGCAAGGGGAAGAGGAAACGCGGCATGCGCCGCTCATTTGCGAACATCGGTCGCTCCGGAAAATGCGTTTAGAAAAATGAGTTTCTGGAAAGGCGGTGCAAGTTATTTCGTGCGCACAAACGTATCACGCGCCGTCTCGACTGCCCAGCCGCACAGCCGCCGTCCTTGACAACACGTCCACAATATAGCTATACGGCAATATAACCATTCGGAGATGCGAGGCGACGCATGCAGCGCTTGGATCAGGTATTTGCGGCGCTGGCCGATCCGACGCGGCGCGCCATCCTCGCACGCCTCGCGCAGGGCGAGGCGACAGTGAACGAGGTGGTGGCGCGTTTTGAGCTCTCCCAGCCCGCCATTTCCAAACATCTGAAAGTCCTCGAAGGCGCCGGCCTCGTCACGCGTGGCCGTAACGCCCAGTTCCGTCCTGTGCGCCTCAACGCGGCGCCGATGGCCGACGCTGCCGTGTGGCTCGGCGACTACGAGCGGTTCTGGGCCGAGAGCCTCGATCGCCTCGACGGCTATGTGAAAGTGATGAAGCGAAAGGAGAAGCGTCATGCAGGCAAGCGCCGTGGAAAAACATGAACCCGAAAGCCAACGCGAGGTGACCCTCACGCGCGTCTACGATGCGCCGGCGCGGCTGCTGTTCGAGGCCTATAGCAAGCCCGAGCACATCAAGAAATGGTTCGGCCCGAAGGGCTGGCCGGTGACGTTGTGCGAGATGGATTTCCGCGTCGGCGGCAGCTTTCGCTTTGCCATGACCGGGCCGAGCGGCAAGCAGAACACGCCGTTTGGCGGCGAATATCGCGAGATCATTGCCAACAGGAAGATCGTCTACGACAACGGCTTCGAGACGAAGGGCGCCGGCCGCATGCTGGTCACCGTGACCTTTGACGAAGGCAAGGACGGCAAGACGAAACTCACCATCCACACGCTGTTCGAGAGCATCGCGATGCGCAACTCGCACGTCTCGCGCGGCTTCGAGCAGGGCACCAACTCCGGCCTCGACCAGCTCGGCGACCTCGTATCCGAAATGGCGGCGCGCAACCGGGCGTAAAAAAATCGCGAGCGGGGCTTCCCGCTCGCGATCCGATGGTTTCGTCCGGGTCGTCGGCGCCTAGGCGCTTACCACCACTTGAAGGCGCCGCCGAACGGTCCGTAGGGGGCGCCGCCGCGGCGGCGGCGACGGTCGTAGCCGTAGCCGTCGTTGTAGCCGTAACCTCCGTAGCCCCAGTAGTCGTCATAGAATTCGGGCTTCGGCTTCGGACGCAGGATGATGCCGCCCTGCGGCTCGCCGGAGAGAAGAACGATGAAGTCGGTCGCCTTGCCGGTCTCCTTGTGCGCCGCCTCGTCGGAAACGATCAGCGATGAACCCGGCAGGACCAGTTCGGAGATGTGCTCGGCCGTCTCCTTCGGGATCTCGACGCGGTCGAGGGCTGCCGTGGCGGCGGCAACGTCCGTCGGGATGCTCGGCACAGAGGCGTTGCGCGAGTTGCGGTTCATGCCGCTGCTCTTCTCCGGTTCGCCCGGCTGGCGTCCGGCGATGGAGACGACATTCCACCTCATGTCGCGGCCGCCCGGCTGATAGTCGACGGCGGTGAAGATGTGGGTGCCGATCGGCTGGTCGGGATCGCGGATCGCGACGTCACCCTCGTAGATCTGCTCCATGTCTTGGCGGATGTAGATCTTCTTGGCCTTGAGACTGACGAACACCGAAACCGGCGACAGCTTACGGATGGCTTCGCGCGCGGCGCCGGCGGCGGCTTTGTGCTCGGCATCGGCGGCCTTGAAGGCTGCCTCGGCACTGGCCAGTTCCTCGAGGGCCGGCTTGTTCTCGGCGGTGACCGTCTCGAGCTTTGCCTTCGTCTCGGCCACCTTGGCCGTCGCCTTGGCCTTCTGCTCCTCGGCGCGCTTGGTCGCCTTCTCGTTCTTGGCGCGGGCGAGCGCCTTCTCGCTATCGGCCAGCCACTCGATGGCGTTCTTGTGGGCGCGCTCGGCGCTCTTCAGCGCCTTAGCCGCGCGGGCGCTTTCACGCTGCTTCTGCTTGAAGGCAACGCGCGTATCCTCGACCTTCTTCGCCAGCCCCTGGGCTTCGGCCGTCTTGGCCGTCGACAGGGCCTGCAAAGCAGAGGTGCGCGTGGCGAGCTCCGGCGGATCGTTCTGACCGCCGCCGTCATAACGGGTGTCCTTGCCCTCTTCGGTCGGCGCCGGCATCTGCACGGCGGCCTGAGTGAGCACGGCGACGTTGTCGCGGAAGGGCTTCGGTTTGAACAGGACGGGGTGCGAAATTGGCGAGGGCGCCATGTTGTTGCGCGAGATGACAACGCGCATGCCGAGCTTGGTCTTATCGAACAGCTGGTTGGCGAAGTCCTCTCGCAGCCGCACGCAGCCATGCGAGGCGGGATAGCCGGGAAGAGCGCCGCCGTGCAGGGCGATGCCCGTCCAGGTGATGCGTTGCATGTAAGGCATCGCCGCGTCGTCGTAGCGGTTCGAGTAATGCTCGCGGTTCTTCTGCAGCACGGCGTAGATGCCGGGCGGTGTGTCGTTGGGCGTGGCGCCGGTCGAGATCGGACCCTGCATAATCTGACCGTCGGCGTCGTAAATCGTCACGCGCTGGTCACCTAGCGAGACGACCGCCAGACGCGGCTGCCCGGTGGGGCGCGACTGCTCCTCCGGCTCGGGCTGGGCGTTGCGATTGCTGCGCGCATCGGCCGGCGCAGCGAGCCCAATGGCCGCTGCTGCTGCCAGACCGGCTAGGGTGAGGAGGGAGGAAGAGCGACGGAGCGCCCATTCAGTGACCATGTTCGTAACCCTTACAATGCCCTAACAACTGTCTTAGCAAGAGAATCCTAAACTCCCATTAGCGCGGATGGATCCACTTGCTAGCCATGCGCTCTGATAATCGACCGTTCAGGGCTAGGCCGAGCCCGGCTGCCTATACAATTTATATCGACGGTCAAGCGGTTCAATTCACCAGCTGCCTGGCAGTATCCGGCGATACGGCTTTTTGCGGGACTGGTTGGGGCGATTTATGGCGGCTGGGTGAGGTGAAAGGTCCCCATGGTCAGCGATGACATTCACCTCGAAATCGGCCTCCTGGCGTTCGAGGGGCTCGACCAGGCCGATTTGACGGGGCCGTTCGAGGTTCTCTCCCGGCTGCCGAGTTCCACGACGCGCATCTACGCCAAGACCCTGGATCCCGTCCGCGACGTGAAGGGGTTGCGCCTGTTGCCTGACGCAACCCTCGCCGAGGCGCCGCAACTCGACGTTCTGCATGTGCCGGGCGGCTACGGGCAAGAAGCTGTCATGCACGACCAGACGACGCTTGAGTGGGTGAGGCGCCAAGCGACCGGTGCACGATACGTTCTTTCGGTATGCACGGGCGCGCTGATTTGCGGCGCGGCTGGGCTCCTCAAGGGGCGCCGGGCGACGACGCACTGGTCCGCCTTGCATCTGCTGCCGATTTTCGGCGGTGTCTCGGTCGACGAACGGGTTGTGATCGACGGCAACATGGTTTTTGCCGCCGGCGTCACATCGGGCATCGATGGGGCATTGCGGCTGGCGGCGCTCTTGCGTGGCGACGACGTCGCCCGCGCCATTCAGCTCTATCTGCAATATGCACCAGAGCCGCCCTTCGACAGCGGGACGCCGGCGACAGCGCCGCCGGCCCTGCTCGAGGCGGCCCGGAACTCGGCCGCGATGATCACGGCACAGCGCGAGGCGACAGCGCGCCTTGTCGCACAGCGCCTCGGCTTGTGAGCCATCCGGCACGCCGTTCGACCCCGAAATCGGCGCCAATGTGCTGCAGCTCGACTAGCCCTCACCACATCGTATCGCGCGGCGTGCCGTCGAAGATCTCGGCGATGCGCCGCGCCGTGCTCGGGTTGATGTCGTCTGGCAGCGCGTCGCGGGTAAACATGCCGTGCTCGGCGATCTCGAAGTTCGGCACCGGTGGTCGGGCCTGCCGCCACTGGCGGACCACGAACAGGGCGACATGATCGCTGGGGAAGACGCGGAAGTTGGCATAGATGCCGAACAGCTGCGGATCGCCGGTGAGAGCCACACCGGCCTCCTCGTCCAGCTCCCGGCGCAGCGCCGTCTCCGCCGTCTCCATGCGTTCGACGCCGCCGCCGGGAAAATGCCAGCCGGGATGATAGGTGTGGCGAATAAGCAGAACGCGGCCGTCGGCATCGATCACGGCGCCCTGCGCACCCATGGTCAGTCCACGGGTCACGCGCCAATAGCGCTGCAAGAGCTTTTTTGCGAGGACGTTCTTAGCCAGGCTGCGGCTCCTTGACGGCAGGTTGCTTTGCATGCCGAGTGTGCGGCAGCTACGATGCACGGGCGTGGCGCCTTGCGAGGCGAGAGCCTCCTAGCGTGCCCACTTTCCATTAACACCACCACCACCTTCGAGCCCGCAATGAGCGAAACGATCACGCTTGCCCATGTGTCGGATGTGCACCTTGCGCCGACCCCGGGCCTGGCGCTTCGCCATCTCAACGTGAAGCGTGGGCTGGGCTATCTCAATTGGCAGCGCCAGCGCCGTCGCACCCACACGCGCGACAGCCTCGACCTAGTGATCGCCGACATGCTGGCGCACAAGCCCGATCATATCGCTGTCACCGGCGATCTCATCAACCTCGGGCTGCCGGCGGAATACGAGGCAGCGAGCCTTTGGCTGCGCGAGGTCGGCACACCCGAGCATGTGACGGTGGTTCCCGGCAATCACGACATCTATTCGACGCTGCGTGGCGATGGCGGCATCGAGCGCTGGGGCGACTATATGCGCGCCGACGTCTTCGGCACGCGGTTTGCAGCGAAGCCGGCGGTGATGTTTCCCTTCGTGCGCCGCATCGGCCCCGTTGCCCTCATCGGTCTCAACTCCGCGGTAGAGACGCCACCCTTCGTCGCCGCCGGCGAGGTCGGCAACGCGCAGCTCCAAGCGCTCGATGCACTGCTGCCGCGCCTGGAGGGCGAAGGGCTGCTGCGCGTCGTGCTCATCCACCATCCGCCGCTGCCCGGTCAGGCGCCGCCGCGCCGCGGACTGCGCGATGCCGAGGCGCTGTCGCGCGTGCTGGCGCGACGCGGGGCCGAACTCGTGCTGCACGGGCACAACCATCGTGACATGCACACCGACTTCGCGCGCCTTGCCGAAACGGGTGGAGGCTCCATCCCGGTCATCGGCGTTGCCTCTAGCTCGATCGGTCGGGTGCACAAGGGCGAGCCGCTCGGCCGCTACAACTTGCTGCGCATTGCGCGCATCGACAATCGCGCACAGATCGAATGTGTGACACGCGGTCTCGCAGCGGGCGCTGCCGGTGTGACGCAGATCGAGCGCAGGCTCATCGGTTAGCCGCCGAGGCGAAGACCAACTCCGCGTTCTGTTGTCGCACGAGCTGCTGTGATTTGGAGCGCACCGCTGTCGCATTTACTCGGCGTTGCTCAACGCCTACGCAACACACCTGACGCGGCGCGCGAACTGCACAAATCGGGGGCGCTCGCATTCTCGGCGCGTGACCAACGTGTCGCGCGCGTCTCCACATATGTCGGACATCGTGACACTATATAGGGCTGCAGGGTGCTGGCGGACGCAGCGCCCTCGCAAGGCGGGGCGGATGCAAGTGCGGTTATTCAGGCGAAACGTCAGGGTGAATCTTGCCCTCCAGGGCGGCGGCGCGCATGGCGCCTTCACCTGGGGCGTGCTCGATCGTCTGCTCGAGGACGAGGAGCTGGAGATCAGCTGGGTCAGCGCTACCAGCGCCGGCGCTGTCAATGCCGTCGCCGTTGCCGCGGGCCTCAGCGAAGGCGGCAAGACGTCGGCGCGCAACAAGCTTCGCGGCGTCTGGGAGGCGGTGCACAAGGCGGGCGTGCCCGATCTTCTCCGGCTCAATCCATTCCTCTACGGCCTCAGCCGCGCGCCGCAGATGGCGCAAATGGCGAGCCTGTGGTCGCCATATGAGTTCAACCCGTTGGGCTTCGATCCGCTGCGCCGCCTGCTTTCCGAAAGCATCGACTTCGACAAGCTGCGCAAGAATTCGCCCATCGAGCTGCTGATCGCGGCAACGGAGGTGGCGACAGGACGCTCGCGCATCTTCCGCCGGCATGAGCTGACGGTCGAGGCGGTGCTTGCGTCCTCGTGCCTGCCGACGCTGCACCATGCAGTCGAGATCGACGGCGTTGCCTACTGGGACGGCGGCTTTTCCGCCAACCCCGATATCAAGACCCTGGCCATGGAGAGCCCGGTCGAGGATACCTTGATCGTGCAGCTCAACTCGCTCGTGCGGCCTGGCCTGCCGACCGGCGTTCGCGAGATCTCGCTGCATGCAAACCGCCTCTCGTTCAACGCCCCGCTCATCCGCGAGATCGAATTGATCGAGACCGTGCGCGAATGCTGGCAGGGCCGCATCGGCGGTCCGCGCGGGCGCTACGGCAAGCTGGCGACGCACCGCTTCCACCTCATCGAGGCGGGCCGTTACACCGGGGCGCTCAGCCCCGACAGCACGATGAAACCAGACGGGCAGCTCTTGACCTATCTGTTCAGCGCCGGGCGCGACGAAGCCGGCAAGTGGCTTGCCAATCATCGCGCCAGCATCGGGCGCCGCTCCACCGTCAATCTCAAGGAGCGCTTCCTGACGCCAGAGCGCGCCGGCGACCCTGGGGCAGACGCCGACTCCGAACGCGCCTCCGTTAAAGCGAAGGCCGCGATGGGAAGCGATATACCCGACTGAATATAACGCTCGACGCGGGCTCGGCCGCCTCACTATCATGCCGCCCGCAACGGCATGGAGCCTTTCATGAGATTCACACTCGGCGGGCGCGACGCATCGCTTCGCTTAGCGCTTGTGGGCGCGCTGTTGACGTTCGCAGTCAGCACGCAAGCTCGCGCGCAGGAACAACCGGGGGGTGTGCCGGCCGTTGCGGAAGCTACCGGCGCGCCGACGGTCGCAGCGGCGGCGAGCCTGCGCTACGCGCTCGATGAGATTGCCAAGCGCTACGAAAGGGAAACCGGCAAAAGCGTGAAGATCACCTACGGCGCTACCGGCAGCCTCGTGCATCAGATCGAGGCCGGGGCGCCTTTCCAAGCGCTGTTCGCCGCCGACGATGCGAGCGTCAAAAAGCTGGCCAAGGCCGGCAAGACTGAAGGGGAGCCCATCGTCTTTGCGCGCGGCGAGCTGAGCGTTGCCGCGCCGAAGGGCTCGCCCGTCGCCATCGACGCCGATCTCAAGGGGCTGAAGGTCGCGCTCGCGGCCGGCAAGGTGAAGCATGTTGCCATCGCCAATCCGGAGACGGCGCCTTATGGCCGCGCTGCGCAGGAAACGTTGACGAAGGCCGGGCTGTGGGAGGAGGTGCAGCCGCTGCTCGTCATCGGCGAGAACATCGGACAGACGGCGACGTTCGTCTCCACCGGCGCCGCCGAGGTCGGTTTCATCGCCAAGTCGTTGGCGATCTCCAAGGAGATCGCGCCAAAGATCGACGCCGCCGTCGTGCCAGGTGCTTGGCATCAGCAGATCGACCACGGCATGGCGGTCATCAAAGACGCTTCGGCCGATGCCAAGGCCTTCGCCGATTTCGTACGCGGCCCGCAAGGTCGCGAGGTCCTCGAGGCGAGCGGCTTCTCCGTGCCGACGTCCTGATCTAAAAGCAACGCGATGGATTGGACCGCCTTCAGCCTGTCACTGCAACTCGCCGCCTGGACGGTGGCGCTGCTGCTGCCCATCGCAATCCTTATCGCGCGCCTGCTCGCCTGGAGCGATTTCCGCGGCAAGAGCTTCCTCGAAGCCCTGATCATGCTGCCGCTGGTTCTGCCGCCGACGGTGCTCGGGTTCTATCTGCTGGTCGCCTTCTCGCCGCAGTCGGGATTCGGCGCCTTCGTCCAATCGTTGTTCGGCAGCAAGCTCGTCTTCAGCTTCGCCGGCATCGTCATCGCGTCGCTGATCATCAACCTGCCATTCGCCGTGCAACCCATTCAGCGGGCTTTCGAAGCGATCCCCCGCAACGTGCGCGAAGCGGCGTTCGTCTCCGGCCTGTCGCGCTGGGAGACGATGCGGCGCATCGAGTTGCCTCTGGCCTGGCCGGGCCTCATCTCGGCCGTGGCGTTGACATTCGCCCACACGCTGGGCGAGTTCGGCGTCATTCTCATGATCGGCGGCAGCATCCCGGGCGAAACGCGCGTCCTGTCGATCTCCATCTACGACAGCGTGCAGGCCTTCCGTATCGATCAGGCGGGCCTCATGTCGGCGGTGCTGCTCGTCTTCTCGATTGCCGCCATCGCCATCGTGCACATGCTGGCGCGGCGGCCCAAGGTCGGCGCGCATGGGGCGTGAGGCAGCGCAGCTATCGGTGCGGCTTCAGCAGGCCGGCCCCATACCGCTCGATGTGGCGCTGAGCTGCCTGCCCGGCGAACTGCTGGCGATTGTCGGGCCTTCGGGAAGCGGCAAGACGACGCTGCTGCGGTCCATCTCCGGTCTCTACCGCCCGCTGTCCGGCCTTGTCCGCGTCGATGCCGAGACATGGCTCGATACCGAGGCTGGCATCGATCTTCCGCCGCAGGGACGCAGCGTCGGGCTGGTGTTCCAGGACTACGCGCTGTTTCCGCATCTCTCGGCGCTCGACAATGTACGCCTCGCCATGTTGCGTCTTGGCGAGCCTCGCCGCAGCGATGACGCCGCGCAATTGCTCGGCCGTGTGCATCTTTCCGGCCTCGAGGCGCGCAAGCCCGATCAGCTTTCGGGCGGCCAGCGCCAGCGCGTCGCCCTCGCGCGTGCGCTCGCCCGCGACCCGATGGTTCTCTTGCTGGATGAGCCGTTCTCCGCCGTCGATCGCCTGACGCGCGAACCTCTGAAAGAGGAGATCGCCGCGCTGCATCGCGGGCTCGACATCCCGATCCTGCTCGTCACCCACGACCTGGAGGAGGCGTTGAGCCTTGCCGATCGCATCTGCGTGCTGCACGCCGGCACGACGCTGCAGATCGGGACGCCCGACGAGGTGCGCCTGCGCCCGAAAAGTGCGCTCGTGGCGCGGCTCATGGGGCACACCAACCTGTTCGAGGTGGCCGTGCTGCCCGGCAATCGCATCCGCTGGGGCAATGGCGAGCTCAACGTCGCGGCAATGAACGGCTGCAGCCCCGGCCCGCGCGTCACCGCCCTCATTCCGCCCGACGCCATCGCCGTCGCGTCGACCGACGCGAGCGACCGCAACGTCGTCAATGGCATCGTCACGGAGCTGAAACCGCTCGGCGAGACGTCGGCGCTGACGGTGGTCGTCGATGGTCAGCGTTTGCGCCTGCGCGTCGGCGCGCGCGAGGCATCGTCCCGCAACACGCGCATCGGCGATGCGCTCAGCGTGCATCTCGACCCCGCCGGGATCCACCTCATGCGTGAAAGTTGAGCACGCTTACGGCCCGATGAGGCGGGCGTAGCCGTCGCTCATCGTGTCCTCGAGCGCCTTCTTGTAGCGCGCATAGAGGGGATGCGTCGCAGCTGATGTCGCCGAGGTTGCCGTCGAACTCCTCGCTTTTGACGTAGACGATCGGCGTCGCCACCGGCACCAGCATGGCCCCATGCTTGTGGATGGTGGTGACGATGCCGCGCATCTCGCCGAAGCGGTCGACCTGCGAGACGACGATCATGCGCATGGCGCCTTTGGTCAGCGACACGAGATGGATGAACATGGACGAGGCGGGAATGTAGAGCCGCCCGCGGTGCGAGTAGGGCGCGTCGAGCCGGTCGCGCTCCTGAAACAGGAGACTTGGCCAATCCGGATCCCACGTGACGTCGGTGCGGTAGGCGACGATGCAGTCAGGCCGTGAGAACGAGGCGCGCAACGTCAGGTAGCTGCCGATGTAATGGTCGACGGCGCCGCGCGTGTAGGCGCCCATGTACAACGGCGCGACGACCCCGCCGTTTTCGCCATGCAACTCGGCCGGCGCTGGCGGCGCCGTTCCTTCGCCATTCCAGGCCCCCTTCAGTTTGTCGAAGTCGAGCCCCAGCACCATGCACACGTCGAACAGGGTCTGATCGCGCACCGATCGCCCGCCGAGCAGGTTCTGGATGGTCTTCTCATGGCAATCTGAAGCATCGGCAAGCTCAGCCTGCGTCAGCTTTTTTTCGATCATCGCCGTCTTGATCTGGGCGAGGGCGGCTTCGCGCGATGATCTCGACACGTTGGCCTTCATTTTTTGCTGCCTGCCCCGAAGCCGCGCGGTTGCGAACACAATTTACCGGAATTTACCGGCAATTCTCCCTCCGGGGCAAACGGGAACGGCGACCTAGCGTGCGTTTCCTGGAAGTTGGGGGTTGGGCGTCTCGTCTTTCCGGCGCGACGCGGGCAGTTTCGACGTGGATTTACGCGACGCGCGGATCGACCGCACGCAGTCATCAGGAGCTCACTGCCATGAAGGCCCCGAGCATTGACCTCAACGACCCTCGCCATTTGGCCGGCCCGTGCGCCGCCGTCTTTGTCGCCTTGGGCGGCGCCGCCGTCGTCGTCGGGCGGCATGCTGCTCGTCGGTGTGCGCGAACTGAGCGTCGCCCGCTTCATCCCCGATTTCGCCACCCTGCAGAGCCTCATCGTCGGCTGACGCCGCCGCAGCGCGAAGCGACGGCGGCGCCGGATCCGAGCTCAGAATTGTGCTGTCAGTGACGTATAGAAGGTGCGACCCGGTGCGGGCTGCTGGACGAGGCTCAGCGGGTCCACATAGTAAGTGTCGGTGAGGTTGTTCACGTGGAACTCGGCCGTAAGGCCGTCGCTGATCTTGTATTCGGCGAACGTGTCGACCAGCGTGTAAGGCTCCCAGTCCACCAACGCGATGAACTGCGACAGTCCCTGCGCCGTGACCTCACCATGTCCCGCCGCGCGCTGTCCCACGTAGCTGACGCGGCCGCCGACTGTGAGCGCATCGCTGAAGAGCTTCTGCGAGAGCGTCAGGTCGACCGAATACTTCGGCGGCACGTGGTTGGTCGAATAGTCCGCGTAAAGTGTCCTGTTTCCGCACGTATCGGCGCGTTCGGCAGAACGTGACGTCGGTGTAGTAGTTGGCGGCGAGATCCGCCGAGAATCCACCGATCGTGTATCGACCGGAGAACTCCCAGCCGGAGAAGTGGGCCTGGTCGATGTTGTAGACCAGCATCGATTGGGTCGTGTACCCATTGATGATGCGTATCGTCCATTCACGCGCGATATAGTCGCTCACCGACCAGTCGAAGTAGCCGAGCTTGACCATGCCCTGGTCGCCGGACGCGAGAATCCCATCGGTGATGAGATTGGTGCCGATTTCCCAGTTGCTGGAACGCTCGGGCCTCAGGTCGGGATTGAACATCGTGCTGAAGCCGGTGATCGTTTCCATGAGCGAAGGCGCGCGTAGCGCATTCGAATAGTTGACGTAGACCTGCGCGCCCTTGAGAGGTTCGATGGTGACGCCGGCTGACGGACTGAAGCCGCCGCCGTCCGTGGATCTGGCCGTGCGCATCGTCAACTGGAATGTTCTCCAAGTGCGCTGCGATCCTGGCTGTGATAGCGCATGTACCGCAGTCCGCTGTTGAGCGTGAGCCAGCTTGTGGCCTTCCAACCTAGCTTGCCGTATCCGGCCGCCTCTTCTCTCTTGCCGTCGCGCAGATAGGCGAGGTCGACCAAATTGGTGAAGGCGCTCGGCACGGTATCCTCGTTCTTGTACGAGGCGCCGTAGTCGAGGGTGAACAAGCCGAATCCCGTCTCCACCTTCGAGACGTTCGACGCGTCCGCCGCCCCACATCTCAGTGTCCGACCCAACCCGGAAATCGGCCGGCAGGCCGAACATCGGTGGCGTAGCACCCCAGTTCTTCACCCGGATCGGATTGCGCTGCTCGAGCTGCGTGCGCCAGAGATTGGCCTTGAGATTGACGAACGGGTCACCCGCCGGATTCCAGCGATACTGCAGCGTCGTCGTGTCGAGATCGATGCCGGTGGTCTGCGCCTGCTGCTGTGCCTGGCTCATGTCGGTTGCAAAGCGCGATGCAAGTTGGTCGCCGGCCTCGCTGCGGTAGCTGTTCTGGATGAGCTTGAGGCTCTGTCCACCGTCGAGGCGCAACGTGCCCTTCAGGAGCCACGACTTGGTATCGAGCTGCGTGTTGAGCACCTCCTCGCCGGCGCGATAGTTGGTGAGGCCGCCGTTCACGACGTAGTCCCGGTAGAGGAGATAGGACGGGCAGCCGCCGCTCGGATAGCAGAACGGCCGCGGGCCGAGACTTACCGGCTCCGCCGATGGGCCGTTCGTGCCCGCAAAGTAGTTGCCCTGCTTGCGGCGCGCATAGCCGGCGAACAGGTCGACGTAGTCGCTCTTCATCGCACCGACGACGCTGCCCGAGCGCTGCGTGGGGTCGAGGAAATCAGGGCGGTCCATCCCTTGCTCGAGGGCGTTACGGTCGGATAGCCCGAGCTGGGGTCGTTCGTAGAGCCGATATTGTTCCGGAGATCGAGTAGCCGGCCTTGGTGCCCGGCTCGGGCGTGGCGGTATTGCCGCCGAGACCGCCTTTGGCGCGGAATCCGAACGTGTTCCCCGGCTTCACGATGTCGGCGGCGTCGAGCGTGCGCATGGCGACCGTGCCGGCGATGCCGGAGGACGCCGCGTCCGAACCCTTGATTATGCCGATGCCGGCCAGCAGGTCGGGATCGACGAAGGTTCTGTTCGAGATGCCCTGGTAGCCCTGATAGACGGTGACTTGGTTTTCCGCATCGTCGACCTTGACGGTCACGCGGCCGAGACCCTGCATGCCGCGCACGTTGACGTCGATGGAGCCGGCGCCGTTGCGCGCCTCGCCCGACATGACGCCCGGCGTTCCGCGGAACATGTCGGCCGGGCTCGAGCCGCGAAAGCGCTCGATGTTCTCGCCGGAGATATAGTTCGTGGGCGCAGCGGTGCTGTAGGGCGCGTCGACCGATTCCGCGGCGCTGGGCTCCTGGCGCGGCACGGACGTTGGTGCTGCGGCCGTCCGCTCGCAGAGCCGGCGGCCGCCGCGCCCGGCTTCTTCACCTTCGCCGACTTTTTCTTTTTCTTCGCGGTATTCACTTCCAGCTGCGGAAGCGGAATGGGCGCGGCGACCGGAGAAGCACCTCCAGCAGCCGGCGGCGTGTCACCCTGTTGTTTGGCTGTCGGCTCGGAAGCCGGCGCTTGCGCGAGTGCTCCACCGATTGTTGAGAAAAGTGCCCACGCCACAACGCCTGCGGAAACGCCCGCAGCGACCAACTTTGACATAGAATCCCCCAGATACGCGATACGAGCTGGCTGGGACTCGACTGCGGGTGCGACGCATCCACTTGCTGGCAACCGGCGCGAACTCACGCGCCAAGTTGATTATCGTTTAGTATACTTTTGGAGTCAACAAGCAAGCTGCCGCCGAGAACGCGTATGCGCTTGCATCGGCGAGTTGACGTCTGCGGCAAAAATGCAAAGGCGGCGGATGCACGAGGCATCCGCCGCCTTTGCGTCAGATCGCGACCAGTCTCAGTTGGAGGCGATGCGTTCGACGATCACCGGAGCGACGCCCGCGGACTGCATGCCGATGATGCCGGCTGCCGCGTTCGACAGATCGATGATGCGGCCGCGAATGAACGGACCACGATCGTTGATGGTCACGATCACCGTCTTGCCGTTGCGCTTGTTGGTGACGCGCACCTTGGTGCCGAACGGCAGGTTGCGGTGGGCGGCCGTCATTGCGTTGGGGTTGAAGCGGGCTCCAGATGCCGTCTTTGCCCCTGCCAGTAGTAGGATGCCATGCCCGACTGCGTGCCGGTGACGCGATAGGTCTTTTCGGTCTCGACCTTGCGCTCGGCGATCGTCTTGTCCTTGGCCGGCTCGGTAGCGGCCTGCGGCTGCGGCTTAACCTGGGCTTCCGGCTTAGCGGTCGCCTTGGTCTGCTTGCGCTCCGGCAGCTCGATCTTTGCCTGCTTCTTCTCGACGGGCTTGTCGGCGCGTTCGGCGCGCTTCACGCCGTCGGCGTGCTTGGCGACGCGATTGCGCTTGCCGCTCGCCTGGCGGCGGAACTTGCGCTCACCGGCGAATTCCTGCGTGCGATAGCTCTTGGCGACAGGTGCGCCGCCGCAGGCGAACGCCGGGCTCATGCACGTCCACGGCGCGTTCTCGGCGCTCGCCGGGCTGAGCGTCAGAAGGCCGAGCGACAGCGCGCCCAAGGCGGAAAGGATGTAGGTCCGCATTTCGTACTCCTCGTTGTCGGCGGCACGTGCTCGGGACTAGCTGGATCCCCTGACCAGTTCGCTCTGGGGCGACTGGAGGCGCGCTCGTTAAGCGGCGCGCGATTGGGAGGGTGAGGATCGTATCGTGCGTCGAAGCCCTGAGCGGAACACCAGAACCCGTTCGGCCGCCTTGAAAGATGTTGGGGAGTCCCCCGTCCTGGTGCGCGCTACCGAGCACCGGTAAATGTGGCGGTCAATGCTTCAATTTGAGCGGCATACGCGCAACAATTGAAGGAATGACGGCAGGCAAAGGAGTTAGCCGATGCGCTCTCGGTCACTGCCGCGACTGCGGGTCGCAGCATCAGCCCGCGCTCGTCGATGCGCGATTGAGTGGGCTGCAACTAGAGCGTAGCATTGCATCGGGGCAAGACGGGCCGCCCCGTCAGACCTCGTGTCCAAGCGCCGTCTCCAACGCCTTTGGAGGCACCGCATGGAAACCCCGAGCAACGACGCGCACGCATCGCCTTCCTTCCGTCAGATCATCTCCGTGTTCGGCAAGATCGGCCTCCTGTCATTCGGCGGGCCGGCGGCTCAAATCGCCTTGATGCATCGAGTGCTCGTCGATGAGCAGCGATGGCTGGACGAGCGCCGCTTTCTCTCCGCACTCAGCTTCTGCATGCTGCTGCCGGGGCCCGAGGCGATGCAGCTCGCCACCTATGCGGGCTGGCGGCTGCATGGCGTCAAAGGCGGGCTGGCGGCCGGGCTGTTGTTCGTGCTGCCGGGCGCGCTGCTGGTGCTGGCACTGTCTATACTCTACGGCGCCTATGGACAGACGCCGACGGTCGCGGCGCTATTCGTCGGCGTGAAGGCGGCGGTGCTCGCCATCGTTCTGCAGGCGCTGGTGCGCGTCGCCAATCGCGCCATCAAGGGCCGGCTCGATTGGACCGCGGCGGTGGCCGCTTTCGTCGCTATTTTCTTCTTCAATCTTCCCTTCCCGCTGGTCATTGCCGCCGCCGCGGCTGCCGGCTACTTCCTGCGCTCAAACGAGGCCGTCGCGCCTTCGAGCGAAGCCACCGTGCCGGTGCCGCTGGCGCCGGTCCTGCGCACGCTGGCGATCTGGCTTGCCGTGTGGATCGTGCCGCTGCTCGCTGTTGCCGCGATTTTCGGCCAGGGTCATGTGCTGGCGCAGCTTGCCGTCTTCTTCTCGAAGCTCGCCGTCGTTACCTTCGGCGGCGCCTACGCCGTACTCGCCTACATGGCTCAGGAGGTCGTCAGCGGCTACGGATGGCTCACCGCCGGCGAAATGCTCGACGGCCTCGGGCTCGCCGAGACGACCAACGGTCCGCTCATCCTCGTCACCGAGTTCGTCGGCTACATCGCGGCCTTGCGCGAAGGCGGCGTCGGTATCGGCATCCTCGGCGCGCTCGTCACGCTCTGGGCGACGTTTGCGCCGTGCTTCCTGTGGATCTTCGTCGGCGCTCCTTACATCGAGCGCTTGACGCACGCGCCGCGGCTCGCCTCGGCGCTGCGCACCGTCACGGCCGCTGTCGTCGGTGTCATCGCCAATCTTTCCATATGGTTCGCGCTGCACGTCATCTTCGCGCGCGTCGACGAGCGGCACGTAGGCCCCATGCGTCTGTTCGTGCCGGACCTAGCTTCGCTCGATGTCGTCGCGCTCGTCCTGTCGGCACTGGCGCTGGTGCTGATCTTCGCGCTGCGTTGGAGCATCGTCGCCACGCTCGGCCTGTGCGGCGCCATTGCCCTAGTGTGGGTCGGCCTGGCGCCTGCCTAGAACCAGCCCTTGCGCCGGAAATAGACGAACGGGCCGACGGCAGCTAGCACCATCAAGCCGAGGGCCCACGGGTAGCCGTAGGTCCATGCGAGCTCCGGCATGTGCGCGAAATTCATGCCATAGACCGAGGCGACGAGCGTCGGCGGCAGCAGGACGACAGCCATCACCGAGAACAGTTTGATGATCTGGTTCTGCTCGATGGAGATCATGCCGAGTGTCGCATCGAGAATGAAGCCGATGCGCTGCGACAGGAACTTGGTGTGATCCATGAGCGAGTTGATGTCGCGCTGCGCCCCTTTGATGCGCTGACGGACGCGCGGGTCGTCGCCGCGATCCTGCGTCGCCTGTACGAAGAACAGCAGTAGGCGATTGAGCGAGGCAGCACTGTCCTCGGCGCGCGCGGTGATGTCGCCGGCCTTGCCGATGCGCCGCAGGATCGCATCGAGACGCCGGTTGCGCGTCTGCTGGCCGCCGCGCAAGTCGAATACCGTCTGGGCGAGGCGCTCGACCTCGTCCTGGATGCGCTCGATCAAGTCGGCCATGCGGTGGACGACAGCATCCAGCAGGCCGGCCATGATCGTAGCGCCGGTGGTGCACGGAGCATCGCCCTTCTCGACGCGCTGAAGATAGAGCGGAAACGCCCTGGGCTCGGCGTAGCGTACGGTGACGAGGCGGTCGCCGGCGAGAATGAAGGTGACGGGAGTCGTCTGCGGGACCGGCGCCTCGACGTTGTAGACAATCGACGCGGTCATGAAGTAGGCGCCGCGCTCCTGGTAGAAGCGATTGGAGGGCTCGATCTCGCGCATCTCGGCACGCGAGGGGATGTCGATCGTCAGCGCGTCCTCGACGAATTTGTCTTCCTCGACGGTCGGCTGCAGCAGGTCGATCCACACGCAGTTGCCGGTCAGCGGCGCGCCGGCCTCGTGAACCTTCAAACCTTTGCCGTTGGACTCGTAGATCGTCATCATGCGCTTGGGCTCCGGCGCAACCTAGCTGCGCCTTGAGACGAATTTCCCTTGTCGCGGGCTTCCTACGCTCCCGTTCCCGCCAGTGCAACAGCGGCAAAGGGCGAGACCGGAGGTTTCCCTGGAACGGTGCCGGGAAGCTTCAGATGCTGAGGAACAGGCGTCTCAGGCGTGGCTTATGACCCGGCGCCCTCGATATTCGTCGCGTTCGCGTTTTTCGCGGCTATCGATGCGCAGGCGCCAGAGGCGCATACGACCACCTTCGCGCTTGAACTCCGCCGTCACGTCGGCAAAGCCGCCGGCGAACTTACCGAGGAAAGTCACCTTGACGGAGCGACCGATCAGGTCGGCGAGGCGTTCGGCTGCCGCTGCCGGGGAGGTCACGTCTTGCCAGAACGCACGCGACCAGCGGGTCTCGACCTGTACGTTGTCGGCATAGAGGAGGACACCGAGTGGCTTGAGGCTGTCCATACCGGCATGCAGCACCGGTGCCAGCTCCTCGCGCGCCTCGGACGCATAGTGCTCTTCGATGTCGGCCAGCGTCCACGTGCGCGAAAGCTCGCGCGTCACGTCGACGGCCAGCGTCTCATAGTCCGACGCATGGCGATCGATGTCGGCCGCGACATTGCCGAGGAAGCTCGCGCAGAAGACGATCAGCGCGGCAAACAGCACTCCCAGGCCTGAAAAGAGCGTACGTAGCATATGTGTCCCGATCGAAGCGCGGATGGTTTAGGACACTTGCGGCGGCTGCCGCCCGCGCCCTGCCCGCAGGATTGGAACCCGTATGAAGTATAAGCCGGTCTCGTGCTGTTCCGCAAAGCACAAGCCTTCTCGATGGGCCGGCGCGGCACGCTTTCTGCCCCATTAACCGACGAGATTGGGGTCTTCCCGGTCATGGGTATGCCCCAGGGCGGTGAGCAAGGCCTTGTCCAGTTTGGTCGCATCGAGAATCACCTTGGCGTCGTGCACCCGGCGCACCGCCGAACGGGCAACTTCGAACTCCCCGCCATTTTCCACGTAAACGATGATGTGGTCGCCGGCGACCGCGCGCACCGCGCCGATGCCTTCCTGCCCCTCGGCAAGGAACGCCATGAAGCCCGTCTCGATCTTCTCGTTCATCGTTCCTCCTAGTGGGGGCGTCTCTCTTATACGTCATCCCGCTGCAGAGCGGGATCCACGCCAGCTTCAAAAGGCTTAACCGTGCCTAGAGGCATATCGTTTCAGCGGCGAGTAAATGTCGCGTGTAGTAGTCATGGAGACTTGCGGGGATGCCGGCCTGCGCCGGCATGACGATAAAGGAGCTAATTTCCGGAGAAAAGCGATGGCAATACCGGAAACATCGCCGCCAGTCCGGAAAGCAAAGTGCCTAGCGTAGCTAGCCGGCAAGCCATAGCTCCCAGGAGCCGAGTTCAATCCTACGGCTCGCGAGGGACTGGCCGTGCCAATAGAGCATGCCCTTCGCGTCAACACCGAGAGCATCCATCTCATCTACGCCAATTGGTCGGACGCCATTGGGCCAGGCGGCGCGGTCAGTTGTGCGCGGTGGCACTCGCCTGAGTTCCCCTTCGCGTTGAGTCCAATCCTCATCCGACATCGCCGATATTGTGCTCCGTGTGACTTTGGGTCGAAGCGGCCTGCGCAGCTACTCCGCGGCTGCTTTGCCGGCGTGGCCGAGCTTGACGTTGAGTTTGTTGATGAGGTCGGTCGCCGCCTCGGGAATGTTGGTGCCGGGGCCGAACACCGCCTCGGCGCCGGCGGCGAACAGGGCCGGATAGTCCGACGGCGGGATGACGCCGCCGACGACGACCATGATGTCGCCGCGGCCTTCTTTCTCGAGCGCCTGCTTCAAATCGGGCACCAGCGTCATGTGTCCGGCGGCCAGCGACGACACGCCGATGATGTGCACGTCGTTCTCTACCGCCTGGCGTGCAGCCTCGTCCGGTGTTGCAAACAGGGGCCCGATGTCGACGTCGAAGCCCAGATCGGCGAACGCCGAGGCGATTACCTTCTGCCCGCGGTCGTGACCGTCCTGGCCCATCTTGGCGATGAGGATGCGCGGGCGGCGCCCCTCGTTCTTGTCGAACGCCTCGACGAGCTGCAGCACCTTGGTGACGTCCTTGTTCATGCTGCCGGCCTCCGACCGGTAGACGCCGGAAATGGCGCGGATCTCGGCGCGGTGGCGGCCATATATTTTCTCCATGGCGTCGGAGATTTCACCGACGCTCGCCTTGGCGCGGGCCGCGTTGACGGCGAGTTCCAACAGGTTGCCGTTGCCGCGCGCGCCTTCGGTCAGCGCGGCGAGAGCCGCCTGCGTTGCCTTCTCGTCGCGCTCCCCGCGCAGGCGCTGCAGCTTGGCGATCTGCTGCTCGCGCACGCTTTTGTTGTCCACCTTGAGGATGTCGATCGTCGCCTCGTCGTCGACGCGATACTTGTTGACGCCGACGATCGTCTGCCGGCCGGAATCGATGCGCGCTTGCGTGCGCGCCGCAGCTTCCTCGATGCGCATCTTGGGGATGCCGGCGGCGATCGCCTTGGCCATGCCGCCGAGCCGCTCGATCTCCTCGATGTGGGCCAGCGCCTTGCGAGCCAGCTCGTACGTCAGCCGCTCGACGTAGTAGCTGCCGCCCCACGGGTCGATGACGCGGCAGGTGCCGGTCTCCTGCTGCAACAGGAGCTGCGTGTTGCGGGCGATGCGGGCGGAGAAGTCGGTCGGCAGGGCGATGGCTTCGTCGAGCGCATTGGTATGCAGCGACTGCGTGTGCCCCTGCGTCGCCGCCATGGCTTCGACGCAGGTGCGCGTGACGTTGTTGAACACATCCTGCGCGGTGAGACTCCAGCCGGATGTCTGGCAGTGCGTGCGCAGGCTCAAGGAGCGCTCGTTGGCATTGAACTCCTCGCGCAGGAGCTTCGCCCACAAAAGACGCGCAGCGCGCATCTTGGCGATCTCCATGAAGAAGTTCATGCCGATTGCCCAGAAGAACGACAGGCGCGGGGCGAAGGCGTCGATATCGAGCCCGGCAGCGACCCCGGCGCGCGCGTACTCGATGCCGTCCGCCAGTGTGTAGCCGAGCTCGAGGTCGGCGGTCGCCCCGGCCTCCTGCATGTGATAGCCGGAGATCGAGATCGAGTTGAACTTCGGCATGTGGCGCGAGGTGTAGCCGAAGATGTCCGACACGATGCGCATCGAAGGTTCGGGCGGATAGATGTAGGTGTTCCGCACCATGAACTCTTTGAGGATGTCGTTCTGGATCGTGCCGGAAAGCTTCTCCGGCGGCACGCCCTGCTCCTCGCCGGCGACGATGAAGAGAGCGAGCACGGGGAGCACCGCGCCGTTCATGGTCATCGACACGGACATCTGCTCCAGCGGGATGCCGGAGAACAGCGTGCGCATGTCGTAGATGGAATCGATGGCGACACCCGCCATGCCGACGTCGCCGCGCACGCGCGGGTGATCGCTGTCGTAGCCGCGGTGCGTCGCGAGGTCGAAGGCGACCGACAGGCCCTTTTGGCCGGCAGCGATATTGCGCCGGTAGAAAGCGTTGGAATCTTCGGCCGTCGAGAAGCCGGCGTACTGGCGCACGGTCCACGGCTGCAGCGCGTACATGGCTGGGTAGGGGCCACGCAGGTAGGGCGGCACACCGGGGAAGGTATCGAGGAAGTCGAGGCTGGCGGTGTCCGCCGCGGTGTAGACCGGCTTGATGGCGATGCCTTCGGGCGCCTCGTAGACGACCGAATCGACCGCCGCTGCCGGTGCGGACGCGCTGGCGCCGCCGGCAAGGTCAATTTTCGTGAAGTCGGGGAGGCCGGTCATGCTTCGCCTTGATCTCGCCTAGGGCCGCGGACGGGTCGTCGCGCCGCCACGAACATAGCAGAACCCTGCCGCTATGCGTCGGGACGAAGTCACCGATAGGCAAGGTTTACCCAATCACCGTTGCCTCGCCAACAGGTTGAAAGACCCTCTGTCATTGGACGGGCGCCCGTCGCACCTTGGCTTAATATTAAAGCCGTGTCGGCGCGGCCCGAAAAGCCCTTCCTGGGCGTTTGGGCAGCCACGCTCGGAACCCAAGCAGACGAAGGGATGCGGAACGGTGCTAGGCGGGACCGTCCTCGACGCTGGCGAGGAAAGCCTTGAGCTGCTCCTGATCGTGGCGCTGCCTAAGCTCGGTCGCCTTGCCGTCGGCGATGCGCCAGTCGTGGAAGAAGCGCGTCTCGAGAACCTTCCCGGACTTCTTGTGGCGAAACTTCGCCGCCGCCTGCGCAGACGCCACGTTGTTAGTGACGATGATCGGTCCGGAATCGAAGGCGAGGATGTCGTACTGATCCATGAATTTGTGCACCAGCAGCGCAACCTCGGCACGGCTGCGCGGGCGGCCATCGCTGTCGCCGTCCTCGGGCAACTGGGCATGAAATTTGAAGTCGTCGCTCAGCAGGCCGACGATGTCGGCGAGCCGCTTCTCGCGGTAGCACCTATAGATGTTCTGCAGGAGTGCTGCCGGGTCCATCGGGCACAGGTCTCGCGGTTCGCTCAGTCGGGATGTCGAATATCGTGCAGGGCACGATGCAACACGCTGACGCGCATACGGCGCGCCGGGCCGTTGCTTTTCCGTGACGAAATATGCTGTGACGCATAAC
This sequence comes from uncultured Alphaproteobacteria bacterium, assembly GCA_963795225.1. Classification (GTDB taxonomy): domain Bacteria; phylum Pseudomonadota; class Alphaproteobacteria; order Rhizobiales; family Hyphomicrobiaceae; genus Hyphomicrobium_A. Next base: position 7,920 of record CAWCHB010000019.1, on the reverse strand, counting down.
TATACGTTGATCAGTTCCTAGTGCCCTATTCGCCGGAGGATAGCCAGCGAAAAACATCTTGCGGCTGACGGTCTGGCTGCGCACGACCGGAAAAAGTGTTGTTCCGCCGGCATGGTAACAGCGTCGAGGGCTTCGATTCCGCGCGTGATTTCTTGGCGGTCGACGCGACAGCTTGGGCGCGCTAACGAAGGTCCGGAGGCGAGGGAGGAATATGACCGGCGGCACTTACGTCAGGCAGCATGCAAAGGCGCTGGTTTGCGCAATCGTATGCGAGGCCCGCCGCAACTGGCGCCTGCTGTGCGCCGCAGTTGTCGCCGCCGCGGCGGTCTACTGGGCTATCGAGCTGAGCGACTATCAGGGCCGCTATGACATCCCGGCCGGCTATGCCGTACGCATGACGTGCGAAGCCGATCCGGAATCGGCCCTCTGGAGCGGGGGTTGCGATCGTGTCGCGGCCGATATCGCCCGCACCGACAAGCCGTCATTCCTCGAACTCTACCGGGCCTTCGTCACCGTGCATCATCGGCAGATCCCAAGCCCGCAAACACGCCGGCAGTTTTCCGATGTCCCCTGCGATCCGGCCTTCGACCAGGAGGGCGCTCTGCGGGGCTCGCGCTACGTCTTCGTTCCGCTACGCGTGCACTTCGCCCAAGCATGCACGCCCGCATACACGCAGGCGGTCATGCAGGAGATCGACGCGCGCGACCGTGCCCTGTTGGCGATCGAGCGCGAGGGGCTGAGCCATGAAGCCTTGGCCGCCGGAGCGCTGGCCAATTTGACCGAGCCCGTCGTCATCTTTGTCGGCGCCGTGATTGCGGCCGCGCTGGTGATCCTCTAGCGGCCGGGCAGCCGGAAGTTTCAGCGGTTTCCGCTCGCTATTTTGCCCGGGGGGTGCGGCCCGGCGGTCATTGTGCGCCGGCGCCGGAATCGCCTAGAGTCCGGCGATCCTAGGGGTGCACCATGCAATTGAACATCGCGTTCGCCGCCATTGGCTTGGCTTTCATGACAAGTCTCGCCTCGCCCGCACCGGCGCAGGCTGGTTTTTGGCGTGACCGTGACCCGGACGCGCCCGATCGCTATCCCTACGTCTACGAGCCGCCGCGCTATTATCCCTACTACAACTCGGGCGACTGGCGCCCCGCAGCGGAGATGCGTCGGCCGCGACCCTACTATCAGCAGCCACCGTACTATCCGGCGTGGGGCTACCCCATCGGGTGTCAGTCGGACTGCGGCGAGGCGCCCCTAAAGTAGCACTCGCGCGCCCTACACGAAAACCAAGCTCGGAAATGGCGCTTTATTTCGGCGGGGGCAACTGCGTGAGGGCGAGCCTCCGTGGCAGATGCACGAACGCCCGCGCGGCTGGTCCGCACGGGCGTTTGAAGTCAGCTCGAAGCGCTACTTCACGTCGAGGAGCTCGACGTCGAACAGCAACGTCGCGTTGGGCGGAATGACCCCGCCGGCGCCGCGCGCGCCATAGCCGAGCTGCGGGGGGATGATCAACGTGCGCTTGCCGCCCACCTTCATGCCGGCGACGCCCTCGTCCCAGCCCTTGATCACGCGCCCGGCGCCGAGCGGGAATTCGAACGGCTCGCCGCGGTCGAGCGAGGAATCGAACTTTGCTCCCTTGGCTCCGCCCTCGTACAGCCAGCCGGTGTAATGCATGGCGCAGTTGCTGCCCGGGCGCGCTTCGGCGCCGGTGCCGACTTGGCTGTCGGTGATGGTGAGTCCGGAGGGCGTGGTCATGGTTTTTCCTTGTTGCGCAAGAGCCGGGGTGAAGACGGCGCCGGTGACGACACCGAACGAAGCGAACAGCGCGAGGGCCGCAATGGCACCTCGACGCGAAATGGCAAACATTGCGTTTCTCCCTGAGGGTGTTCTGCTTTTGCCGGACGTCTCTATCGCATCCGGCGCGCCGCTGTCACGGCAACACACGGCAATGCGACCGCCCCGCGGGCGCATGCACTCGCCGAGCAAAGGCGCGCTGCTTCAGCGGCGGATGCCGCGCTCCTGGCAGTCCAGCCACTGAGCGATGACGGTGCGATCGTGAAACTGGATGCCGCCGCAGTTCTGGCAGACGACCATGAGCACATCGACCGGTGCCGTGGAGGAGCTGCATGACTTCTGGCAAGTGATGGCATGCACGTCCAAGTCGCACTGCGAACGGAAGCGACCGCACGCCGGGCAGGCCGTGATGTGCTTGCTGTAGAGGAAACGCTCGACGTCTGCCTTGCAGATTTCCCGCGGCAGCGTGGTCGTCGCCGCGTTCGCGGGCATTGTAGCTACTGTCATGGCGCTCACCGTGTGCGAACCAACTCCCTTTAATTATGCCTCGTCAGGGCCCCTGGCAAGACAAAGGGTCGCACCCTTGATAAGGCCGCCCATGCTGAATTCGCCGCCCTCGCCATACGCAAACGTGGCCGATCGGTCCGGCGCCGAGCCGACAAATGAAGGCTCGGCTGGTCAAGCCGCGGCAAGTGACGATCAGCGCGCTTTGTGGAAGATTGCGTTTTACGTCTGCCCACAAACGGCGAGAGTTCCTCCATGCGCCACGTTGCCGGCTTTGCGGTTCTGTTCGTCGCCTTGGGCACCAGCGCCCACGCGTTGATGGCGCCGGAATTCTATCGCCAGGCGCGCGCCGACGCGCCGTTCCACGTGCAGGTCGCCATCGACAAGGTGACGCCGCCCGCGGCGGGACCGGGCAACTGCATTGTTGCCGGCAAGATCGCCGAAGTGTTCAGGGACGCCGGTAACAAGCTTCCCGTGGGCACGCCGGTCAGCTTCGCCGTCGCCTGTCATCGCCAAAGCGAGCAGGTGCCGATCGGCGGGGCTAAATGGACCGAGACCGAGACCCTGACGAGCGCCAAGTACATCGAGGCGTATCTTGCCCCGGGTGTGGACGGATACGCGGTCGCGATGTGGAATTCGAAGGTCATCGCCGCGCCGTCGAAGGCGCCGCAATTCCCTGTCGACTAGGTCGTCGGCAGTTGCCCGAATTTTGCGGCAGACTCACTTTTTCCTCGTAGTCTGGCGAACGAATTCGAAACCGCGCGATTTATCGGGCCGCGGCATTCGCCACGGCTTGCGCGCGCTCTTTAGGGAGAACGTTCATGCTCGAGCCTCAATCCGTCCTTGCCTGGATCGTCATCGGCGCTATCGCCGGCTGGCTCGCCGGTCTGCTCGTGAAGGGCTACGGCTTCGGTCTTTTCGGTAATATCGTTATCGGCATTCTCGGCGCGGGTATCGCTGGGCTTTTGGCGCCGGCACTCGGCATCTCCACGCAGTCCTTCGGCGGCAACATCGTTGCAGCCTTGCTCGGTGCGCTCGTCCTCCTGCTGCTCGTCGGCCTCGTCCGCCGCGCCTAGCAAGCCATCACAGAAAACGAGTCCCATGAAGCTGTTCGAGTGTCAGAGTTGGCGCGCGCTCGCTACGGCGGCTCGCCGCGCGATTTCCGCAAGACGCGCGGCGGGCGCCGCAATAGCTCGCCGTCGCGACTGACCCCGGGACGCCCCAATTATCGCCGCGCACAGACAGCTCGCGATGCGGAGGAATGTGGCGGAGCGCCAATTGAACAACCGCAACGTCGTTCGCCGCGCTCAGCCCGACCCCCTGGAAAGGCCCGTTTTATAGGGGCGTCCAGCATCTTCTGACGCGCCGAAGCCACACCTGCGCGACCAATCTCCTCGTGAGTACATGCGAGACGACACGTCACGGCGCGGGGCCGTTATCGTGCCTAACGAACGGTGAATAAAGGCGCCAGGACAGGTAATTCGGGGGCTTCCCAGCATGAGGATCACATCCTCGGCGACGTATCGCATTTGCGCCTGCGTGGCATTCGCCGTTGCGGCGACTCTCTCTCTCGGCGCGCGGGCCGAGCCATTGGCGCGCGGCTGCGCCGGCACCGACTACAACGCCATGATCCTCGACATCATCAAGGGCCTGCCGAGCGGCGGCGGCTACAGCCGCGGCAACAGTTTCCAGCTGCCGACGATCACCGCGCACAATATCGGCAGCGGCCGTTGGCAGATGCGCGTCTACGACGGCTTCCCGTCGCATTGCACCAGCGCCACCTACGCGGTGCTGGCGCGCCTCATCGCCGTATTGCAGGACAAGGGCCGCATCGCCCTCGACGGCGAGCAGATCGCGAGCCTCTCTGCCAAGAACCGCATGCCCGACGGCACCACGCTGGTCGACGGCCAAGGGGCCTTCCAGATCTTCAACGCCAACGGCGCCGGCACGGCGGCTCTGCTCAAGCACACCGGTACGGGCATCAGCTTCCACGACGACAAGCTCGCATACGCGCGGCCTGGCGATTTTCTCAAGATGTTCTGGAACGACAATGTCGGCGCGTCCGAGCAGGGCCATCAGGTGATCTATCTCGGCCACAAGACCGTCGGCAGCCGCGACATGCTGTGTTTCTGGGGCAGTCAGCGCCAGAACAAGAAGAAGCGCCCGGGGGGCACCGAAGCGCTCTACTTCCCCGCGGCCGACGGTGCCAAGGTCGAGGACGGCTATGGCGAGGCGTGCCGCCCGCGCAGCGACGTCAAGGCGATGATCTTCTCGCGCGTCACCTGCATGGAGCATCTGGCGGCAGGCTTAGACGACATGCGCGCCAAGGCGATGGCGTCCAGCGGCACGCCGTTCCCGTTCGTCGACGACTACCTTTACAAGCTGCGGAACACCTCGTCTGACCACGCCGCGCTCGACCGCGTGTTCGGCATCCTCGCCGCGCCCGATACGCTCGCCAATCTGGTGCCCGAGACGCCGGAGTAACGGGCTCCGGCTCACTCACTTGCCGCCCGCTGGCAGGCGAAGCTTGTTCTGCTCACCCCGCCTCCTGTAAAACCCTATGGGGAGGCACGGTGGGGAGCACGGTCGTCATGCGCTTTCTTTATTTGCTGCTTGCCGCGCTGAGTGGGGTGGTCTGCCTCGCCTCAACCTATCTGTTTCTGGTGTTCGCCATGGCCTTCGACGGCGGGCGCGGCAACATGAGGGGGATTGTCGTCTACGTTCTATCGGCGCTCGGCGTCGCCTCGCTTCTTATTCTGTTCGCAGCGTTGATGAACCCGCGCAGGGCGGCGGCGCGCTATCTTCTCGCGGCAAGCGCTGCAATCTGGCTCGCCGCCTGCGCGGTGGCCGGCTTTGTCAGCTATGGCGATCCGGGGAGCACGGCGAGCGCGCTTGCCACATTGAAATTGCTCGGCCTGATAGCGCTGCCGGCGCTGCTACCGCTGGCGCTTCTCGGCCTCGCGAGTTGGAAGTTCCCGCGCCCGCGGTTGGCCTCCTAGGCTGCTAAAAGCCCCGCAGTCACCGCTCGTGGCCCCGTTGCCCAAACCTGCCACATTCGGATGTTATAAAATCCGAAGTGGTGATGGGAGCAAGGCCATGAACACGTCAACTTCAGCGCTAATGGGGCTCGTGCTTGTCGGCTGGGTTTCGTCGCCCGCCGTAGCATTTGCTGAGCCGCAGACGGCCGCCACGGCACGGCCGGCCAACGCGAGCGCGGCGCAACCTCGGTCCACCGCCGCAACCTGCAGCGCCGAGACGCACGGCTCTGGATCATGCGCTTGTGCGCACTGCACCGCCGCCCGCGACGAGTAGCGGCGCAGCCATACTGCCCGAGCCGGCACGTCGACGGCGCCGACCGCGCACGGATCATGCGAGCGCCTTGGAACCCGCCTTCGCTCCCGGCGGCGTGATGCCCATCGAAACGTACACGCTCATCAATTCGTCGATGCCACCTTCTGCCGGTTCGATCCACGCGACTGGAACGTAGACCAGCGCGCCGCCGAACGGCACCGGGGCAGAGGGAATGAGGACCGCGAGGTAGTCTTCGCCGCCGAGGCGGACCGGCGTCTTTGACGGGAGCAGTGCCAGGACGGCGGCGCCCGGCTTGCCGCCGAAGTAGCACCACGCCGGGCTCATGCCCTTCAGGCTGTCGCCCTTCTGGGTATCGACGATGGAGACGAAGCGGCTCGATAGATCGTAGACGTTCGAGACCAGCGGTATGCGCCGGATGATGCGTTCGAAGAGCGCGGTGCCCCACGCGCCGATCCGCGAATGAACGACGAGCCCGAGCGCATAGATGGCGGCGCCGATGACGGCTAGGCCGATCAGGTACGACGCGATCTCGGAGCTGACGATGCCGAAGCCGAGCGATCCGAGGACGCGGCCGAAGCCGCTGCCCGGCCCCACGTATTGGTTGATAAACGACAGCAGCCAGGCCGTGACGAGGACCGTGAGAACCAGCGGCAGCGCCGCCAGAAGGCCGGTGAGGAAAATGCGCCCGATTCTTCTCATCAGCTTTCTCCGTCGGTCGGCTGGGACGTCATGCGTACGAGAAGCAAGCGTCGGCGTCGTCCCGCCGTCAAGGTCAAGACTTGGCTCAGTGCGGCCGACCCACGGGCGTCAGCGCCGGGCCTCGTGCTGTCCTGGCGGCCTGGTGGTGCGAGAGCGGCTACCGCCTTAGTCCTAATCCTCGCTGCTCTTCGAGTCCCCATGTTTGGGCTTAGCCCCACTCTCGCGTTCCCGTATCGAATACCGCGCGAGGATCATCACCTGACTTCCCAAGACTACATGCCAGCATTCCCGTAGCGTCAGGCTTGCTAGAAAAAACAGTGCGACCTTGGCCGGATACTCGAAAGCGCCGAATATTCCGATTGCGGCAAGCCCCCATAGGGTCGCTGTAACCAGAATCACAAGTATCGCGGTTTGAAACACGTAAAGGTAAGTCTCTATTCCATCCGGTAGCTGCCTCGATAGTGTTTCCAGCTCATCCGTCTGAAGTATAGCCTGCGCATTCCCAGCCCAGGCAAAGGAAAGTCCAACGAGTATGCTCGCCAACGGAAGCAAGAAAGTTGTAGCGATATCTGCAAGCGGCTTTTGCGCTAGGTAGGCCAGAGTAAGGCCCACGAACACGTGCAGAAGTATCCAGCGGTCACAGAGCCTCGCGAGGCCACTTCGCGACTGTAGCCCGCAGAAAAACCAGGTCCAAAACCGCCACTTCTTCATGGCTCGGTAGCTCCGCGGATTCGTCGATATAGGGCTCTCATCTTCTCGATTAGAGCTTGACGAGTGTCGGGCGTGGTCGCGTCTTCGGATGAAATCGTCGCTGGATTGTTGTGCAAATATTTTGTGACGAGCTTTTCGCTGTCGGGAAGCTTCAGTCGCGCTTTGGCGTCGTCGCCCGTCGCAGCAGCAGAATTCGAGATAGCCTCCAGCGGTTCCTTTTTTAAATTGTCGCCCGAAATAGATGTTTTGCCGTTTTGGCCCGCAGTCTCCCCGAGTAATCGTTCCATGGGTTCATGGAACTCTTTCTCGACGTCGAAAGGGTTCGGCTGCTTGAATGTTACTTCGAATTTGACGATGCGCTCGGCTCGCTGGATGAACCAAATGAACTCTTGGGGGTCCTTGATCTGCGAAACCGTTATGCGCAGCCTGTTGGACGGGGCTGGACGAGCTAAGTAGGCGCGCGAGAATATTTCCAAGTTGAATTGGATTGCCCAGTGATGATTTTACAGCGATAGCGCAGATCTGGAGTCCGACGTCGAACAGTACCCACGTATTCGGTGCTTCTTCTGAGACCTCTTGGCTGAAGGTTTTCCTGTCTTCGTCGTACCTGTCGGTCGTAGTGCGGGTTATCCTTCCGAGTGCTGCGGAGTATGCGTTGTCGTCTCCCATTCTCTCAACATTGCCTAGCGCCCACACGCTATCCCTTCGTGTTGTGGTGGTTGGCTGCTGCTCGATACTCTGTCTGATCATTTCAGAGTTAGGCAGGGGAGGCTCGTCAAATATGTTGCCTTGGGATGGCCGCTCAACACGGACTTTAAATAGATGAAATACCGGCATGAAAAAATCCACTTCAGAAAGATGAGAAGTAGAGAAAATATCATTTTGAGGTAATTGGCTACTGCCCTGGCCTTC
>CAWCHB010000018.1:0-71317 GCA_963795225.1 uncultured Alphaproteobacteria bacterium | reverse complement strand
GCAAGCAAAGCTTCCATCCACTCGTGTCGTTGAAAGCAATCTAAAGCGGGACGGAGATGATGGCGCGCAGGCCGCCCATCGAGCTTTCGCCGAGCGTGATGTCGCCGCCGTGGCTCTTGGCGATGTCGCGGGCGATGGCGAGGCCGAGGCCGGTGTTGCCTTCGTCCTGGTTGCGCGCGTGGTCGAGCCGGTAGAACGGCCGGAACACGTTGGCGCGCTCGGCCGCCGGAATGCCCGGTCCGTTGTCGTCGACCTCGATGCGCAGCCACTGGCCCTCGACGGCGCCGCGGATGATGACCTGATCGCCGAAGCGCGCCGCGTTGGACACGAGGTTGGTGATGGCGCGCTTGAACGCCTGGCGCTTCAGCGGCAGCACCAGGTCCTCGCGCCGCTTGCGCAGCTTGAGCTCGATCGGCGTGCCGAAGTACTGGCCTTCGTCGTATACCTCCTCCAGCAGCTCGCGCAGGTTGGTCGGCGCCGACTTCCTCGCCACCGTCGCCCTTGGCGAAGGCGAGATAGTCCTCGAGCATGTCCTGCATCTCGCGCACGTCGGCCTGCAGCGACTCGCCTCGGGCGTGTCGCCGAGCAGCGCCAGCTCCAGCTTGAAGCGCGTCAGGATCGTGCGCAGGTCGTGGCTGACGCCGGCCAGCATGGTCGTGCGCTGCTCGACGTGCGTCGTGATGCGGTCGCGCATCTCGAGGAAGGCCGTCGCCGCCTGGCGCACCTCGCGGGCGCCGCGCGGGCGGAAGTCGTCCGGCACCTGGCGGCCCTTGCCGAACGCGTCGGCGGCTTCGGCGAGCCGCAGGATCGGCCGGATCTGGTTGCGCAGGAAGAGAATGGCGACGGTGAGCAGGATCACCGACGAGCCGATCATCCACAACAGGAAGATGTGCGAGTTGGAGGCGTAGGTCTGCGACCGCGTGGCGACGAAGCGCAGGATGGCGTTCTCGAGCTTGACGCGAATTTCGACGTGCCGCGACTGGCCGACCGTGTCGATCCAGAACGGCCGCTGCACTTGGCGGCGGATCTCGTCCGACAGCGCACGGTCGAGCAGCGCGAAGAACGGCTTGGGGCGCGGTGCCGGCAAATCGGCGGGCGGCAGCACCTGCATCGACAGATTGAGCCGGTCGCGCGCCATCTCGATGAGCTGACTGTACTCGTCCTTCTGCGGATACTCCTCGTAGATGTCGATCACGGCCGCGATGTCGCGCGCCGTCGCCTCCGACAGGCGCCGCGTCACCGCCTGCCAATGGCGTTCCATGAACACGAAGGCGACGACGCCCTCGAGCACGACGATGGGCGCGATGATGATGATCAGCGCGCGGGCGTAGAGGCCCTTCGGCAGGACGTCGGCGAGCCAGCCGCCGATGAGCTGCATGTTGCGCTTGTGGGTCTTGGCGAACCAGGTCGTGAAGCTGCGCAGCCAGGGCGGCTGCGGCGGCAACCGCTGCCACAACTTGTGCAGTGGGGCGGGAACATAGAAATCGCTGCGCCTGGGCAGGCGCCAGTGCCGCCAGTGCAGGCGGGACAGCGGCACGCGTCGCACCCGCTGCCACAGCGCGTGCGGAAACGAAAACGAACGGCGCTCTGGCTCGTCGCCTCGGGCGAGCATCAACCGACCTCAGGATCCGGCGGACTAGTGCGATGATCGCGGAATTCGCAATCGTCAGCGGCGAGGTGCTGAGCGAATTTCTCGATCTGAATTGCACTAGCGAGTTATCATTCTAGTGTCCCTTATGATTTCGAAGTTCGCTCGGCCACTAGTGGAGAACTCTGGCGAACTTCGAAATCGGGACACTAGTCTGAATAGAGAATATACCCTTTGCCGCGCACTGTCTGGAGGTACACGGGATTGGAGGGGTCGGTCTCGATTTTCCGCCGCAGACGGTTGATTTGCACGTCGATGGCGCGGTCGCTGCCGGTGGAATCCTCCGGCGCCAGCTCATGGCGCGGGATGGGCATGCCGATGCGCTGGGCGAACATGCGCAACAGATCGCGCTCACGCTCGGTCAACTTGACGGTCTCGTCGTGGTGCTTCAGCTCGCCGCGCGAGACGTGGAACACGTGGTTGCCGAGGCGCACCTCTTCGCTGGGGCCCGAGGCACCGGAAGCCCGACGCAGGATATTGCGCAGGCGCAGCAGCAATTCACGCGGCTCGAAGGGTTTGGGCAGGTAGTCGTCGACGCCGGCCTCGAGGCCTTCGATGCGGTGCTCGGGATCGGAGCGGGCGGTGAGCATGCAGATCGGGATGGAGCGCGTCGCCTTCAGCTCGCGCGCCAGGTCGAGACCGTTCTCGCCGGGCATCATCACGTCGAGCAGCACGGCGTCGAACTCGAGCCCGCGCATGCCGGCGCGCGCGCTCGCGGCATCCTGCGCCGTCGTCACCCGGAAGCCCTGCTCCGACAGATAGCGGCCAAGCAGGTCGCGAATCTTCTGATCATCGTCGACGATGAGCACGTGCGGCGCGTTATCGGGAAGCGGCGCGCTCGCGACCTTTGCAGCTCTCATGTTTGCCCCTCGTCTACGGTCTCGCGCCGCTCAGGCGCGCGTGGCGGATGCGATCTTTACCAGCGCCTCCACGCGCGGGCGATCCGACTCCGTAATCATGGCAAAAAGGAAGCGGCGAGCAAACTCTGCCGCTCCGGGGCCCGCCTTTGCCAGGGCCCCTTCGATATGCTGGATCTGCTGTGCCGTCAGCTTTTCGGAAAGTCGCCCGCCCTTGGCGGTGACGAACAGGCGCCGCTCGCGCCGGTCGTCGTTTCCCGCGCGTTGCATAATGAAGCCTTTATCGATGAGCTGCTTCAGGACGCGGGCGAGGCTCTGCTTGGTGATCTTGAGGATGTCGAGAAGGTCGGCGACGCGCAGGCCGGGATTGCGGTGCACGAAGTGGAGCACGCGATGATGCGCGCGGCCGAAGCCGTACTCCTCGAGCACCGCATCGGCGCCGCCGGTGAAGTCGCGATAGGCGAAGAACAGGAGCTCCATGCAGGCGACGAGCTCGGCGTGCGAGGCATCTTCCTGAGCTGCGCGCGCGGGCTCGGCGGAGCCGGCAGCAGCGGCGTTGGAGCGCGACATGCGGCGAGCCGCAACGCTGTCGGACGTTATGTCAGTCATGTTGACTTATTTGGCCCCGATTGTTAGTCATGGCAAGTCATTTTGCGGCGAGCGATTGGCGCGTTCACGCGCGCGGCTAAGCCAGAAACGACCAAGGCGGGGGCTGGATCACCAGCGACAATGCCCGGCGTGGTTTCTGTCATCGGCCTGCCTTAAGTAGCGATCTTCGCGCGAAAGTCCACGGAGAGAGATACGTATGTCCGGGCCAACCCCTTTTCACGATCGTGACGGCTTTATTTGGCTCGACGGCAAGCTGGTCCCGTGGCGCGAGGCGAACATTCACATCCTTACCCACGCGTTACATTACGGGAGCGGCGTATTTGAAGGCGTCCGCGCCTACAACGGCGCCATCTTCAAGCTCTCGGAGCATTCGCAGCGGCTGATCGACAGCGCCAAGGCGCTCGATTTCGAAGTGCCGTACACGGCGGCGCAGATCGATCAGATCTGCCGCGACGTGGTCGAGGCGAACAAGCTGTCGGACTGCTATATCCGCCCCATCGCATGGCGCGGCTCGGAGCAGATCGGCGTCTCGGCGCAGGCGACGAAAATCCATCTCGCAGTCGCAGCATGGGAGTGGGGCTCCTACTTTCCCATGGAGCAGCGGCTCAAGGGGATTCGCCTGACGATGGCGAAGTACCGCCGTCCCGACCCGCTGACCGCGCCTTCCAAGAGCAAGGCCGCGGGCCTCTACATGATCTGCACGGTGGAGAAGCACCGCGCCGAGAACGCCGGCTTCGCCGATGCACTGATGCTCGACTGGCGCGGCCGCATCGCCGAATGCACCGGCGCCAACATCTTCTTCATCAAGGACGGCGTCATCCACACGCCGGACCCTGACTGCTTCCTCGACGGCATCACCCGCCGCACGGTCATCGAGCTCGCCAAGAAGCGCGGGTACCAGGTGATCGAGCGGACGATCATGCCGGAGGAGCTGAAGGACTTCTCCGAGGTGTTCGTCACCGGCACCGCCGCCGAGGTGACCCCGGTGTCGGGAATTGGCGACATCACCTACAAGCCGGGGCAGATCACCGAGAACCTGCTCAACGACTACATGGCGGCTGTGCAGGAGCCCGCCCGCAAGGCGGCCGAATAAATCCACAGGGGATGGCTTGGCGGCGGGCGGCCAGAGGCCCGCGCGCAAGGCACGCCTATGCAAGGCGTGGCCACAACGGCACACCCTGATGCAGGTCGTGCACTGAGATTTCGCCATTCGATTGCCAGCGCCGTCTCCCTCGCACACACTGTCGCAGGGTTGAGATGCATCGGGGCAATGGGATGCAGCGCTTTGGCTTGATGGCAATGATGCTGGCCGCCGCGGTTGCCGTGGCGCCGGACTTCGCCCGCGCCCAGGAAGGGCCTGGCGGCCTCATCAATCCGGGGCGCGACTGCCAGACCATTCGAACCTGCAACTTCAGCCGGAGCGGCTCTTACCGCGGCTGCCTGTCGAGCTATAGCTGCCGTGTCTGCCGCTTCGTGAAGGTCTCGTGCAAGGGTATGCGCGGCGGGACATGCCAAAAGTTGCGCTGCGGCTGGGGCGGCGTCAGCTAAGCGCGCGCGGATCAATCAATTGCGTGAAAACAGAGCCTGCCCGATGACGGCGCAGAACGCGGCTACCGTCGCGCCGAAGGTCATCAGCGCTGCTGGCGTAGGCGAGTGGCCGATGGCAGCGCCGATGCCGGCGGCCGCGGCCATCCAGAACAACGCCGGAAACAGCGCCACGATCACCAGGCCGACGAACTGATGCGTCGCGTCATCATGTTCGCGGGTGCGGGCGACGGCATGCGCGTGGTTCGCGGCGATCAACATGCGGTGTAACTCCGGGCGTTCGGATCTGGCACGTCGACGCTAGGTGGCGACCCTGAACGACACGCTAACGTCGACGAATGGCGCAAAGGTGCGCGCAATCAGTGTTAACTCGCGGTGACGAAGGAGTTCGCTCTGGCACAACGGAGCGGCGCGGGGTATCGCGGACGGGCGAATTTGCACGAAGCGGCGAGCGGCGGAGAATGGCAGTCAGCGCGGCGAAAACGGGCGATACCGACGTCGTCATCATCGGGGCGGGGCACAACGGTCTGACCTGCGCGGCCTATCTGGCAGCGGCGGGCTTGAAGGTCGTCGTGCTGGAGCAGAACCACGTGGTCGGCGGCGCGGCGGTGACCGAGGAATTCCATCCCGGGTTTCGCAACTCGGTGGCCGCCTACACGGTGAGCCTGCTCAATCCGAAGGTCATCGCCGATCTCGAGCTGGCCAAGCACGGCCTCAAGATCGTCGAGCGTCCGGCGGCGAACTTCTGGCCGGTGGACGACACGCGCTATCTGCTGATGCGCGGCGGCCTCGCCGAGCGGCAGGCGGCGGTCGCGCAGTTCTCGGCGCGCGATGCCGAGCGCTTGCCGGCCTACGACGCCATGCTGGAGCGCGCCGCCGACGTGTTGCGCGACCTCGTGCTGCAGACGCCTCCCAACGCCGGCGGCGGCATCGCCGAGCTGATCAAGGGCGGCATGCTCGGACGGCGCCTGGCGCGCCTCGATGTGCAAGAGAAGCGCACGCTGCTCGACCTGTTCACGCGCAGCGCCGCCGACTTCCTCGATGGTTGGTTCGAGAGCGACGTCGTCAAGGGCGCCTTCGCCTTCGACGGCATCGTTGGCAACTACGCGGCGCCGTCGACGCCGGGCACCGCCTACGTTCTGCTGCACCACTGCTTCGGCGAGGTGAACGGCAAGCGCGGCGCCTGGGGGCACGCCGTCGGCGGCATGGGTGCGATCACGCAGGCGATGGCCGCGTCTGCAAGGCGGCGGGGCGCCGACATTCGCACCGGCGCCAAGGTGCAGGAGATCATGACCGTCGACGGCGCTGCGACCGGCGTGCTGCTGACGAGCGGCGAAGAGATTTTTGCGCGCGCCGTAGCGGCCAACGTCGGCCCGAAGCTGCTGTTCCGCGACATGCTGCCGGAAAGCGCGGTCGTGCCGGAAACGCGCGCGCTGTTCACCGGCATGAAGACCGGCTCGGGCACCTTCCGCATGAACGTGGCGCTGAACGAGTTACCGGATTTCACCTGCCGACCGGGCGCCAACGTGCAGGATCACCACGGCTCTGGCATCGTCATCGGGCCGTCGCTCGACTATCTGGAGCGCGCCTATCTCGACGCGCGCATGACCGGCTGGTCGCGCGAGCCGGTGGTCGAGATGCTCATTCCCTCGACGCTGGACGATACCCTGGCGCCGCCGGGCAAGCATGTGGCCAGCCTCTTCGTCCAGCACGTGGCGCCGCATCTCCCCGAGGGGCGAAGCTGGGCCGACGTGCGCGAGAAGGAGGCCTTCGCCGACCTCGTCATCGACACGGTGACGCGCTATGCGCCCAACTTCGAGCGGGCGGTGATCGCTGCGCAGATCCTGTCGCCGCTCGATATCGAGCAGCGCTTCGGCATGGTTGACGGCGACATCTTCCACGGCGCGCTGTCGCTGGATCAGCTCTTCTCCGCGCGCCCGCGCCTAGGCTACGCCGATTACCGGATGCCGATCGGCGGGCTGTACCTGTGCGGAGCGGGGGCGCATCCGGGCGGCGGCGTCACGGGCGCGCCCGGGCATAACGCGGCGCGCGAGATCATCCGCGACTTCAAGGGCTGGCGAACACGCGGGCCGTTTGTGCGCAGCCAAGGCTAGTTGACGACCGCCCGCTCGCGGTTCTTCGCCTTGTCGAGATTCTGCGCCTCATCCTCACCCTTCATCTTGCCGATACGGGCCGAGTTGAGATCGGCGCCGTCGAAGTTGGCGCCGGCGACATTCGCATCGGTGAGATCAGCCGCGGCGAACTCGCCCTTGCGTAGATTGGCGCCGGAGAGGTCGGCCCCGCGCAACGAGGCGAACTCCATGAACACGCGCTGCATGTTGGCGCCCTTGAAGGACGCGCCGTCGAGCTTGGCGCCTTTGAAAGCGCCGCGCATCAGGCCCATCGACTGGTTTTTCTCGTCGGCCGAAAGATCGGCGCCGTCGAATTTTGCATTCGTGGCACTGGCGTTGGTGAAGTCGGCGGCGACGTGGGCGCCGGTGAAGTCGGCGCCGTCGAGCTTGCCGCCGCCGAACTGGGTGGCGAACAGACTGGAGTTTTTCAGGTTGGCGCCGGTGAAGTTCGATTTCAACGCCCAGGCCTGATCGAGGACGACGCCCTCGAGGTTGGTGTTGGCGAGGTTCGCATCATTGATACGGGCCGCCTGCAGCTTGGTGCGGCGCAGATCCATGCCCGACAGGTCGAGGCCGTTGAGGCTCTTGCCGGTGAGATCCAGCATCTCTCCCGCCGGTAGCTTGGCGATGGCGGCTTCCAGCTCGGAGCGAGTCATCATCGACTTGGTGAACGCGTCGGAAGTGACGTCGAGACCCATCATGTTCTGAGCCTGCGTCGCCCCCGTCATCATGATTGTAAACAGCAGCGCCAGGCGTGCTAGCGAGAGCATTGGACGTTCCTCCATTTTTCTGGTGTACGGGAGTAGTCGGCGGTCCGTTACCCTGGCGGCGAAATTCTCCCGGCCCGAGCCGGGAATTTGCGGTGAACGGACATCTACTTCCGTGGAGCAAGCGATGAAGTTAGGAGCAGTGACACCCATCCTGCGCATTTTCGACGAGGCCAAGGCGCGCGAATTCTACGTGGATCTTCCTAGGCTTCACGGTCGATTTCGAGCACCGCTTCGAGCCGGGGTCTCCCCTCTACATGCAGGTCTCGCGCGACGGCTGCCGGCTGCACCTGTCGGAGCACCACGGCGATGCGAGCCCCGGCGCCAAGGTGCGGATAGCGATCGACGATATCGAGGCACTGCACGCCGAGCTCATCGGCAAGCGCTACAAGTATAACCGTCCGGGCGTCGAAACGATGCCGTGGGGAGGACGCGAGATGACGGCGCACGATCCTTTTCTCAACCGGCTCACATTCGTCGAGACGAAGGCGGGCGGCTAGCGAGCCATGGCGAGGATCCGCATCACCGACAACGTGACGCTCGACGATGCCGAGCTGCAGGAGCGTTTCGTGCGCGCCTCCGGCCCGGGCGGGCAGAACGTCAACAAGGTGTCGACCGCGGTCGAGCTGCGTCTCGACGTGCGCGGCTCGTCCTCGCTGCCGGCCGAGGTGCGCCGGCGTCTCGAACGGCTCGCCGGTCGGCGACTGACGGAAGAGGGCGTGCTCGTCATCCGCGCGGAGCGGTTCCGCACGCAGGAGCGCAATCGCGACGACGCGCGCGAGCGATTGTTCGATCTGATCCGTCAGGCCGCCATCGTTCCCAAGCGGCGCGTCGCCACGCGCCCCCCACGCGCCGCCAAGGAGCGCCGGCACGAGGCGAAGGCGAACCGCTCCAACGTCAAGCGGCTGCGCGGCTCGAAGATGGACGTCGACTAGGCCCGTGGCCGGCATCGGCACGGCGACGCTGCGGCATCTTGCTATACAGCCATCGCACCGGACCTGCAGTGGCCCCTCGGGCGAGGTGTCGAGGCGATAGCGGGTGCGGAATAGTGGCGCGGCGGCCACCACTGCGTCGCCGGCGTAGACGGCGATGGCCGACGTGGCCAATCCCCGTGGGGCGGCGCGCTCGCACGCGCGAAATGCCCCCAATTCTCTGCGGCGCCTGGGAAAAGCCGGTCCCACTCAGCGCTCGCCATAGCCGACAGGCTGGCCACATGGCGGATGTGCAGCCCCGCGGTCATCATCATCTGCGACTGTGCCCCATCGCACGCGTGGCGCGAGCGTTGTAAATTGTCACAGACGTGCGCTTCCGGCATTGTGCGGGCGGCCTGCATAGGTTCGATTTGGTTGTCGGGGACTATCCGCCAGGACAAGATGAAGGGGCGATGGAAATGAAACTTCGTGTGAAGGCGGCCGTTGCAGCCGCGTCTGCGGCGACGGCCTTGGCAATCATCGGCGGCGCCGTCGCGCAGGAGAGCCCCATCGGCGTGTGGATCGACCACACCGGGCGCGGCGCAGTGGAGATCGTCGACTGCGGCGGCAACCTGTGCGGCTCGGTCGTGTGGATCGCCGCCGGGGTCAACTCCAAGGGCTGCGGCCTGCAGATCCTCGGTGACGTTAAACCGATGGGCGACGGCACCTTCGACGAAGGCTGGATCTACGATCCTGACAAGGACGCCAAGTACGATGTCGAGATCGTGCCGCAGGGCAACAAGCTGAAGATCGTCGGCTATGCCGGCGTCAAGCTGTTCAGCCAGACGTTCACCTGGACCAAGGCGCCCGCCGACCTCGAACGCTGCGCCTCGTAGCGGACATTCGCGTATCTCTAACTCCCCATCGCAGGCGAGGTCGTCGGCATCAGCGACTAGGTGCGGCCGCCGTTGCCTCGACGGCGGCGATGAGCGGGTGCCGCGCCCGTTTGAGGCGCTGCACCTCCTCGAGGCCCCACCAATAGGCATTGCGCACCAGCTCGGCGTGCCGGCCCCAATCAAGAATGCCCATGTTGGCGGGAATGGGCGGGACGAACAGCACGTCACCTGGCTTCATCTGCTGATTGAAGTCGTCGCGGCCGGCCATCAGCGAGCGCATCAGCACCGTGGTGAGGCCCGGCGCCGCCGGCAGCTTGCTGCGCATCATCGGGTTGATGGTCATGCCGATCAGCTCGGCGCGCGAGGGCAGCTTGCTGTAGTCGACGTCGAAACGCTCCAGCTCCGGGATATGGAAGCTGACGACGACGTTCGGTCCGTTTTTCAGCTCGTGCATGGTGCGAATCGGCACGTTGTCGAGTAGGCAGCCATCGACCAGCATCTCGCCTTCCGGCGTATAGACGGGTGGCAGCAGCACGGGGATGGAACCTGAGGCGCGGATAGCGTCGAAAAGGTCGCCACGGTCATGCCGGTGCAGCTCGTAGCTCGACAGGTTGGTCGACACGGAGAAGTACGGGATCCACAGGTCCTCGATGTTGACGCCGCCGAAATAGCGCGACAACTGCGTGTCGTAATGGCGGTGGTCGAGCAACGAGTAGCGCGGCCACGTGTAGCGCTGCATGGCGCGGTTGGTGACGAAGATGTCGTGCGTGCCGCGGTCGATATCATCCGGGTGCTTGCCCATGGCGAAGGCGGCTGACATCGCCGCGCCGGCCGAGGTGCCGCCGACGATGTCGAACTCGAAGCCGCTCTCGATCAGCGCCTTGTAAAGGCCGACGTGCGCTGCGCACAAAGCGCCGCCGCCGCAGGCGACGAGGCCCAAGGCAGTGCCGTTGATGAAGCGGTAGAGGCGGGCGACGGTGCCGCGATCGTTCATCGCCACGTGATGGTGCATGGCGAGGCTGCGCCGGCGCAGCCAGCGCGCCGTCCCCGACAGCGGCTCGCGCCGCTCGTGCACGACGACGAGGCGCCGCGCCTCGACGTTGACGAAGGCGGCGGCAAGCTGCTCGAGCGCATTCGGTGTGGGGTCGGCGTCCTCGGTGGCGACAGCGAGCACCAGATCGGCGTGGCGGATGGCCTTCTGTGACCACGGGGTCAGCTCGGCATCGGCGAGGAAGATCAAATAGTCGTACGAGCTCTCGAGCTGGTTGAGAGCGGCCGTTGCCTCGGAGCTGTCGAGCTCGATGCCCTTGGGCAATAGCTCGGCGGCGCGCGGGCCATCCAGCACCAGTGTGTTGGCGTTGGCGGAGAACACGCTGGCAAACTGGTCGAGAAATTCCTCGGCGATCTGCGAGCCGCCGGCGCGAATGACGGCGATGGTGCGCGGGCGCGGGTCGTGCATCTCCTGTTCGTGCGCGGTAGTGGCGGCCAGCCGTTGCGAAAGGGCCGTGGTCAGCGTGCGCCAGATGCCGGGGCACTTTGCCGATATGCGCTCGAACTCGTTGCGGCCGAGGCGCAGCACGAGACTGTCGCGCATGGCCGACACGGTGGCGGTGCGCGTGCCGCCAGTGAGGAAGGCTATCTCGCCGATAGGCTGCTCGGGGCCGATCTCGGTGAGCGGATCGCGGCGCCCCTCCAACGTGACGGCAAAGCGGCCGGAGATGACGATATAGAGCGCATCGGCGGCATCGCCCTGGCGCATGAGCACATCGCCCCGCTTCAAGGCACGCGTCTCAAGCTCGCTCATCAGGGCGGCGCGCTCGTCGGCGCTCAGCTCGGAGAAGATTCCCACGGCGGGCAGGCCGGCCTTGGAGAGAAGCGAATGCATCGGTCGCAGGCTCTGAATTGGCGATCCGGCCAGCATAGTTCACTCGGCAGCTTTTGGGTTGGCAATCGGCGCGATTGGCGAACGAACCGCGCATGCCGACGTGAGGGAACGGCAACTCTGGCGGCTTCTCTGGCCGTCCGGCGACGCCGTTGACGCGACGCTTCCTCGTCCCAAAGATGGGCTGGAAGTGACACTATGGGCGGCGATGGCGGCAGGGTTCGTCGGCATGGCCATCGCGGGTGGCCTGCTGACTGCGATCTACAATGAGAACATCACCCCGCCGATCGTGGCGGCCTCGGTGCTGCTGAGCGGCGCTGCACCGGCTGCGGCTGCGACCTCGGCGGCGCTGCTGACGCACCGCTAAGGTTCGCCGAAGCTGCGGGCCATCACTCTTTAGGCGGCGAGGCGCTGCGCTTCGGTGGCAGCAGGGCGGATTTCCAAGGAGACGACGTTGGCGGCCATACGATTCCTGCAGCGACACGAGGAAGCGTTGCGGATTGAACCCACGGTTGCCGTTGAGGCGCAGCGAAGAGGCAATGGCGATCGCCGGTGCCATCAGGGCATAGCCGTTGTCGAGCATCAGATCCTTGAGGCGGCGCGCGCCGAAGACTTCCACGAGATGGCGGAAGCGGACGAAGGCGGCCAGCGCGCGCTGCGGCTCGGCGTGATGACGGCTCTGCAGGGCAGCGCGCGCTGTATCGAGATCAGCTTCGCTGGCGCCATTGAGCAGCACCAGACCGCGGCCGTCCTCGATGAGGGAGCGCATGGCGGCGGCGAGGTCGGCCGCGTCTACGGCCGGAATGTCGGTGAGGTCCCAGGTCATGGCCATTGTCGTGTGCTCCAGCTCAAATTGTTAGTGGCTGCCGTCGCCGAAGGCGGTCCACGGCGTGCCGGTCATGAGGAAGATGTCCTTGGGGCGGCGAGCGTTGACGAGGAAGTCGACGCTATGGCCGACGAGCTTGCCGTTGAGGTTGACGACTTGGTCCTTGGCAAAGCGGTACTTGCCGCCGTCCTCGGCTTCGATGACGCCGTAGCCGACCTTTGCGCTGAACTTTGTGATCCGACCGTGCACGACACTCTCCCTTTGACTGTGCGGCCTGTATGGCCGGCTATGGGGGCAGAATGTCCTAGGGCTGGGCGTCGCGCTGTTCCGGGAGTTACAGGTTTTTGAGACTTTTGCGCCGATGGGCTGCGGCTGCCGAGAAAGCTCGCCGGTGCCGCATTTGCGGTGTATCAAACAGGCTTCCGGCGGGGGAAACTGCCGGTTCGGGGCAGCCATTCAGTCTGGGTTCATGGCCGCGCCGCTAGGTTCCGGGAGCGATCCGGTGCAGGACCGTTGAGGTGAGGACGATGACGACCGTTTGGCCGCGCGCAATACTCCCGGCACTCGCCGTGCTCGGCGCCATTGGATTGCAATCGACAGCCGCCTTCGCCAACTGCGACTGGTACGTAAAGACCGCCCTCGAGCAGCAACAGCGCAACCTCAAGCTCAAGTGCGGCCTGTCGGGGGGCGAGTGGTCCGCCGACAAGGGTGCGCACGCGGCGTGGTGCGCTTCCGTCAGCCCCGATGCCTCGAAGGCCACCGCGCAGAAGCGTGAGGCCGAGCTCGGCAAGTGCGGCGCTAAGTAAGACCCGCGAACGGCGCGGGCGCGCTGCCATTTCCACCGCTTGCTGCACGAAGGTTGGGCGCTCTAACGCCGCAACCGCCTTGATCGCGCCGGCGACGCAGCCGATGCTGCACGCATGGACGATCCCATTCTCATCGAGGTGATGCGCGGCCCGCTGGTCGAGAGCTGGCATCGCGGCGCCATCGCCGTAGCCGCGCCGTCCGGTGCCCTCGCCCTCCGTCTGGGGGATGTCGAGCGCCCCGTCTATCCGCGCTCGGCGGTGAAGGCGCTGCAGGCGTTGCCGCTGATCGAGACCGGAGCTGCCGACCGCTTCGGGTTCGGACCGGCGGAGATCGCACTCGCCTGCGGATCGCACGCCGGCACCGAGCGCCACACGCATCTCGCCGCCGCCATGCTCGACCGCGCGGGGTTGAACCCCGACGCTTTGGGCTGCGGCGCGCACGCTCCCCTCGGCGCCTCCGCCGCCAACGCGCTGATCAAATCGGGTGAGGCGCCGACGCAGCTTCACAACAACTGCTCGGGCAAGCATGCCGGCATGCTGGCGACCGCGGTGCATCTGCGCGAGCCGACGCGCGGCTACTGTGAACTGAGCCATCCGGTGCAGCAGCGGGTGCATCGTGCGCTGACGGATTTCTCCGGCCTGCCGCTCGGCGCCGACGTGCGCGGCATGGACGGCTGCTCGGTGCCGAACTGGGCGATGCCGCTGTCGGCGATGGCGCGCATGTTCGCGCGGTTGGTGACGAGCGATGGCCTGAGCGCGGAGCGGCGAGCGGCGGTGACGCGCATTCTCGAAGCCTGCTGGGAATACCCCGACATGGTCGCCGGCAAGAGCCGCGCCGATACCGTCGTCATGCGCGCGCTGCCGCGGCAGGTGTTCATGAAAACCGGCGCCGAGGGCGTCTACTGCGGCGCCTTTCCAGAGCTGGGCCTCGGCTTCGCCTTGAAGGTCGAAGATGGCGCCAAGCGCGCTGCGGCAGGCGCGGCGATCTCTCTCGTCGAGCGGCTGTATCCGGCGGCGCGCGGGCTGATGCCGGTCGGCGCCATCAAGACGTGGCGCGGGCTGGAGGTGGGATCGGTGCGATCCTCCGCCGTGTTCGAGGACGCCCTCGCCGGCCTCAAGGTGTAGTTGAGCGCCATCGGCTCCAAACCTTGTCATCCCGGAGCTTGTCCCCGGGATCCAGCCATCCACGCGCTCAGGTTCCGGGGGCACCATGGATCCCGGCAACAAGTGCCGGGATGACATTCGCAACGCACTGATTGGCCTTTCCACCCACGTTAGACCGACAGGTTGCCGACGACCGTCAGCTTGCCGTCGCTGCCGCCGTGCGTCAGCTCGGGGCCGCTAGGATCGCCGTTGCCGTCCATGGCGCGGATGGCGCCGTCGGTGGCGCCGGAGACCATGTTGTTGGACAGCAGACAGGCGCCCGCGCCGGGGTCGTTGGAGACGAGGATGCCGACGCGCGAGGCGCGCACGAGGTTCGAGGTGGCGACGACTTCGCGCATCCAATGCTGCCAACCGATGACGATGCCGGCAGTCGGCGCGCGCTCGACGACGTTGCCCGTCAGCGCCGTGTCGGCCTCGACGGTGATGCCGTGCCCGCGCTTGTCGACTGGCTCGTGCTCGCGGCGGAACAGGTTGCGCACGAGGTTGCCCTGCACGACGGCAAGTCGCCCGCCGTTGTTGAAGTTGGTGACGGTGATGCCGGTCGCGGCCGTGTCGACGAGGTTGTTGGCGATGAGCGCGCCCTCGAAGCCGAACTCGGCGTAGATGGCGACCTCGCCCAGCCGGCTGCAGGAATTGCCGACAATCTGGATGTCGGAGGCCGCGTTGCCGCGCACGGCGCTGAAGGCGCAGTCGGTGATGCGGTTGCCGGAGACGAGCACGCTGCCGGCGCGGAAGACGTTGACGCCGTTGCCGTTCTGGCCGCTGCCGCCACTGTCGGCACGCACGCGCACGATGCGGTTGGCGGAAACGAGGCTGCCGTCCTCGCCGGCCTCCGACCGCCACACCTGGATGCCGTTGTTGCCGCAGTCGGCAATGTCGTTGTGTGCGATCTCCATGCCGATAGCATCGACGCTGCGAATTGCGGTCTGCATGACGGAGGTGATGGTGCAGTCGGACACGCTGCCGGCGCAGGCGACGAGCGAGATGCCGTTGGCGACGCTGCGCGTCAGCGTCAGTTGGCGCAGGCGCACCCCGCGCGAATTGCGGATCGAGACGAGGCCGTCGTCGAGCGCCTGGTAGGCTCCGTCGAGGACAAGGCCCTCGAGGAGAAGGCCGTCTGCCTGGTCGGCAGTGATGAAGGCGCCGCCGCCCGTGAACTCCAGCGTCGTTGCCCCGGCCGCGCCGATGATGCGCGCGCCCGCACGCAGCTCCAGTGCACCGACGCGATAGCGGCCGGCGGGCAGTTCGAGCGGCGCGCCACGGCCGGTGGCAGCGTCGAGGGCCGCCTGCAAGGCCGCTGTCTGGTCGGTCGCGCTTCCCGGCGCCAGGCTGGCACTGCCGGTCGCGGCGTCACGCGTGCGCGCTTGCGCTGTCCGCGCTCCGGCGGTTGACACGCCGGCGGCGAGGCCTGCAGCTATGCCGGCGGAAAGAACGTTGCGGCGGTCGAGCGTCATCGCGGTGAACCTCGTGGGAGCCTGCCTCGGGAGAAGCAAGACTGAGGCCAGCGGCGGTTAACGGAGCTTTATGCCGCTACAACAGGGCCGCGCCTTCAAGGCAGGCAGCGATGATTTCGACGCTGCCGGCGACCGCAGCGCTCCAGGTCAGGGCGCATTTCGCGTCCGGCAAGGCCCCCCCTGGGCAGCCTTTGCCGCGGAGGCCGGCGGGCACGTGGATAAAGCCCGACAGGAACGGCGCCGGCAGCGACCTGGCGGCAGTTAGCGAGTGGTACATCAGGGCGTTGCAGAGGTAGTTGCCGGCGTTGTTCGAAGTACAACACGGAAAGCCGCCGCGTGTTAGCCGCGCGACAATGCGCTCGGCCGGCAGGGTCGAAGCCAGGATGGCGGGGCCGGTGGCAACCACGGCTTCGCAGGCGGGAAGTTCGCCCGTCGCGTCCTGGCGCGGCCCGCGCACGTTGCGGCCGACCAGCTCGATCTGAAAGCCGGTCGCCTCGGGGGCCACGCCAAAATGCAGCGCCAGCACCGCCCTGGTGCGGCCGAGCAGGCGCTTCAATGCTTGTGGCGCCCGGTTCCATTCGACGGGCAGCACCTCGTCGATCACCTCATGCTCGGGAAAGCGGTTGCGCGCCGCTTCGGCCAGCTCTGGGATCAATTCGGCCGTAGCGTTGCTGTCGACGCCGGGGAAGGCGCCGAAGCCGGTGAGCAAAATCGCTGGGCGCAGTGATGCCAATTGCGTCCTCGCTGGCTGCTGTCAGGAGCGGATGTCGGCGAGGGCCATTATCTCGTCGACGGCCAGCGTCGGCAACAGCCGGCCGTCGCGAACCTCCGCCTCGAGGCCGGGCAGCCGCGCCGCTACGCGCGGGTTCGACTGAACGCTCGCCATGATGCGGTCGTTCAGCATGTCGCGCATCCAGGCCACCGCCTGCCGTTGACGCCGTTCGTCGAATTCCCCGGAAGCGGTGAGGGCTGTGCGGTGAGCCAAGATCGTCTCCCACAGCACGTCGAGTTTCTTGTTCTCGCGCCCCGAGATGGTGATCACCGGCGGCGACCAGGAGGATGACGGATTGTGCAGGATCTGCAGCGCCGCGCGATACTCCGCCGCCGCGCGCTCGGCACGCGTGACGTTGTCGCCGTCGGCCTTGTTGATGGCGATCATGTCGGCGATCTCGATGATGCCCTTCTTGATGCCCTGCAGATCGTCGCCACCGCCCGAAAGCAGCAGCACGAGGAAGAAGTCGACCATGTCGGCGACAGCGATTTCCGATTGGCCGACGCCGACGGTCTCGACGATGATCACGTCGAAGCCGGCTGCCTCGCACAGCGCCATCGTCTCGCGCGTCTTGCGCGTGACGCCGCCGAGCGTCCCGGACGTCGGCGACGGACGAATGAAGGCGGACGGCTCCTGTGCCAGCCGGTTCATGCGCGTCTTGTCGCCGAGGATAGAGCCGCCGGTGCGCTTCGATGTCGGATCGACGGCCAGCACGGCGACGCGGTGACCGGCGCCGACCAAGTTCATGCCGAACTCGTCGATGGTCGTCGACTTGCCGACGCCGGGTACGCCGGTGACGCCGAGCCGCAGCGCGCCGCCGGTCGCCGGCAACAACGCCTGCAGCAGCTTCTGCGCCGTCGCCTGGTGCTCGCCCCTGGTGCTTTCGACGAGCGTGATAGCCCGCGCCAGCATGGCCCGGTCGCCCGCGCGCACGCCGTCGATATAGGCGTCCAGCGACGGGCTGGCGGCGGCGATGGTGGACATCGGGTGCTCCTCGATTCGGCGACACTGTTGATAATGATGGAAAAGCGCTGGGCAAGCGCGTCATGGGGCCGCCTCCGCGCCAAACAGTGCCTTGCCGCCGGTTCCGGCGGTTCATAATGTGGCGCCCAAACATAATGGCGGCGAGGGGGAGGTTGGCGATGCTCGCGCTTTCCGGCCTGTCTATTGCCACGCTCGGGGTTCTGGTCGCACTGATTCTCTATGGAATTGGGTGGCGCCTTACCTCCGGACGCTCCATCGGCGTACGCCTGCTCGTCCGCGGCGGCCTCCTGCTGCTTATCGCCGTGCCGGTTGCCGGCATGCTGCTTTTGAGCCCAGCCATGCGCGGAGGTGCCCCCGACCGCGCCCCGCAGGTCTCTTCGCCGCTGCAGGACGAGCTGCTGCGCGAGGCCGAGCGCGATGTGCGCGGACAAGTGCGCATGCGCCCATCGGATCGGCTCGAAGATGCGGCCGGGTCCGCCGCTCGCAGTGGTGATCCCGCCGGTGGCGCGGCGCCGCCTCCTCCCGCCGCCAAGTCCGCCGAAGAGACGGCCTGGGACGTGGTGCCAGTGTTCTTCGGCACCGATCGGCAGGAGCAGGCAGACCCCAAGCGCCTGCAATTCAACTCAGAGCGCGGCAGACGCCTTGAGCTCGGCCGCGCCATGGTCACGGTGCCGAAAAGCCATGAGGTGCCCAACATCGAGCGACCGTGGGTGGTGAAGATCCCGTACTTCGACGTGACCATCTATGAGGAAGCCGAAGATCCCGAAAAGCACTTCACCATGCAGGAGATCAAGAAGCTCCCCGCGGCCGAGTTCCTGCGCCTCGCACGCGAGCGCATTGCCGCCTCGAGCAGCTACAAGGATCACGCCGTCGTTTTCGTGCACGGCTACAACACCTCGTTCGATCACGCGGTCTACCGCACGGCGCAGATCGCCTACGACCTGAAGTTCGACGGCACGGCTTTCCTCTATAGCTGGCCGTCGGGCGGCGCCGTGGCGAGCTACACCTATGATCGCGAGAGCGCGCAGGCGTCGGAACCGTACCTGCGGCAATTCCTCGACCTGGTCGTCAAGGAGACCGGCGCCAAGTCGGTCAGCATCATCGCGCACTCGATGGGCAATCAGCCGCTGCTGGACGTGCTGAAGGACATGCGCTCGGACGGGTCGGAGGCGGTGGCCATCAACGAGGTGATCTTCGCCGCTCCCGACGTAGATGCCGACAACTTCGCCAATGTGGCGCAGCGCATCGAAGGCGTCGCCAAGGGGGTGACGCTGTACGCCGCTTCCAATGACCGGGCGCTGATCGTCTCGCGCAACTTCTGGCGCAATCCGCGCGCCGGGGACGTGCCGGCGGCGGGGCCGCTCATCGTGCCGGGCATCGAGACCATCGACGTCACGGCGGCCAGCACCGACAGTTTCGCCCTCAATCATTCGGGTTACGCGGAGAACAACGATCTGTTGCAGGACATTGGTAAGCTGATCCTGAGCGGCCTGCGTCCGCCCGACGAGCGTCTGCAGGCACTTAAGCGCACGTCGTCGCCGAAGGGCGACTTCTGGCGCTATACGGCGCCCTAAGGGGGCCACAGCCCGGGAGTATTGCGGCGCGTCGATTGCCGCCTTGATCAAGGATTTTCCGCCGTGTCCGCTCGCCAGCCAATTGCATCCATTGGGCTTTTTCTGCTTCTGACGCTGTTTTCGGTGCTCACTCACGATATTGCCGGCGCACAGGAGCGCTGGCCGCCGTGGCAGAGCTACGGCGAGGCCGAGGATGCCGCGCGCAAGAAGGCGGCGCGGCGGCGGCCGGCCGACCGATGTGGCGGCGCTCAACCAGCAGATCGCGCAACTGAAGGCGGCCGGCAAATACGCGCAGGCCGTGCCGCTCGCCAAGCAGGCCGTGGCACTCGCCGAGAAGAAAGGTCCCAACAGCCTGGATGTTGCCGCGGCGCTGGACACGCTCGCCGCGCTATACGAGGCGGAAAACAAGTACGCCGAAGCCGAGCCGTTGCTGAAGCGCTCTCTCGCCATCCGTGAGAAGGCGCCCGGCCAGCCCGACGCCGCGGCCTCGCGCGAGCGCCTCGCCGTCGCCTACGACAAGATGGGCCGGGCGGCGGACGCTAAAGCTTTGCGTGTCACCGTTGTCACCGTCGAGACCAATGGAAAAGGGGCCGTAAAGCCGAAGAAAGCCGCCGAGGCCGAGATCGAACGAGCCAAGGCGATGGCCGAAGCCGAAAAGGCGAAGCGGGCAGCCGAGGCGGGGCGAGCAGAGGAAAGCCGCGCGCAGGAGCAGGGCAGCAAGAAGAGCGCGCAAGCCGAAGAGAAGAAGGACGAGCCGGCGTTGACGCCGTTGCCGCGGTTCAGCGCGCGCCGCATGGCGCGGCCTCCGGGCACGGACACCGAGCCCGACGCGGCAGCGCCGCCGAGCGCGAACGTCGAGGAAATGAAGCCGGGCGCTCCCGCCGCCGATGGAAATTCCCGGCGGCCGATGGCGCCGCTGCGCCGTCCAGCGCCGAAGCACCCGACGGCGAAGCTCCCTCATCACCCCCGGCCGTCGATGCCGCCCCTCCGCCAGAGGGCGCCTTTGGCGGCGCTCCACCTCCCCTGGCAGACGGTGCTCCACCGGAAGACGAGCCTTCACCGCCCCCGCCACCGCCCGTCGCGGAAGCGCCCAAGCCGGTCCCGCCGCCGCCGCTTGCCAACGGGGGAAGCGGGCAGGGAGCCCCGCCGCCACAGCCGCTGCCGAGTCTCGGGGCAGCACCATCGCCTGCGCCCCCGGAAGCAGTTCGCACGGCCAAGCAGCCCCCTGCGAAGGTCGCCGAGTCCCCGTCGGGCGGCAGCGTCGTTGCCGCGGCGCCCGCTGCAGAGCCCGACTGGCAAGTGGTGCCCGTCTATTGGGGAACCGACCGCGCCGTGCAGCCGAACGCCCAGCGGCTCGCCTTTGGCTCCGATCGAGCGCGCAAGCTGCAGCTCGGCGAGGCGCTGATCACCGTCCCGAAGGTGCACGAGGTGCCGAACGTCGAGCGGCCGTGGGTGGTGAAGATCCCCTACTTCGACGTGACCATCTACGCCGAGAAGGAAGATCCCAAGTCGCACTTCACGGTGAAGGAGATCAAGGCGCTCACCAAGGAGGAGCTGCTGGCGCAGGTGAAAGCGCGCCTCGGTGACGCCAAGCTGTTCAAGGAGCAGGCCGTCGTCTTCGTGCACGGCTACAACACGTCGTTCGACAATGCCCTCTACCGCACGGCGCAGATTGCCTACGACCTCGATTTCGACGGCGCGACGTTCCTCTATAGCTGGCCGTCCGGCGGCGCCGTGGCGAGCTACACCTACGATCGCGAAAGCGCGCAGGCCTCCGAGCCGTATCTGCGCGAGTTCCTGGAGATGGTGGTGAAGCAAACCGGCGCCAAGTCGGTCAGCATCATCGCCCATTCCATGGGCAACCAGCCGCTGATGGACGTGCTACGCGACATGCGCTCGTCGACGCCGGAGGGCGTGGAGATCAGCCAGATCATTCTCGCTGCGCCGGATGTCGACGCCGACAGCTTCACCAACCTGGCGCGGACCATCAAAGGCCTCGCCAAGAACGTGACGCTGTATGTCGCCTCCAACGACCGGGCGCTGATCGTGTCGCGCAACTTCTGGGGCAGCTACCGGGCGGGCGACGTGCCGCCGGCCGGCCCGCTGATCATCGACGGCATCGACACGATCGACGTGACGGCGGCCTCGACCGACACCTTCGCCATCAACCACTCGGGCTACGCTTCCAACAACAAGCTGCTGGAGGACATTGGCGAGCTGCTGCGGACGGGGCTGCGGCCGCCGGAAATGCGCTCCCTGAAGCCCGGCAAGATCACCGGTCCGGGAGGAGACTACTGGCGGTTTGCACCGGCGCCGCCCTGACGCAGCCCGCCGCCGCTGCGAGGCGCGGTGGCGCGGAAGGGTTTGTTTACCCTGACTTGCGAAGCTCGCCGCGAGGTCGACCGTCCGTCGGCCAAGAGGGGCGCACGCCGGTCTGCCGGCGGGTCGCAATGTGGTGCATGCGTTGGCAGCGACTTTCCGTCTTTGAAACCCTTGCGTCCGGTTCCTGGGCGCTGGAAGTTCGGTGTCTGGCGCCGTCCATCGCTTTCGCTTGCCTGACGGTGGGCAGCGTCCTCGTCCTCGCACCGGCGCTGCTGCCGGCCGAAGCGGAAGAGCTCATCGAGGACGGTGATGTCGACGACGCCGGCGTAGTCGGTGAGCAAGGCATGCCCGCCACCAACCCGCGCGTGAAGTCGATGCTGGCGGCGCACCCGCGGGAGTTCGTGACGATCTGTGTCGCCGGATGCAGTGGCAAGCCGTCGATCGTGCAGATCCTGCCGATGCCGGCGACGGCCCGTACCGGCGAGATGCGCACGACGGCGGGAAGCATGGACGGTTCGCGCAAGCTCGGCCCGGCCAATGCGGCCGGGTTCGACGCCGCGGATCCCAATGCCATCACCTGCGTCGCCGGCTGCGGCGGTCGGCCTGGGCAGGTGCTGCAGCGGATGCCGGATTTGCCTGCGCAACGGCGGGCGATGCCGCGCAAAGAAGCGGAAGCCGGCAACGAGCCGCTCGATATCGGTGGCCGCTGAGCGCGGCTACTCGATCAGCTTGCGCACGTCATCGTACGTGGCGACCTTGTAGACCATGCCGTTCTTGATGAAGTAGAGCCAATCGAGCTTTTCGCTGGCGGCAAGATCTTCGGGCGTCACCGACTGCAGGGCGTCGAAGTTCTGCTTGCGGAAAAGCACCGCCGTCGTCTTCGAGGAACTCGGCGTCGAGATAGCCCCAGTCCTCGCGCTCGGGCAGGCGCGTCGCTGCTTCGGGTTCGAACACCACCTCGTTCAGCGCCGTCGGCGGCAGCGTCCCTGCCTTGATGTATTCCAGCGCCGCCTCGACGAAGCCGATCTGCACGAGCCCCGAGCAGATGAACTCGGTGGGCGCGTCCCAATTGCGCTCGCGGAAACGGCGCATCGTCTTGCGGTCGCCGCTGACGCTGCGTTCGACGCCGAACCACAGATTGCGGGCGATGGTGCCGATCGCCCAGTAGTTATACGTGGCCTTGATCTTGTCGAGCAGCAACCCGCGGACGCGGCTCTGCTTGGCCTCGTCGAACCACGGCTGCTTGAAGCGCTTGATGGCGATGAAGGCGCTCTTGTCGGCGATGTAGTCGCGCAGGTTCGTAAGGTCGACGCCGCTGGTGCCCGACTCGATGACGAAGGTGCTGGTGTATCCGCTCTCGAATTGCGGCCCGGTGAACACCATGGCGGCATGCGAGAAGGGCGAGTTGGTGGCCCAGCGGATGGCCCAGGAGGAGACGTCCCACGCGCGGCGTGTCAAGACGACGTCGGCGCGTTCCAGGTACTTGCCGGCGAGGAAGTCCTCGACCGGCATCGGCCACGTCTCCTCGACCACTTCTTCTTCCAGCGGCAGCGGCTCGGGTGCTGCCGGCTGCGCGGTCGGCGTTGCCGGCGCGGCGGGGTCGACGACCGGCGCGGCAGGGGTATCGGTGGCGGCCGGCGGCGTCGCCTGCGCCGCTGAGGGCGCTGGCTCGGCGAGCGGTGGCGCAGCGGTTTCGGGCGGCACGGCCGGAACCGGCGCCGGTGGCGTCACCGCAAAGGTCGTGGTGGCGATGGCAGTAAATGCCAGCGCGCTCAATCCGGCTGCGACGAGGTAGCGTTTCATCGACGGCCCCCTGGTGAACCCGAACGTCCCATACGCCAATGGCAGGGCAAGCGCCGCCAGCATAGCCGGTTTAACCTGCGCTTGGCACCGCTCGCTGCCGGCTCGAACTTAACCGAGGTCTGCACTGCGGCCTACGGGCATCATGGCGCTTGCCGAGCCGCGCCGCCTCGTCCAAAAGACGGCACCCTTAACGCTGACGAGGACACGGGCGCGGTCATGATTGCGGCGCCGCCGGCAAATTTCGAGGCACTCGAGGCGCAAGCCCGTACGCTGCTGGCGGTGTTCATCGCCGCCGGCTACGAGGCCGTTGCGCCCGAGGTCATCCAGCCGGCCGGCGTATTCCTGGATGTCGTCGGCGAAGCGCTGCGCGGGCGCACCTATGTGTTCACCGACATGGACGGCAAGGAGCTGTGCCTGCGGCCGGACCTCACAGTGCCGACGTGCCGACTCTATCTGCAGCGGCACCCCGCGGCCGACAGCGAAGCTTATTATAGCTACAACGGGCCGGCCTTCCGCTTTCAACCCGCGAGCGCCGATGCCGCGCATCCGCGCGAGTTTCGTCAGGCCGGCATCGAAGCTTTTGGCGACAAGGACGCGGGGGAAGCCGACGCGCGCACGCTGGTGCTGGTGCTGCGCGCGCTGCAGCAGGCGGGCCTGCCGGGCTGGAAACTGCGCATTGGCGACGTGGCGCTGTTCGATGCGCTGCTGCGCTCGGCCGAACTCCCCGAACGCTGGCGTCGCCGCTTGCGGCATCAGTTTCTGCGCCCCGAGGCATTTCGCGCCGAGCTGAAGCGGCTGTCGACCAATCCGGCGCGCTCGGCCGCCGCCTTCCCGCGCGCGCTCATCGAGGCGCTCGACCCGAATGATCCAGAGAAGGCCGAGCTGCTCGTCACCGAGCACCTGGAGCAGGGCGGCATCGAGCTCATCGGCACGCGCTCGGCGGCGGAGATCGCCGAAGGGCTGCTCGCCATTGCCGCCGACGCCAAGGCGCCACCGCTGAAACCCGAGACCGCGGCGCTCATCGAGGCCTATGTGCGCACGAAGACAGCTGCGCCTCAGGCGCCGGCGGTGTTGCGCAAACTGGTTGGCAAGGGAAGCGCAGCCTTCAGCGAGGCCCTCGACGCCTACGAGCGGCGCGCCATGCTGCTCGGCGAGAGCGGCGTCGACATGGGGGCCGCGGATTTCTCCGCCGAGTTCGGGCGCAGCGTCGGCTACTACACGGGCTTCGTCTTCGAAGCGGTGGTCGATGCGCTCGGCCCCGCCAGCCCCGTTGGTGGTGGTGGACGCTACGACGGCCTGCTGAAAGCGGTCGGCGCGCCGCGCAACGTTCCCGCCGTCGGCGCCGCCATCCATACCGAACGCCTGCTGGCGGTCATGCGCGGAGGCAGGCGATGAGCCCGCGCCTGACATTTGCCGTGCCGTCCAAGGGCCGCCTGATGGAGCAGACGGCGGAGTTTCTCGCGACCGCGGGGTTGAAGCTGCGCAAGGTCGGCCACGACCGCGGCTATCGCGGCGAGCTCGAAGGCGTCGATGGCATCGACGTCGCCTTCATCTCGGCGTCCGAGATCGTCGCCGCGCTCGGCTCGGGCCGCGCGCACATCGGCGTCACGGGCGAGGACCTCGTGCGCGAGAACATCTCCAACGCCGACGAGTGCGTGGCATTGGTGAAGCAGCTCGGCTTCGGCAGCGCCAACGTCATTGTCGCAGTGCCGCGCTGCTGGCTCGATGTCAGCGAGGTGGCGGACCTCGAGGCCGCCGCGGCGATGTTCCGGCGCGAGCACGGGCGGCCCATCCGCGTGGCGACCAAGTACCTCAATCTGGCGCGGCGGTTTCTGTCCGGCAAAGGCCTTGCCGACTACCGCATCGTCGAGAGTCTTGGCGCCACCGAAGGCACGCCGGCCGCCGGCACTGCCGATCTCATCGTCGACATCACGACGACGGGCGCGACGCTTGCCGCCAACGGGCTGAAGATCCTCGAGGACGGCGTCATCCTGCGCTCGCAGGCGAACCTCGTCGTCTCCAAGCGGGCCGAGTGGAACGCGCAAACGACAAAGGCGCGCGATGCCTTGCTCGCGCGCCTCGGTGTCACCTTGAAATAGTCCGGAGCCGCGGCTGCGGCTCCGCTTGTGCTCAGCGGTCAGGACGCACGAAGGCGTCCACGCGCATGCCCGGCAGCAGCGGCACCTTGCCGTCGAGGTTGATGGTCATCTCCAGCACCTCGATGTCCGACGGACGACGTGGGCCGCGGGCGGAAATGCGCGGGGTGGCCATAGTCGGCGCCAGGTCGGCGACGGTGCCTTCGAAGTCGCGGCCCGGATAGTTGATCGAGCGCACGAATGCCTTCTGTCCGACCTTGATCTTGGCGACGTCCCCATCGTCAACCTCGGCCTTGACGCGCACGTTCGACATGTCGCCGACGACCGCCAGCGGGTGCTCGGGCGACGGCGCCACGATCTCACCTTTCTTGGCGTTGAGCTGCAGCACGTTGCCGGCGCGCGGCGTGCGGATGCGCGTCTTGTCGAGCTGCGAGGCCGCCAAGGCGACGTTGGCGCGTGCCGAGGTGAGCGCCAATTCGAACTGGTTGGGCGACGGCAAACTCGCCTTGGCCTGCGCCTGCGCATAGTTGAGGCGCTCGCGCTCGACACGCTCCTGCGCTTTGGCTAGACGCCGGCGTGCGTCGGAAAGCTGTTGCTCGGTCGCCTCGCCGCGGCGCTTGCCGCCGAGGGCGGCGTCGAGCTCGAAGCGCGCACCGATGACCTCACGCTCGGCGGAGTAGACGTTGTCCTCGCCTTTGGTCACGTCCTCGCGCCCGGATGTCGACGGTTCGGCGTCGCGCTGGCGCTTGCGCAGGCCGGCCTCGGCTTCCGCCGACGCCAGACGCGCGCGCGCCTCCTCGTCGTCGAGGCGCATGAGAAGTTCGCCTTCCTCCACCTTGTCGTTCAGCTTCACCGGCACGTCGGCGACCTGGCCGAGAATGGCGGCGCCGATGTTGACCTCGCCGTTGCCGGGCTCGACACGGCCAGGAGCAGCCGCCACCCAGGGCGTGCCGGTCTTGGCCTCGGCCTTGGGGGTCTTTTCCTCGCCGGAGAAGTACGTGCCTTCACTCAACACGTAGCCGCCGAGTCCGGCGACGACGAGAGCGGCAACAATTCCAACAGTCCTAAGCATGACGTCTGATCCTATAGCGGCCGCCGAGCGAGCTCGGGGGAGTGGTGGGATTATCGTCGCCCGGCTGATCGTCGTTGGGTTCGACTACCGGCTGGGCGTGTGAGGCATGAGCGTCGTGATGGGGATCGGCGCCACCGTAGGTCGGGTTGGCGCTTTTCTTCGGCCGCTCGTCGCTGTGAATTTTTCCGTCTTCGATACGCACGATGCGGTCTGCATAGGGGAGCGTGCGGTGATCGTGTGTAACCGCGAGAACAGCCCGGTTGGGGTCTTTGGCGACCTCCGAAAGGAGTGCCATCACCGCGCGTCCGTTCTCTGCGTCGAGCGCCGCCGTCGGTTCGTCGGCCAGGATGACGGACGGCGCGCCGGCGAGCGCACGCGCCAGGGCGACGCGCTGCTTCTCGCCGCCCGAGAGCTTGGCGGGATAGGCCTTGGCGCGATGGCCGAGACCGACCGCGATCAGGGCGTTGAGGGCGTGCGTCGGCGGATCGACGACGGGCTTTGCGCGCACGTCGAGAGCCAGCATGACGTTCTCGGCGGCCGTCATCGTCGGGAACAGGTTGTATCCCTGAAAGACGAAGCCGACGTGGCGGCGCCGGATGTTGGCGAGCCCTTCGGCGTCCTGCCCCAGCGTCGAGTTCCCGGCCACCTCGATGTGGCCTTCGGTCGGCGACAGGATGCAGCCGAGGATCGACAGCAGCGTCGTCTTGCCGGATCCCGAAGGACCCATGAGTAGCGTCAGCTCGCCGGCGTAGAGCCTGAGATCGACGCCTTTCAGCGGCCTGACCTCGCCGGCGCCCGAGCCGAACACCTTGACGATGTCGCGGGCATCGAGAAGCACCTTGCGGTTGTCGTTGGCGTCGCTCATCGGCTGAACACTCCTGCGGGATCGATGCGTGTCACCTTGAAGATCGCCGATACGGCGGCGATGGCGCACATTCCAATGGTCAAAGCGAAGAGAAGCACGGCAAGCCCCGGCGTCATGATGATGAACAGCGTCGAATCCTTGGACGCCCAGATCACAAGCAACGAGATCACCATGCCTATGGCATAGCCGACGAGCGCGCTGAGCATCGCCTGGATGAGGATGACCTTGTGGATGTAGCCAGCCGAGGCGCCGAGCGCGCGCAAGGTGGCGAACTCGTTCAAGTGGTCCTTGGTGCTCGAATAGAGCGTCTGCGCGACGATGACGACGCCGACGATCATGCCGAGGGCGGCACCGGCGATCAGAGCCGCGCCGGCACCGGTCTGGAACAGCCAGTAGTCGACGCTGCGGTTGCGGAACTCCTGCTGCGTCAGCACCTCGCGATCCTGCAGCCGGGCCTCGAGATCCTTGCGCACCTGTTCGAGGTCGGCGTCGGGCGCGACGTTGATGAGGGCGTAAGAGGCTTGGTTGGTGGGTGCATCGAGCAGCATGCGCGCCAGCTTCAGCGAGGTGAACACGTAGGGCAGCGTCGTGAAGGAGCGGATGCCGTGCGTCACGGCGGCGATCCTGACGCGCACGCCGTTGATCTCCGCCGTCTCGCCGTTTTTCTCGACGCCGAGATCCTTGAAGTAGGTGTCGTCGACCGCGACCGAGAGTGGCGCCTCCAGATCGCCCAGGTTGCCCTGGCGCAGGTTCCATGGTTTCAGCGAGCCGCTCTTATGATCGGAACCGACCAGCAGGACCGCCGTGGTGCCGCCCTTCGGCTTGCGCCAGGCGGCGAACCCGACGACCAGCTCCTCCGAGCTGGCGACGCCTTTGGTCGACAGCACGGAGTACTTCTCGTGGCCGATGAGCAGCGAAGGATCATCGAAGCTCTTGGTGCCGAGCGGCACGACCCACAGGTCGCCCTTCGATTCATCGAGCATGGCGGCGATCATGCGCTCCGAGCCGATGTAGAGGCCGCACTGCACGGCGACGAGCACGACGGAGAAGACGATGCCCGTCAGCGTGACGATAAGGCTGAGACGGTCGTGAAACAGATTTCGGTAGGCGAGCTTGGCCGCCATCTTGACGGCCTTCGGCTTGCCCTGAGGAGTTTGCGCCGCGAGCGGCAGAGTGTCGGCATGCGCCTGCATCGGTGATCCCCTTCGCCCCGCGTAATGCATTGCGGTGGTTTATGGCGGTCTGTTGAAATATGCCCGGCCGCTGCCGGGAGATTGTCATGAAGCCGCGAGCCGGTCCATCGACCGGCTCGCCGCCTATTGGAAGATCAATCCTTACTCGCAGGGCACACTGAGCGTCATGCCGACGGAGGGAAAGAACTTCTTGCAGTCAAGCTTCGCCGCCTTTTCTGGCTTGGAAACCGCGGGCTTGGCCGCGGCTGACTCGGCCTTGACCTCGACGGGCGTCACCGTCTCCGAGTCGACCGCGGCCGTGGCATCCAGCGCCGCCGTGGTGATGGACGAGTTCTCGCTGTCGGCGATCACTTCCGGCTCGACGACCGGCGCCGTGGCGACGACCGCCGGCTTGGCGACCTTCTCGACCTTGGCCACCTTCGGCTCGGACACCTTGCGCTTGGCGACGTAAACCTTCTGCTTCTTCACGCGGCGCGCGATGTAGCGCTTGCGATGATGGTGTTGCTTCGA
The DNA here is from genome assembly GCA_963795225.1 of uncultured Alphaproteobacteria bacterium. Classification (GTDB taxonomy): domain Bacteria; phylum Pseudomonadota; class Alphaproteobacteria; order Rhizobiales; family Hyphomicrobiaceae; genus Hyphomicrobium_A. The sequence goes on along the minus strand of CAWCHB010000018.1, from coordinate 42,629 downwards.
GTAGCCGCCGCCATTGCCGTGCGCGAACGGCAGCCCGCCACCGAAACCAAAGCCGATGCGCAGGCCGGCTTCCGCAGCGGACGAGTACATGGTCGCGACCGCGATGAGCGCGGCGATGATGGCGACCGGTAGCTTAGACATTTTCTGCTTCCTCCAGTGGATGCAAGCTTGTGTTTCACTCGATGAGCCGACGTTCCGTCGCTCACCTTGCCGCCATCATTGGCGCGGTCGGCGCGTGGACGCTGTTCCGGCAGGGACAAGCCAAAAAGATTCCGCGGGCGCCTGCATCGCGGTAGCCAAAGAAAGCGGCCCCGGAGAATGTCCGGGGCCGCGGGTCGTCGCGATTTACTTCTGGCCGCAGGGGACGCTGAGGGTCATGCCGACCGAGGCGAAGAAGGTCTTGCAGCCAAGGTCGCCGGCGGTGGCCACCTTTTGCTCGGCCTTCTTGGCCGGCTTCTCGGCGACCTTCTTTTCGGTCTTCGGCGTCTTGACCTCGGCGACCTTCTTCTCGGTGGTGATCGACGAGTTCTCGATCTGGGCAATGTTCTCGGCTTCCTCGATGGGCTCGGCAGCCGCCGGCGCTTCGGTCTCGGCCTTGGCCACTACGGCCGGCTTGGAGACGGTGCGGCTGGCAACCTCGCACCCGCGCCTTGGAGCGGCGAACCGATTGATAGGCAGCCCGGCGATAAGAGCGGGAGGCGCCACCGCCGCCGCAACCGGCCTTGTGCACCTCCGAAAAGCCAGCCGGGGCCTTGATGCGAACGTTAAAGCCGGCTTCGGCGCCGGACGCGATCGCGGTCACGGCGAGCAGGGTGGCGGCGATCACGGTGAGCAGCTTGTTCATGGTCGTCTCCAGAAGGTTGGTGTTCATCACTGAAGCGATGATGCGTGAAGCCCGGCGGCGCCGCTGTCCCGGGCGGAACAAGCGCGAGATTTCCGTCGCCGTCGTTGGCCGGGCCAAAAAAATCCCGGCGCGAGGCCGGGATGCAGTTTCTGGAGGTCGGAGGGTAAACGGGGTCAGTCGCAGGGCACCGACAGGGTCATGCCGACCGCGGGCAAGTAGGCCTTGCAGCCGATGGACTTGACGGGTCGCACGTAGGTGTCGTCCTCGGCGACCTCGCGCGCTCCGTAGTCGGAGCCCGTCGAAATCGAAGAGTTCTCATTGGCGACCTTGATGCGCGGAGCCGGGGTCTGCGTGCGCGGCGTAGGATCGGGCTTCGGCTCGGCCGTTTGCCGTTCGGCAGCCGGTTGCTCGGACGACCGCTTTGCCTGGCCAGCGCGGGCGGCAGCCTGGGCAGCCTTGGCTTGAGCGGCTTGCTGGCGACGGCTTGCGGAGCCAGAGCGGCGGCCTCCAGAATAGTAGGCCTCCTCGGCGGCTTCCTCGCGCGCGGCCTGGCGTTCGTAGGCACGCTCGTAGGCGGCTTCCTGCGCCTCGTAGGCGCAATCCTCGTCGCAAGCATGGGCGCCGGCGCTGAAGGAGGCACCTAGGGCAATGAAGGCGGCGACCGCTAGGGTCAGTGTCTTGATCATGGTCGTCCCCAAAGTTTGCATCGCGCACAAATGATGCCGGGGACGCGTCATTCGGGCTGTTCCGGACGTAACACGCGCGCATTGCGCCACATGGAAAGGCGTTGCGACGCCACAAAAGAAGATCCCGGCGGTGAGGCCGGGATCGACGAAATGCGGACTTCTTGGGTGAACCTGCGGCCTACTCGCAGGGCGCCGAGAGGGTCATGCCGACCGAGGGGAAGAACTTCTTGCAGTCGAGGCTCTTCGTCTCCTGGCTGGCGGTATCGATCTTCTTCGAGACGTCGGCGGTCGTAGCCGAGGCGAGCGAGATCGATGAATTCTCCGACTGGGCGCGGCGAGGTCGGTCGAACCGGTGGTCACCGGCGACACGGGCGCCCCGTCCTGGGTGGCGATGCCGCTGGCCTCGGTGCTGGCGGCGAAAGCCGGTGCCTTCTCGGAGGTCCTTGGAGGCCTCCTGCGTCGGCTCCGACTTCGACTTCTTGGCGGTGCGCGACGGGGCCTTCTCCTGACGCTCGCGGCGGGCAGCGCGCTCTTTCTTGCGCGAGCTGTATTCGCGTGCCTCGCTGCGACGGCTGCCGCTGTTGGACATGGCGCCCAGAGCGCCGAGACCAACGCCGATTCCGATGCCGATGCCGACACCGCGCATGCCCGCCTGGGCCGTGGCCGAGAAGGACGAGATGGCGAAGACGAGGGCGGTGGCGAGGGCGAGCAGCTTAGTCATGACTTTCTCCGTCGGTTCAGTGCGTGGCGCCCGGCTGGGCTTCCATGACGCTGATAGTGACGCGAACGCCATCATGCCGCTGTTCCGGTCGGAACAGGACAAAAATCTTCAGCCTCCGCGCCGGCAAAAGCGCCTGCGGACGGGCTATCTGAGGCGAATATCGAGCAGCGTCAGAATGTTGGCGCTGGGTGCAGTGGATCGTTTTTTTTGCTCCTAAGCTTGGCGGTTAAAGACGGCGCGGCGCGGCGCCGATGCGGAACATCCGTCGGATGATGGTAGGGGCGCGGAGCCGGCGGGGCTGTTCCGGGCGGAACTAGGGGCAAGTGGTGCACACAAACAGCGTCGCCCACGGATTATCATCGAGGTTAGAATTGTGCTGCCGTACGGGCGCTTAGCCTGCTAGGGTGGCGCTCAGTGAGACGGAATTGCTCATTTCCAGATCCGGCTGCGGTCGGGCAGTTGCCAAGCCGGTTCGATCGACGTAACGCTGGCAAAACCCTCGGACAAGATTCAGATTCGCATGCGCCTCAACAAATCCACGAGCCACGCCGTTCGCATCTTGATCGACTGCGCCAAGGCCGAAGGCCGGCTCATCAAGGTCGCCGAGATCGCCGAGCGGCTCGATATCACCCCGCAGAACGCCTTCAAGATCGTGCATCTGCTGTCGAAGGCCGGCTTCCTCGGCTCGGTACGCGGCCGCCACGGCGGCGTGCGGCTGGCCCGCCCGGCGGCGAAGATCCGCATCGGCGACGTGGTGCGCTCGATCGAGACCATGGGCCCCGAGGAGAAGGGCGCCGGCGGCCGCGGCAGCTTGCACCGCATCGTCGACGACGCGCTGGACGCCTTCATCAGCGTGCTCGACCAGCACACCCTCGAAGACATGGCCGCCGCCCACCAGGCGCAGGCGAGCCGTGACTCCGGCGGCCGCACCGGCAAGGCGCCGCTGCGCGCGCCCGCGTCCCGCACCCGGCGCGGCCAGCAGTCGGCCCCGCGGGCGCTTGGTTAACGCCACGGTTGTAACCGGCGGAACTGCGCCCTCACGGCCACTCGCTAAAACGTGCGGCGTAACAGCCCTTGACATACGCTGCCGGGGCTTCAAAAGTTGAAATCGAGTTTCCATATTTAAGGCTCGCGCGGCCTTGGAGAAAATGCGCGCAAGGGTGCTCCGATGATCGTCTGTTCCTGTACCGTCATTTCCGACCGCGACATCGAGGGTGCGCTGCTCGAAATCCTGCGCGCGCCCGATGCACCAATTCCGACTCCCGGCATCGTCTATCGTCATCTCGTCGAAGCGCATGAACTGCTGCAGCTGCGCGCCGCTCGCCGTCGAGACGATTTACAACAAGGTTGAAGAGCTCGAGAAGAAAGGGCTGATTTGCCCCACCATTTGCGCATCGACGCGCAGCAAGCTGCTCGAGTTCACGACGCGCCGTTCGACCTCGCGCAGCGGCGTGAAGAATTCTGAGTCGGAGACTCAGGGTTCAGAGGATAGCGTTCGCAAAATTGCCTGAGCGACGCGTCGGCGTTTTTTACGCTGGCATCGTCTGCATTAACCAACCACAATCGCCCTCGCGTCCTCGTTCGAGGAACGCTGCACTGAGTCATGTCGCGGCCAGCCCGCCGATTACTCAGCTATCCCAATACGAATCCGCCAGGCACGGAAGAGGGCAGCCATGAAGGGCAATAAAGAAGTTATCGACGCGCTGAATTTCGCTCTGAAGTTGGAGCTCGGCGCGGTCAATCAGTACTGGCTGCATTATCGTCGTCTCGACGACTGGGGCTACACGAAGATCGCCAAGAAGGAGCGCGAGGAATTGATCGAGGAGATGCACCACGCCGACAAGCTGATCACGCGCATCATCTTCCTCGAGGGCTTCCCCAAGATGCAGGAGATCGCGCCGATGATGATCGGCGAGAACCTGAAGGAGGTTCTCGAGTGCGATCTGAAGGGCGAGTACATCGCGCAGGAGTTCTACTCCAAGGCGCGCGAGCTGTGCCGGCAGCACAAGGACTATGTGTCCATGGACCTCTTCGAGGAGCTGCTCAAGGACGAGGAAGGCCACATCGACTTCATCGAGACGCAGCTCGACCTGTTGAAGAACATCGGCATCCAGAACTACGGGCAACTGCAGGCTGCCTCGGCCGACAAGGTCGAAGGCCACGCCGACTAGGCGCGGAGCCGGCGGCCTTACGAGCCGTTGCGATCGGCATCGAGGGCGCGGAAGTGTCCGCGCCCTTGCAGCCAGACCATCAGCATCAGCGCCGGAATGGCGGTGAGCGAGGTGCCGAGGAAGAACAGCGGCCAGCCCAGCTCCTGCGGCGGCAAATCCGGTTCCCGATGAGAACAGCGTGCGGCCCGTCGAGGCGAGCGCCGTGAGCAGCGCGTACTGCGTCGCCGTGTGCAGCGGATTGCGGCACAGCGCCGACAGGTAGGCGACGAAGATCACCGTGCCGATGGCGCCGGAGAAATTCTCGACGACGATGGCGACGGTCAGCGCCTCGGGGCTCGGGCGTCTGATAGCCGAGCCAGACGAACGCCAGGTTGGAGAACATCTGCAGGAAGGCGCCGATCCACAGCGCGGTGACGAGCGGCAGGGCGCGCGCCACCGCGCCGCCGGCAAAGCCGCCGATGAGCAGCGCGGCAAGACCGACGCCTTTGACGATCGCCGCGTATTCGGCCTTGGTGTAGCCGAGCGACAGGACGAACGGCGCCGTCATGGTGCCGGCGAGCGCGTCGCACAGCTTGAACAGCACGACGAACAGAAGAATGGCGATGGCCGCGTCGCGCGACAGGAAAGTCCGTGAAGGCGCCCGTCGCCGTCGCGAAGAGGCGTGCGATCGGGCTGCCCTCTGCGCTGGCTTCTCGCAGATCCGACTTGCGGCTCGCGTGGCGACGACGGCCGCAAACAGGCCGACGAGCACCAGCAGCGCCGCCGCAGCATAGGCGAGCGGCCACACTGCTTCCCTGCTGAGCCCCTGCGTCTTCGAGCCAGGCGCTGAACCCGATGACGCCGGCGCCCGAGGCCAGCATGCCGATGCGATAGGCGGCGACATAGCCGGCCATGCCGGCAGCCTGCTCGTCGACGGGCAGGCTTTGCACGCGATAGGCATCGACGACGATGTCCTGGGTCGCCGAGGCGAAGGCGACGATGAGCGCGCCGAGGCCGACCATCCACGGCGCATTGATCGGATCGCGCGTGCCGAGAAAGACGATGGCCGCCATCAGCACGAGCTGCGAGGCGATGAGCCAGGCGCGGCGGCGGCCGAAGCGCGCGCTGACAGTCCGGGCACCTGCCAGGCATCGACCACCGGCGCCCAGATGAATTTCAGCGTGTAGGGCAGGCCGGCGAGCGCCAGCAGGCCGATGGTGCCGAGGTCGACGCCGCTGTCGGCCATCCACACGCGCAGCGTCTCGCCCGACAGCGCCAGCGGCAAACCGGAGGAAAAGCCGAGCAGCATGATGACGAGCACGCTCGGGCGCAGGTAGACCGTCAGGGCGGAGAGGTACGACGGCTTCTGCGGATCGCTTGTCGTCGGGGCGCTCATGCGTGGGTCGGCTCCGATGGGAATGGCGGGCAGGGCTTGCTACTAAGGCGCGGCGCATCTGTCGATGGCAGAAGTGACCGCAGTGCGGCGTTAAGCAACCGGGGAGGGCGGCATGGCGCGCTATCGTGCTGGCGATCGACCAGGGGACGACATCGTCGCGCGCGCTTTTGTTCGACGCGGCCTGTCAGGTGGCCGCTGTCGCGCAACAGGAGTTCACGCAGCATTTCCCGCGCTCGGGCTGGGTCGAGCACGACGCGGAGGAGATTTGGACCAGCGTGCTGGCGACCGCCCGCGAGGCCGTCGCCAAGGCCGGCGGTCCGCAGGCCATCGTCGGCATCGGCATCTCCAACCAGCGCGAGACGTCGATCGTCTGGGAGCGGGCGACGGGGCGACCCATCCACAATGCCATCGTCTGGCAGGACCGGCGCACGGCGGATGCCTGCGAGGCGCTGCGTGCCGCCGGCCACGAGCGCGTGGTGACCGAGAAGACCGGGCTTGCTCCTCGATCCGTATTTCTCGGCGACCAAGATTGCCTGGATCCTCGATCACGTCCCCGGCGCGCGCGAACGCGCCGAGCGCGGCGAGCTCGCCTTCGGCACCGTCGACTGCTTTCTGTTGTGGCGTCTGACCGGCGGGCGCGTGCACGCAACCGACGTGACCAACGCCGCGCGCACCTGTCTGCTCGACATTCGCACCGGCCGCTGGGACGACGAGCTGCTCGACATTTTCCGCGTGCCGCGCGCGTTGCTGCCCGAGCTGCGCGACAACGCCTGCTGAATTCGGTGCCACCGAGCCGGAGCTGCTCGGCGCCGCGATACCCATTCGCGGCATGGCCGGCGATCAGCAGGCGGCGACCATCGGCCAGGCGTGCTTCACGCCGGGCATGCTGAAGTCGACGTACGGCACCGGCTGCTTTGCGGTGCTCAACACCGGCAGCGAAGCCATCGCCTCGAAGCATCGGCTGCTGACCACCATCGCCTATCAGCTCGGCGGCAAGCGCACCTACGCGCTCGAGGGCTCGATCTTCGTCGCCGGCGCCGCGGTGCAGTGGCTGCGCGACGGCTTGAAGGTCATCGCGCGAGCATCCGAGGCCGGCGGAATGGCGGCGCATGCCGATGCCGAGCAGAACGTGGTGCTGGTGCCGGCGTTCGTCGGCCTTGGTGCGCCGTATTGGGATCCCGACTGCCGCGGCGCGTTGTTCGGCCTTACGCGCAACACCGGCCCAGACGAGCTGGCGCGCGCGGCGCTGCAGTCGGTGTGCTTCCAGACCTATGACCTGCTGCAGGCGATGCGCGCCGATTGCCCGGCTGCGGCGCACGCGGTGTTGCGTGCCGACGGCGGCATGGCAGCGTGCGATTGGACCATGCAGCGCTTGGCCGACATCATCGACGCGCCGGTCGACCGGCCCGAAGGTGGTGGAGACGACGGCCCTGGGGGCGGCCTATCTTGCCGGGCTGCAGGCCGGCTTCTATCCCGAGCCGGCCCGCTTCGCCGACCTGTGGTCGCTCGACAAACGCTTCACGCCCGGCATGCCCGCCGTTGAGCGCACACGCCTCCTCGCCTCCTGGCACGACGCCGTCCAGCGCACGCTGACTAAGCGATAGCGCTTTAACCCCTCACCCGGCAGCTCATTGCATTCGCTTCCGACCTCTCCCTCTGGGAGAGGTGAGGCGGTGCGTGATTGAGTCCACGTCCACCTCTCCCAGGGGGAGAGGTCGGCGCGAGATGCCAAACATCGAGCGACGGGTGAGGGGGTACAGTCCTCAGCGGATGACGGCGACGACGCGGGCGGGGGCGGCGGAGGCGCCGACGATCCGCAACGGGAACACCATCACCTCGAAGCCGTGCGGCGGCAGCGCGCCGAGGTTGGTGAGTTGCTCCATGTGCCAGAAGGGGCGCCGCTGGCCGACGCGGTGCGCCTCCCAGAACAGCGTGTCGTCGTTGCTTTGCTTTCGAACGCGCGATCTGCGTGCGGAACGGCAGATCCCATCCCCACTGGTCGATGCCCATGACGGTGGGGCCGCGGTCGAGCAGCCATTCGGTCGCCGCGGCGCTCATGCCGGTGCCGCGTTTCCAGAATTCCTTGGTGCCCATCAGCTTGTCGCGTCCCGTACGGATCAGCACGATGGTGTGCTCGTTCAGCGTGGCGCCGGTCTTGGCCAGCGCCGCCTCGAGGTCGGCGGGCGTGATGGCGTCGTCGTCGGCCTTGTGCGTGAGGTCGAGCACGACGCCGGGGCCGATGCATCTTTCCAGCGGCATCTCGTCGATCGTCTGCGCACGCGCGCCGCCCGACGTCGGCCCATAGTGCCACGGCGCATCGATGTGCGTCGTCGAATGCACGCCCATCTTGGTGATGGTGTCGTCCGCCCAGCCGGCGAAATCGCGCGGAAAAAGCCGCGCCGGCAGCCCCAGCAGCCATACGAGCAGCTTGGCCGCGCGATGCGGCTTGTGGCGGATGCGCACCTGCATGAAGCGCGGGTCGCCCGTATTGAACTGGATGGGTTTGCTGAGATCGATGACTTTCATGCTGCCTGCCTCTGCTCATCGTGCTTCTTAACGGAAAGCCGCTTCACACTTTCCGGAAGCACTCCTCAACGATGCGGTTCGACAGGGTGCCAATGCCATCGATGGCGAGCGCGATGGTGTCGCCGCGCTCGAGGAGTCGTCCGTGCTCGATGCCGCTGCCGCCGGGCAGCGTCCCGGTGCCGAACAGCTCGCCGGGATAGAGCTGCTCGCCGCGACTGGCGTGCGCCAGCACCTCGCCGAGCGACCAGCGGGCGTCGCGCGTTGCGCATTTGGCGACCAGCGCGCCGTTGAGATGCACGCTTCCCGTGAGCGTGCGCCATCGCGGCAGGATGTCGTCGGCGCTGACGACGACGGCCGACATGGCCGAGCGGAAGTGCTTCGCCTTCTGCGGGCCGAAGCCGGAGCTCATCTCGCCGAGCTGCACGTCGCGGGCCGAGAAGTCGTTGAGCACGACGAAGCCGCCGATGGCAGCTTCGGCAGTCGTCGGGTCGGCGTCGCGCAGCGGACGGGCGAGCACGAAGCCGAGCTCGAGCTCGTAGTCGAGCGCCTGCGTGTACGTGCGGCACCGCGATGTCGTCGCCATCGGTCGCGAACGTGAGATGATTGCCCATGTAGTAGATCGGCTGCCGGTGCCACAACGCGTGCGGCTTGAGCTTGGGGAAGGTGTGCCGCGTCACCGCCTCGTAGGCCGCGACGGCAGGGGCGATTGCCGGCATGAAGCGGCGCACGAAGCCGCGCGCGGCATCGACCGCATGTGCCTCATACAACATGAAATCGCGAAACGAGCGCGGCGCGAACGGCAACAGGGCAGTGCCATCGGCTGCCGGGGCCACCTCACCGGCCGCCTCCGCCAGGCGGTCGCGCACCTCCGGCGCCAGCGCCAGCAGGGCGATCACGTCGTCGGCAATGCCTTGATCGAACGAGGGTATTCGAGCGCAAGCAGCTGCGACCGATACCCAGCCGTGCGGCGCCTGCAACTCGACCCGCGTTACGCCTTCACCGGCTTTGACGCGCCGCAACCTCATGCCGCCGGCACCGCTTCAAGTCTGGCTTTCATTGTCCTGACCGACTTTAGACTTTCGGAACGGGAGAATACGTACGACGTTCTCTTGAGTTCGGCGTTTTTCTTTGAGGAGAGGAAACAGCATGCCAACGACAAGAAAATTGACGATGGGTATCATCGCCGCAGCGGCGCTGGCGCTCAGCACGGGCGCAGCGTTCGCCGACCACTTCGTCGGCACGTGGAAGGTGAAGGATTCAGCCGGCAAGGACTTCCAAATCGTCGTCGCCAAGGACGGCACTGCCACCGCCGACCGCAGCGGCGAAGGCTTGACAGGCAAGTGGGCCGAGGACGGCGACGCCCTGACCATCACCTGGGACACCGGCTGGAAGACCAAGATCGCCAAAGACGGCGAGGGTTACAAGAAGACGGCCTACGAGGGCGACACGGAAAAGAGCTCGTCGGCCGCCGAGAAGGCGAAGTAAGGCGAGTAACGGGGCGCCGATGACGGCGCCCCGTTGTTCAACGCAGAAAGCGGGAGGCGGAAATGGTCATCGGTTGGTCGCAGATCGTCGTGTGGCTCATCATCGGGCTTATCGGTGGCACGCTCGTCGGCGCGCTGGTGCGCGGCCAGCGCGAGGGCTTTGGCTGGTGGACCAATCTCGGCATCGGTCTCGTCGGCGCGCTGATGGGTGGCGTGCTGTTCCGCCTGTTCAACATTCTTCCCGGCCTGGAGACCATTGCGGTGTCGCTGCGCGATGTCCTGTCGGCGGTGGTCGGCGCCATGCTCTTCCTTGCCGGCCTGTGGGCTTGGCACAAGTACAACGGCACGCCGCTCTGACAGGGTTGAAGAAAGTGACGCTTCGGTAGCGGGGGCGCCAAATGCTGCCGCGCCCCGAACCGCGGGCTAGTGCACTTCGGCTTGCGGCTTGATCGTCATCGAGCCGTTGGTGTCGATATAGACCCGGTACTCCTCCTCCCGCGAAGGCGCGTTGCGCGCTTCGACGACCAACCGGATGCTCCCGCTGCCGTTGGGCAATATCGAGAAAGTCTGCTGCGCCCTCTCCTCCACCGAAGCAGGTGCGGTTCCATTCACCTCGACGCCGCACAGCTCGAATACGACGCGCGCGCCCGGGTTGAGATCCACTTTTTCGGAATCGGAGTTGGCGATTTTCAGTGGCGAGCGAATCTCGACCACCCGCATGTCGCCGGAGCGTCGGTAGTCGATGAAGGTAACGAGCCCCCCGCGCGCCGTCCTGAACGTCGACGTGTTCTCGACCTCCAGATGATAGAGGCGCAGCACCCGGTTTCCCAAGGCGACGTACGTATCGTAGCGCTGGCTGGGATCGAGGATACGCGCCGTCAGGCAGGGGCGTGCCGCATCCTCGAACAGGACCGCGTGGCGCAACAGGCGCCAGTAGAGGTAGCCACCGGCCAAAACGAGCGCCGGCATGGTGCCGTCCACCACCGGCCAGTCGCTGACGCCGCGTGCCGCCAGATAGCTCCGCACCTCAGGGTGGAAAAGCAACGGCAGGAGCAGAATGAGGGCGACGATCGCCTCTCTCTTGAGCCCTAAGCTGGTGTGAACGATCCTAAATCCGTTCAGCACGCGTGAGATCGCCCGCATTTCCCCCACCACACCTAAGAGGGCTGGCCGAGGGCCACGATACCGGTCGAAATACGGCGATTGCAAGCTGCCGCGTCGATCCTGATGCCACCGCGTAGTGGTCGGCAGTCGCGCTAGATTGTCGGAGTGGAGGTGGTAGCGGGACCCGGACTTGAACCGGGGACCTACGGATTATGATTCCGCCGCTCTAACCAACTGAGCTATCCCGCCACGCTAGTGGCCTGATCGCGAAATTCGCCTGAGTGTGAGGCAAGGTCGGAACGAATTTCGCGATCTGAAGGCCACTGGCCAAGTAAATGATTCTAGTGTGATTCAGATCGAGAAGTCCGCTTCACCACCTAGCCGCAAGCGATGCGGCGGGCTTCTCGATCATCACACTAGCGCGTCTATAAGGACGCGCCGACCAAGCTGTCAAGAATATGCGCCGATTACTCGGCGGCGACCGGATGCCGGGCGGCGTCGTCGCGCTTGGCAAAGCGGAGCATCGTGAACAGGCCAAACGGGCGCAAGGCCTTGCGCTCGACGAGCTGAAGATCGTCGCACACCGTCACGCGCGAGATGTCGAACACCGAGCGCCAGCCGATCTTGTCGGCGAACGGCGCCATGCGCCGCTCGACCCAGCCGCGCACGCCTTCGCGCTGGCTGAAATGATTGACCAGCAGCACCTCGCCGCCGGGTTTGGTCACGCGTGCCAGCTCGCGCATCACCGTCTCCGGCTCCGGCACGACGGTCATCACGTACATGGCGACGACGGTGTCGAACGAGGCATCGGCAAACTTCAGATCGCCGGCATCCATCTCGTGCAGGCCGGTAACGTGACCGAGCCTTTCCTGATCGACGCGCTCGCGCGCCTTTTCGAGCATTTCCGGCGACAGGTCGATGCCGACCACCTCGAGATGGCGCTCATAGTCGGGAAGCGAAAGGCCGGTGCCGACGCCGACCTCGAGCACGCGCCCGCTGCCGGAATTGATCACCTCGACCGAGTGCCGGCGCCCTTCGCGCGCGACGAGGCCGAAGGTGTAGTCGTAGACGGGCGCCCAACGGCGATAGGCATCGCGGACCGAGCTCTCGTCGATGCGGCCGATACCGACGATGCGACCCTGTACGCGCTCTAGAAGCGCCGCCTGACGGCGATAATCAGTCTGCGACATCGATTTCCCTGGGATTCGCTCCTTGCGTCGCGACCCAAGCCTCCCAATTACTTGCCCAAGGCCGCGCGGCTCAGCTCGGGCGCCACGGCGCCGGCCTGCCTCGCGATCGTCCGGGCGATGAAACCGCCCCCCAAAAGCCGAGCGTCGTGGTCGTCGCTAGCATAGAACACGCACGCTTGACCCACCGCGACACCGTCCTCGCCGTCTTCTAACACAACTGTGGCCGATCCGTCCGCCTCGGCGATCAACGTCGCCGGCTGCGGGCGCTGTGACGAGCGAATACGCGCCCAGATGCGCATTCCGCCGCACGCTGCCTGCGCGAACGGCTCATCGCCCAACCAATTCGTGTTTCTAAGTAGAAGCTTTTGCGTGCGCAAGCAGTCACGCGGTCCCACCACGACCTCGTTGCGCGCTGCGTCGAGGCGGACGACGTACAACGGCTCGGGACCGGAGATCTTCAGGCCTTTGCGCTGGCCTATCGTGTAGTTGACGATGCCGTCGTGGCGGCCGAGGTGGCGGCCGTCGACATGGACGATGTCGCCGGGCTTCAAGGCGCCCGGCTTCAGGCGCTCGATGACGCCGGTATAGCGCCCTGTCGGGACGAAGCAAATGTCCTGGCTGTCTGCCTTTTCGGCGACCGGCAGATCGAACCTGCGTGCCAGCTCGCGCACTTGCGCCTTCGGCATGCCGCCGAGCGGAAACCACAGGTGGCGCAACTGCTCGGGCGTCGTGGCGAAAAGAAAGTAGCTCTGATCGCGATCGGGATCGACGGCGCGCGCCATTTCGGGACCGTTGGTGCCGTCGCGGCGCTGAATGTAGTGGCCGGTCGCCAGCACGTCGGCGCCGAGCTCCTTGGCGGTGTCGAGCAGGTCGCGGAACTTTATCTGCTGGTTGCAGGTGACGCACGGGATTGGCGTTTCGCCGGCGGCATAGCTTTCGGCGAAGCTGTCGATGACGGCCGAAGCGAAGCGGCTCTCGTAATCGAGCACGTAATGCGGAATGCCGAGTGCGTCGGCAACCCGGCGCGCATCGTGGATGTCCTGGCCGGCGCAGCAACTGCCCTTGCGGCCGGTGGCGGCGCCATGGTCGTAGAGCTGCAGGGTTATGCCGATAACGTCATGCCCGGCCTCGTGCATCAGGGCGGCAACAACGGAAGAATCGACGCCACCCGACATGGCCACGACGACGCGCCGGCGCTTTTCGGCGGTGGCCGCGCACGGCATCGATTGGAGTGGGGGGCAAATTTTCGACCACGCTTAGGGCACCGGCGATTTCAGCTATCGGTTTCTGCCGTCCGAAATGGGGCAATCGGACTTGGGATTATTGCAGCGCCGCAGATGCCGCGAACTTAGGACCTGAAAGGGCGGATACGCAAGCCGGCGAAGGCTGGTTAAGCGGTCACGGCGCCGCAGCATCTTCCCGAAGGCGGGGGCGGCTTATTACGTAAACCCTAATCCAGCACTGGCGGCGCCAGACCAACCGGTTTATGTTATGTTTACTCAACAACTTAGGCCGGTCTTAATCGTGTTGGGTTATCACTGATGGCTGGTCAGCGAGTGTGTAATGAGTATCATGACCGAGCAACAGATGAGAGCGCGGGTGCGCTACGTTATCGGCCCCGATGGGAGCCCGCTGACGATTGCGGATCTTCCTCCCCGAGATACGAAACGCTGGGTAATCCGCCGCAAGGCGGAAGTGGTGGCTGCTGTTCGCGGTGGCCTGCTCAGCATCGAGGAGGCGTGCGACCGCTACAAGCTGACCGTCGATGAGTTCCTGTCCTGGCAGCGCTCAATCGACAAGCATGGGCTTCCGGGCCTGCGGGCGACGCGCGTCCAAGAGTATCGAGACTGATCCGGGCAGACCTAGCGGCAGGCCCTGACTAGTCCTTTTTGGGATGGCCCTTCTTTTTGCCATCCTTAAAGGACTCGGTCGGATTAGGCTTGTTCTCCGCCCAGCCGCCCTGATCCGTGTCAGCACAACCGAGGGCACCGGTGCCCCAACGCCGCGCATCCGCTTCCATGGCATTGGCAACCGGTTCGGGCAGCTTCAGATTTTCGAACACGAGCGTCGTCTGGCCGTCTTCCGGGGTGATGGCGACGCGATAGGCGCGAAGGCCCTTTGGATTCTCCGTCAGCCGCCGGTCGCGCTCGTGAATGATGATCTCCGCCCGGCCGCCCTTGCCGGCGGGCTCGGCATCGGCGTGATACACATAGTTAGCCTTGAGCGGTCCGTTGGTGCCAAACCAGCAGGACATCGCCCCGCGGGCGACACGCTCGTAGACCTCGGTCGGCGACCCGACGATGGGAGCCTCGGTCACTGTGCCTGTCAGTTGTGGAAGTGCGGGAAGCGACGGGGCGTTGCCGGAGCAGCCGCCGGCAAGGAGGCAGAACAGGGAGGCGAGGCCAGTGATTGCCGGTCGCAACATGGTGTCATAGCCGTGCCGAAGTCGCTGTGGCGCCCTCGTTGGCACGCTGCAGATGCGAATACAAGGCCAGAAAATCGATCGTCAACGGGGCCGGAATCGCAGTCAGTGGCGCGATCCCGTACCCGCGCGCCTCAGCGCAGCCCGGCCGTCGCTGTGCGCTCACCGCGGCGGCGATTGCGCAGTTGGTCGTGGGCGGCCGGTGAGTCGGCACGTGCGACCTGCTCCAGGGCCTCGTCGCGCTCCTGCAGCGCGGCCTCGAGTTTGGCTTTGAGGCCGTCGGCCGATGCACGCAGGTTGTCGCGGCGCTGGCTCGCCGATTTGGCGAACGTGGAATAGGCGAAATGGGCGGGATCGCGAACGCCGGTGCGGTCCTCCTCGGCCTTGATCTGACGATCGAGGTCGCCGGCCATCCCGTCGAATTCGCGGATCATGTGCTCAAGATCGGCGACTTTGCGCTGCTTCTCGTCGGCGGCAAAGCGCTTCAACCTTAGCGCCGATTTACGTGCTTTCATGGTTCGATACCCCGTACTAATTCGAACTCTGATGCCGAAATAAACAAGAACCGTGCCAGTGCCGCTTGAGTGACGCGTCGGTCGTTCCGCCGACCGTCGGCAGCGCTCGCGACCTGGCTCGGCTCGCTGGCGCACCGTGTTCACACCGACTGTGACATGGCGCCATTAAGTTGCGGTAAAGCAACGCGAAGATCAATCCCGCACATTAGCCCTAATGCGGCGAGAAAAATGGCGGAGCGGCACTAGGGGTCTTAGCCGAATTCTGTTACCTCTTGATTCGTAAGCGCATTGGCTCGACGGCACGTCCTCTGGCTGAGGGCTCTCGGAAACGGGAAAAAGCCAGGAAACGTGCCGCACCGGGCTCTTCGTTCGGCGGCATACCAGCAAATACTTATCGCGTGGCGGCGTGGCCCTTGAGGGTCGCGAGGTGCCTTGTTTGGGTGGGAAAGCTGCGGCTCCTGCCCAAATTGGGCGGACGCGTTGGCGTGTCCGTAACCAAGTTCGTTAGACTCTTGGGTCGCGGAGCAAGACTTAATTAGGGTTTGTTAACTTTCGGCGGGTAAATTCCTAACGATGGCTTAGCTTGAAGAGAAGCGGGCGCTTTCTTCCGGCAACTTGGGCAGCGGCGCGGACTAAAGAGGAACGACCATGAGAGTCCTTTTGATCGAGGACGACAGTGCAACGGCGCAAAGCATCGAATTGATGCTGCAGTCCGAGGGTTTCAACGTTTACACCACGGACCTGGGCGAAGAAGGCGTCGACCTCGGTAAACTATACGACTACGACATCATCCTTCTCGATCTCAATCTTCCAGACATGAGCGGCTATGAGGTCCTCAAGACCTTGCGCGTCGCCAAGGTCGGGACACCGATCCTTATCCTTTCCGGCCTTGCCGGCATCGAGGACAAGGTTCGCGGCCTCGGCTTCGGCGCCGACGACTACATGACCAAGCCGTTCCACAAAGACGAGCTCGTCGCGCGCATCCATGCGATCGTGCGGCGCTCAAAGGGTCACGCGCAGTCCGTCATCGAGACGGGCGACCTGCGCGTCAACCTCGATACCAAGACGGTCGACGTCAACGGCGCGCGTGTGCATCTGACCGGCAAGGAATACCAGATGCTGGAGCTGCTTTCCCTGCGTAAGGGGACGACGCTCACCAAGGAGATGTTCCTTAATCATCTCTACGGCGGCATGGACGAGCCGGAACTCAAGATCATCGACGTGTTCATCTGCAAGCTGCGCAAGAAGCTGCAGGCGGCGACCGGTGGCCAGCACTACATCGAAACCGTTTGGGGCCGCGGCTACGTGCTGCGCGACCCGGCCGACGACAACATCGTTGCCGCCTAAAAGGGGCGACCACCGATTGTTGCGTGGCTGCGTCTCGGGAGCCTTCGGGCTCCCGATTGCGTTTTTGTCAACTAGCACGCGCCTATAGAAGCTTTTCATCGGCAGTACGTTCACGAGCTGAGGGCCGGCGCTCGCGCCGGGCGCCCTTGGCGCCTTGCCGCCGCCGGCGGCCAGAGAGGCGCTTCCCTTACCCGCATGCACCACTTAGCCTCTCCCCGTCATGGCGGAGCCATGCTTCGCATGGACGGGAGAGGTCGGAAGCGGTCATGGCGGAGCCATGCTTCGCATGGACGCCAATGAGCTTCAGGGTGAGGGGTTAGACCTTCTCCAACGTTAGTTGCTGAGCAGCAGCTTGCCTTCGATCTGCAGGATGCACTCGTCGATGTTGTGCATGACCTCGTCGGTCATCTGCAGCTCCTGCTCGATCGAGGCGAGGTCATAGAGCGGCCTTTGCTTGCGGAACACGCTGGCCATGCGCGTCATCGAAGCAATGACGCCGCGGCGCCGGGCGCGCTCGGCAGTATCCCGCTCGCTGCGCGTCTGCTCCTTTTGCGCCGCCTTCTGCTGGCGCACGAGCGCGCGCCGATGCAACCCGACCTCCTTCTTGCGGTGGCGCAGCTCCTTGATGGCGCGCTTGGCGTCCGACGGCGACGTGACCTGCACCGTGACGTCGGTTCCCTCGATGGTGGTGAAGCGCATCGGCGTCAATTTCATGCTTCGTCCCCCTGCGTGTTCGTACCGATGCACCGTTTCCCGCCCGATTATACCTACGATGCGGGCGGCGTCAGCAGGCCGCACGGCGCAGCCATGTTGCCGCGCCTTGACCGGCTGCCGGCAACGGCCAACATGCCGGCGGATCATGGAGGGGAAGCGGCATGGAAAGTCACGACAGCTTGGCAACGGTCATCGGCTTCATCGGCGTCGGGCTGCTGCTCCTCGCCTTCGTGCTCAACCTCGCCAAGATCCTCAAGGCGGAGGGCGTGCCGTACCTGGCGCTCAATCTCATCGGCGCCGGGCTCGCCTGCGCTTCGTCGTGGATGATCGACTTCATGCCGTTCGTGATCCTCGAGGGAACCTGGGCGGCGGCGACGCTCGTGGCGCTCGTGCGAACGCTCTCGGGAGCGTCTACGCAGCCGTCTTGAGTAGAGCCGCGGTTTCGGCATCCGGCAGGCGGTCGCGAACGGCGAACCAGAAGACGAACAGCGAAAAGGCGCCGACGACGAGCAGATCGGCGTACTTCGGTATGGCGCCCAGCCCTCCGCCGTAATTGCCGAGAAAGGAGATCGCGCCAAGGCCGTCGATGAACAACCAGAACCACAGCGACTGACGCAGATCGAGCCTGCCGGTCTCGTCGCCCCAATAGTGCACGGCCATCAGCAGGCCTCCGCCGACAATGGCGAGAGCGAAGACCTTCCAGTTGGTGTCCCAGCCGGCCCAGTAGACGACGCAGCCGACCAGCATGAAGCCGATGGCGGAGAGAGCGACGCCGCCTTTCAAGCGGAACGGGCGCGCATGCTCAGGTAGCTGGTGACGCAGCGCGACCAGCGACACTGGGCCGAACGCGAGCGAGAGGATTGCCGCCGAGCTGATGAAACCGATGAGCTCCGACCAGCCCGGGAAGGGCAGCAGCATCGCCATGCCGATGATGAAATTGACGAGGATCGACCAGACCGGGACCTGCGCCAGGTTGAGGCGCATGAAGATGCCCGGCAATTGGCCGTTTTCGGCCAGTGCATAGTTGATGCGCGCCGTGGCACCGGTGTAGGCCAGTCCCGTTCCGGCCGGCGAAACGAAGGCGTCGATATAGAGCAAGGCGGCGAGGCCCTGCAGCCCGAGGATGGTGGCGAAGGCGGCGAACGGGCCGTCGGCGACGTTCTCGGCGAGTTGCTTCCAGCCGCCGGCTAGATGCGCCTCGGGCACCGCGCCGATAAAGGCGATCTGCAGCATGACGTAGACGAAAAGGCTGATGACGACCGCGCCGACCATGGCGCTCGGAACAGTGCGCTGTGGGTCGCGCGCTTCGCCGGCCATGTCGATGACGGTGCGGAAGCCGAACAGCGAGAAGACGACGCCGCCGCCGGCGACGGCCGCGAACACCCCGTCGACGCCCTCCGGCATGAAGCCGCCGTGGTCGGTGAAGTTGCTGCTGTCAAAGCCGAAGAAGATGAGGCCGGCCGCCGCCAGCAGCGGAACCGCCAGCTTCCACGACGTGACGGCGACGTTGGCGCGAGCGAGCCAGCGCACCCCGGCGAGGTTGATGAGGACGAAAGCGAGCAGCAACGCCGCGGCGACGGCGAGGCCGTACCAGGTGAGCACGCGGTTCCCGTCGACGAGCGTCGTCAGCCACGGCAGGTAGTTGGACGCGTATTGCAGCACCGCCGTCACCTCGATAGGCGCGGTCGCCACGTAGGCGATCCAGCACAGCCACCCGGCCATGAAGCCGCTCATCGAGCCGTGCGAGAAGTACGGGATGCGGGCGATGGCGCCGGCGAGCGGCAGCATGCCGCCCAGCTCCGCATAGACCAGCGCCAGCAAGAGCGAGACACCACCGCCGATCAGCCAGGAGAAGATGGCGGCCGGCCCGGCGAGTTGCGCGGTGTAGAGCGAGGCGAACAGCCAGCCGGAGCCGATGATGCCGGTGATGCCGGTGAACAGGAGCGCGATCGGGCCGATCTGCCGCTGCAGAGCCGGCCGCTCGCGTTCCACTTCCTTCAGCATGCATCCCCAGGCGTTGCCGAGTGAGAGCGATGCTGTCGCTATAAGTGATTCGAGCGGCTATAGGCGCGCACGAGACAGACCGCGTTGATTCCCGGCTCGGCCATGTCTGCGTTCGATAATTCAAGTTCAATCGGCCGAAATAACAGGTCGTTTAGAGTGCGACGGAACAATAGCAGGGTATCGTCATTACACGGGTGGCGCGCCAGGCTTAGATCACGGTCGGACCTATCGGGAAGCGAGGCGCCTCTCAGGACTAGCGGCACGGGAAAAGTGCCGCGCTACCATGCGGAGGCCACATGGCACGGGCACGAGAGCAGCCGCAGCCGGCGATCCCTTCCAAGATCCCCATTGCGCTCCGCGTAAACGGCGCCGAGCACAAGTTCGAGGTCGCCCCTTGGACAAGCTTGCTCGACGCTTTGCGCGATCACCTTGATCTAACCGGGACCAAGAAGGGATGCGATCATGGCCAGTGCGGCGCCTGTACGGTGCTGGTGGACGGTCGACGCATAAACTCCTGCCTCACTCTTGCTGTGATGAAGGATGGAGCCAAGGTCACGACCATCGAGGGACTGGCGAAGGACGGCGCATTGCATCCCTTGCAGCAAGCGTTCATCGATCATGACGCTTTCCAGTGCGGCTACTGCACTCCGGGTCAGATCTGTTCCGCCGCAGGGCTCATCGCCGAGGGCAAGGCCACGACCGCCGACGAGATCCGCGAACTCATGAGTGGCAACATCTGCCGCTGCGGCGCCTATCCCAACATCGTGGCTGCCATTCAGCAGGCGATGACCGGCGGAGGCGTAAAGTCATGATAAACTTCGAGTACACGCGCGCCAACGACGTCGCCGATGCGGTTCGGCAGATCGCTGCAGACCCGTCGGCGAAGTTCATAGCTGGCGGCACCAACCTCATTGATTTGATGAAAGGGGATGTCGAGCGCCCGACGCGGCTCATAGACGTTTCGCGGCTGCCATTGACGGCAGTGGAGGAAACGACGGGCGGCGGCTTGCGCATCGGCGCCCTCGTGGCGAACACCGACCTCGCCTACCATCCGCTGATTGAGCAACGCTATCCCATGGTGGCCAGCGCGATTCTTGCTGGTGCTTCGCAGCAGCTGCGCAACATGGCCTCGACGGGCGGCAACCTTTTACAACGCACGCGCTGCTTCTACTTCTATGACACCGCTACGCCTTGCAACAAACGTGAGCCCGGCAGCGGTTGCTCGGCGATAAACGGGGTCAATCGTATCAACGCGATCCTCGGCACAAGCGAGGCGTGCATCGCGACGCATCCATCCGACATGTGTGTGGCGCTCGCGGCGCTCGAGGCCAAGGTTCATGTCATGGGCCCGGCTGGGGCGCGAACCATTCCATTCGCCGAATTCCATCGTCTGCCCGGTGACACGCCGCAGCTCGACACCAGCCTGCGGAGGGACGAGATCGTCACCTCTATTGAGCTTCCCAAGAACGGGTTCGCGGCGAACTATACCTATCTCAAGATCCGCGACCGTCTCTCCTACGCCTTCGCGCTCGTCGCGATCGCAGCCGCCCTCGACCTCGAGGGCGAGACCATTAAGGAAGCGCGCGTGGCCTTGGGCGGCGTCGCGCACAAGCCATGGCGCAGCGTAGAAGCCGAAGCGGTGCTTCGTGGGCAACCGGCTACCGCGGAAAGTTTCGCCAAGGCGGCCGATTTGTTGCTGCGCGATGCAAGGGGATACGGGCACAACAACTTCAAGATCGATTTGGCGCGTCGCGGCATCGTCCGCGCGCTGACGCAAGCGGCCCGCGGTACGCCGCAGTCGCAATCGGTGAAGAAGGTGCGGTGAGATGGCCAGGATCAGCCGCCGCAAGCTTCTTCAAGGAGCGACCGCTCTTGGAACGCTCGCAGGCAGCGGCGCCGCGTCCGCACAGGAGACGAGGCTTCAGGATGTCGTGCTCGAAGACCAAGGAGCGAGAACTCCGATGAAACCCTACATTGGCGCCGCGACACCACGCATCGATGGGCGCGCCAAGGTGACCGGTGCGGCGAAGTATGCGGGCGAGTTCAACGTGCCGAACCTCGCCCATGGTTTCGTTGTAGAATTGACCATTGCGAAGGGCCGCATCCTGCGGATCGACACACGCGACGCTCTGCAGGTCAAAGGCGTCCTCGACGTTCTAACGCACCAAAACCGCCCGCCGTTGCCCGATGACGATAAGGCCTGGAAAGACGATGTCGCGCCCGAGAAAGGGTCGCCGTTTCGTCCCCTGTACGACGACAAGATCCTGTTCAGCAGGCAGCCGGTCGCAGTCGTGCTTGCCGACGATTGGGACACGGCACGCTTCGCCGCCTCGCGCGTGAAGGTCGAGTATGAAGACGAGCCCAGCGTCACCGACCTTGGGGCGCAGCGCGATATGGCCTTCATCGTCGACAAGCCGGAGAAGCCGCGTGGCGATGCCGCAAGCGCCATCGCGTCCGCCGACGTGCGCCACGAGGCGGAATACTTCGTCCCCACCGAGCACCACAATCCCATGGAGCTGTATGCGACGACGGCGGTGTGGGACGCGGGCGGCAAGCTGACGGTCTACGACAAGACGCAGGGCGTGCAGAACGTACAGCGCTATCTGTGCAGCGTGTTCAACAAGCAGCCGGACGATGTGTCCGTCATGTCGGCGTTCATGGGCGGCGGTTTCGGCTCCGGTCTGCGACCCCAGTATCAAGTGGTGTTGGCGGTGCTCGGTGCCATGGCGCTGCGACGGCCGGTTCGCCTCGTCCTCACGCGTCAGCAAATGTACAGCTTGGGCTATCGTCCGGCGACCATCGAGTACCTGGCGCTCGGGGCCAAGGCGGATGGGACACTCGACGGCATGACGCACGAGGCCATGTCGGTCACCTCCCAGTTCGAAGAGTTCTCGCGCAACGATACCGGTTGGGGCGCCCTACTTTACAAGTGTCCCAACACGAAGTTCGAGCACAAGCTCGTGCGCCTCGATGTCCCTACCTCGGCCGACATGCGCGCGCCCGGCGCGGCGACAGGCGTCTACGCGCTCGAATGCGCGATGGACGAACTGGCGGTAGCGCTCAAGATTGATCCGCTCGAGCTGCGCCTAAAATGCTACTCGGATCGCGATCAGAACGAGGACTTGCCATACACGAGCAAGCAGCTGCGCGAATGCTATCGCCAAGGCGCGGCGGCGTTCGGTTGGGAGAAGCGCAATCCCAAGCCGCGCTCCATGCGCGAGGGTGCCGACATGGTCGGTTGGGGAATGGCCACCGGGATCTGGGAAGCGCTGCAGATGCCGGCTGCCGTGCGCATTGTTCTGACCGCCGACGGCCGCGCCGAGATCGCCTGCGCGACATCCGATATTGGCACCGGCACCTATACCATCATGGCGCAAGTTGCGGCCGACATGCTCGGCCTGCCGATCGAAAGCATCAGCGTAAAGCTCGGCGACTCCACCTTGCCCCAATGTCCCGTCGAGGGCGGATCGTGGATCGCGGCTTCCGTGTGCAACGCGATTGCGGGGACGGCGGCAGAGGTCCGCAAAGAGCTGCTGCGCCTTGCCAAAGCGATGCCGCGCTCGCCCCTGGCGGACGCCGGCGAAGATGAGTTCACCCTCACCGCTGGCAAAATCGCGCGCTCTTCAGACGGCGCGGCCGTTTCGATCGCCGACGCCATGCGCTACGGCAAGGTGGACCGTATCGAGAAGCAGCGAGAGAACACGTTCAAGAAGCAGGAGAAGCACGCCCAAAACACGCATTCGGCGATCTTTGCCGAGGTCAAGATCGACGAGCAGCTTGGCATTGTCCGCGTCACGCGCGTCGTCAACGCCGTCGCTGCCGGGCGCATCCTCAATACCAAGACGGCGCACAGTCAGATCATGGGCAGCGTCGTCTGGGGTATCGGCATGGCGCTGCACGAGGAGACGCTCTACGACCACAGACTTGGTCGCATCATGAATGCCAACATCGCCGAGTACCACGTGCCCGTGAATGCCGACGTGTACGACATCAAGGTGATATTCGTCGACGAACCAGACGCACTCATCAACCCGCTTGGCATCAAGGGCTTGGGAGAGATCGGCATCGTCGGCGTTGCTGCGGCGATCGCCAACGCGGTCTACCACGCGACCGGAACGCGCGTGCGCGATTTACCCATCACGCTCGACAAGCTGCACAGTTGAGCCGGGGCGGCCCCTAACCCTTGACGAGGCGTTGGACGCAGTCGGCGACGCCGTCCTGCCAGGCGGGCATGCGCATGCGGAAGGTACGCTCCAGCTTGCTGCAGTCGAGCTGCGAGTTCATCGGCCGCTGCGCCGGCGTCGGGTAGTCTTTGCTGGCGATGGGGTCGACCTCGGCGACCGGGCCACCGAGCTCACGCGATCGGCGAAAAACTTCCTCGGCAAACTGACGCCAGGTCGTCGTGCCGGAATTGGCGGCGTGATAGACGCCCCACGGTCCGCTGGCCCCGGGTTTCGAAAGACGGCGCGCCAGCTCGAGGATGATGGTGACGAGATGCGGCGCGTAGGTCGGGCTGCCGCGCTGGTCGTCGACGACGCGCACGCGCTGGTGCTCGGCCGCCTGCGCCAGCATCGTCTTGACGAAGTTGCGCCCGCCCGGGCTGAAGATCCACGACGTACGCAAGATGACGTGCATGGGGTTGGCTTCGCGCACCGCTGCCTCGCCCTCGAGCTTGGAGCGGCCGAAGACGGTGGTGGGCGCGGTCGCGTCGTCCTCGACGTATGGGTCGTACTTGCGTCCGTCGAAGACGTAGTCGGTCGAAAGGTGGATGATGGGGATGCCGCGGCGCGCCGCTGCCTCGGCCAGCAGGCGCGCCCCGTCGCGGTTGAGCGCGAAGGCGCGCTCCTGATCGGTCTCCGCCTTGTCGACGGCGGTATAGGCGGCCGAGTTGATGACGACGGTCGGATTGATGCCGGACAGCGCCCGCTCGATGGAGCGTGCCTCGCAGATGTCGAGCGCCGCGCGGCCGACGGCACAGGCGGTGACGTCCGGGCAGGCAGGCGCCGCTTCGACCAGCGCACGGGCCACCTGGCCCTGCCATCCGGCGATCAGCAGACGCATGGGGCCACCCGTTGCATTGCCTAATCCCGTTCGATGGCGAGGCTGGTGGCGCCGTCACCGCGGCCGCGGCGGTTGACTTGCCAGCGCAGCGACCCGTCGTCGGCGGAGAGCGCAAATACCTGGCCCATGCAGGCGGCGATGACGGTTGAATCGATGAGCCGCACGGCGACCGGCTGGCCTTCGCAAGGCGTGCCTGCAGGCAGTTCGGTAAGTGCGCGCTCCCACACGATGCGGCCCGTCGCGGCTTCCAGCAGCAACACCGACCCGGCGTGGCCGACGGCGACCAGCGCGGTGCTGCGTTCCGATGAGGAGTGGCGCTCAGGCAAGCTCGTCATCCTTCTGCGCGAGGAAGATGAGAACGAGGCCGATGCAGCCGATGAAGCGGAAGGCGGCCTCCTGCCCGTTCCACGTCTGCGACTGCCACATCTGGAACCACTCGCCGCCAACGACCATGAAGCCGAAGAACCACAGCGCGAAGCCGAGCACGAGGCCGACGACGGCGAGATCCTTAGCGGCATTGAACTCGCCGGCAAAGTAGGCGCGCGCGTTCCACAGCCGCCAGGCGCCGAGCAGGCACAGCACGCCGGTCAGCAATTCGGCGGCGATGATTGCCGCATAGGCTGCACTCTGCAATGCCGGGCTGGTGATGGCCCGCCACGTAAGGCTCGAGTTGGGAAATACGGTGTCCATCGACATCACGTGCTGGACGAACGCGTAATTGGTTCCGTAGTCGATGATATTGTCGGCGCCGACGAGCAGCGAGAACAGGCCCACCAGGGAGACGAGCAGGATCTTCGCCAGGCGCACGGTCATGGCCGTCCTCTTGCGATTCGCCGGTCGATTATGCTGCCCTGGCCGCCGCCCGCCAACTCCGCTAACTAGGCCATAGCAAACCTTTACGCGAAGGCTACAGCCTCGACATGGCAAACACCGAAAAATCGGGCGGCGCGGCCGCCAAGGGCCTCAAGGCGGCCATCGTGCCGGTGACGCCCTTCCAGCAGAACTGCACGCTGATCTGGGACCCGGAGACAATGCAGGGGCGCCGTCGTCGATCCGGGCGGCGATCTCGACCGCATCGAAGCGGCCATCGCCGAGGTGGGGATGAAGCCGGAGAAGATCCTGCTCACCCACGGGCACATCGATCATGCCGGCGGCGCGGCCGAGATGCGCGAGCGGCTGGGCGGCGTTCCCATCGAGGGCCCGCACGCGGCTGAGCGGCCGTTGCTCGACAACCTCGACAAGCAAGGCGAAGCCTACGGCATCGAGGCCCGCGCCGTGACGCCGGATCGCTGGCTCGCCGACGGCGATACCGTCTCGGTCGCCGGCCATACCTTCGAGGTGATGCACTGCCCGGGGCACTCGCCGGGCTCGGTCGTTCTGGTCAACCGGCCGCAGCGCTTTGCGCTGATGGGCGACGTGCTGTTTCAAGGCTCGATCGGACGCACCGACCTGCCGATGGGCAGCCACGAGGCGTTGATGAACTCCATCCGCACCAAGGTGCTGACCCTCGACGACGACTTCGCCTTCATCTGCGGGCACGGACCGACGAGCACCATAGGTCAGGAGCGGCGCACCAATCCGTTCATCGTCGGCGACGCTGCTTAAGGGGCGCTGCTAGGCTTAGAAGCCCCATTCCCAATGCAGGCAGCCGGCGATGCCGCATTCCTGCTGCAGGGTGCCGACGCCCACGGGATTGGCATTGTCGACCTTGGCCCAGACGTCGATGGTGTTGACGCGCAGCGTCTCCGAGCAGCTCGTTTTGCAGTAGACCCAGGTGCCGCGCGGCAGGCGCACCTGGTAGCCGACGTCGGTATTGCGGTACGGCGCCTTGATCGAGCCGTTGCCGTCGTGGCTGTAAGCGGTGACGGTGCCGAGGATCTTGCTGACGGCGCGCGGGCCGGCAAAGGCGTGGCCGCCGACCAGCGCCAGGGCGATCACGACGGCGATGCAACGGGCGGGGATGGTATGGCGCATCATCTTGTCTCCGACACTAAGCGCCTCAAGGCGCAGAATCTTTCGACGCACGTTAACACGACTGGCGGTGCGCATTGCTCCCTCGCCGCCACTCGGCCTGCGGCCTGTGGCGCGCGCGCCGCACAACCTTGGCGCCCGGCTCAGCTGTTGCGCGCGAAGTTGATGTTGACGCCCTTCAGCACTGATCCCTGCGTCGACAGCGATACCGACTGGGTGGCGCCGCCGATCGAGACGGACAGTGACCCGGTCAAACCGCCGCCACCAATGATGAGCCGCATTTTGGAATCGTCGGCGCTGCCGGTGATCGTGCCGGTCTGATTGTAGTTGCGCTCTTCCCAGGTGCCGGTGACTCTGCCGCCGGAATATTTGAGCACCGACCGCAGCTCGACCTTGGTCGAGGCGTTGGCGCAGATGATGTTGAGCTTCAGCTCCGAGCCGCCGGAGCTCGAGTAGTATCCCTTGCAGGAAAGCTTCTCGCTCTTGCCGCCTTCCAGCCGCGCCGTACCCTTGCCGCTCCAGGTGCCGACCAGAGCCGAGAACGGGCTGCCGGCGACGGCCGGGACGCCGATCATCAGCACTGCCATCGCGCTGGCAGCCAGAACCGTTGCGGTTCCCCTCAACAAGCTCACTTTACACCTCCCAAGATGACCGACCCCAACGCCAAGCGATGCCCTCGACCGGCCGGAACTCCGACCCTGTGAGCATGCAGACACCGCCGAAGAAAACGTATCGGCACGTATCAAAATAGCACAACCGTGGTTAAATAAGTGTCTCGCCCGTGCATCGACAACCCGGCCGGGACGTCGGACTAAGCGAAATCTTCGTTTTGACTACGGTTGTTCGCCGCTTGTGGCTGCCGGGACGCGGCGGTTGCGTGCGAACTGCGGGTGGCTATATTGCGCGGCCTGCGTGGAGGGGTGGCCGAGTGGCTGAAGGCGCACGCTTGGAAAGCGTGTGGGCGGGAAACCGTCTCGTGGGTTCGAATCCCACCCCCTCCGCCACATGAAATAATATTCTTATCAGCGACTTACGTTGTGACCCTAGCGCGCGTGAGGATTCCCAATCCGGCGGCCGATCCTCAAGCCAGCCGATTCACTGCCGGTCGATGGGGTCGTCTCGGGGTCGATCATGGTACCCTGACGCTTTCCGCCGCGGATGCCGAGCCATGAATCATCGCGCTGCGCAGCACAGCACCATCGTCGTGCTGCGAATGTACGATGCCCCCGTCGCGCGGGTTTTTGCCGCCATTTCAGATCCTGACGAGCGCTTGCAAATTAATTGTGGGGGCGGCCAGCTGACGGTTGTCCGCCGAACAGGCAGACTTGAGCGTGGGAGGGCGCGATGTCTTCAGGTTTGGTCGAGGCGACAACCTGCGGTTCCGTCGCGAGTCCATCTATCATGACATCGTTCCTGAGCGGCGGATCGTATCTACGGATATCGTCAGCGCCGGTGACGTGCGGCTGTGGGTCGCCGCGACGACGCTTGAATTCACGCCCGTAGGGGAGCGCACGCAATTGAAGGTAACGGCGCAGATCGTCCGCCTCGACGACGCCGGCACGATGGACGGATCCGCCCCCCGCTACGACGTGCTGCTCGACAATCTGGATCGTCATCTGCGTGGAAAATTGCGCTTCCGTCCTCGACCGGTGACGTCCGGCTGAGCCGATCTAGCCGCTCAGTCTCTTAAAACACGGCCATTCCGGCGGCGACCCGAACCGGCAGCCTTTGTCACAAAAGCAAGTTAGGCCCAGGGGTGTTGTGCTAGAGGGCCGGCTGCACTAATTCGTCGCGAGGCCGGCCGGTCACACTCTACGGCACGCTTAGAATTCCATGCTTGTCCGCTGGAGGGAGACTTAATTGGAAGGTGTTCTCATCATTGGCGCTGGCGCCGCTGGGTCTGTCACCGCACAGAAGTGCGCGATGAACCGCGACGTGTTCAAGCGGGTTCACCTCGCATCGCGTCGCCTAGCAAGCTGCGAGGCCGTGGCCAAGCGCTGCAAGACGCCAATCGAGATCAGCCAGGTCGATGCCGACAACGTCGCCGAGACGGTCGCCTTGATCAACAAGGTCAAGCCCGACCTCGTGATCAACATGGCGCTTCCCTACCAGGATCTGTCGATCATGGATGCGTGCCTCGAGACGGGCGTGCACTACATGGACACGGCGAACTACGAGCCGCGCGACGTCGCCAAGTTCGAGTACTCCTGGCAGTGGAAGTACCAGGATCGCTACAAGGACAAGGGCATCATGGCGATCCTCGGCTGCGGGTTCGACCCGGGCCAGTCGAACATCTATTGCGCCTACGCGCAGGAGTTCCTGTTCGACACCATCGAGACTATCGACATCATCGACTGCAACGACGGCAGTCACGGCAAGGCGTTCGCCACCAATTTCAATCCGGAGATCAACCTGCGCGAGGTCACGCAGCGCGGCAAGTATTGGCGGGACGGCAAGTGGATCGACATCGACCCGCTGTCGATCTCGGCCATGATCGACTATCCCGAGGTCGGCCCACGCAAGTCGTATCTCATCTACCACGAGGAGGAGGAGAGCCTCGTCGAGAATATCCGCGGCCTGAAGCAGATCCGCTTCTGGATGACCTTCTCCGATAACTACATCAAGCACCTCGAGGTGCTGCAGAACGTCGGTATGACGCGCATCGACCCCGTCATGTACAAGGGCAATCCCGTCATTCCGATGGAGTTCCTGAAGGAGTTGCTGCCGCCGCCGTCGTCGCTGGGCGAGGGCTACACCGGCCGCACTTCGATCGGCTGCATCTTTACCGGCACGAAAGACGGCAAGCCCAAGCGCGCCATCATCTACAACGTGTGCGAGCACACGCAGGCCTACAAGGAGACCGGCGCGCAAGCCGTCTCCTACACGACCGGCGTGCCGCCAGTGGTCGGCGCAATGATGCTCTTCAAGGGTGCCTGGAAAGGCGCCGGCGTCTACAACGTCGAGCAGCTGCCCTCAAAGCCATTCATGGACGAGATCGGCAAGCACGGACTGCCCTGGCACATGCGCGAGCTTAGCCCTTCCGAGCAGAGCGATCTCTTCGCCGTCAAGACCTAACAGCAACGTGGGTGGCAGGGTTGGACACGAGCCCGCCACTCAACTGTCATCCTCGGCTTTATGCCGAGGATCCACCGTGCAACACGTACTTCGTCCGCAGAGCGGGCGGAGAGTTGGATCCTCGGGACGAGCCCGAGGATGACAATTGGTGGAATGCGCGTCGCTAGCCCTGGCGGCGATTCTTGGTTCGAAGGGTTGCGGAATGGCGCCGAAATTTCCAGCCGACATTGCGACTCCCGCCTACGTCCTCGACGTGGCGGCGCTGCAGCGCAACCTCGCCACCGTTGCACGCATCCGTCGCGAAGCCGGCTGCAAGGTGCTGCTGGCGACCAAAGCCTGGGCCATGCCGGCGGCCTTTCCGCTGATGCGCGATACGCTCGACGGCACGACGGCGAGCGGCGAATACGAAGCGCGCCTTGGCCGCGAGGAGTTCGGCAAGGAGGTGCACGTCTATGCGCCGGCATACGCGCCCGGAGAGGTCGAGCGCCTGACGAAGCTTGCCGACCACATCTACTTCAACTCACCCGAGCAGATGGCCCGGTACGGCGGTCTTGCGAAGGCGGCCGGTGCAAAGATCGGTGCCCGTATCAACCCCGGCTTCTCGAACGCCACCCTCGGTGGTGCCCTCTACGATCCGTGCGCGCCCTGCTCACGCTTTGGCACCACGCGCGCACAGATCGACGAGCTGCCCTGGGGCGAGATCGACGTCTTTCATGTCCACGCGCTGTGCGAGAGCATGGCGGATGGCTCGGCCGGCCTCATCGAGCAGGTTGCGCGCGAGTTCGCCCCCTACATCCGCCAGGTCAAGACGGTGAACTTCGGCGGCGGCCACTTCATCAACAAACCGGGCTACGACGTCGGCAAGCTGATCGCGGCGATCAAGGCCTTCCGCGCCGAGTTCGGCGTCGAGGTGATCCTGGAGCCGGGCGGCGGCATCGTCGTCGATGCGGGCTACCTCGTGGCGACGGTGATCGGCCTGCACTGGAACGAAAAGGACATCGCCATTCTCGACACCTCGGCGAGCTGCCACATGCCGGACGTGCTCGAGGTGCCCTACACGCCCGTCGTGATCGGCGCGTCAACACCTGGCGTCGAAGCGCACGACTATGTTCTGGCCGGCAAGACGTGCATGACGGGCGATGTGATCGGCGAATACTCGTTCGCCGAGCCGCTGCAGGTCGGAAGCCGCATCGTCTTTACCGACATGATGCAGTACAGCTTCGTGAAGAACACCACCTTCAATGGCACGCCGCGTCCCGATCTCGCCATGCTCGAAGAAGACGGCAGCTATCGCGTGCTGGGGTCGTTCGACTACGAGGATTTCCGGCACACGCTTGGCCGCCGCACGCCGTGAGGGGGTTTGCGCCTACTTCGCGGCGCCTTCGGTCTTCTCGGCGGGGATACCGAGCTTGCCTTCCAAGGTCGTGATCTGCTCGCGCAGCTTCTTCTGCTCCTGCCCGCGACGGACCATCTGCATCTAAATCTTGCCGATCTCCATCGACAGGGTGCGCCGCGAGTCGGCATCGCCGGAGCTGCCCGTCTCGTATTGTCTGTCGAAGATCTTCTGCTGGTCCGCCTGGTTGGCCTCAGTGAGCTGGCGGAGCCGCTCGCGCGCCTGGGCCAGGGCGACAATGTTGGAGGTCTGTTCGGCGTCGGACTTCTTGTTCACTTCGTCCTCGAGCGAGCGCATCCTTTGCTGCAACGCGTTGGCATCTGCGTCGCCGGTCGCCGAGCGGACGCTCGTGGCGGCGGACTTCTGGAAGTAGAATTCGCCGGTCAGCGCCGAGTGGTCCCACGGCACCTGCTTGCCGCCAGTAGCGGCCAGCACGTCCTTGCGCACCTCGATCATGACCGAGGTCAGATTGCGGTCGGGCTCGGCGACGTGCTTGGCGAGCGCGGCGGTGAACGGCGAATTGCGGCCCGTGCCGTCCAATGCGACGTTCCCCGGTTGCGTCGAGTAGGAAATGAAGGTGCCGACGCCCGTATCGACCTGCGCGAGCCCTTTGCCGATGCTCGCCGAGCGCGTGCCCATTGAGCGCGCCAGGTTGCCGGCGAACGGATTGTCGCGGCAGGCATCAAGGAACACGATGTTGGTCTTTTCGGCTCGGCCCAGCTCCATTTGCTTGAGGACGAAGTCGAGGTTCACGGAATCGAAGTCGAGGTCGCGCTCGGTCTGCACGCGGGCATCTATGGGCAGCAGAAAGTTGCGCCCCGATACCTGCAGCCCGTGTCCGGCATAGAAGAAGATGGCGGCGTCGGCGTTCTCCAGGAGGTCGGCGAAATTGCGCACCTTGGTGTCGAACTCGCGCTTGTCGACGTCGATGCCGAGGATGACCTCGAAACCGGCGCGCTTGAGCGCCGAGGAGATGTCATTGGCGTCGTTCACGGGGTTGGAGAGCGCGGGAACCTGCGCGTAATTCGAATTGCCGATGACCAGCGCCACGCGCTTTTCGGCGGCAGCCGGAAGACTGAAGATGGCGGGCATCAGCAAAACGGCGAGGAGGATGCGGAAGCTGGACATGGGGATCCCGGTTGGCTCTGGACGTCGGCTTTTACACGGCCGCTGGGCGGTCCAGCAATCAGCAGAGCAGCGTGACGACTTTGAGACTGCCGCGTCGCCCAATATGGCTAAAATCAGTCGCGACGCACCCTGCCGAGAGGTTTGGCGGCGTTTACAATCGGCGTCCAAATGTGATCCGACGAGCCACATGTCTGCCCCATCGCTCGCGCTGCATGGACCTTCTAGCGAGGGGACATCATGGAAAAGAATCACAAGGCCGATAGTTTCGACGGCGGTAGGGCGGCGAGCATTGCGCCTGAAGCGGTGACGTCGGCGAAATCCGTATTGAGCTTGAAGAGACTGGTCGAGGTCAGGGCCCAAGGCGACGACGACGACGAGACGCGGGCGCTGGCGCTGGCCATCATGGCGCTCACCAGCAACAACGACTGATCGGCCGGCGACCGGCTACCGGTTGCGTGCGATGAGGTCGAAGTCGCCGGCCAAAACGTCGTCGAAGCGACCGCTACGCCAGCCGCTACCGAGATCGCGCACGAGCGGTGCAGCATCGCCACGGTAGCGGCGCACGACGGTGTTGGCTGGAGTTCCGCCGTTCAACGCAGTCTTGAGCACCTGCTTTAGTTTCGCCTTCGATTGCTCCTCCAGCGGTGCCACGCCGATACGAACGCGCGCCGTCGCCCGGGCGGGCGAACGGTCGTCGGATAGCTCGAGCACATGCAGCCCGGCCTCCAGCGCGAGCACGCGATGCGCGCCGAACCCGCTGATGAGCAGCGTAGGCAACTGACCGTCGTCGGCAACCTCGGTGAGCTGCATGCGGCGCTTGCCGGACCAGCCGCGGTACATGCCCAGCACTTGCTCACACCAGGCGAGGGAGGCCTTGGCCTCGCCGGGCTTTTCAAAGGCAGGCTCGACCGCCACCACCACCTCGATCGGGGCGTTGGCCTGCACGTCCTTGATCCCCTCGCCTACGAGGTGGGCTTGCAGGGCGATGCGCGAGACGAGCTCGCGCGATGCCTTGCCGGCCCGCTCGCTGCCTTTGTCCAGTCGCGCCTTTAGCGAGCGGGCGGTCTCTGCTGCCGCCTTCACCCGATCCATGAGCGCGAGCCGCGCCAACGTCGCGTGGCGGTTGGGGCTCGACCAGAAGCCGGCTTCCAGCATCGCCGCCGACAGTTCGCCCTTGAGGGATTCCCACGCCTCCGATGCCAGCGTCTCGTCGAGCGTGCCGATGTCCGCATCGAGCGCGTGTCGCTCGGTTTCGCTGCCCTGCGGTGAAAGTATCATTTCAACGAGCGTCGGTCGCTCGTGGGTGGACTTGATGAGGGGTGACGCCGCGGTATCGAGGTCTGGATCGACGAACTCGGCTTGGATGGCGCGGCCGTCGCTGCGCACGAAGACGAATTGGTCGCCTTGCGGAAAGCGCTGCTCGACGATGGTCGCCGCCAGCGGTGCGATGAGGAACTGATCGATGGCGCGCTTCAGGGGGCGCGCTCCCATCTCCGGTGTGAAACCGCGTTCGAGCAGGAATTCGAGAGCCGAGGCTTCCCACTCGACCGCCCATTCGCGGTCCTTGAAGCCGCGCCGGTCGAGCACGCGCGCCAGCTCTTTTTTCAGGATGTCGCGCATCAGCTCGCGCGACAGCGGCCGGAACACGATCACCTTGTCGAGACGGTTCTGGAACTCGGGACGGAACGTCTGGCCTACCGCGCGCAGAACCTGCTCGGCGGAATAGGCGTCGTCCCCGGGCGAGAAGCCGAGGCGCGCGGAGCGGTGGCTCGTGGCGCCGAGGTTGGAGGTGAGAATGATGATGCAATGGCGGAAGTCGGCGACCTGGCCGAGCTGGTCGGTGAGCCGCCCGTCGTCGAACACCTGCAGGAACAGGTCCCAGACGTTGGCGTGCGCCTTCTCGAACTCGTCGAGCAGCACCACCGAGAACGGCTGCTTGCGCACCAGCGTGATCAGCGAGTTGGTCGGATTGACGGTGTCGCCGCTGCCGAGAATCTTGGCCGTCGATTCCGCCGTCTGGAACTCGCTCATGTCGAGGCGGATCATGCGCTCCTGCGTGCCGAACAGGAATTCGGCCAGCGTCTTGGCGAGTTCTGTCTTGCCGGTGCCGGTAGGTCCGGCGAACAGGAACACGCCGATCGGTTTGCCGGGATCGTTCAGGCCCGCTTTCAGCATGGCGATGCGGTCGACGATGGCGCCGACGGCCTCGTCCTGGCCGATGACGCGCGCGGAAAAATAGCTACGCACCGCCGAAAGGTCGACGCGCTGGTGGTTGTCGAGGATGCTGGCCGGCAGCCCCGTGAGCTGTGCCAGGGTCTCGATGATTTCGCTCCGCGAGACGGTCGTGCCTGTGCCCTTCGCGGCGCGGTTGACGCTGAGCTTCAACAGATCGAGGGCGGCACCGGGCAGGCAGGATGCGGTCAGGTACTGGCGAGCCGACGCGATGGCGGCATCGATGGCGGCGGGCTCCACCTTGACGCCGTTGGCCGAGGTGATAGCGCGAGCGACGTCGCGAGCCAGCTCTTTGGTCTCGTCCGGCTCCATCGGCTCGAGGCGGGCGACCTCGAAGGTGCCGCGGAGCGCGGGGCGCAGGCGCACGATGCGCGACGTGCCTGCCGCCGATGCCTCGGTCCACACGACCAGGCGGCCGGCAGTGATGGCCGGGAGAATCTGATCGAGGATGCTGGCTGCCTGTCCCTGGTGGGTACCGCTGAGGGCGATCTGCAGGATGTCGGGGATGTACCAGACGACCTTCTTCGAGGCGGCAAGCTCCTCGATGGTGCGCTGGATGCGCCCTTCCAGCTCGCCGAACCATTTCTGTCCGGCCATCAGGTCGGCGCCGCTGGCTTCGAAGACGCTCCAGCCTTGTTGCTGCAGGCGGCGGCCGAGGAGCTTGAGGAACGAGGTTTTGCCGACGCGCACTTCGCCGCTCACCAGCAACGAGCGCGGGTGCGCGCCGAGTACGTTGGATCCGGTTTCAGTCAGAGCCTCGGCCCAGTATGCGGGCTCGACGAGCACGTCGTTGGCTGCGGCTTCCCAGAAGCGGCCGAACGTGGCGAGGAACGTTCGATCGAGGCTCATCAGCCGCGCCGTGTCGAGCGCCGCGAGAAGCTCGTTGGCGAAGGGATGGCTGACGCGGGCCAGAATGGCCCTGACCGTCTCGCGCGTCTCCGGGGTGATGCCGTCGAGCCCCGGGCCGAACTCGGGCGCATCGCCGAGGCTCGACCGTTCCTCGAAGTGCTCGCGGAAAGCCGTGATCACGAACATATTGTCCCGCCACCACTCGCGCGCCGACAGCAGCGGGCTGCCGGTGGGCGGCCGCGGGTCGGCAACCGTGTAGGCGCTGAGGGCAAAGTGCATCGCCCAGGGCGTCAGCGTGTCGAAGTACGTGCCAACCAATGTGAGAGCTTCGTCGCGATCATCGCGGTCGAACAGCGCGGCGAGCGCGGCGCATGAAAAGAACCAGTTGGACCCTATGGCGTAGTCGCGCACGACGGCGATCGGCACGCTCCTGTCGGCGAGCAGCCGGCGCGCTTCGGTGAACTTGGAGTTGGCGATGAGCTCGCGCGCATGCGCCGAGGTGTTGGTTTCCGGATCGATCGCATTGAACAGCGCCGTCAGCCGGCTGCTCAAGGATTTCGGTTCAGCGCGCCGACGGCGACTGGCCCGTGTCAGCCGGTACCGAGATCAGCGCAACCGGAGATGCGGATTTGCGCTCTTGCTCCGCGCCTTGCCGGAACTGCCGGCGCAGGCGCGACCATAGCCACACCGCCGCCATGCCGAGCAGGAAACCGATGAAGTAATCCACGCCGGGAACCCCGCGCACGATGCGCCGCGCGAGACTGTTATCGTCCGCCTGAGCCTGTCAACGTGCTTGCGCGAACGAGGATGAATGACGGCCGGCGATCTGCACGTTCACGGCCGTTTGGTCAGGCCGCCGGCCGCGAGATCACGTACAGCGCCGACGCCAGCATGCCGGCGGCGACGCCGATCACAACCCAGGGCGCCGGATGCGCGCTCAGCCAGAATACGGAGAAACCGAAGGCCATGCCGGCGCAGGCGACAGCCTTCGTAGGGGTCGAGATGGCGCCGTACTGCTGCCAGTTGCGCAGCGTCGGGCCGAATTGCGGGTGATCGAGTAGCCGCTGCTCGAGGCGGGGCGAGGAGCGCGCGAAAGCCCAGGCGGCGAGGATCAGGAATATGGTCGTCGGCATCACCGGCAGCACAGCGCCGATGGCGCCGAGCAGCAGCATCAGGAAGCCGAAGCAGAGATAAGGAATGCGCGTCATCATAAACTTCCGTCGACCGGCGCAGTATGCCAACGATGCAAGCGCTTAATGTATACTACGTGAAGTCTTGTTTATGGCGGGCGTTCTGTCAACTGCCCACCGCCGGTAACAGCAGTATCTCCTGGGCGGAAATTGGCACGAACGCCCGACAAACCGTCAAAAGCACCGACGGATTTCGGGCCCCCGAGTAGTTCCGCCATACAAATGCTATGAGGCGAGTACGCCTGAGCAACCAACGGGGCCGAAGATGTCCGAAATCGCCAATCCCGGCAGACGCTTGCGCGGTCCGTTGTGCCAAATTGCGCTGGTAATCGCCTTGTTGCAGATTGCCGGCGCCCCCGATGCTGCCGCGCAACGCGGCCCCGGTGGTGGCGGGCGCGCCGCCGCCGCTCCCGCGGTTACGCTCACCGACGTGAAGGTTGCGCGCATGAACGAGCGCATCGCCGCCGTCGGATCGGCGCGCGCGCGCCAGCAGGTGACGCTGACGACGCGGGTCGCCGGCGTCATCGACGAGGTGCTGTTCGAGGGCGGCCAGCTCGTCGAGGCGAATGCGCCGCTCGTACGCCTCAACAACGAGCCGGAGAGCATCGCCGTCGAGACCGCCGAGGCGCAACGGCAGCAGGCGGCCGACCAGGTCGAGCGCTACAAGCAACTCAACGAGGGGACCGTCACCCGCGTTGCCATCGCCCAGGCGGACACGGCGCTGAAGGTGGCTGACGCCGCGCTGCGCCGCGCCCGCGACGATCTCGACCGCATGACCATCAAGGCGCCGTTCAAGGGCATCATGGGCCTGTCGAACCTGCAGGCGGGCGACTATCTGGCCGTCGGCAATCCCATCGCGCCGATCGACGATCGCGAGACCCTGCTCATCGAATTCACGGTGCCGGAAGCGGTGGCGCCGGCAATGAAGGTCGGCATCCCGGTGCGGGCGACCCTCGTGACGCGCTCGGGCGAACCCTACGAAGGGAAGATCCAGGCGGTCGGCACGCGCATCGATCCGGTGACGCGCACGCTGATGGT
The DNA here is from genome assembly GCA_963795225.1 of uncultured Alphaproteobacteria bacterium. Classification (GTDB taxonomy): domain Bacteria; phylum Pseudomonadota; class Alphaproteobacteria; order Rhizobiales; family Hyphomicrobiaceae; genus Hyphomicrobium_A. The sequence continues at coordinate 5,589 of CAWCHB010000018.1, read as the reverse complement.
GCGCGCCGAGATTCCCAATCCGGAGCTCAAGCTCATTCCCGGCTCGACATTCTCCATTTCGGTGCAGCTGCCCGGCGAGGACCGGCCGATGGTGCCGGCGCTGGCCATCCAATGGGACCGGCAGGGCGCCTTCGTGTGGCGCGTCACCGACAAGAATACCGTCGAGCGCGTCAACGTCGCCATTCTCGCGCGGGATGCCGACCAGGTGCACGTCGACGCGCCGCTGAAGGCCGGCGACAAGGTCGTGTCCGAAGGCGGCAGCTCGCTGCGTGCCGGACAGACCATTCGCCCGCAGGGCTCTTGACGCCATAGCCGCCGCGCCTTCGCAATCAGCCGGGACATCTCAACTTGGAACAGAAAGCAACGACCGCGGCTGAACCGGGGAGTGCTCCAGCAGAGACCGGACGACGGCGGCTGGGTCGGCGTCTTCGTGCGCCGGCCGATCCTGGCGCTGGTGCTCAACCTGCTCATCATCATTGCCGGCATCGCCGCCTACCAGGGCATCGAGGTGCGCGAGCTGCCGGACGTCGACCGCCCGGTGGTGACCGTGCGCGCCACCTACGCCGGCGCGACGCCCGAAAGCATCGACTCGCAGATCACCGCCGTCATCGAGAGCGCAGTGTCGCGCGTGCAGGGCGTGACCAGCATCTCGTCGAATTCGTCGTACGGATCGGCGCGCATCTCCATCGAGTTCTCCAGCAGCACCAATCTCGATACCGCCGCCATGGACGTGCGCGATGCCGTGGCCGGCATCGTCAATCAGCTGCCGAAGGACATGGAGGACGAGCCGCGCGTCGTGAAGGCCGACGCCGACGCGACGCCCATCATGCAGATGTCGGTGTCGGCGGCGAAGCTCTCCGAGGGCGAGCTGACCGACCTCGTCAACAACGTCATCGAGGACAAGCTGGCGTCCGTCGAAGGCGTCGCCGCGGCCAACTCCTACGGCCTGCGCGCCAAGACCATCGAGGTGCGCGTCAATCAGACGGCGCTGGCCGGGCGCGGCATCAGCCTCGCCGATCTCACCTCGGCCATCGGTAAAGCGGCGGTGACGGCGCCGTCGGGCGCGCTCGAGAACGCCACGCAGCAGTTGCTGGTGCGCGCCGAGGCGCCGGTCGCGACGCCCGAGGACGTCGGCAACCTGGAGATCAATGCGCAGACCAAGGTCAAAGACGTCGCCTTCGTGCGCTGGGGCTTCCAGGAAGCGACGGCGATCACGCGCCTCGACGGCAAGACGGCCATCGGCATCGACATCATCCGTCAGGCGCAGGCCAACACCATCGACATTTCCGAGGGCGTGCATGCCGCCGTGGACGAGCTGCGCAAGACGCTGCCGGCCGGCGTCGACATCTCCATCACGCGCGACGACGCAGTATTCATCCGCGAGTCCGTGCGCGAGGTCATCATCAGCCTCGCTGCTGGCGAACGTCATCGTCATCCTCATCATCCTCGCCTTCTTGCGCTCGTTCCGCGCCACCATCGCGCCGGCGATCTCCATTCCGGTGTCGCTGATCGGCACGCTGGCCGCCATCTGGGCGGTCGGCTTCTCGATCAACGTCATCACGCTGCTGGCGCTCGTCGTGGCGACGGGCCTCGTCGTCGACGACGCCATCGTCGTCATCGAGAACATCGCCCGCCACCGGGCCATGGGCGCCGGGCCGCGCGCCGCCGCCGTTCTCGGCACCAAGGAGATCGTGTTCGCCGTGCTGGCGACGACGGCAACGCTCGCCGCCGTGTTCATCCCCGTCTCGTTCATGCCGGGCCTCGTCGGCAGCCTGTTCTCCGAGTTCGGCTTCGTGCTCGCCTTCTCGGTCAGCATCTCCGCCGCCGTGGCGCTCACCGTCTGCCCGATGCTGGCCTCGAAGTTCGGCACCGGCGAGGAGGGGCACGACGACAAGCAGCCTGCATGGGCCGCGTCGGCAACGGGCTGACCAACCTCTACATGGGGATCGTCGAGGCGTGCCTCAGGCTGCGCTGGATCGTCGTCGCCATCTGCCTCGGCTTCGGCGTCCTCGGCTTCATCGCCTTCCAGACGTTGAAGCAAGAAATCACGCCGGCCGAGGACCGCGGCGTCATCCAGATCCGGCTCACGGCGCAGCAGGGCGCCAACCTCGACTACATGTCGAAGCTGACGGCGCGCGTCGAGGAGGTGCTGGCGCCGTACAAGCAGTCCGGCGAGGTGACGAACGTCCTCAGCTCCGTCGGCAACGGCGGCGCCAACCGCGCCATGGTCATCGTGTCGCTGGCCGACTGGCACCATCGCGAGCGCACGCAGCAGCAGATCCAGGCGGAGCTGCAGAAGAAGCTCGACAATATCGCCGGCCTGCAGATCTCGCTGCTGGGTGCCAACAGCCTCGGCATCCGTGGCGGCGGTCAGGGCCTGCGCTTCGCCATCGTCGGGCCGAGCTACGAGCGGCTGTCGGCGACGGCGCTGAAGATGGTCAACAAGCTGCAGGAGCTGCCCGACTTCCGCAGCGTGCGCACCGACTACGACACGACGCAGCCGCAGCTTTCGGTGCGCATCAACCGCGAGGCGTCGACCAAGCTCGGCGTGCCGATCGAGACGATCACCAGCCTGATCAACGCCATGATCGACTACCAGAAGGCGGCCGACCTGTTCATCGAGGATGACATCGTCGAGATCCAGGTGAAGGCCGGCGGGCGGCCGATCAACGATCCGTCCGACCTGCAGAACCTGTTCGTCAAGGCGGCGGACGGCAAGTTCATCACCCTGTCGTCGCTGGTCACCATCAAGGAGGTCGCCATCGCGCCGACGCTCGGCCGCGAGGATCGCCAGCGCTCCGTCGGCATCACGGCCAACCTCAACGACGGCGTGGTGCTCGGCGACGCGGTGGAGGAGATGCGCGGCGTCGCCGCGACGACGCTCGACCCGGACATGTCGATCACGCTGCTGGGCGAGGCGCGCACGCTGGCGGAGACGACGCAGAACACGACGTTCGTGTTCGCCATCGCCTTCCTCGTCGTGTTCCTGGTGCTGGCGGCGCAGTTCGAAAGCCTGACGAGCGCGCTCGTCATCATGTGCACGGTGCCGTTCGGGCTCGCCTGCGCGGCCATCGCCATCATGCTGACGGGCGGCACCCTGAACGTCTACAGCCAGATCGGCCTCGTGCTGCTGGTCGGCGTCATGGCCAAGAACGGCATTCTCATCGTCGAGTTCGCCAACATCCGGCGCGACGAAGGCGCCAGCGTCGATAGCGCCATTCGCGAGGCCTGCCGCACGCGCCTGCGTCCGGTGATGATGACCATGGCGGCGGCGGTGCTCGGCGCCGTGCCGCTCATCTTCGCCAGCGGCGCCGGTGCCGAAGCGCGCCTGGCGCTCGGCTGGATCATCGTCGGCGGTCTCGGCCTGGCGACGATCTTCACGCTGCTGCTGACGCCGGTCGCCTATCGCATCCTGGCGCCGCTGTCGAAGCCGCGCGCCGCGGAAACGCAAAAGCTGATCGACGAATTGAAAGCGGCACCGCGGCACACCGGACACGCATAGCAGGGCATCTGGCGCCCACGCGGGACAAGCAACAAATGCGCTATCGCCGGCCGACTATGGTGTGCACAGTGCGCCGATGACGGGATCCTATGACGTCCTTATCGTCGGCGCCGGACCTGCCGGCCTGAGTGCGGGGCTGGTGCTGGCGCGCAGTCGCCGGAGCGTGCTGCTGTGTGGCGCCGGCGAGCGCCGCAACCAGGCCTCGCACGGCATCCACAGCCTGCTCACGCACGAGGGGCAGTTGCCCGCGGACTTCGTCGCCGCCGCGGAGAAAGATCTCGGGCGCTATCCGACACTGCACCGGCGCGATGCCGAAGTCGTCTCCATCAAGCCCGCCTACGACGGCTTTGCCTTCACGTGCGCCGATGGCTCGGGCGGCGCCGCGCTCAAGGTGCTGCTGGCGACCGGCCTGCGCGACGAGCTGCCGGCCATCCCGGGCATCGAGACCTTCTACGGCTGCTCGGTCCACCACTGCCTCTACTGCGACGGCTTCGAGTATGCGGACAAGCCCGTCGCCGCGTTCGGCGAGGCGGACAAGGGTGCCGGCCTGGCACTGATGATGCGCCAGTGGTCGTCCGATGTGATTCTGTGCACCGGCGGCGGTGCTCCCGTTGCCGGCGAAATGCAAAAGCGGCTCGCAGCTCACGCCATTCCCATCTTCGAGGCGCCCATTGCCGGGCTCGAGGGCGACGGCAGCGTGTTGCGCCGCATTCGCTTTGCGGACGGCTCGTACATCGAGCGCGACGCCATATTCTTCTCCACGGGCTGCCATCAGAAGTCGGATCTGTGGCGCGCGCTCGGCTGCGTGCGCGACGACAAGGGGGGCATCGTCACCGACGCGCTGACCGAGGAGACCTCGGTGCCCGGAGTTTACGTGGCTGGCGATGTGTCGCGGGACGTGCTGTTGATTGCAGTGGCGCTGGCCGAGGGCGCCAAAGCCGCGGTCGCCATCAACCGCGCGCTGCTGAAGGACGACGGCCTAATGTGAGCGCGGCGCCGCCGCAAGGACTGCTCAGGGCGGTGCGCAACTCGTCAGCCGGGCAAAAATAAAGCGAGGCCCGAAGGCCTCGCCGGTATTTGTCAGGGTCGCGTGCTCAGAAGCCGAGGTAAATTCCGAAGCCGGGGCGGCGACGATAGTAATAGGGATACCCGTAACCGCCGTACCCGCCATAGTAGTATGGACGGCGATAGCCGTAGTACCCGAAGGGGCGATAGCCATAGCGGCGGTAGCCCCAACGGCGATAGCCGCGGCGGCGGTAACGGACTTCCTCTGTGATCGCGCCCGTCCTAGCGTTGGGGGTTGTGACGTCCCCGCGCGAGGGTGCGGGCAGCGCCGAGGCGCTCGGAACCGACACATAGAGGAAGCCGGCGAGAGCGGAAGCAACGAGGGCCGTCATTTTTAGGCGCATCTAAGTCACTCCTACTAGTTCTCTCCCATTGTAACTCGTGTGCATCGGACGAGTTCCGCCGCACACGATTGATCTTGTCTGCTATTCTGCGAACACGGCAATATTTTGTGTCTGTAGGGGCCCCTCGCAAGTGGGAGCGGCCACGCCGGCAAAAATTTCTTCCCGGTGCGCGTCACATTTTATTTCGCAACAGCGAAGTTTAGTGCGCCGGAGCCGGCGGAATGGGCGCGGCGGCGGATTTCACCTTGCGGCGGGCGCGCCATTCTTCCAGCCGCTGCATGACGACGAAGACCGACGGCACGAATACGACGGTCAGCAGAGTCGATCCGAGCATGCCGGTGAGGACCGCAATGCCGATCGACTTCTGCGCGTTGGCGCCGGCCCCGGAGGCGACGACCAGCGGCACGACGCCGAGGATGAAGGCGAATGACGTCATCAGGATGGGGCGGAAGCGCGAGCGGGCCGCCTCGACCGCGGCATCGAGGATGTCGTGGCCCTCGCGGATGCGCAGCTCGCGGGCAAATTCGACGATGAGGATGGCGTTCTTGCTCGACAGCGCAATGAGCAGGATGAGGCCGATCTGCGTGTAGAGGTTGTTGCCGACGCCGAGCGCCAGCAGCGCCGCGGCCGTGCCGAGCAGCGCCAGTGGCACCGAGACGATCACCGTTGCCGGCGCGA
>CAWCHB010000017.1:0-34902 GCA_963795225.1 uncultured Alphaproteobacteria bacterium | reverse complement strand
CGCCGCGATGCGACGGCTGGCGCGACCGAGCCCCGCCCGGGCGCCGGCCCGCTCAATCACCCGGCCGAGTGACCAGCGCGGCGCAGCGCGAAGACGCCGCGCTTCGGCGCAAACAAGAATGCCAGGACAAAGACGAAGGCCTGGATCAGCACAATGCACGGTCCCGTCGCACCGTCGACGTGGAAGCTGACGAGCGTGCCGATCACGCTCGAACCTATGGCGACCGCGGCGGCAATGACCAGCATGCGCTCGAAACGGTCGCTCAGCAGGTAGGCGATTGCACCCGGCGCAACGAGCATGGCGACGACGAGGATAATGCCAACGGCCTTCAGCGAGGCGACGATGGTGAGGGCGAGCAGCACCAGTAAGCCGTAGTGTATGACCCCGAGCGGCAGACCGATGGCGCGGGCATGCTGCGGGTCGAAGCAGTAGAGTAAGAGATCGCGGCGTCTCGCCAGAACGATCAGCAACGTTCCGCCGGCGATGATGGCGACCTCGACAAGGTCGCGCGCCGTGATGCCGAGCATGTTGCCGAACAAGATGTGGTTCAAGTGCTGATCCGTCTCCACCTTGGTGAAGAGGACGAGGCCGAAACCGAACATGCCGGAGAACACGATGCCCATCACCGTGTCCTCCTTCACGCGGCTGTTCTCCGCCAGGTAGCCCGTCGCCAGAGCGCAGGCGAGACCGGCGACGAAGGCGCCGACGGCAAGCGGCAGGCCGAGCACGAAGGCGAGCACGATGCCCGGCAGCACGGCGTGCGAGATCGCATCCCCCATGAGCGACCAGCCCTTGAGCACCAGGTAACAGGATAGAACTGCGCAGACCGCGCCGATGAGAACCGCCGCCACCAACGCCCGTTGCATGAAGCCGTAGCTCAGCGGCACCACGAACAAGTCCCACAGCTCGGTCATGGAATCGCGCCTTCGGATGCGGGCGACCGGCGCCGCGTGGCAAGCACGCCATGCTTCGGCGCGAGAAAGAAGGCGGCGAGAAACAGCAGCGTCTGCAACGTGACGATCACTCCGCCTGTGGCGCCATCGACGAAATAGCTGATGTAGGCCCCCAAGAAGCTCGTCGCGGCGCCGATGGCTACGCTCATGGCCAACAGGCGGCCGAAGCGATCGGTGAGCAGGTAGGCTGTCGCACCCGGCGTCACCACCATGGCGATGACCAGGCACGCCCCAACAGTCTGCAGCGCCGCAACCGTGCAAGCCGCGAGCAGGGTGAAGAACAGTATCTTGAGGCCGGTCGCGTTTATTCCGACCGTGCGGGCCTGCCGCTCGTCGAAGAAGACGACCATCAGATCGCGCCACTTCGCGAGCAGTATGACAAGCGAGACGACGGAGATGATGGTGACCTGGACAGCGTCCTCGTCCGAAATCGCAAGGATATTGCCGAGCACGATCGTCTGAATGTTCACCGCGGTGGGATAGATGGATGCCATCAGCAATCCGGCCGCGAAGAATGAGGTGAACACCAGTCCGATGATTGCGTCCTCGCGCAGCCGCGTGCGGTGCTTGACGAGCGCCATCCCCAGCGCCGCCAAAAGGCCGGCGATAAACGCCCCGGCGGCGTACGGCAGGTGCAGCAGATAAGCGCCGGCCACACCCGGTACCACCGAATGCCCAAGGGCATCGCCCATCAACGACCAGCCCTTGAGCATCAGGTAGGCCGACAAGAAGGCACATACGCCCCCGACCAGAGCGCTGATGAACATGGCCTTGAGCATGTAGTCGTAAAGGAAGGGGGCGATGAGCTCGCTCACGGCTTCTCCTCTCCATCCTTGCGGCGAAGCGGCTCGTCCTCGGCCCGGCGATCGCCGTAGAACACCACCGGCCGCTCGTCGTCGGTCAGCACCGTCACGCTGCGTCGGTCATCGTCATCGTGCAGCTCTCCCCCCTCCAGCCTGAAGCGGCGCAGAACGCCACCGAAGGCGCGCTCGAGGTTCTTTTGCGTGAACGTCCGTGCCGTGGGGCCGGCGGCCAGTACCACGCGGTTGACCAGAACGACGTGGTCGCAGAAGTCCGGTACGCTGCCGAGGTTGTGGGTGGAGACAAGCATCAGATGTCCACTGGCGCGCAGTTGGCGCAGCAGCTCGACTATGGCTGTCTCGGTATGCACGTCGACGCCGGTGAATGGTTCGTCGAGAAGGATGACGCATCCCTCTTGTGCAAGCGCACGCGCAAGAAAGACCCGCTTCTTCTGTCCGCCTGACAATTCGCCGATCTGATGGTGGCGGTAGTGGGTCATGCCCACCCGGTCCAGCGCCTCATCGACCTTTCGCTTGTCGGTCGCCGAGGGGATGCGAAGAAAGTTCATATGGCCGTAGCGGCCCATCATCACCACGTCCTCGACGAGAACGGGGAAGTTCCAGTCGACGTCTTCGCTCTGCGGCACGTAGGCCACGTATCCGCGCTTCAATGCTTGGCTTGCCGGGAGCCCGGCGATGCGTACCTCGCCGCGGCTCGGCCGAATAAACCCCATGATGGCCTTGAAGAGGGTCGACTTGCCGCTGCCATTGACGCCGACGAGACCGCAGATGGTGCCGGGGCCGAGTTCGAAAGATGCGTCCTTCAGCCCGGTAACGCCGCTGGGGTAGGTCACAGTGACGTCGCGCACCGACAGCGAGGCGACAACACCCGTTCCCGCGTCCTCCGTCGTCACGTCTTTGGGCACAAGGTTCATGCCCCGAAACCCTTGGCGATCGTGCCCACCGTCACCTCGAGCAGGTCGACGAAGGTCGGCACGGGGCCGTCCTTCTCGCTGAGCGAGTCGACGTAAAGCACGCCGCCGTAGCGTGCACCGGTTTCCTTGGCGACCTGGCGCGCCGGCTTGTCGGACACCGTGCTCTCGCTGAACACCACCGGCACCTCATATTTGCGCACCTCGTCGATGACGTGGCGCACTTGCTGCGGCGTGCCCTGCTGGTCGGCGTTGATGGGCCAGAGGTAGAGCTCGCGCAGGCCGTAGTCGCGCGCGAGATAACTGAATGCACCTTCGCTCGTCACGAGCCAGCGTTGCCCATCGGGGATCGCGGCGAGCCGCTGACGCAACGGCGCGTCTATCGCCTTGATGCGTGCCGAATATGCCGCCGCGTTGGCATTGTAGGTCGCGGCATTGGCCGGATCGTGCTGCACGAAGGCTTTGCGAATGTTCTCCACGTAGATCAGGGCGTTGGCGGGAGACATCCATGCGTGCGGATTTGGCTTGCCCGTGTAGGCTCCCTCCCTGATCCCCATCGGCTCGACACCGTCGCTGGCGACGACGCTCGGCACGTCGGACACGTTTTGAAAAAACTTCTCGAACCAACGCTCCAGGTTGAGACCGTTCCAGATCACCAGGTCGGCTGACTGCGCCTTGACGATATCGAGGGGCGTCGGCTGATAGTCGTGGATCTCCGCCCCCGGTTTGGTGATCAATTCGACGATAGCCGCATCGCCGGCGACGTTCTGCGCGATATCGCGGATGACGGTGAACGTCGTGACCACGCGGAACGGTTTGCCTCCGTCCGCCGCGACCGCGAGCTGAGGTAGCGCCACGAGGACGGACAAAGCAGCCGCCAGCGTCGCAAATTTCCTTCGCGTGATGCCCAATTCAAGTCTCCAGGGGAGGTCCCAGCCGCATCGAACCGGCAGGCTTGCCGCCACATCCCCCCGCGGCGAGCCGGCCAGTTGCAAATGATTTGCAACTGCAGAATTAGGGAGTGCGGCGTTCAAAGTCAATGGGCGGCTCAACGGACACCTGCATGAGGAGGGGCCGAGCTAACCGGCAAAGCGCGGATATTGACGCAGCGAAGCCTCTGCGCTGTCGAAGAAAACGAGCGCCGAGCGGCCGCCTGCCTTGGCCCGATACATGGCGATGTCGGCGTTGACGAGCAGCTCCTGGGCGGTGAGCCCATCTTTGGGGAACAGCACCGCACCGATCGATACGCCGACGTCGTGACCAATGCCTTCGACCCAGACCTGGTTCTGCAGGGCGTCCAGGAACCGGCTGCCGACTGCCGCGGCGCCGGCCTGGTCGATGTCGTATGAGAGCACCGCGAACTCGTCGCCGCCGAGGCGCGCGAGAAGATCGGTGGGACGGGCGACTCGCTTGAAACGTTCGGCGACCACCTGCAGCACGCTGTCGCCGGCGCCATGCCCGTGCTGATCGTTGACGCGTTTGAACTCGTTGAGGTCGAGCATAAAGAAGGCGTGCTGCTGCCCGTCAACCTGGGCCCGCAGCTCTTCCAACCGGGCCAGGACCGCGCGGCGATTGGGCAGGTTGGTCAGCGGGTCGCGCATTGCCTGCTCGCGCAAATCGCGCATCTCCGCGGCTACCTGCGTGCGCTTGTCCGCCTCCAGCCGCTGATCGCGCATTCGCCTTTGCACGAAGGCGGCAATGCAGCAGCCGAGCAACAACGTCAGGGCAATGGCCTCGGCGAGCGTTATGCGCCGCTCCGACGTGCTCATTTCGCTGGCGAAGCGAAACAGGTCGTACTCGATGGCGAGCAGCCCGGCCACGGCCATGGCGCTGAGCGCCAGGAAGCCGTCCTGCAAGCTCGTCCATGGATTGTCGCGGATGGACCGGAGCACTGAGTTCCTGATCGCCACGGTCGATGCTCTCTGAGCTGATGATGCGAGGCCAATCTAGCGCGCATCGCTCAAGAAAATGTAAAATGCGCTGTCGTGTAGAGCAGTTGAACCGACGAAAGTGGCTGCACGGGTTGCAGATGCCGCGATGTCCATGCGCTTGCGCGGGACGCCGCGCTATCGGCGTCGAATCAGGTATTGCCTCAAGCTCAACGCATCGGACCACGCGACATGGAAGGCCTCGGGGCGTGCCGAAAGGGCGGCGAAGCAAGCCGGTGGCAGGCCCTGCACTGGCGATTTTCATCTTCGCCGGGGCAACCGCCGCGGCCGCAGCGAATGGCAGCCCCGACTACGGCGCACCGTGCTGCGCCGACCTCGATCAGCGCATCGCCGAACTCGAGGCGATGGTTGCCCGCAAAGGTAACCGCAAGCTCTCCCTGCAGCTTTCCGGCCTCGTCAACAACGGCGTGATGGCTTGGGACGACGGCAGCGAGAGCAACGCATATGTCGTCATCAACGACAATCAGCGCTCACGCTTCAGCTTCGTCGGCAAAGCCGCCATCGATGCGCAGTGGGAGGCCGGCTACGCTATCGACGTCGCCATCCGAACGGCCAACTCGAAGTTGGTCAATCAGGTTGCCGACCGCGGCTTTTTCGGTCGCGCGGCGACGACCGGATTCGATCTGCGCAGCTCCGTCTGGTTCCTGCGCAACAAGCACTATGGAACGGTCTTCGTCGGCACCACCTTCGCCGCCACCGACCGGATAGCCAACTCGAACGTCACGCAAACCGGCATGTTCGATCAGTACGCAGCGCCGGAGAACGCCGGCCTGGGCATGTTCCTGCGATCGGCCACCAACGGCCGCCTGACCGGCAGCTTCCTCAACTGGCGGCGCATCATCGGTGCCGGCGGTGACCAGCCGGGAGAGAGCCAGCGTGGATTTTCCTTGCTGAAATACGTATCGCCGACGTGGAACGGGTTCACCGCCGCCGCTGACTGGGTCGTTACCGATTTCTGGGACGTGGCGCTGCGTTACCGCAAAGAGATCCTTGGTTTCGATGTCGGAGCCGGCATCGGCTACCTGCAGCTCACGCCCGGCTCGCGCACGTTCAGCGTCTGTCCGTCCGCCATTCTGCCGAATACCGGTGATGAAACCTCGTGCCGCCAGCTTCGCGCCTCGGTCAGCGCCAAACATCTCGATAGCGGCCTGTTCGGCAACTTCGGATTGGGGCTCACCCTTGACGGTCTCCTCGACGACACCAGGCGCTACGGGGGTGCCGGCGTCGATGACAGCGAGCTATTCCTGTCCGGACAACTAGGCATCGAGCGGTCGTATCTCCCGCTCGGGAAGACGACTCTCTACGGCGACTACTACCACTACGCAGGCGGTGCCTCGACGTTGTTGCCCGTGGGCCCCGGCGACGCGCTCAACCCCACGGGCCTGGGCGATTGGGCGGTCTGGCACTCCGATGTCGCCATCTGGGGCGGAGGCATCGCGCAAGGGATCGATAACGCCGGGATGATCCTTTATCTGACCTACAAACACGTGCAGGGAAATCTCGATCTGCGCCAACTGCAAGACGGTGTCGCCACCGGCGCAATCGCCGATGCGCCCATCGATGACCTCGACCTGCTGCTGGCCGGCGCCGTCATCCGGTTCTAAGCCCGAGCCGGCTCAATCGGCGCACTTGATCTTCACCGTGCGGCCAATCTCCGGCACGTATTTGGCGCACATGTCGGCTCCCGATGACGGTTCGGGTTTGGCGCGTACGACGGGCTCGGAGGGTTCCGCAGGTTCGTCCGGTTCGTCCCCCGCGTTCGAGGCCGCCGAGGAGGCCGATCCCGAACCGATCCGCTCCTGCCCCAGCTTGGCGAGAGCCTGGTTCGGCTCGATGGCGAGCGCCTGCGAGTAGGCATCGCGGGCTTCCGTCATGCGTCCTTGCTTCTCGTGAACGAGGCCGGCGACGGCGACCGTAAAGGCCGCCTTCGGCGCCAAACGCAGTGCCTCATCGATGTCGGCTTGCGCCTCCTCGCCGCGGTCGAGCTTCGCGCGGGAAAAGGCGCGCTGCGTCAGCACGGCGGCGCGCTCCTTCGGCAGTAGAGTACTCGACTTCGGATTCTTGAGCGCTTCGTTCAAGTCTGCGATGGCCGCCTCATAGTTCTTGACGAGGTTATTGGCGCGTCCACGCAGCACCCGCAAGGTGAACGCTTCCGGCTTGATGCGCACCGCCTGGTTGAGATCGGCGAGGGCCGCTTCACCGTTGCCCAAGGCCAGGTAGGCCTGCCCGCGACCATGGTAGCCCCACAGCAGGCGCGGCGACTGGCGTATGGCGACCGTATAGTCGTCAACCGCCTCGCTGTTTGCATTCGTGCGCAGACGCGCATCCCCGCGCTGGCAATAGTACTGCGAGTTGCCCGGATGGAGCTCGATGGCGAGGGTGAAGTCGGCGATGGCCTCGTCGTAGCGGCCCATCACCTTGTGAGCGGCGCCGCGATTGCCGAGCGCGATGGCGCGGTTGTTACGGCCGAGCCCGCGATTTTCATACAGCCGCGTGCAGGCGGCGATCGCCGCCTCGGCATTGGCGGTGTCGGCGCATTCCTTGTCCTCGCCCCGCAACGAGCTTCGCGCTGCAGCATCGCTGCTCCAACCCATCGCGAAGAGGAGCGGGACAGCCGCCATTGCAGTAAGGGTCAGGGCCTGTTTCATCGCGGTCATTGTCAATTGGTCACTCGCAAACCATTGCGCAAAGTGTCGGACAAAATGATAAGGGTTAAAGCTGGCCGGCGTTCAGAAGCAACTGATTGAATTATAGTATCCCAACGTTGGTTTTTTAAGCGTACGATTTCCAAGATGTCGTTGATGCGTTTGATTTTTCAGCCATGAATTTAGTTCGCCTCACCCTCTGCCTTTTTCTCGGTGCGCTGCCCACAGCGGCACTCGCAGACCCCGGTGACGCCATCGGTTCAGCCGTCGCCGTCGTCAACCAAGTGACGGGCGAATTTCGCGACGACCTACGCAATCTCGCGACGGGCGACGATGTCGTCCAGGAGGAAGTCATCGCTGCGGGCAGCGAGTCGATCGCCGAGCTCATTCTACGCGATCAGACAAAGCTCGCTATCGGTCCCGGAGCGCGCATGACGCTGGACCGCTTCATCTACGACGCCAACAAGACGAGTGGCGCCATCGTCCTCAACTTGATCAAGGGCGGCTTCCGTTTCATCACCGGCGTGGCGGCCAAGCCGTTCTACTCGATCCGAACGCCCGTCGTCGCCATCACCGTGCGCGGCACGATCTTCGACGTCTACATCGAGGAGGCCGGATCGGTCTGGCTGCTGCTCCACGAGGGCGCCATACGCGTCTGCAATACCCGCGGCGAGTGTCGCTCGCTCGACGATCCATGCCGCCTGTTGCGCATCGGGCCCGACGGCGCACTGCAAGACCCCGGCACGTGGAATGCTCTGCCGCAGGCCCGCGAAGTGAGCTTCGCCGCCGCCTTCCCGTTTGTCGTCAAGCCGCCGGGCGTCGATGCCACGCCCATCTTCACGCGCGATGACATCGAACTCGGCCGCTGCCCCGAGCCGAAGGTCCGCAAGGCCAACCTACCGAAGGTTCAAAAGGCGGAGGACAACGACCCGCCGGAACCTCGGGCAAAGAAAAAGCCGCGCAAGAAGTACGTTTACTCCAAGCCGCGCCGCAAGGCGTACCCGCGCTACCAGCCCAGCTCGCCCGGCTTCAGCATCGGGATCGGGATCGGCGGCGGCGGGGGTGGCCACGGGGGTGGCCACTAGCGGATCACCGTATTCGGCCGCCAGCTATCGCGTCGCCTGACGGATCACACGATGCACAAAGGCGAGCTTGGTGACCGCCATCTCGGGAATGACAAAGGGATAGAAGTCGGCGTGGCCCATACTGCGATTGATGTCGTTGAGCGCAATCGTCAGTGGCACCCAGCGCTTGATCAGCGCATCGAAGCTTTCGGTGCCGTACACGTCGAACGGACGCAGGGGCCAGGCGCCGGTTCCACCGAAACGTCCGGGGCGCGGTTCGATCCGATGCACGGCGGCGGTGTCGAGAGTGTCGATCATGTGCAGGTAGTGGGCCCAGGTTTCCGCCCAATCTTCCCACGGATGCGAGCTGGCGTAGGCGGACACATGCCGCAGGGACCAATCGGCCGGCGGACCCTGCGAGTGGTGACGATCGAGCGACGCGGCATAGCTCTCGCGCTCATCGCCGAATAGCTGGCGGTAGCGATCGAGGTTCCGCGTGCCGTCGATCAGCAACATCCAATAGTAGTGGCCGCTCTCGTGCCGCAGGTGGCCGAGCAGCGAACGGTATGTCTCCGCCATTGCCTTACGCTGGCGTTCGCGCTCCACCGAATCCGCCTCGCCGACGGCTATCGTGATGACGCCATCGAAGTGTCCGGTGAGCGCGTCGTTGAGAAAGTCGAAGGTCAGCGGCGCCTTGCCCATCGCCGCGCCGTCGAGCGGCAGATCGAGACGCCGCAGCGAATAGACGAGCCGCTTCTTGGCGCGCTCGAACTCCCCCCAGGCCAGCACGTTGTCGGGATCGGCGAGGTTGGGAATGGTACGGTTGAGGTCGCAGGCGGCGCAGAACTGCGAGGCGGAATCTTCGCGCACCAGCCAGTTGCAGACGCCGTGCGCCTCGTTGGCGCAATAGCGCAACCGCGTCCCTGCCCCGTGCTTGTATTCGCGGTAGAGCCCATCTCCCGCCGAGACGAGCGCGCGTACCTCAAGCTTGTCGGAGCGAAAGCCCAGCGCGTGCCCGCACTGCAGGCACTGCATGTTTTCGAAATAAACGGTGTTGCTGCACGCCCCGCATTTGAACCTCTTCACCGACCCTTCGCTCCTCACCCTCTTGCAGCGACGCCGGACCCAGCGTGGAGCCCAGATTTCCGTTCTTATTTAATGCCCAAACTTGTTGCAGCACGCCTACTTGCGAGGCAATGCCTGAACTTCGTGCGCGGCAAAAGATGTTCTATGGTCACGCTGCGCTGCACAAGGGTGCTCTTGATGAACGGGTTCTGATGACACTCCACGTCGCTCTCACGCACCGGACGGCCTACCACTATGATCGCGTGATCGGAATGGCACCGCAGGTGATCCGGCTGAGGCCGGCCCCGCACTGCCGCACCCCGATCCTCAGCTACTCGCTCAACATCGAGCCCAAGCTGCATTTCATAAATTGGCAGCAGGACCCCTTCGCCAACTACTGCGCACGCGTGGTGCTGCCCGAAAAGACCGACCGCTTCGTCGTCACGGTCGATCTCGTGGCCGATATGGCGGTGATCAATCCCTTCGACTTCTACGTCGAGGATAGCGCCAAGGACTGGCCGTTCCTCTACGACCCGGAGCTCAAGGCAGAGCTGGGTCCATACCTGGAGCCGTTGCCGGCGACGCCTCTGGTCAAGAAGTTCCTCGCCTCCATCCCGAGCAAAAAGGAAGGCACGATCGACTTCCTCACCGAGCTCAACCGCCGGGTTCGCAACGAAGTGAACTACTGCGTGCGTCTCGAGCCGGGCATTCAGACGCCCGAGGAGACGCTGACCAAGGCGTCGGGCTCGTGCCGCGATTCCGGCTGGCTGCTGGTTCAGGTGCTGCGCCACATCGGCTTCGCGGCGCGTTTCGTCTCCGGATATCTGATTCAGCTGCGTCCCGACGTGAAACCGCTCGACGGCGGGGCGGCAGGGGCCGAGGCAGACTTCACGGACCTGCACGCCTGGGCCGAGGTCTACCTTCCCGGCGCAGGCTGGATCGGCCTCGACCCCACGTCCGGCCTGCTTGCCGGCGAGGGTCACATTCCCCTCGCGGCGACGCCGCAACCATCGAGCGCCGCGCCGATCAGCGGCGCGCACGAGCCGGCCGAAGTGACCTTCTCCTTCGACATGAAGGTCGAGCGCATCCTCGAGAGCCCGCGCGTCACGCTGCCCTACACAGAGGCTACCTGGAAACGCATCATCGCCGCCGGCGATGCCGTCGACACGCGGCTCGACAGTGCCGACGTGCGCCTCAGCATGGGCGGCGAGCCGACGTTCGTGTCCATCGACGACATGGACAGCGACGAGTGGAAGACCGGCGCCGTCGGTCCCACGAAGCGGGCCTACGCCGAAGATTTGGTGCGCCGTCTGCAGCAACGCTTCGCGCCCGGCGGATTGCTGCACTACGGCCAGGGCAAGTGGTATCCCGGCGAGCCGCTGCCACGCTGGTCGTTCGCGCTCTACTGGCGCCGCGACGAGCAGCCGCTGTGGAGCGATCCGGACCTCATCGATCGCGAACGCGAGCCGGCAAAGGCCGGCATCGCCGATGCCGAGAAGCTGATGGGCGCGCTCTGCACTCAGCTCGGTCTGCCGGCCGACAGCGGCATTCCCGCCTTCGAGGATCCCGGCTACTACGCCCTCGTCGAGCAGAAGCTGCCTCTCAACGTCGAGCCGGAAAAAAACAAGCTGCAGGATCCGGCCGAGCGCGCGCGCATCGTGCGCGTCTTCGAGCAGGGCCTCGACAAACCCGCGAGCTATGTGCTGCCGGTGCAAGTGTGGCAGTCGCCCGACCTTGGGCGCCGTTGGGTCACCGAACGGTGGGGAACGCGACGCGGCAGGCTGTATCTCATGCCGGGCGATGCCCCCGCCGGATTCCGGCTTCCCATCGGCTCGCTTCCCGAGCTTCCAGCCGTCGACCACCCCCACGTCCTGCCGCGCGATCCGCTCGGTGAGGCGCCGCCGCTGCCGGAACGATCCGTGCTCATTCAGCAGCGCAAAGCGGTGACGCTGCGCCCCGCCCCGGTGCCGCCGCCATCGGGAGCGAGCGAGATCTACGGCTCCGTGCGTACGGCGCTCGCTATCGAGCCGCGTGACGGGCACCTTTGCGTATTCCTGCCGCCAGTGGAGGACGCGCTCGATTTCACCGCGCTCGTCGCCGCGGTCGAGGAGGCGGCAGCCGCAGCCGAGCTGCCGGTGCATATCGAAGGCTATTCGCCTCCCAGCGACCCGCGCATCAATGTCATCAAGGTCACGCCCGATCCCGGCGTCATCGAGGTCAACATCCATCCGGCGACGAGCTGGAAGGAAGTCGTCGCCATAACCACCGCCGTCTACGAGGAAGCGGAGAAGTCGCGATTGGGCGCCGACAAGTATCTGCCGGACGGGCGTCACACCGGCACCGGCGGCGGCAATCACATCGTCATGGGCGGCATGACGCCGACCGACAGCCCGTTCCTGCGGCGCCCCGACCTGCTCGCCTCGATCATCGCCTATTGGCAGAACCATCCCTCGCTGTCGTACCTGTTCTCCGGTCTGTTCATCGGCCCGACGAGCCAGGCGCCACGTCTCGATGAGGCACGTCACGAAGCGCTGTTCGAGATGGACATCGCGCTGAAGCAGATCCCCGACCCCTCGCAGGGCAGCGTGCCGCCGTGGCTGGTGGACCGCATTTTCCGCCATCTGCTCGTCGATGTGACCGGCAACACGCACCGCGCCGAGATCTGCATCGACAAGCTCTATTCGCCCGACAGCCAAACCGGGCGGCTTGGCCTCATCGAGTTCCGCTCCTTCGAGATGCCGCCGCACGCACGCATGAGCGTCGTGCAGCAGCTGCTGATGCGCGCCTTCATCGCCATGTTCTGGGACCGGCCCTATCGCGGCAAACTGGTTCGCTGGGGCACGGCGTTGCATGACCGCTTCATGCTGCCGCATTTCCTGTGGGCGGACTTCAGCGAGGTGATCGGCGATCTCAATGCGGCCGGGCTCCCCGTCGAGCTCGACTGGTTTGCCCCGCACTTCGAATTCCGCTTCCCGCTGATCGGCGAGGTTGAAGCGTCCGGCGTCGCCGTTGAACTGCGCCAGGCGCTGGAGCCATGGCATGTACTGGGTGAGGAAGGGACCGCCGGCGGCACCGCCCGCTACGTCGACAACTCGCTCGACCGCGTGCAAGTGCTCGTGCGCGACGGCGCCAACGGCCGCTTCGCCGTCACCTGCAATCGTCGCGGACTGCCGCTGACGAATACCGGCACATTCGGCGAGAAGGTTGCCGGCGTCCGCTATCGTTCGTGGCAACTGGCCTCGGCCCTGCACCCGACCATTCCACCGCATGCGCCGCTTGTTTTCGACATCATGGACACTTGGACCGGGCGCTCGGTCGGTGGCTGCCGCTACCACGCCGCCCACCCTGGCGGACGCAATATCGACCTCGCCCCGGTCAACGCCTACGAGGCTGAGGGGCGGCGCCTGGCCCGCTTCGAGAAACTTGGCCATACACCGGGTCGCGAGACGACGACCCCGGTCGCGGTCAACCCCGAGTACCCGCTGACGCTCGACTTGCGGCTCTAACCCGCCTCGGGCTCCCCGGTCACAGACAGATTTATTCGTCCCTTCCGGGGCTTGCCGCCGCTGGTGCGACGCAGCGCGAAGCACTATCCTCGCACCCACATCGAACCGCCAAGCCGGCCGACAAGGCGCAATTTGCGGGCACCGCCGCATGACCCTTCAACCATGAACCTGGAAGCGCGGCTGCCGCTTGAGCCTGATCGGAGCTTGCTCGACGGCTATTCGCGCCTGCGCAATGGCGGCTACGACGAATTGATGGACGCGGACGGCGTCGTCCGCCCCCACTGGCGACAGTATCTCGCCGCCTTTGCCGAGCTGCCCGCCGCCGAGCAAGCGCAGCGCGCCGAACGCCTCAACAGGCGCGTGCGCGAAATGGGCATCGCGCACGACATCTTCGCTGACCCGACGTCGCCCGGAAAGCGTTGGGAAGTCGACTTCGTCCCGCTCATCATCTCGAGCAGCGAGTGGCACACGTTGGAGGCGGCGCTCATCCAGCGCATGCGGCTGTTGAACGCCATCCTCGCCGACGCGTATGGCGAGCAGAAATTGCTGCGCGGCGGCCTCATTCCCCCGGCCCTCGTTTTCTCCGACGCCGCCTTCCTCAGCCCGTGCCACGGCATCGTTCCCAAGCCGGGCCATCTGCATTTCTATGCCATCGACCTGGCGCGCGAAGCCGACGGAAGCTGGCGCGTCATCGACAACCACACCGAAACCCCGGCCGGCGTCGGCTATGCACTCGCCAACCGCGTGGTGCACACGCACATCACCGGTGACCTCTTCGAGGCTTGCAACGGGACGCGCCTCGCCCCCTTCTTCCAGAGGGTGCAGTCCGACCTCACCTTGCTGACCGGCCGCCGCGATCCGCGCATCGCGCTGCTGACGCCGGGCCCGCACCACGACGACTATTTCAGCCACGCGTACCTCGCGCGCTATCTCGGCTATCTGCTGGTCGAGGGTGGAGACCTGCGCACCGCCGGTGATCGCCTGTTCCTGAAGACGCTCGAAGGCCTGAAGCGCATCGATCTCATCGTTCGCTGCGTCGACGGCCGCCAATCCGACCCGCTCGAGCTCGACAGCTCGCGCTATGGCGGTCCCCCCGGTCTCGTGCAAGCGGTCCGCAAGGCGCCGGCGCTGGTGCGCAATGCGCTCGGCTCGGCGGTGGCGCAGAACCGCGGTCTTGGCGCCTACCTGCCGCAAGTCTGCCGGCACCTTTTCGGCGAGGAGTTGCTTGTCACCGACGCGCCGCGCTGGTGGCTTGGCGACGCCGCCAACCGCGAGCATGTGATCGCCAACCTCGACCGCATGGTCATCCACCCGGCCCAGGAAGGCACTGGACGGCCGGGCGGGGCGCAATACGGCCAGCTCGGTTCGAGCCTCACCGAGGCGCAACGCCGCGCCCTGAAGGAGGAAATCGGCCTGCACGGCGAAATGCTCGTCGCCGAGGAGCGCGTCGGCTTTGGCACGACCCCCGCGTTCACCGCGCAAGGACTGGTGCCGCAACCCTTCGCCGTTCGCCTGTTCGTCGCCGCAACGGCCGATGGCTTCACGGTCATGCCCGGCGGCCTCGCCATGGCCATCGTACCCAACCTTGCCGTCGCCCTCAGCGCGCCGGAAGCACGCACGCGCGATGTCTGGATCGTCGCCGACGGCGAGGTACCGCCGCATCGCAGCCTGTGGCAGCCGACCATCGAGACCGCCCGCGTGCAGCGCTCGCAACGCGTCATCCAGAGCCGTGTCGCCGATGACCTGTTCTGGCTCGGCCGCTACGCCGAGCGCACCGACTGGATCATGCGCGTGTTGCGCAGCGCGCTACAGCCACTGCGCGGGGACAACGCGCCATCGCATGTACAGGGTGCTGCGCGAGCCTGCCTCGAAGCCCTGGCGATGCGCGACGAGGCGCAGGTAGTGACGCCAAGCGAAGGCGACGACGCTGCCGCCGTCGAGCGCATGGTGCACCTGCTCATCACCGCCAAGGACGGTCGCCGCACCCTCGACGGCACGCTCGACAAGCTGTACCGCGTCGCCAACCTGACGCGCGACCGTCTCTCGCTCGAAGCCTGGCGCGTGCTCAGTCATTTCCGCCCTGGTGCCGACTGGCGTCGGGAGCTGCTCACCGCGCCACCCGAGGCATTGCTCGACCTGCTCGAGGACGGGCTCGGATGGCTATCCGCCTTCAACGGCCTGATGCATGAGAACATGACCCGCAACAAAGGCTGGTCGTTCCTCGACATGGGTCGCCGCGTCGAGCGCGCCGGCAACATGAGCGAAGCGATCCTCTGGCTGTTCGGTCATCCGCTAGAGCGCGAGGAGGAAGAAGGACGCCTGTTCTTCCTGCTTGAGGTCGCCGACAGCTTCATAACCTACCGTTCGCGCTACCGCCTCGATCCCATGCTGGCCCTGGTGCTCGACCTGCTGCTGCTCGACGAAACCAACCCGCGCAGCCTCGCCTATCAGCTCTCCAGCATCTCACAGCACCTCGCCGGCCTGCCGCAATCGAAGCAGGGCGCCAGCCTCACTGACGAGCGCCGCCTGATCCTGTCGATGCTGACATCGATACGCCTCGCCGATGTCGAGGCCTTCGCCAAGGACGCGTCGCGCACGGAGCTGCAGGCCGCCGTTCGCAGTCAGCTGCGCCTGCTGCCGCAACTCACCAACGCCATCGAGCGTCGCTACTTTAACCTGCTCGAGGAGCAGCCGCATCGCGTCCACACCCGCCGCGTACCAAAAACATGATCTACAATGTGAGCCATCGCACGATCTACCGCTACTCGACCCCCGTGGCACAGAGCCAGCACGTCGTCCACATGTCGCCACGCGCGGTAGAGCGGCAGCGTGTCAAGGGCCACACGCTGCTCATCGAGCCGGCGCCGACGATCCGCACGGAGCGCCAGGACTACTACGGCAATCGCGAGGTGCTGTTCGACATCGAGCTCGAGCACAAGGAGCTCATCGTGCACGCGCGCAGCACCATCGGCGTGACGGCGCCGTGCGCCATCGACCTTGCCGCCAGCATGCCCTGGGAAGCCGTCGCCGCGTCCATCCTCGATCCCAAGCCCGGCATCGATCTGGAGGTGGCCCGTTACGCCTGCGCCTCCAAGCACACGCGCTCGACTGCCGAGATTGCCGCCTTCGCAAGCGAGTTCTTTCCGAGGGGACGCCCGGTGTTGCAGGGCGCCTGGCATCTCGTCGAGCGGATCTACAAGGATTTCACCTTCGACTCGACCGCTACGGACATCTCGACCCCCGTGACGCAGGTGCTGCACCAGCGGCGCGGCGTCTGTCAGGATTTCTCGCACTTGGCGCTCACATGCCTGCGCGCCCTGCGCCTGTCGGCGCGCTATGTCAGCGGCTACATTCTGACCAGCCCACCACCCGGCGTGGCGCGCCTTGCTGGGGCCGACGCCTCGCATGCCTGGATCTCGGTGTGGGCGCCGGCGTTCGGCTGGGTGGATTTCGATCCAACCAACGGCCTCATCCCGCGCGATGGACACATCACCATCGCCTATGGACGCGACTACGACGACGTCAGCCCGATCAGCGGCATCCTGCTCGGCGGCAGCGACCACTCGGTCCACGTCGGTGTCGACGTGTCGCCCGTCGCCTGAACGCGCCGCTCACTTGCCGATGCCGCTGCGTTGGATGATCGCCGACACGGCGCTGCACGGCACCAGAAACGTCTGCCAATCGTCCTGTTTCTGCGCATCGACGTCATAGCGAAAGCCGTTTTCCTCGCTCGCGGCGCCCTTCGCAACGATGCCGATCAGCTCGCCGTTCTCGTCCACCACCGGCCCGCCCGAGCTGCCGGGAAGTGAATCGACGCTCGAAGCGATATAGATCGACTCGACACCGCGGAACTCCGCCTTGCCGTAGCCGACGAAGCTTCCCTTGCTCCAGCGCTTGGCCTCACGATTGAGGCGCAGCGATCGGCGCTTGCCGACGCCTGGAAAGCCGACTGCATACACCTCCCGCCGTACAGCCTTGTCGCACCGATCGCCGGCCCTTAGCGGGTTGCCGATGCGCAGCGCCGCACTCGCCTCGACCTTGACGACGGCAAGATCATAGGCGTCGTCCACGTAGACGGTACTGATGCCACCGAGCCGCGGCAGTGGCGCTGCCAGAGTGATGCCGTCGCTCTCGAAACGGGGTCGATTGACGTCCTCCGTGAGATAGCGCCGCGGTGCTCGGCAATCCTCGATCGCGTGCCCTGCCGTCATGAAGTAGTAGGTCGACGTCTTGCCGCGGTCGGTCTTGCCGACGAGGAACGCGCTCGCGGTGTAGACGCTGCCGTTGCCTTCGCACACGAAGGCGTAGACCGACGGCCAGACGGCGCGCACGGCGCCCGGCATCTTGTCGGTGAAGAAGCCCTCGGCGACTTGCCGGACGATGGGCTCGGCCTTCGATCCGCGCACCGGCGCAATCTGCCCAACCGGGCGACGCCGCTAGACAAGCCAAGTTCGCTGACAGCGCTACAAGGATGCTCGCCACGCAGGCGCCGACGAGCCAAGCCGCGCAACATCTCCGCCAACGCGAGCGTGTGCCAGCTAGCAATGTTAGGGTTGGAAAAATGGCGCGCCCGAAAGGATTCGAACCTCTGACCCCCAGTTCAAGGGGGTTGCAGTATCTAGCATGGGTGGCGGGCTCTCAGGACTAGAATTCTGGAGTCCACTATCGAGCCGAGCAGTCTCCAAACTGACCTCCCGAGGCGAAGGTAGCCGAACGCCGATCGCCTCCAGCACGGCAACGTAAGCATCAACCATGCTATCCAGCGAGTACTTGTCGCGCAGGCGTCGGCCCCGCGCGGTCAACGTTGCCGCGAGCTCGGGATCGGTGAGCACGGCATGGACCGCTGCCGCCAGCGCCTGCGTATCGGTTGCGTCCGCGAACCGCGCGCAAGGCAACCCCTCGACCGACAGCACCTCTCGCAACACGCCGAGATCGTGACAGACGACGGGAATGCCGTTGTTGGCCGCCTCGACCGCGGCGAGACCAAACGTTTCGCGCAGCGAAGCGAAAACGAAGACGTCGAGCGCTTTGAGAAAGATACCCACCCGAGTGGGCGGCAGCTCGCCGACGAAGTGGACGCGATCGTGACATCCAAGATCGCGCGCCATCGCTTCCAGTTCGCCCCGCGTCTTACCCTGCCCTGCCAGCGCGACGTGCCAAGTCGGATTGGCCGATAGCAGTAGGATCAGCGCACGCTGGTTCTTCTGCGCATCGAGGCGCCCAACCATGCCGAGCAGAATTGCGTCGGCAGGCAGATCGAGCGCTGAGCGCGCGGCCTCCTTGCTCAGCTCGCTTGGCTTGGGCTCGAAACCATGATCGATGCGCAGCATGCGATTGGCGAATGGCGGCGGCAGTGCACGAAATTCCGCTGCCGTGCTCGCCGAATTGGCGATGGTGCGCGTGTAAACGCCGGTCGCCGACAGCAGCCAATCGGCAGCCCGCACCCAGTAGGGTAGCGCCTTCAGCGAGGTGTTCAGATTGGCGATCACTGGACCGGCCCCAGCGAGCCGCGCCACGGGCGCACCGAGAACGTTGCCGAAGTGCTGGAACGTCATCACCGCATCAGGCGCCAGCGCGGCGATGCGCCGGCGAACTCGCAGCGCCATCTGCGCGGCAGCGCGCGGTCCCGACGGGCGCGCATCGGCACCGAAAAAGACGCCGGGCGCGTTGTCGTAGCCTTCCGTGCGGCGGAAGAAGAACCCGAAGTGCACGTCGAAGCCACGCGCCTGCAACCCGTACCCCAGGATGCGGGCGATCTCTTGCGCGCCCGCATTCTCCGCTTGCGTCTGCAGCAGAACGATACGCGGTTCCGATTTGGCGGTGGTTTTCATGCGCCGCTCGGCTGGTCTTCAGGATCAGCGCGAGCGATGAGATTGAATACCGAGGGGTCAACGCCAAGGCGACGGCGGCACACGACGTTGAGTACGGCGCACGATCCCAGCGCTACGATCGTGAAGGCGAGCGCCGCACCGAGTGTGCCCAGCACGGGCGTCAGCGCGAAGAATAGGCATAGTCGTGCCGCGAGGGCGCCGGCAACGGTGCGCGTGTAGATCGCTTCATGGCCAGTATGCAGCAGCATGTAGGGAGCCGGCCCGCAAAGGGCGACCGTCGCGGTACCTATCGAGAGCACCATAAGGGTCCAGAACTGGTCGGCATACGTGGCGCCGAAGATCGACAGCAGCGACGTGCCGAGCACGAACAGCGCCGCAAGGCCTGCGAAAACCAGACCGGCCGTCGACAGCGCGAGCGAGCGAACGAAGTCGAGCAGTTCGGAGCGCGGACGATTGAAATAGAGGAGAGAGATGCGGCTGGCTGCAAGGTTCGAGCCGGCCAGCGTCACCTTGGCAAAGGCATTGGAGATGCGGCTGGCTGCGAAATAGCCGCCGGCTGCTACGGGATCGATGAGCAAAGCGATGACGACGACGTCTACGTACTGGCTCGAGGCCTCGAGAACGGCGGCACCCCACATGGGAACAGAGCGCTTAAGCCAAGCCGCTCGCTCGAACGACAACGACGACCAATCGATGTCCTTGGGAAGATTGCGGTACGACGGCACGACCTGCATGAAGACCGCCAGCGCTGTTCCGCCGGCGAGCAGCAGTAGTAGGCCTGCATCGCTGATCTCCAGCGACATCGCGATGGCGACGACCACGCCGACGATCGTCGCGAGACGCCACGTTATTTCGTAGCCGCTCGTAGCGGCGAACACTCCCGCCAGCGGCCGGCTCGCGCTCGAGGTGAAGGCGAGCACCGTCTGGCACACCATCAGCGCCGCGGCGGCCAACGCCAGCTCGACGTGCAGGCCAAACCACAGGCCGACGGTCACCACGAGTAGCGCAGCCAGAAGAGCGCCGATCAAACGTTGCGGATGCCGAACACGAGCGCGCCGCCGGCGAGATCAAGGCGACCACGGCCGGCGTACTCGTTCCACGATCGCCCGATCAGAGTTTCCTGACCTAGAGCGGCGACCACGGCCAGGAACGAGACGGCGTTGAAGATGGTGGCGAAATGACCGAAGCGCTCCGGCCCGATATCGCGCGCAATGGCCGCGAACATTGCGAACGCCAGCAGCGCGCCGAAAAGGATGACGCAGAGAAGAAGCACGTTGCTGCGGATTTGCCGATCCGAGCCCTGCTGGCGCACGAACTCGGACAGGCTTTGCATCGTCACGCGCGGCAAGACAGGCTACCTGAGTATGCATTCCACATGACAGCGACGGCGCACTCGCGCTGCAACCAGCCCGGTAAGCACGCTGGAAACTATCGCGTCGCCTCCTAGGCTCTAACAGGTTACGGGATTGTGTGTCTGGCGAGGCCGCTCGCTAAGGCTAACGGCCAGCTGGCCGGCTATTCGTCCACGATCAACCGGGGACCATGCGACGCGCATGCGACTACACGTAAGGATCGACCCATCGCAAGCGCGGCGCTGGCTGATCGACCTCCGCGATCGCCTGCAGCGTGACGGTCATGTGTGCGACTTTGTCGCTGGCCCCGTAACACCGGAGCCGTCGGCTGTCGGACTGCTGTTCGAGCTAGAAAGTCTCATCTATCGACTAGCTGGCCCGCGACCTAGCGACCGGATCGACTGGGACGTGCTGAGCCCTGCACAACAGCGGATTCCAGGCCCCCGACCTTGTCATCGATCTTGCCGCGGCACCCGCATCATGCGGCGGGACATCGCCGCGGCTCGTCGTCCTCTACGACGGCCAAGCCGGGCTGCCGGGACTACTGGCGCCGCTGCTCGGGGGCCGCATGCCTGCCGTCGTCGTCAGCGACTCGGCAACAGGAGCCGTCGTCGTCGAGGGCGTGCCCGGCACCGACAACGCGGCGAGTGTCCGCGAGGCGACGGAGTTCGCCCTCGCCCGCGTCATCACCCTCGTCTCCATGTGCCATCGCGCGTTACCCGAACGGGCAGCCTGGCGCCCGGCGAGGCGATCAAGCCAGGTCGCGCACCCTCTGTCAGCCACCCCGTCGCCATCTCGTTCCTATTGCGCGCAATAGCCTTCTCCGCCGTGCGGCGCCTCTACAAGCTCTGCTATTACGCGCCGCATTGGCGCATCGGCTGGCGTTTCATCGAGAAAGGTGCGCCGGGCATCTACGAGACGCTCAGCCTCGATGGCGCGCAGTGGAACATCCTGCCGGATCCTGGCGTGCGCTTCTTCGCCGATCCGTTTCCGATCGGCGTCAATGGTCGCCACTACGTCTTCTTCGAGGAGCTCGACCACCGCGCGCCGAAGGGAGTCATCTCCTACGTGGAAGTCGACCGCGGCGGAGGCGTCAGCCCGGTACGACGGGCACTCGAAGAGCCCTGGCATCTTTCCTATCCCTTCCTCTTCGAAGACGACGGGCAGATCTGGATGATCCCCGAGAGCTCGGCCAATCGGACCGTCGACCTCTACCGGGCTGACCCTTTCCCGCAGAGCTGGACGAAGGTGGCGACGCTGCTTTCGGGCATCGAAGTTTCGGACGCTACCTTGGTGCGTCACAACGGGCGCTTGTGGATGTTCGCCGCCACGCGCGACGGGCAGGGCTCCTATTCCGACACGTTGTCCCTGTTCTCAGCGCCGACGCTGACCGGCCCGTGGACTCCCCACCCGGCCAATCCAGTCCTCGTCGATCAGCGCGCCGCGCGCCCTGCCGGCGGTTTTTTCATGCGCGATGGTCGTCTCTGGCGCCCGGTCCAGGATTGCGAACGCGGCTACGGGACGGGGATCGGACTGGCGGAGGTCATACGTCTCGATGAAACCGCCTTCGAACAGAATGTGCACACTGTTCTGCGCACGCCTCCGGGCTGGACCGGACGCCGGCTACACACGCTGACGCGTTACGGGCAGCTCGAGTGCATCGACGGTTCGGCGCACTCGCCCAAGCTGTCGGCCCTACTCGGCGCCGCCGATGGAACTCTCCGCAAGCGGCTGTCGCTCGTCTCGCGGCTCGCCGCCCAATAGGGCGCCGAGCGACAGTCCAGCGAGCATCAAACAAAGTCCGAGGGCCAAAGGAGCGAAGAACGCTTCCTCCTGGAAGACCGCGTTGGCGCAAATGGTCGAGATGGCGACGAAGGCAAACAGGAACAGCGGTTCGCGGGATGCCAGGTATGCCTTGCGGAAGCGCCGCGCGAGCATGACCAGCAACCCGACGAAAACCGCGGCGCCGATGCCGAGCTGAAAGAACAGAACCGCGATGGCGCTCTCGACCGGAATTTCGGTGGCGCCCCTTCCCTGCGCATCGATCCAGTTCACCATCGAGCCGGCTTTCGACAGAACGCCGCCGCTGCCGACGCCATGGCCGAGCGGATTGGCGAGGAAGTCGCGTATGCCCGCCATCAGGCCCAGAACGTGGTAGTCGCCTACCCGCAAACCGAAAGAGAAAACGGCGGCGACGTAGAGGCCAAGCATCACGAGAAACACAGCCATCGAGACACGCGCCGGTACGAGCCGCATCGCCAGCACCATGAAGAAGAACGCAAGGAAGAGCACGATGGCGCCCTTCGACCCAATGAAGATAAGCAGCGGCAGCGCCAGGATGGCCACCCAGCGGATGCGATTGGCGAATAGCCATGCCGACAACAGCGCCAGCGCGTAGCCGAAGCTAATGGGATGAAAATTGGGACCGCCCAGCCGGAAGATCTGGATCGCGTCGTGTGCGGAACCCGATAGATTGAACAGCGGCACCCGCATCATGTCGTCGATGCCGCGCAGTACGAAGCCGGTCTCCTCCATCAGGCGCGTATAGACACCCCGCACGACGTCGTCTTGCATCTTCAGCCACAAATAGCGGTCGCCGCTAAAGAGGCTGAGGAACCTGGTCTCGAACATCAGCTCGCAGTAGCCGTAGAGCATTATCAGCAGCGTCGCGACGAGCAGGGCCGGCGCCAGCGGAACGCGAAATCTCGCGCCGCAAACGAGCGCGATCTGCAAGCACATCAGCGGAACGACCATGCCGCGCAGGTATATGATCGCGTCCTTGCCGTTACCCAACGCCACGCCAAGCGCAAAGTAAGCACCCACCACGGCGAAGACGAGCCAAGTGGCGTTGACCCACGGCCGTACTCCGCGCGGCAGCACGCGCGCGCTGAATTGGCCGGTGACCAGGAAAGAGATGAACACGGCCGCCAGCATGATGACGTTCAAGGCACGCATCTGATCGAGAACGTCCGTGCTCTTGACCCATGTGGCGGTGAAGGCGACGAACGTGTTCTGGAACAAGAACGCGAATATCAGGAGGAACGGCGTCGTGCCGGGCAACAGCATTGCGACGACGAACATGGAGGCGAAGACGAACGCGTAGCTGAGATAGAGATCGCCCAGCGCCAGCCCGACCCCGATGCCGAGGATGGAGATGCCCAGCACAAACTGCATCAACGTGTCTGGCGCAAAGATGCGGGCGATGCCGATGTGAGGCAAACGTGCGGGTATCGCGGCGACGCTCATGTCAATTGCGAGCCTCGTCAGGACCGAGAAGCGCCGCCATCACGGCCACGTCGATCAGGCTCGCGTCCTCGCGCGATCGGGTGAAGCCGAACCCCTGGTCGAACTCCCAATGACACCAGCCAAAGCCGTTGATTTCGGCGGC
The DNA here is from genome assembly GCA_963795225.1 of uncultured Alphaproteobacteria bacterium. Classification (GTDB taxonomy): domain Bacteria; phylum Pseudomonadota; class Alphaproteobacteria; order Rhizobiales; family Hyphomicrobiaceae; genus Hyphomicrobium_A. The sequence continues at coordinate 11,417 of CAWCHB010000017.1, read as the reverse complement.
GCGGCGCACGGCTCCCAGCCAACGCACGCGGTCGCCTTGCAGAGCAAAGTCCCGATAGACGCCGAACTCGTTGACAACCACCGGCCACCCACTCGATTGCGACCACGCCCGCAGCGAGGCGAAATCCCGATCTATCCGAGCCTGCGTCCACGGCTTCTCGGTCTCGACGTTGAGCTCATTGAGGCTATCGGCACGCCCTGCAGCGCGCAGGTGCGAGGCGATTGCAACCACCTGCGGGTCGTCCGCATCGAACGGGAACGGCAACTGGCGTATGGCCTCGTAAGGCGAGCTATCCCACGTCTGCCCCTGATGCGTGAAGATCATCGGATAGTAGTAGTGCACGGCCGCGATGGCGTTCGCATCCGACGGGCCGGAGTCGGCTACCGTCTCCTCGATCGTCTGGTTCTGCGCCGCGCTCCAGATCAGCGTGTGGTTCGGCGCCGCTTTGCGGATTTCGACTACGAGATTTTGCCGCAACCCTTTCCAAACCTCCGCAGCCAGCGGCGGCTCATTGAGCAGTTCAAGGCCGACTCGTCCGCTGGGCAGGGGGTGCGCCTCGGCGGCGAGATGGTGCCAAGCTGCCGCGATCAGGTCGCCCCCTTTCGCTGGATCGGCGCGCAGCAACGCACCTGCTGCGGCGCCGGGATGCAGTTCGAGAGAAAGAGACAGTCCGGCATCTAGAATCGTTTTCGCAGCGGCATGCAAACAGCCGCTGAACTGTGCTCCTCCACTGGCGCACAGCTGCGGATCGATGGGCAGCCGGACAGAACGAAACCCGCGCTTCGCCAAGTAGCCGAGGAGCCTTCGGCTCGGCAAGCGCGCCTGCTCGGGTGGCACGTCGCAGACGCCGGGCAGATTGAAGCCGGTTGCCAAGGCCGTCATCGGCAGCGCGGTAACCGATGGCGCTGCAAACGCAGCGCGCGAGGACTGCGTCGACAGTACAGCCGCCGTCAGTCCTTGCAGGACGCTACGCCGATGGACGCAACGACGTCCGTCTGCCACAGCGGTCCGCCATCTCACTTTGTCTTCCAGCATTGCACCCGTTCGACGCCAAAGGCTGTTGTCCCGTTGAGGGGAGCAGCGGCACCTTAGGCATTGAATGAAGGCGTGCCCGGAGGGCATCTGCTTAGGGTTAAAGCAGCAGATCTCCCGGCATAGAGCCGGTCGGCGGCGACGTAAGGTTAATCGCTGGTTCAGATTGAACTGCCAACTCAAACGATGAACCGTGATGCCGAACAACCTTCACTCGGGGGATCGGCTGCGAATGTTAATGCGCGTGAACGTGAATGCGCGCGCGTCAGCCGCGCGTCCAGCGCCGCGGTCGCCAAATGTTAATGATGCCGCAATTGCCGGCACGCTCGATCTAAAACCGCTTGCCCGTCTGCTCCGCTGGCGTGCGCGCTCGATCGCAGCCGCCGTGCTTGCTGCGCTCGCGCTGGCGGCTGCGCTCTTGGCGGTTCTCCCGGCCAAGTACATGGCGACGGCGGTCGTGCTTCTTGATCCGCGAGAAACCCGGGTGACGGCGTCGGAGTCTGTCATCTCCGGAATCGGCAGCGATGCGGCGGCCGTCGAGAGCCAAGTCGAAGTCGTTCAATCGCCCGTTCTCGCGCGACGCGTCATCGACGAACTCAACCTCGCCGAGGATCCTCAGTTCGCCGCGCCGTCCTTGTTCGAAACCGCCGCCGCAGCCTTGGGCCTAACGCGCGAGGTGCCCGAGCGGCGCATGGCGCGCCTCATCGACAAGTTCGCGAAGTCGCTCACCGTCAGCCGGCGCGGGCTCAGCTACATCCTGGAGATCAATTTCTCGGCGTCGACCCCCGAAAAGGCGGCGCAGGTGGCAAACGCCGTAGCCCAGGCGTACATCGGTGAGCAGCAGGCCTTGCGCCGCTCGTTTACGGAAAATGCCTCGACATGGCTCGACGAGCGTATCGATGCCATCCGCCAGCGGCTCGGCAAGTCCGAGCAGGCGGTGGCCGACTTCAAGAACGCCAACAACGTCGTCGACGTACTGCAGGGTGGCAGGCTCATCCAGCGACGCATGGAGGATGTTTCACGGGAACTGGCCGTCGCGCAGCTGCGCAAGGCAGAGGTCGGCGGGCGCCTGCAGCAGATCGAAGTCTGCACGCAGCCAGCGGTTCAGCACCGATGCATTGGCGGAGCTTCTTCAGTCGCAGACCATAGGCTCGCTGCGCACGCGCTACGCCACCGCCGCCGCAACAGTCGCACGCCTCGGCAGTCAGTACGGGAGCAAGCATCCGGCGCTCATCGCGGCTCGTGCGCAGCTTGTGGAAGCGCAGGAGCAAATCGACGCGCAGATTTCTCGCGTGATCGAGGGATTGCGCAACGACTACGCTGCAGCGACGCGACAGCAGACGGCGCTGGAGACCGAGCTGTCCACTCTGAAGGAGCAATCCAAGGGGCAGGAACAGTTCAACGTGCAGCTGGCGGCATTGACCCGCGAGGCCGAAGCCGACCGCGCCTTGTTCAATCAGTACCTCGGCCGCCTCAAGGAGACGAACCAGGAGCAGACCCTGCGATTCGACAATGCTCGCATCGTCTCCCCTGCCCTCCCACCACTAAAGCCGAGCAGGCCCGGGACAGTTCATCCTCCTGCTGGCTGCGGGGCTCTCCGGTCTCATGCTCAGCGCCGGTGCTGCGGTGTTCTCCGAGAATGTCCGCTCCGGCTTGCGTACGTCGGAGGATGTGGAGGAAAGCCTCGGCGTGCCGTGCCTCGGCATCGTTCCCAGTTCGCCGGCGCGCTAATCGGCGCAGCCCCCGGGTGCGGGCGCGTGGAGCTTCAGCTCACCGGAGCACGCGCGCAGCGTGTCGGCCATTGTCACCCGTCTCAAGCGATCGGGTGAGCAGTCGGGCGAGGTGCTTGTCATAACCTCGGCAGTCAGCGGTGAAGGCAAATCGGCGTTCGCTCGCGACCTTGCCTTCGCCTCCGCGGCAGCGGGCGCGCGCACGCTGTTGATTGACGGCGACGACTTTGCCGGCGACGTCAGCCGCAGCCTCGGGCTCAAGGCGCCCCCGCTCCCCGGGGTTGCCGAGAGTGGCTCGGAATTGACCAAGATCTCTGCTGCCGGCGAGTTGTACGCCGTTACCCTGGCGCATGCGCCCGGCACGGGTACCGCAAGATTTGAGGCTTTGCTGCAGTCCAAGCGGCAGGACTTCGACACCATCATCGTCGACACGCCACCGATCGTCCCGACCGGCGGCGGACGCCTGATCGATTGCGCCGATCGCGTCGCGATTGTTGCCAAGTGGAATGCCACCGACCGATCTGCCATCGCCGATGCGATGGCCATGCTCGAGCCCTACGACCGCAAGGTTGCCGGCATCGTGCTGACCGAGGCTTCCCCGCGCTGGTACCGGTTCTACGTGCAGGGCAAGTACAAGGGCTTCGGCCGCAAGACGGCGCGCGGTTGAGCGCTGCTGCCGCGGCGCCCAGGGCGAGTGGCGCACTGCTAAGCGATTGATTTATTGGCGCGCCCGCGAGTGACACCTAGTGACGCTCCTACGGGTCTTTCGTATACCATTCAATTCGGACGAGAGAGACTGGTAGGGGTGTCACTGGCCGTCACATCGGTTTACAGAGGAAAAGCGGATTTATGCCAGTAGCGGCTTCGATCCGCTAAATCAGCTTCTCGACAACTTCATGGGGTAGGACCGTCTTCTCGGTCATGAGTGCGACGACGCGGCTGGCCAGTACCTTTTTAGTGTAACTCAATCCGTTCCTCGTCACGAGGTCGCCTGACACCGCTAGCGCCCCGCCCTTGCCATAAATGCTGTCGAGGCATTCATCTGGATATACGAACTCGAATTCCGTTGCGATCCCAGACGACGACACTTCAAGGAACCCCGAGCTTGGCGATGTCCGAAGTCAGGCCGCTGCTATGGATGCTGTCCAATACTGGAAAGATGCGATCTCGGTACGGAACTCTTTTGAATGTCTGAGAAAAAGAACCTTACGTTCGAGAGTATTTGCTTCATATGCGCATCAGACCCAGCGTTGACCACCGTAATCTGAAGTGACGGAAATCCTAACGCGACCACTCTTGCTAGATAGGCCTTGGTCACTCTCCCCCTCTACCATCAGGATTGCGCTTGGTAGATACAGCGTCTCAAACCGGTTGCCGAGCAAGAAGAAGTGGACCCTATTAAACTGCTGCACGCTCGAGTTTGTTCAAGGTCTACCTCGTCCCCGGCCTTGGTGACCATGTAGTTATTCTTGATATCTTTCCTGTCGAGGAAAACCGTCGAGTGTGTGGCAAATATCAGGTGCTTGAGGTGAGGAAAGTACTTTTCGCGCATATTGCGGTCATAAAGGAAATCTGCGAGGACACCTTGTGCCTGAGGACTGATCCCGAGCTCCGGTTCGTCGATAAGAAACGTGGCGTACTCTGTATCGAGGAGCGCGGTTACTATCGAGGCGATTAGCCGATAGCCTGTGCTCGTGAACGATATGTTGTGTCCATCGGCATCGATGTACTTCTGAGACATGTCATTGGTGGGCACGGTGTATCGAATAGACATCTTGGAACCCAGCAGCAGCTCCACAATCTCCACAAGCGTCGTGCGTTGTTTGTCACTTAGTTCCGCAATTGACGCTTGGAAGTTCAAGTTTGCATTGTCGATGTTTGACTGCTCGTTACGCCACTGGTTCACGAATTGCCGGTATTTCTCGCCCTTCCGATCCCGAGTGGGGCTGTAGTGGCCCAGAAGGTAAAAGTTCTGATACCGGGCGGGTCCAATGTATAAGGCACTGTCTCCCCATTGTGTCGTGAGCGTCTTGAGCAAGAACGATTTGCCGGAATTGTTGCGACCAACCAGAGCTGAATAACTGGCCGTCTTGATGTACGCGAGGGCTTCTACTGCTCGAGTTGTGAGGACTGTCTTCGGCTTCTGATCGAATCAATATGCCATTTTCAATATCCAGGGAATTTCTGCGCGATATTCTCTACCTGAGATTTCTCCACCAAGGCCACCCCCCGGCCCCTTGCCTGGCGTCACGACATTGTATGTCCACGGGAAAGGAATTTCTCGCAGGCTCGGGAGGCTGCTTAGCGTAGTTGTCCACAGCCCCACCGAAACATTGGTGCCCCTGTCAGATGCAAGGGCTGCGCGCTTATCACACGTAGCGTTTCTCAGCTGGCCCCTGGCGCGAAGCGGCCGCCGCGATTAGTCCTTTGGCTTGATGCCTTTCACCGTTTGCAGGCACGCGTGATAGGTCTGCAGGAGCCACCTCCTGTCCGCGGGCTCGTCCCCGTGAGCATAGAAGTCGCGCTTCTCTACGGCTCCCACCAGATTGAGCAGCTTGAAAGCAACTTCCTCCGGTGTATTCGACGCGATGTGAACGGAAGTATCAGCCATGTCGTCACCTCATTCGTTTGAGGTCTGAATAGCTAGCCGATTCTACTTCCGCGAAGTCCCAGTCGTGTCTCGCAACTGCGAGGGCGGAATTTCTGCGCAATACTTTGAACCTGGTTCTCCCCCAAGAGCCGCACCGCCACTCCTTTTGTGGGGCGGTCTACATGGACCCATGGTGCTGATTGATCACGAAGGTTGCCGCCGGCTGCATAGGGCAATTGTCCACAGGGCTGCCTCGACAGCGGTTCCACCCGTCAGCTGCAAGGTCGTGCCCCTATCCACTCAGCTTAGAGTGACCCTGCTCACCTGCGCAGCAGGCAAGGCGTCCGTCAGTGGCGCCGAGGGGTCACACGTACAGCGAGCGGGAGCGAGCGGAGCATCAGCGAATGCCGCCCGGATCGTTTCCTTTGGAGGTAGTCGGCATTTGGGCCGGGGCGTTAGCGCTCTAGAATGCCCGTAGACATTGGCGCGCCCGGAACGATTCGAACGTCCGACCCTCAAATTCGTAGTCTGATGCTCTATCCAGCTGAGCTACGGGCGCTTGCCTGCGTTTTGCGGTCACGCAGAGACCTAGGCAACCGGCGAGCTGAACGCCCCGCCGAAGGTGGCCACTACTAATGGCTCGGGCGCGGCCGCGCAAGACCTTTGCCGGGCCTACGCACCATCGTCCGCACCATCGGACGCACCCGGCGCCACCGCGTCCACGTCCGCTGCCTCATCGTGGCTGTGGTGCACCCCGCGGTCGGGGATGTCGAACTGGAAGGCGGCGCCCTTGGGCGTGTCGAGTAGCCGCACATGCCCGCCGTGCACCCCGACGATCTCGGCGGCGATGGCGAGGCCGAGCCCGGTGCCTCCCTTGCGTTGCGAGCCCGTGAAGGCCTCGAACAAATGCTCGCGCGCCTTCGGCGGCACGCCGGGACCATTGTCGTGCACCTCGACCAGCACGCGCCGCCCCTCGCGCCACGCCTTGACGCGGATTTCGCCGTGCAGGGCGGCGGGCGCGCCTTCGATGGCCTCGATGGCGTTGCGCATGAGGTTGCTCAAAATGCGGAACAGGTGATCGCGGTCGGCGTCGATGCGCAGCGTGTCTTGCATCTCCAGCACCCAGTCGAGACTTCCCTCGCGCGGCAGGCCCAGCGCCTCGCCGACCTCCTCGACAACCGGCTTCAAGCGCAGCAGCTCGCGACGCGGCGCCGCTTCCTCGGCGCGGCCGAAGCGCAGCGTGTCGTTGCAGAAGTTGATGGCGCGGTCGAGCGAGGCGATGAGCTTGGGCGCAAAGCGCTGCACCGTCGGATCGGGGATGGCCGTGAGGCGATCCGACAGGAGCTGGGCGTTGGCCAGCATGCCGCGCAGGTCGTGGTTGATCTTGCTCACCGCCAGGCCGAGCTGCGCCAGCCGCGTCTTCTGCAGCAGCGCCCCGGAGAGCTGCCGCTGCATCTCGCTCAGCTCACGCTCGGCAACGCCGATCTCGTCGTGGCGGCTGGACGGGACGATGATGCGCTCGGGATCCTCGGGATCCTGCCGGAACTGCACCATGGCGCGCGTTATGCGCATCATCGGACGCACCAGCAGCCGGCTGAGCGCAAAATAGACGAGCGCCGCGGTGGCCAGCGAAATGACGATGGACACCCCGAGAATGTTCAGCGCGTAGGACCGCAAGGCAGCCTTCAGCGGGGCTTCCGGCATGACGATCTCGACGAGGTCATCGGGATCGTCGCCGATGCTGCCGAGCACGCGGATGGTGCGGCCGTCGGGCGCGAAGAAGACGGCAATGGCGTCGCCGATTTGCTCCAGCCGCAATCCGACGCTGTCCCACACGCCTTCCGGCTGCTGGCGCAGGTCGTAATGCGCATCGATGGTCATCTGCGGGTCGACGGGCAGCACCAGCCGGCGCACGCCCTGGCGGCGCGAAGCGATGGCTTTCACCTGTGCGGTGCGCAGCATCTCGGCGCGCAACCCGGAAGGGACGTCGCCGCCGGGGAAACCTTCGGCGGCGAGGGTGGCGAGCTGAGCGGCCGTCAGACGCTCGTTCAACCAGTCGACGCGGAAGGTCGAGATCGACGGCAGAAAGATCAATACTTCGGCGAGCAGCACGAAGACGGCCGTAAGCATCAGCAACTTGGCCGGCAGCCCTAGGTCGCGCCAGTTGCTGCGGTATCGGTCCGCCCAATGCGGGACGCGCAGCCGCGACCATCGCTCGGCCAACGTCAACGGGCGCGCCTCGTTTTTGTTGTCGCGGAGCACGCGCTTCCTCTCGCTAGTGTCCCGATTCCAAAGTTCGCCGGAGTTCTCTACTGGGACCTGGAGCGAACTTCGGAATCATAAGGGACACTAAAATCATAGACTTGCTAGTGTGATGATCGAGAAATTCGCTCGGTACCTCGCCGCAGACGATGGCAAATTTCTCGATCATCACACTAGCCGGGCCCTTATCCGAACTTCGCAAGAAAGTTTATCACCTTACGCAAGCGAGGAACTCGAGGGCGCCGTCGCATAATAGCTGGATGCGGCGCGTTTGTTGATCTCCGATAGGGTCGGGTAGGGCGAAATCCAGGCCGTCATCGCCTTGATATTGAGGTTCTGCGAGATCGCCAGAGACCACATCTGGATGAGCTCGCCCGCCTGGGCTCCGACGATGCCGGCGCCGAGGATCCGGCCGTCTCGCGCCGTGACCACCTTGACGTGGCCGGTGGCGAGCCGCTCCGCCTGCGCGCGGTCGTTCTCGCGGTAGGGCCACCGCAGGACGTTGATCTTTCCAACCCTCGCCTTGGCCTCGGCTTCCGACAGGCCGACATAGGCCAACTCCGGGTCGGTAAAGGTCACGCGCGGGATGACCCGCGCATCAATTCGCGCCGGCACGTGAAAGAGGGCCCGGCGGATAACGATGCCGGCGTGGTAGTCGGCCACCTGGGCATACGGCGCGGCCCCCGCCACCTCGCCGATGGCGAAGACGCGCCGGTTGGAAGTCTTGAGGCCGCGGCTGACCTTGATCCCGCGATCATCGTAGCGGATGCCCGCCGCCTCGAGACCGAGATCGCGCATCGACGGCTTGCGTCCCGCGACAATCAGCAGATGACTGCCCTCGACGACGTGCTTCTCGCCCGCAACGCTGACGTTGACGCGCACGCGTCCGAGCCCGCCCTCGACGCTGTCGACTTGCGCGCCTTCATGCACGCCGATGCCTTCGGCGGAGAGCGCATCGAGAACGACACGCGCCAGTTCCGGGTCCTCCCCCGCCAGCGCCTGATCGGCGGCCAGCAGCATGACGCGCGAGCCGAGCCGGCTGTGCGCCTGGGCCAGCTCCAGCGCATACGGCCCGCCGCCGATGATGATGAGGCTGTGCAACCGCTCCTGGTTGTCGAAGATCGTCTCGCTGGTGAAATAGGGGACGCTGTCGAGCCCCGGGATCGGCGGCACCAGCGGCGCCGATCCGGTGGCGATGACGAAGCGGCGCGCCTTGATGCGATGCTCGCCGGCGACGACCGTCTTCTTGTCGATGAAGCGGCCGGCGGCGCGGATGACGTGCATGCCCAGTCCGGCAAACCTCTCGGCGGAATAGTTCGGCTCCAGCGCAGCGATGACACTTTGGACGTGCGCATGCACCGAGCGCGGGTCGGCCTCCGGGTCTCTCCCGATCAGGCCGAAGATGCCGGCCGAGCGCATGTCGTGGGCGCGGTTGGCCACCGCCGCCATGGCCCGCGAAGGCACGCAGCCGTAGTGCAGCGCCTCGCCGCCCACCTTGTGGCGCTCGATAAGCACCACACTACGCCCGAATGCAGCGGCCGCCGTGGCGACGGCCAGGCCGCCGGGGCCGGCTCCGATGACGCAAATGTCTGCGGCTATGCGCTCACTGTCGCCGTGTGTCGCGGCAACGGCCAGCGTCTCGCGCGGCTTAGAGGCCGACATTGCCATGCTCCATCCCCCACCATTCCTTCCGCCGGCGCGCGCAGCCTGTTATGTCACCTTGCGACCCTTCGAGCCGGGCCCATAAGGGTTTGCCATTTCCCGCCCCCGGGCGCACCAGCCAGCGCTTGCGTGGCCGTGGATTAACCGCCGATGGCGCGCGTTGACTTGGCCGTTTCCACCCCGTATAAGCCCGCCAATCCTTAGATCATGGGGTCCCGCCGAGCGACCGCGAGGTTGGCAGGGTTCCATAATTTCGCGACGGGCACTGGAGCTGTATCGTGAAGCGCACTTATCAACCGAGCCGGCTCGTCCGCAAGCGTCGTCACGGCTTCCGCAAACGCATGCTGACCACAGGCGGCGTCCGCGTGATCAATCGCCGCCGCGCCAAGGGGCGCAAGCGCCTGTCGGCCTAGAGCGGGTGGGCATAACCCGCCGCCGGGGCGCCGCCATGCGCAGCCCCAGTCGGGCAGGGAACCTGCACCGTGGCACTGACGACCCTCAAGAAACGCAGCGAATTTCTCTGGGTCAGGGGTGGCCGTCGCTGGAGCGCTGCTGCCTTCGTTTTGGAGGCCCGAGTCCGCCAGAAGGCCGAGACCGCCGGCGAACCGGCCCGTTTCGGATACACCGTATCGAAGAAGGTTGGCGGAGCGGTCGTGCGCAACCGCGTGCGCCGGCGATTGCGGGCCTTGACGGCCGGCCTCGACCCGAAACAGGTTCAGCCGGGTTTCGACTATGTGCTGATCGCGCGGACCGCCGCTATCGGCCGCGCCTTCGCCGACCTCAAGTCAGACCTCGATCAGGCGCTTTCGCGCATTCATCAAGCTCCGGGGCAAAAGCGCCGGGGGCAAGCAAACGCATGACTTCCGGCTATGCGAACCCGGTGGTCTCGGAGTATTGGCACTGGCGCCGTATCGAGCGCGGTCCTCGTCCATCGCCTGATGGCGGGCGGCTCCATGGGGCAGTGAGAACGGCGCTGAGGCATCAATGAAGTCGCAAGACCCCGATCAACAGAGAAACCTGCTGCTAGCCGTCGTGCTGTCGATGGCGGTCTTGCTGGGCTGGCAACTGTTCTACGCCGGGCCGAAAATGAAGGAAGAGCAGGCCCGCCAGCGCGCGCAGCAGGAGCTGACGCAGAAGCAAGGTGCCACCCCGGATGCGGCCAAGCCCTCGACGGTGGCTCCGGCACCCGGCGCCGCTGTTCCAGGAGCGGGAGCGACAACACCGGCCCCGACCGTGTCGCGCGAAGATTCGATCAAGGTTTCCCCGCGTCTGACGGTCAGAACTCCTTCTCTCAAAGGCTCGATCGCGCTACGCGGCGGCCGCATCGACGATCTCCTACTGGTGAAATATCACGAGACCGTCGACCCCAAGAGCCCCAACGTCGAGCTCTTCTCTCCGGCCGACAGCCCGCACCCCTACTTCGCCGAGTACGGCTTCATCGCCCCGAGCGGCTCCAACGTGAAGGTGCCGGACGGCACGACGCTGTGGCAGACGCAAGCAAGCGGGCCGCTGACGCCCGCGGCGCCTGTCACGCTGACGTGGGACAATGGCCAGGGTGTCATCTTCAAGCGCACTATCTCGGTCGACGACGACTACATGTTCAAGCTTGTCGACGAGATCGAGAACCGGTCGGCCACCGAAATTTCCCTGACGCCTTACGCCCGGATCCATCGCTACGGCACGCCGAAGATCGAGAACAACTGGATCCTGCACGAGGGTCTGATCAGGCGTCATCGGCGCTCAAGGCGAGCAGCGCAGCTCCTATGCGACTGCCCTCGAGGATCGATCGCGCACGTTCGAGACCGCCACCGGCGGCTGGCTCGGCTTCACCGACAAGTACTGGGCCTCGACGGTCATCCCCGATCAGGCGGCCCCCTACCGCGCGACTTTCTCGGCGCAGGAACCGAAGCTGCCGAGCGAGCATCCGTCGTACCAGGCCGACTTCATGCGCGACACTCTCAAGGTGGCGGCAGGCCAGACGGCGAGCATGCAGTCGCAACTGTTTGCCGGCGCCAAGCAGATGGCGATTCTGCAGGCCTATCAGAACACCGGTATCCAGCAGTTCGACCTGCTGATCGACTGGGGCTGGTTCTTCTTCATCACCAAGCCGCTGTTCATGCTCATGGAGGCGATCAACTCGC
>CAWCHB010000016.1:0-21333 GCA_963795225.1 uncultured Alphaproteobacteria bacterium | reverse complement strand
GGTTTGACACCGCCACATTCCTCTCCCATGTTCCCCCGCCGAAACGCACACCGGGAATAATGTCCGGACGCCGCGGGCCGAGGGCGGCTCAAGGGCCCATTGCGGGCCTGCTGTCGAGCGGCGCCAGCCTGAAAGTCCATAGATGAACGTCGTAATCGTCGAATTGGCCGCCAAAGCCAAGACCATCAACAAGTACCTGGGCAGCGGCTACAAGGTCATCGCGTCCTTCGGCCACGTGCGCGATCTGCCGGCCAAGAACGGCTCGGTCGAGCCCGACAAAGACTTCGAGATGCACTGGGACGTCGACCCTAAGTCCCAGAAAATAATGAAGGAAATCGCAGAAGCCGTCAAAAAGGCCGACAAGCTGATCCTCGCCACCGACCCCGATCGCGAAGGCGAGGCGATTTCCTGGCACATCCTGCAGATCCTCGAGCAGAAGAAGGCCCTGAAGAAGGACACCCTGGTCGAGCGCGTCGCCTTCAACGCCGTCACCAAGCAGGCCATCCTCACCGCGCTGAGCGAGCCCCGCCAGATCGACGGGCCGCTCGTCTCGGCCTACCTCGCGCGCCGGGCGCTCGACTATCTCGTCGGCTTCACCCTGTCGCCGGTGCTGTGGCGCAAGCTGCCGGGCGCCCGCTCGGCCGGCCGCGTGCAGTCCGTCGCCCTGCGCCTCGTCTGCGACCGCGAGGCCGAGATCGAGGCCTTCCGCACCGACGAGTACTGGACCATCGACGCCGTGATGGCGACCGGCAAGGGCGAGGAGTTCGCCGCCCGCCTCAACGCCATCGACGGCACGACGCTGAAGAAGCTCGACATCAAGAACGGGCGACGTCGCCCACGCCATCAAGGCGGCCATCGAGAAGGGCGACTTCCGCGTCGTCTCGGTCGACAAGAAGGGCGTCAAGCGCAACCCGTACGCGCCGTTCGCCACCTCGACGCTGCAGATGGACGCCTCGCGCAAGCTCGGCTTCTCGGCCAAGCAGACGATGCAGGTCGCCCAGCGCCTCTATGAGGGCGTCGACATCGGCGGCGAGACCGTCGGCCTCATCACCTACATGCGAACCGACGGCGTCACCATCGTGCCGGAGGCGATCAGCGCCATCCGCGGGCTGATCGCGCGCGAGTACTCGCAGCGGTTCGTCGCCCCGTTCATCCGCGAATACAAGACCAAGGCCAAGAACGCCCAGGAAGCGCACGAGGCCATCCGCCCGACCGAAGTCTCGCGCAAGCCATCGGACGTTGCCAAGTACCTCGAGAAGGATCAGGCGCGGCTCTATGAGCTGATCTGGAAGCGTGCCGTCGCCAGCCAGATGGCGTCCGCCGAGGTCGAGCAGACGACCGCCGACATCGAGGTGAAGGGCCGCGACGGCAAGACCTACACGCTGCGCGCCACCGGCTCCGTCATCCAGTTCGAAGGCTTCCTCAAGGTCTACGAGGAGGGCCGCGACGAGCGCCTGCACGCCGCCAAGGGCAAGGACGACGTGACGCCCGACGAGGACGACGCCAGCCGCCGCCTGCCGGTGCTCAACCAGGGCGACAAGGTCACCGACCGTTCGATCGAGGCCGAGCAGCACTTCACCCAGCCGCCGCCGCGCTTCTCGGAAGCGACGCTGGTCAAGAAGATGGAAGAGCTCGGCATCGGCCGGCCGTCGACCTACGCCTCGACGCTGGCCGTGCTGCAGGAGCGCCAGTACGTGCGCATCGACAAGAAGCGGCTGATCCCCGAGGACAAGGGGCGGCTCGTCATCGCCTTCCTCGAAGGCTTCTTCAAGCGCTACGTCGAGTACGACTTCACCGCCGACCTCGAGGACAAGCTCGACCTCATCTCCGACGGCAAGCTCGCCTGGAAGGACGTGCTGCGCGACTTCTGGCGCGAGTTCACCGGCTCGGTCGACGACATCAAGGACCTGCGCGTCGGCGAGGTGCTGGAAGCGCTCAACGAGATCTTGGGCCCGCACATCTTCCCGCCGCGCGAGGACGGCTCCGACCCGCGCTCGTGTCCGTCGTGCAAGGCCGGCCGCCTCAGCCTCAAGATCTCGGGCAAGTACGGCGCCTTCATCGGCTGCGGCAACTACCCCGAGTGCCGCTATACGCGCCAGCTCAGCGACGTCGGCAGCGGCGACGGCGAGGCCGTCAGCCCCGACGGCAAGCAGCTCGGCTTCGACCCCGATAGCGGCCTTGCGGTGACGCTGCGCACCGGCCGCTTCGGGCCCTACCTGCAGCTCGGCGAAGGCTCCGAGGACGAGAAGCCGAAGCGCTCGAGCCTGCCGAAGGGCGTCGACGCCGGCTCCGTCGATCTGGAATACGCGCTCAAGCTTTTGTCGCTGCCGCGCGAGGTCGGCCTGCATCCGGAGACGGGCAAGGCGATCACAGCCGGCCTCGGCCGCTACGGACCGTTCGTGCTGCACGATGGCATGTACGCCAACGTCGACGGCATCGAGGAAGTGTTCAGCGTCGGTCTCAACCGCGCCGTGACGCTGCTCGCCGAAAAGGCAGCCGGCAACAAGAGCCGTTTCCAGCGCGCCAAGCCGACGGTGCTCAAGGATCTCGGCGAGCACCCCGACGGTGGCGGCAAGATCGAGGTGCTGTCGGGCCGCTATGGCCCCTACGTGAAGCACGGCGCCGTCAATGCGACGATCCCCAACGGCAAGGATCCGGCGGCGATCAGCGTCGCCGAGGCGGTGGAGCTCATCGCCGCGCGCGCCGCCAAGGGTCCGTCGAAAAAGAAGAAGCCTGTGCGCAAGGCGGCGGGCGAGGCCAAGCCGGCGGCGAAAAGTGCAAAGTCGGGCAAGGCCGCGGCCGGCAAGCCCGCCAAGGGTCGTTCCGCCAAGAAGCCGGAGACGGCCGACGCCGAGACCTAAGCGCTCCATGACCCTCCGCCAGGCACGCTGACATGCCACGCAAACCGAAGGGCAACCAGAGAGGCGGCCCACCCAAGCGTGACGGGCTGCCTGGCCGCGACGAGATCATCGAGTTCATCAAGACGTCGCCGACCAAGGTCGGCAAGCGCGAGATCGCGCGCGCCTTCGGCGTGCGCGGCCCGCAGCGCATCGAGTTCAACCGCCTGCTCGCCAGCATGACCGAGGAAGGCACGCTGTCGGGCGATCGCAAGAGCCTGCGCAAGAAGGGCGGGCTGCCGCCCGTCACGGTGCTGGAGGTGACGGGGCGCGACGACGACGGCGACCTCATCGCCAAGCCTGCCGTGTGGGAGGAAGAGGGCGAGCGCCCCGAAGTTCTGATCGCGTCGCGCAAGGCGCGCGGGCCGGAGGTCGACATCGAGGCGAGCATCGGCGTCGGCGACAGCGTGCTGGCGCGCATCAGCGAGATCGACGATCCCAGCGTCGGCTATCGCTTCGAAGCCTTCCCGATCAAGCGGCTGCCGCGCGAGAAGCGGCGCCTGATCGGCATCTTCCGCGCGCACCGCAACGGCGGCGGCAGCATCGAGCCCGTCGACCGCAAGCAGCTGCGCTCCTGGTCGATCGCCAAGGGCGACGAAGGCCCGGCGAAGGACGGCGATCTCGTGCGCTTCGATCTCGCCAAGAAGGGACGCTTCAACGTCCCGCAGGCGCGCGTGCTGGAATCGATCGGCAATCCGGACGACCAGCGGCAGATCAGCCTCATCGCCGTGCACAGCCACGGCATTCCCGACGACTTCCCCGAGAGCGTCATCACCGAGAGCGAGGCGCTGACCGAGCCGACGCTGTCCGGGCGCACCGATCTGCGCGACGTGCCGCTGCGTCACCATCGATCCGCCCGACGCGCGCGACCACGACGACGCGGTCTACGCCGAGCCGGACACGGACCCGGCCAACCCCGAGGGCTGGATCGTGCTCGTCGCCATCGCCGACGTGGCGCACTTCGTCCGCCCGGACACCAAGCTCGACCGCGAGGCGCAGTTGCGCGGCAACTCGGTGTACTTCCCCGATCGCGTCGTGCCGATGCTGCCGGAGCGCATCTCCAACAACCTGTGCTCGCTGCGCGAAGGCGAGAACCGCGCCTGCCTCGTCGTGCGCATGATCTTCGACAAGGACGGCAACAAGCGCAGCCACGCCTTCATGCGCGCCATGATGCGCTCGGCGGCCAAGCTCAGCTACCAGGAGGCGCAGGCCGCCATCGACGGCCAGCCATCCGACAAGGCCGGCCCGCTGCTCGAGCGCGTGCTGAAGCCGCTGTGGGCCGCGTATGCGGCGGTGGCGGCGGCGCGCGACAAGCGCCAGCCGCTCGACCTCGACCTGCCCGAGCGCAAGATCCTGCTCGACGAGAAGGGCCGCGTCGCCAAGGTGGTGACGCCCGAGCGGCTCGCCGCCCACCGGCTGATCGAAGAGTTCATGATCCAGGCCAACGTCGCCGCGGCGGAGACGCTGGAGCAGAAGCACACGCCGGTCGTCTACCGCATCCACGACCAGCCCTCGAAGGAGAAGCTGTCGAACCTGCGCGACTTCCTCGACACGCTCGGCATGAAGCTGCCGCAGGCGTCGACGCTGAAGCCGGGGCACTTCAACGGCATCCTCGCCCGCGCCAAGACGCTGCCCGTCGCCGACCTCGTCAACGAGGTGGTGCTGCGCAGCCAGAGCCAGGCCGAGTACAACATCGACAACATCGGCCACTTCGGTTTGAACCTGCGCCGCTACGCGCACTTCACCTCGCCCATCCGCCGCTATGCCGACCTCATCGTGCATCGCGCGCTGGTGAAGGCGCTGCGCCTCGGCGAGGGTGGCCTCGAGGAGCGCGAGATCGGCCGCTTGCGCGAGGTGGCGCAGCAGATCTCCGATGCGGAGCGCCGCGCCATGGCGGCCGAGCGCGAGACCGTCGACCGCCTCATCGCCGCGCATCTCGCCGATCGCATCGGCGCGACGTTCACCGGGCGCATCGCCGGCGTGACGCGCTCGGGGCTGTTCGTGAAGCTCAAGGATACCGGCGCCGACGGCTTCGTGCCGGTGTCGTCGCTGCACAACGACTTCTACAATCACATCGAAGGCCAGCACGCGCTCGTCGGCAAGCGCACGGGCGAGACCTTCCGGCTCGGCGACACGGTGGAAGTGCGGCTGGTCGAGGCCATCCCCTCGGCGGGCGCACTGCGTTTCGAGATGCTGAGCGAGGGCAAGAAGGGCCGCGTTGCCGCCCCGCATGCGGGCGAGGGCGCGCGCGAGAAGCGCAGCTGGCGCCGGCGACGCTAACGTGCGACGACGCGGCGCCAATCCGCTATTGACCCCGGCTGCCGCAGGGCGCGAGGCTTGCCGCTCGAGGCGTGAGGAACAGATGAGCGAAGAGCCGCGAACCTGACGACATTCTCCGAGCCGCCGGCGCGCGACATCGCGCGCGCATTGCTGCGCGGGGCGGCGCAGAAGTGCCCCGCCTGCGGCCAAGGCAAGCTCTATCGCAAGTACCTGAAGGTCGCCGATAGCTGCGCCGCCTGCGGCGAAGAACTGCATCACCACCGCGCCGACGATGCGCCGCCCTACTTCACCATCCTGATCGTCGGTCACTTCATCGTCGCGGGCGTGATGATGGTCGAGGACTACTTCCACCCGAACTACTGGCTGCACATCGCCATGTGGTTCCCGCTAACCATAGGCCTGTGCCTGTGGTTCCTGCCGCGCGTGAAGGGCGCGCTCATCGGGCTGCAGTGGGCGCTGCGCATGCACGGGTTCGGCGGCCCCGACGAGGTCGACCCGGCGCAGCCGACGCCGGAGCCGACGCCCAATGGATAGGCCCTCGGCGGCGACGTTGCTTGACACCCAGTCGTTGCTGGCTATGGTGCGCGCTCTCTGCAGCTAGCAGACAGAATTTCAGCTCCCCGAACGCAGGTTTCCCCGCCATGGCCAAGCCCGTAACGCAGAAGATCAAGCTGCTTTCGACCGCCGGCACGGGGTTCTTTTACGTGACGAAGAAGAACCCGCGCACGAGCACCGAGAAGCTCGTGTTCAAGAAGTACGACCCGGTCGTCAAGAAGCACGTCGAGTTCAAGGAAACGAAGATCAAGTAAGGCGCGTGCGGGCCGAGAGCCTGCACCCCTCGCTGAAGGCGCGCAAAAGCGCTGGCACCGCACGGCACCGCACAGAGCATTTCGAGGACGATGGGGATTGGTCGAGTGACTTGACCAGGGCCCGCAACTAAACCCGGCAGCGGGGTAGTTAGTCCGAGAAAGCCACGGACCCTGGTCTAGTAACCAGATGGTTCGTCAAAGAGGGCGTTGACTCCCCGCCTGGTGCCGTGGCTGGTCCGATGCAGCTTCAACGAGGAGGCCACTCTAGCCGCTGAGACCGAGCCACGATTTTCCCGCGCTATCAGGAAATGCGGCGGACCTGACAGTGCGGAAAACCCGATATTCGATTGTGAGGACACGGCCGTCGCATCCGTAGTCGCTCGAACAATATTGAATTCTAGCGACCCCCCTCACGAAACGGTAATCTGACAGAGGACTCTGGTTAACGCAAGTTATGCTTTGACTGTGTCGAATTCATCACCACGATTTGAGCGCGCATGCGTAGCCAAAGATCGCATCGTGCTCGACGCGTAGAAGCGCCGTCCGCCGATGCCCGAGCCGGCGATCTTGTCCTCTGAAATCGAACGACTTTCCGCTTACGCCGCGTTGGCCGCGACGCGATTGCGTCCGCGCCGCTTGGCGGCGAACAGCGCGCTGTCGGCGCGACGGAACACCGTCTCGGGTGTGTCATCGGCGCGCTCGAGTGTGGCAAGTCCGACGCTCGCGGTCAGGTGGATGCCGAGACCGGGTTTGACCGGGAAGGCATCCGACGCGATCGAGACGCGCAGCCGCTCGCCCACCTGGTAGGCGCGCGCCATCGTCGTGTCCGGCATGATGACGAGGAACTCCTCGCCGCCGAAACGGCACGCCAGATCGATGCCGCGCGTGTTGCGGCGGAAGCGAGCGGAGAACTCCTTCAGCACGGCGTCGCCGACGTCGTGCCCGTAGGTGTCGTTGACCTGCTTGAAGTGGTCGATGTCGGCCAGCAGCACCGACAGCGAGCGGCCGGTGAGGCGCGCGTCGTCGACCAGCGTCGACAGATGCGTTTCCATGTAGCGGCGGTTGTGCAGGCCCGGTGAGCGAGTCGATGACCGAGGCCTCGATGCTCTCTTCCAGCCGGTTGCGCAGGTGGTCCGAGTAGCGCTTGCGCTTCACCTGCGTGCGCACGCGGGCCAGCAGCTCGTTCTGATCGACCGGGCGCATGATGTAGTCGTTGACGCCCATGTCGAGACCGCGCAGAAGCCGCGCCTCGTTGCCGGGCTCGACCAGCACGATGATCGGCAGATGCCGGGTGCGGTCGGCCGATCGCGCCTGCGAGCACAGCCGCAGGCCGTCGGCGCCGGCCAGCGTGAGGCTGACGATGAGCACATCGAAGTCTTCTTCGGCGAGCTCGGCCATTGCCGCCTGCGGTGACGTCGCCAGCACCGGGTCATGGGCGATCGACAGCCAATCGACGAGGCGCGCGGCGGAGCGCGGGTCGTCGTCGACGACGAGTATGCGGCCCTTCTCCTCCGACAGCGCCTTCAGCAGCGCCGCGTCCTCGCTCATGCCCATCTGCCGCCCGGTGAGGGCGCGCATGAGCATCTCGTCGGTCAAGGTCTTCAGCCGCGCCAGGTTCTTCACCCGCGTAACGAGGGCGATCTCGTCGACCGGCTTGGTCAGGAAGTCGTCGGCGCCGCCCTGCAGGCCGCGCACCTTGTCGGCGACCTGATCGAGCGCGGTGACGAGCACGACGGGAATGTGGTGCGTCTGCGGGTTCGACTTGAGGCGGCGGCAGGTCTCGAAGCCGTCCATGCCCGGCATCATCACGTCGAGCAGCACGACGTCGACGCGCTCGCGCTCGCAGATGTCGATGGCCTCCTGGCCGTTGCAGGCGGTGAGCACGTCGAAGTACTCGGCCGACAGCCGAGCTTCGAGCAGCTTCACGTTCGCAAGGATATCGTCGACTACGAGTACTCGAGCGGTCATCTTCGCCAATACGCTGGTTACAGTTTAGGCGCGCGGTTCACCGACGAAGCGCTGCACGGTCTCGAGGAAATTGCCGACGGAGATGGGCTTGGAGATATAGGCTTCGCAGCCGCCGGAGCGGATGCGCTCTTCATCGCCCTTCATCGCGAAGGCGGTGATCGCGACGACGGGGATGTGCCGCAGGTCGTCGTCCTCCTTGATCCACTTGGTGACCTCCAGCCCCGAGACCTCGGGAAGCTGGATATCCATCAGGATCAGTGCCGGGCGGTGACGGCGCGCCAGCTCGAGCGCTTCCAGACCGTTGCGGGTCTGGATCGTCGTGTAGCCATGCGCCGCGAGAATGTCGTGGAAGAGCTTCATGTTGAGCTCGTTGTCTTCCACGATCAGCACCGTCGTGCCGCTAACCCGCGGCACCGGCTGACGCGCTCCGGCAGTGCTGGTCTCCTGGATGTTCATGACGTTGCAGCTCGCACTCCCCGACCCCTTTTGCACCGATTCTGCGGGCTCGACCGGCCGGGAGTGTGCTGGCGCAAGGCGTAACCAACAGTTAATGAATGGCCGACCGGCGCCGGAATTGAACGCGATACGTATAACTTTCGACGTTTAGGTGAATTCGGGGTTGAGGCGCATGCAGAGCGACCGGGCGGAATCGATTGGCGTATCGGCGTTGCTGTTTCTGGCCGGCGACACTGACCGGCTGGTGCGGTTCCTGACGCTGACGGGCCTCGGGCCGGCAGAGCTGCGCGCCGAGTCGCGTTCGCCGCGCATTCTTGCCGCGGTGCTGGAGCACCTGCTGCAGGACGAAAGCCTGCTGCTGGTCTTTTGCGCTTCCGACGGCGTGCCGCCGGAGGACATCGCCCCGGCGCGGCGCGTGCTGGTCGAGATCGCCGGCGAGATCGACGATCCCGAGTTCAGCGCTTGAGGGGATCGGGCGGCGCGCCGCCTTCGCACTTGCCTTCCTCGAGGAAGATCAGCTCCTTCAATTCGCCGCGGATGGCGAAGTCGCCGTAGTCGATATAGAGGCGCGAGGACACGCCGTTCTCGTAGAAGCGGAACGACAGCTCGTAGGTCGGCAGCGCATCGAGGCGCGTCGGCCCCGGCTCGAAGTAGCCGATGGCGATGGGCCAGGAGGCGATCTCGGCGAGCTTGTCGCCATTCGCCAGGCTGGCCGGCGTCACAACGTTCCCTGGCGCGGCGCGCGGGCCGATCACCGCGCTCGTCTCGTAGAACTTCTCGCCCTTGTCGGAGCCGTCGTAGAGGTTGGCGGTAAACTGGCTGTGGCCGGCGCGCGCCGCTTGCACCAGCGCCAGCGAGTGCTGGATGGGGAAGTAGATGTCGGACGGCAGCTTCACCGTCTTCTTCGCCGGCTTGATCAGCTTGACCTCGGTGAAGGAGGAGCCGTTGCCGGGTCCGGCGCTGCCCTGCGAGGCCTCGGACAGCTTCTGGTTCTCGTACTGGCTGGAGGAGAACCGCAGGCGGTGCGTCGCCAGCTCCTCGAAGCTGGAGGTGCGCAGGTCGTTGACCTGGGCGACGCCCTCCTGGTTGGTCATGCGGGTGACGAAGCGCATGTTCTGCGCGTACTCGCCGCATTTGCTGCCGGTCATCTCGTAGACCATGCGGCCGGTCATGTCGGCGACGCCGGAGCCGGGCGTCGCGTGGTCGAAGCTGATGTCGTAGACGGCCCGGTGCGGGCGGAAATGCACGGCGCTGCCGCCGACTTGCGCCTGCGAGTTGCTGATAGGCGTCGCGAGCATTGCCGCGCTCATCGCGGCTGCACACAAGACCTTGGCTAACTGGGACATTCTTCCTCGAGGTCGTTTTTGGGCGCAGCCTACCCCAGACAAGTTAAGTCCCGTTACCTGGTCGCCGGGACGCCATTGCCAAGATGGGGCGCCCCGGTCAAAAAGGCGAGCGACAGGGTCGGCCTAGCCGACCATCGAGGCGGAAGGATAGCAGCATGGACGATAAGGTCGAGGCGCGTCTTGCGACGCTTGGTATCACGCTGCCCGGTGCGTCGAGCCCAGTCGCCAACTACGTGCCCTTCTTCGTGGCCGGCAACCTGCTGTTTATATCCGGCCAGGTCTCCAAGGCGGCCGATGGCAGCATTGTCGCGGGGCGGCTCGGCGGCGGAATGTCGGTTGCCGAGGGGCGCGAGGCGGCGCGCCTTTGCGCCCTCAACATTCTCGCCCAGGCGAAGGCCGCGGCCGGCAGCCTCGATCGCATCGCGCAGATCGTGCGGCTGAACGGCTTCGTCAACGCCGCGCCGGATTTCACCGAGCACCCGCAAGTGCTCAACGGGGCTTCCGACCTGATGGTCGACGTGCTCGGCGACAAGGGGCGCCATACGCGCGTCGCCGTCGGCGTATCGAGCCTGCCGCTCGGCTGCGCCGTCGAGGTCGACGCCGTCCTGCTGCTCGACCGCTGAGGCACGCCATGCGCGATCGTTCGGCCTTCCTGAAGCCGATCGCGCACCGCGGGCTGCACGACGCGGCCAAAGGCATCGTCGAGAATACCGTGGCGGCTTTCGAGGCGGCCATCGCCAAGGGCTACGGCATCGAATGCGACGTGCGCCCCGCCGGCTGCGCGACGCCCATGGTGTTTCACGATCTCACCCTCGAACGTCTGATCGAGGCGGAAGGCCCGCTCGCCGCGCACGAGGTGGCGGCGCTGAAAAAGCTCGCCTACCGCAACGGCGGCGGCAGCATGATCGAGCTCGCCGATCTGCTCGACCTCGTCGGCGGACGCGAGCCGCTGCTGATCGAGATCAAGAGCGAGTGGGATGCGCCGGATGTGCGCTTCCTGCAGGCGATCGCCGACGACCGCGGCGTCCTATCGCGGCCCGCTGGCGCTGATGTCCTTCGATCCGGCGGTGATGGCCGGCATCCGCGAGCTGGCGCCGCAGATCCCCCGCGGCATCGTCTCGGGCCTCTTTGCCGGCGACTGCTGGTGGCGCGGCAAGCTCGGGCCCGAGCGCGCCTACAGCCTGACGCACTTGCTTGAATCCGGCCCGGCGGCTCCCGATTTCTACGCCTACGACGTCAACGCCCTGCCCACTCCGGTCACGCGCTACACGCGCGAGGTCTTGGGGCTGCCGCTGTTCACGTGGACGGTGCGGACGCCGGAGCAGCGCGAGACGGCCGCCCGCTGGGCCGACGCGCCGATCTTCGAGGGATACGAACCCTAGAGGGCGCCGGCAGGCGTCAACCGAAGAGAGCAAGCGTTCGCCGATGAGCGTCGAATGAGGGCGAGGAGCGGAAGGCGGTCGCCAGCATCGCGGCGCGCATCGCCGACATCGACGCCGACGCCTGGGACGCGTGCGCCAATCCCGATGCGGCGACGTTCAATCCCTTCATCGCGCACGCGTTTCTCCTGGCGCTGGAGGAATCGGGCAGCGTCGGCGAGCGCCACACCGCCTGGATCCCGCAGCACATCACCGTCGACGACGGCGCCGGCGGCATCGCCGCCTGCGCGCCGTGCTACGCCAAGCTCAACAGCTCCGGCGAATACGTCTTCGATCATTCCTGGGCGTCGGCCTACGCGCACGCCGGCGGCCGCTATTATCCCAAGCTGCAGATCGCCGTGCCGTTCACGCCCGTTCCCGGGCGGCGCCTGCTGGTGCGCGCCGATGTCGACGGCGCCTACTACACCAATGTGCTGGCCTCGGCCGCCGCCGCGCTGTGCGACCGGCTCGGCGCCTCGTCGGTGCACGTGACGTTCCTCAGCGAGCGCGAGTGGAAGGCGCTCGGCTGCGCACGGCTACCTGTTGCGCAACGACCAGCAGTTCCACTGGCGCAACGACGGCTACGCGACGTTCGAGGATTTCCTCGGCAGCCTCGCCTCGCGCAAGCGCAAGGCGGTGCGCAAGGAGCGCGAGCAGGCGCTGCGAGCGGCGACATCGTCATCGAGCGGCTGACCGGCGCCGACATCAAGGAAAAGCACTGGGACGCGTTCTTCGACTTCTACACCGATACCGGCAGCCGCAAGTGGGGGCAGCCCTATCTCAACCGCCGCTTCTTCTCGCTGCTCGGCGCCTCGATGGCCGACCGCTGCCTGCTGATCATGGCCAAGCGCGGGCGCCGCTACGTCGCCGGCGCGCTCAACCTCATCGGCGGCGATTGCCTCTATGGCCGCTACTGGGGCGCGCTCGAGCAGCATCCGTGCCTGCACTTCGAGGTCTGCTACTACCAGGCCATCGACTACGCCATCGCGCATGGCCTGGCGCGCGTCGAGGCGGGCGCGCAGGGCGAGCACAAGCTGGCGCGCGGCTACATGCCGACGCCGACCTACTCGGCGCACTGGATCGCCGATCCCGGCTTGCGGCGCGCCATCGCCCGCTACCTGCAGGACGAGCGCGCGGCGGTCGCCGAAAGCATCGCCGAGCTCGCCGCGTTCGGTCCCTACCGCAAGGACGTCTTGAACCTGACACTGCTTGACGGCGCAACGTGGCGGACCGTTTAACAGGGCCGTCAGGACGGTGAGCGGGAGGCCTCAATGCCCTACGACGACAACAACGTCTTCGCCAAGATCCTGCGCGGCGACATCCCGTCCAGCAAAGTCTACGAGGACGACGATACGCTGGTGTTCATGGATGTGATGCCGCAAGCGCCGGGGCATACGCTGGTGGTGCCGAAGGCGCCTTCGCGCAACCTGCTCGACGCCGATCCGGCGGTGCTGGCCAAGCTGGCGCCCATCGTGCAGCTGACGGCGCGCGCGGTGAAGGAAGCCTTCAAGGCCGACGGCGTCACCGTCGTGCAGTTCAACGAGGCCGGCCAGCGGGCAGACGGTTTTCCATCTGCACTACCACGTCATCCCGCGCCACGAGGGCGTGCCGCTGATGCCGCACAATCGCAACATGGAGAAGCCGGAGGTTCTCGCCGGCCACGCCGAGCGAATTCGCACGGCCTGGAAGGCCTAGACCCGCCGACGATCACGGACCTACGACCGCGGGACGGGCGTGCCGGCGGCCCGTCAGCAGCGGTGCCGCAAGGACGGCCGCGCCGAGCACGACAGCGACGTCGACGTACCATGCCATCGGATCGGTGATTTGCCCCCACCAGATGTGCAGGTCGGCCTGGCGCTACCGCCATTGCGTTGCATCCAGCTCCAGCGCAGCAGCGCGATGTTGGAGACAAATTGGCAAGCGCCGTGCTTTAGGTGACGGTTAGGCCTTGCGGGCGGCGATGGCGGCGAGCGCGCGTTGGCGCGCTTGCCCGCGCTCCTTGTCGGGGACGTGGATCAACCCGGCGATCTGTCGCAAGAGCATGTCCTCGTGGGGATCGAGCACGCCGTCGGAATAGGCGACGCTCCACATCATCTCGATGATATCCGTGCGTTCCTCGATGCTCATGCGCTTGCAGATCGCATTGGTGAACGGGAAATACTGAGCCGAGAATTCCACCTTCCGCTGCGCCTCGGCGATGACGCCGTTCACGGCCTCGCTGTCGAGGTCGAACTTGGATGCCAGGAGCTGCTCGATGGCGGCGCGTTCCGCCGCGTCGAAATTGCTGTCCATGCGCGCCGCTTCGATGAGCAGCGCCGCCACCGCGAGGTGCATGTCATCGGACGCACCGGAAATCGCGGCGGGAGCGCTGCGCCCGGCGAGGAAGTCGGCAAGTCGATCGAGCATGGTCCGCCTCGTCACTAGGGTCCGCGCGGCACCATTAGCGCGTGCCTGCCGGGCCGACAACCTTGCACGTGCTTATGAGCTTGGCACATCGAACTCACGGAGTGAGCGCTCTGCGATCATGGAGCGCTCTTGCGCGCCGCCAGCTTGGCGCCGCACCGCTCCATCGGCAGCGCCGTCGTCGACCAGCGGTCCTTGGTGATCGTCACCACGTACCTGCGGCAGTCGGGCGCCGCGCCGGGCACGAAACGCACCTGGAACAGCGCGAGCTCGGGCCGGCGCTGACGCGGCCACACGAAGGTGTCTGTTTCCGGCGTCTTGGCCACGGCGGTGTCGATGGCGACGCCGGCATTGCGGAAGTCGGCCGGCGACAGTCGCGCCAGCAGGGCCCGCGACAGATCCGGATGCAGGCCCACCGCGGACGCGCGCCGCTGATAGGGATCGCTCAGGTCGGCTTTGGGCGGCGCCAACGGCGCGACGGACGGCGCCTTGTCGGCCGGCGCCGTCTCGATCGAAGCCGTGATGAGCGGCTCGGGCGGAACCGCGATGTTGTGCGCAACGCTCTCGCTCGCCGCGTAGGCGGCGCGGTCTCGGCATGCGGCGCCGGCCCCGCTGCAGGAGGCGGTAGCTGCAGCGCCGGTGGCCGCGACGGCGGCGGCGCGCGGTAATCCATGAGGGCCGAGGCGGTCGTGATGTTGGCCGACAGCCAGTGCTTCCAACCGTCGGGATTCTTCACGAGCGCCCAGCCGCCGATGGCGACCAGCACGAACGAGGCAGGCGGGCAGCATGGAGCTTCCGCGCATGTTCGGCGACGGCGCGCAAATGCGCTCGCCCGCGTAGAAGGGGCTCTCCTCGCGTCGTCGTCTTCGATATCGAAACGCGAAGTCGCCGGCGCATGTTTGCGCCGAGCGGGCACCGTCATGACTAACCCCCTGATATCTATCCCTGAGTAGATATCAACCCGCTGTCGCCTATGGACCGACAAACTCGGGGCAAAATGATGACGTAGTCGGAGTAACGGCTTGCCGGCGCGGGGGCGGCCACGCGCACGCCGAGAAAATCCGCAAGGCTCTGAAGCCCTGGCGGCGCCCAGGGCCAGGCGCGGGGGGCGAAAGCCAAGAGAATTCGTTTTTCTTACGCCTTCGTGAGATCGGCCGCCGAGAATAGAACGCCGAACTGCTCACACCAGATGACGATGGACTCGAAGTCGTCGATATCTACGCTCGCTGGAATTTCATAGTTTTGGTCGCCGATGTTTCCTTTCAACTGACCAAGCGAGACGTACTTGCTGGCCGTGACGTCGCTCGATGATTGGATGTCCCGCTTGGCTACCAGCCACACCTCGAGGTCTGGTCCGTTGGTCACCTGAAAGTCGGTAAGACGGGCGATGCGGCGCCCGCTGCCGGCATCTAGGATTGTCGCCGTTCCTTTGCCGCGATGGATGCTATCCGCGTCGCGAAAGGTACCTACCTTCAGGGGCGCCGAGGCTTGTGTCGGCGCACTTTCGGAAACCGTCACGTTGATCCAGAGAGGGCTGGCCAGATACCAGAATGCATTTCCGGCAGCGAAACCTACGATGCCCGAGATCAGTGCAGCGGCGAGTGTCTTGTTCATGGCGATCGTTCTCTGCGAGACATCGTGTTGAAGCGCACCTTACCGCCAACTACTGCAGCGGGTACTGGCTCAGGACGAAATCTTGCCCGGCGACGTGGCAGCCAGAGCAAAGAGTGACACCCTTGCCGGCCGCGACAGGACGCCGGTTATCGGTCGTGCTCTTGACCTCGTACCAATACCAACCGTTCCCATCGTCACTGTCAGCGTCGGTCTTGATGGCGACCGCCCAGCCGCGGAGGTCTCCGCTTTCCGTGAACATTTCCTTTACTACGGCCGCACCCTCGGGATGCTGCGCATCGCCGCTTTGCAGAGACCGGTCGAGCTTTTCGTTCATGAAAACGCGGACCGGGAGACCAACCTGCGTATGCGGCCCCGCAGAGGGATGCGTTGCGCTTTCGCGCGCGCGGAAATTCTTGTAGCCGCCCGACTTCAAATATTCGAACAGTCTGGCTGCGTCCGCCGGGACAACTTCGTGAGTGCCGGCTGCAGTCGCAGGCTCCTCGGCTCGCGTCGGGCCGGTGGCGAGGAGAAGCGCTAAGACAGAGGCTGCCGATAGCGCAGCGCCGACTGTGAAAAATCCGATTGGCTTCATGACCGCTCACTTTCGGTGTCAGCGTTTTGTTATTGCGAGGACCCAGACTCTGCGCAACATGACCTCTACCACACAAAACACGAGGCGGACGCACTCAAGGTGTGGCGGATGTCGCGTCAATAGCCGACGGCGCGAACGCAAAGAATCGGCGCCGGACCAGGTCGGGCGCCTTCTCGTTCGGGCATGTGGAGCGCGCTACTCGTCCTTGCGGCGCGGCAGGTTGGAGCTGGGCCCGAGGATTTCGGCGCTCGCGCCGCGGTCAGCCGGCGCAGGCCTGGTACTTGTCCCACCACACCGGGTTGCCGGTGGCGACGGCGATGTTGCGCAGGCACACGCAATCCCCGTAGCCGCACGCGGATCGATAGGCGCGCGGGCTGTTGTAGTAGCGGACGCTGCCGTCATAGGAGCGCGGGACGCTGCGATAGGATTTCCGGTAGTGGCGCGGGGCCGCGTAGCCGTCCCGATGCCACCAGCCGCCAGCCATGGCCGGGGAGACCATGGCCGGGGCCAGGGCTGCTGCGCATGCCGCAATCAGTGCGGCGCCTAAGATTGCTGAGCGCTTCATCGAAGCCTCCTGAAGTGGCCGCCAATCGGCGATGGCAGAACCGCCGGCCAAGCCGACCGGCCATGACTCCCGTGTTGGTAACGCAACGGGGAAAGGCGATGGGTAAAGTTCAGGCCTCAATATCGCGCGATCGGTAAACAAGCTGCCATCCAGATCGCCACAAAAAAGCGCCGGAGCTGGGCGTCCGGCGCCTTTCGTTTCGGTGCTTGCGCGCGCGCTACTCGTCCTTGCGGCGCGGCACGTTGGGAACGGTGCCCGAGGTCTTCGGCGGCCGCTCCTTGCGCTCCTTCGGGCTCGGCAGGGCCTTGCGCGGGGCGGCGTCGACCAGAACCGTCTGCGGCTCGTCGTCGTCGTCCTCGTCATCGTCCGCGCTCTTGGCCTTCGCCCGCTTGCTCGGGTCGGGCGCCAGGAACTCGAACGTCAGCTTGCGGTCCTCGCCCTTGCCTTCGACGACGATCTTCACCGTGCCGCCATGCTCCAGCTTGCCGAACAGCAACTCGTCGGCGAGCGGCTTCTTGATGTACTCCTGGATGACGCGACCGAGCGGGCGGGCGCCGAACTTCTCGTCGTAGCCCTTCTCGGCCAGCCAACGCGTCGCCTCCTCCGACAGCTCGATCAGCACGCCGCGATCGGCGAGCTGCGCCTCGAGCTGGAAGATGAACTTGTCGACGACCTTGGTGATCACCTCGGGCGGCAGGCCGGCGAACGGCACGACCGCGTCGAGACGGTTGCGGAACTCCGGCGTGAACATCCGGTTGATCGCCTCCATATCCTCGCCCGTGCGCTTCGACGACCCGAAGCCCATCGCCTGCTTGGCCATATCCGAAGCGCCCGCGTTCGTCGTCATGATCAGGATGACGTTGCGGAAGTCGACGGACTTGCCGTTGTGGTCGGTCAGCTTGCCGTGGTCCATCACCTGCAGAAGGATGTTGAACAGGTCCGGATGCGCCTTCTCGATCTCGTCGAGCAGCAGCACGCGAGTGCGGATGCTGGTCGATGCCGTCGGTCAGCAGGCCGCCCTGGTCGAAGCCGACGTAGCCCGGAGGCGCGCCGATGAGACGGCTGACCGTGTGCTTCTCCATGTATTCCGACATGTCGAAGCGCAGCAGCTCGATGCCCATGAGGTCGGCGAGCTGCTTGGCGACTTCCGTCTTGCCGACGCCGGTGGGGCCGGAGAACAGGTAGCAGCCGATCGGCTTTTCCGGCTCGCGCAGTCCGGCGCGCGACAGCTTGATCGCCGAAGCGAGAGCCTCGATCGCCTTGATCCTGGCCGAACACGACGCGCTTCAAGTCCTTCTGCAGATTGATGAGGACCTCGGCGTCGCTCTTGGTGACCGTCTTCGGCGGGATGCGCGCCATGGTGGCGACGGTCGCCTCGATCTCCTTCACCGTGATCTTCTTCTTGCGCTTGCCTTCCGGCACCAGCATCTGCGAGGCGCCCGTCTCGTCGATCACGTCGATCGCCTTGTCGGGCAGCTTGCGGTCGTGGATGTACTTCGCCGACAGCTCCACCGCCGTGCGGATGGCCTCGTTGGTGTACTTGAGCTTGTGGAAGCTCTCGAAGTACGGCTTGAGGCCCTTGAGGATGGCGACGGAGTCCTCGACCGTCGGCTCCTTGACGTCGATCTTCTGGAAGCGGCGGACGAGCGCGCGATCCTTCTCGAAGTGCTGCCGGTACTCCTTGTAGGTGGTCGAGCCGATGCAGCGCACGCTGCCCGACTGCAAGGCCGGCTTCAGCAGGTTCGAGGCGTCCATGGCGCCGCCCGAGGTGGCGCCGGCACCGATGACGGTGTGGATCTCGTCGATGAACAGGATCGAGCCCGGATAGTTCTCGATCTCCTTCATGACGGCCTTCAGCCGCTCCTCGAAGTCGCCGCGATAGCGCGTGCCGGCGAGCAGCGCGCCCATGTCGAGCGCGAAGATGGTCGCGTCCTGCAGCACCTCGGGCACCTCGCCCTTGATGATCTTGCGGGCGAGGCCTTCGGCGATCGCGGTCTTGCCGACGCCGGGATCGCCGACGAACAGCGGGTTGTTCTTCTGCCGGCGGCAGAGCACCTGGATGGTGCGCAGCACCTCCTGCTCGCGGCCGATCAGCGGATCGATCTTGCCGTCGCGCGCCTTCTTGTTGAGGTTGACGCAGTAGGTGTTGAGCGCGTCCTGGCCCGGCTTGCGCTCCTCGCCCTCGACGGTCTGATCCTCGTCGACGCCGCGCACCGAGCGCGGCTCGGACATGCCGGGGCGCTTGGCGATGCCGTGGCTGATGTACTGGACCGCGTCGAAGCGCGTCATCTCCTGCTCCTGCAGGAAGTAGGCGGCATGGCTCTCGCGCTCGGCGAAGATGGCGACGAGCACGTTGGCGCCGGTCACTTCCTCGCGGCCGGAGGATTGCACGTGCACCACGGCGCGATGGATGACGCGCTGGAAGCCGGTGGTCGGCTGCGCCTCGGTAGCTATCCTTGGAGACGAGGGCGCCGAGATCGTTGTCGAGATAGTTGGTGACGCGCGAGCGCAGCGTCTCGAGGTCGACGGTGCAGGCGCGCATGACCGCCGCGGCATCGCGGTCGTCGAGAAGAGCAAGCAACAGGTGCTCGAGCGTCGCATACTCGTGGCTGCGCTCGTTGGCGGCTTCCAGTGCGCGATGCAGCGCGCTTTCCAGGCTCTTCGAGAACGACGGCAAGGCTGACCTACTCTTTCTCCATAGTGCACTGCAGAGGATGACCGTTCTGTCGTGAAAAATCCATGACCTGCGTTACCTTAGTCTCTGCGACCTCGTAGGGGTAAACCCCGCAGATGCCGACCCCCTTATGGTGCACGTGAAGCATAATGCGCGTCGCCTCATCGCGTCCCTTGGCAAAGTACTTTTCGAGCACGAGCACGACGAATTCCATCGGCGTGTAGTCGTCATTCAACAGAAGAACCTTGTAGAGGCTCGGCTTCTTGGTCTTCGGCCGAGTTTTCGTGGCGATGCCGGTGCGGCCGTCCTCGTTGCCGCGATCTTTGCCCGGCGGCTCCCGTCCTGGCGGCTCGCGGCCCGGGGATCGTTCTTCGCGCCCGTCCACTCGCGATCGGTGCTGCCCAGCGTCAGCGTCTTGCCCATCAGTGCCAACGTCCGTCCAAGGGTCGCGCTTGCTCGCGCCGGCCCGCCTGCTACAACTGCGCATCCGCGCTTTGCGATCCCTCACGATACGCAACGCCACCGGCGGCTGCAAACTGGCTGGCAGCGGCCCAGAACTTGCCTAACAGCGCCGGACGTCGACTGGTAAAGCGCTGATCGCGAGCCCGGAGGCATATGATGGGGATGCAAGGGGACACAAAAAAGGCCCGGCATGCGCCGGGCCCTTGTTTTCATTGCCGCAGCCGATAGCCGCTGACGCCGGCTCAGCCGCCGTTTTGCAGCATCTTCTCGACCGGCTTGTAGGCCTCTTTGGCCATCGAGGCGTACATGCCACCGATCTTGGACATCTGCTGCATGTAGTCGTCGTAGGCGCGCTTGGCGAAGGTCGTCTGGATCTCGACGGCCTGCTCGACCGACTTCGACGACATCAGCTTCTCGAACGTGGAGGTGCTCTCCTCGAACGAGCGCTTGGTGTAGTCGCTCATCTCGGCGGCGATGGCCTGCCAGTTCTTGTTCCACTCGCCGAAAATCTTCATGGCGCTGTCGACGTTGGTCTGACCGAGCTTCTGCATGTCCTCGAAATTCCTGATCATGGTGCCATCCGTGTCCTAGAGACTGACGAAAAAAAGATGCGCAGTGCCCCCGGCCCCATTCCAGGACCTCACCCATGGGCCATTTTTATAAGCAATGCACAATTTTTCAAGCTCTTTTTGCAATGCAATATAGGTCGCGCAAGCATCCCGGATTAACCGGGACGAAGCACCCGCGCGGCTAAGGTCGCGTCGGACAGGTTCATCGCTGCATCGTCGGGCAGGCGCCGGAGGCGCCGTAAAGAGGCCCTAAAACGATGCTCCCTTTGAGCACCGTCCGGCACTTGCGGAGGTCACGAGGGGATCGGGCTAACCCCTTCCACTTACGTCATTTTCATGCGCGGACATCGGCGCCGCACAGCGTAGAGATTGTCGGGTGATGCACGCAGCGTTGAAGTCCACCAGCCGCTCGCGACGTCTCGCCAACGCGATGGCCGTCGTCGGCGCCGCCGTTATCGCCATGGCAACCATGATCCCATCCGCCGCCGCCGATCCGAAGGCCGCCTCGATGGTCGTCGACGCCAATACCGGTGCCGTGCTGCACAATCGGGCAGGCGACGAAAAGGTCTATCCGGCCTCGCTCACCAAGATGATGACCCTCTACATGACCTTCGAGCTCATCGAGCTCGGGCGGCTCGACTACGACAGCAAGATCAAGATGACGCAGGAGGGCGCCGACGCCGCCCCCTCGAAGCTGGACCTCGAGCCCGGCGAGGAGCTGACGGTCCTCAACGCCATCAAGGCCCTGGTCACCAAGTCGGCGAACGACGTCGCCATCGCGCTGGCCATGCACATCGGCGGCACCGAGACCAACTTCGCCCGCCTGATGACGCGCAAGGCGCGCGACATCGGCATGGCGAACACGACCTTCCGCAACGCCTCGGGCCTGCCCGATCCCGAGCAGACGACGACGGCGCGCGACATGATCACGCTCGGGTTGCGCCTGCAGGACGACTTCCCGCGCCAGTACCGGCTGTTCTCGACGCGCAGCTTCACCTACGGCGGCAAGAACTACCGCAACCACAACACGCTGCTGGCCCGCTATAGCGGCACCGACGGCATCAAGACCGGCTACACGCGCGCCTCCGGCTTCAACCTCGTCTCGTCGGTACGGCGCGACGGCAAGCACCTCGTCGCCGCGGTCTTCGGCGGCGACACAGCGCGCGAGCGCAACGCCAAGATGCAGTCGCTGCTCAACGCGGCGCTTGCCAAGGCGTCGACGAAGGTCACGCGCAAGCCGGCGCTCGTCGCGCGCGCCCCGCAGCCGGCACGCG
Source organism: uncultured Alphaproteobacteria bacterium (assembly GCA_963795225.1). GTDB lineage: Bacteria > Pseudomonadota > Alphaproteobacteria > Rhizobiales > Hyphomicrobiaceae > Hyphomicrobium_A. Next base: position 6 of record CAWCHB010000016.1, on the reverse strand, counting down.
CCGCAA
>CAWCHB010000015.1:0-185835 GCA_963795225.1 uncultured Alphaproteobacteria bacterium | reverse complement strand
CGTTCGCCGGGCAGGATGTCTACCTCAACGTCGCCGGCGGCCTCCGGATCAACGAGCCCGCCGCCGACCTCGCGGCGGCGGCGGCGCTGGTTTCCTCGCTATCGGGTGTGGCTATTCCGCGACATAGGGTCCACTTCGGCGAGGTGTCGCTGTCGGGCGCCATCAGCGGCGTGCCGCTCATGAACACGCGCCTTAAAGAGGCGCAGAAGCTGGGGTTTCGCCAGGCAACTCCTTCCCGCCCAGGGCGAGCTGGACACCGCCGGCCTCAAGCTGAAGGCAAGCCGCATCGCCCATTTGAGGGAGCTTGCCGATGGCCCGCCAGCGTGCGACTGACAGGCAGCGCAGGGCCTGCCCGAAAACGCCGAGCAACGGAGCTCTCTAGACCATGCTGGGGCCGATCACCTATCTCGACGCCGCACTGATCGCGGTCTGCTTCATCTCCGGTCTGCTCGCCATGTACCGGGGCTTTGCGCGCGAAATGCTGTCGATCGTGTCGTGGGCCATCGCGGCCGGCGCGGTCCTCTACTTCGTCGTCTTCCATAAGCCGTTTGCGCAGGACATGGCCGCGCAGATGGGCACGCAGGTCGCCGTGGCGCAGATCGTCGTCGGCGCCGTGCTCTTCCTTATCGTGCTCATCGTCGTGCACCTCATCACCGCGCGCCTGTCGGATGCGATCCTCGACAGCCGCATCGGCATGATCGATCGCATCCTCGGCTTCATCTTCGGCATCGCGCGCGGCTTCGTGCTGATCGTCATCCCGTACATGTTCTACGAGGCGTTCTTTCCCAACCAGGAGCAGCACTTCCCCTGGGTGCGCGAGGCCAAGACGCTGCCCTACATCAAGGGCACCGGCGATTCGATCCGCTTCCTGCTGGAATCCTACATGCCTTCGTCGCTGACGGCGCCGCCCGGGGAGACGCCGCCGGAAGAGGCGCCCGTGCAACCGCAGCAGCAGGGCGCACTGGAAAACCCGCAAAGCGACGAATTAGCGCTTGAAGCCCGCGAAATATATCATATTTCTGTCACGTGGCAGGTGCGCGCCAGCTGATCCAGCAGCACCGCCAGCGTTAACGTGCGTTCATCTTATCGGGCAGCGGCACGGCACCAGCGGGAGGTGACGATGACTCAACGGCTCGACGAGGCCGAACAGCTTCGCGATGCGAAGCTTCAAGGCCCAGGCTATCTGCGGTACGGCGACGACAGACTCCGCGAGGAATGCGGGGTCTTCGGTGTTTTTGGCCATCCCGAGGCGGCGGCCATCACGGCGCTCGGCCTGCACGCGCTCCAGCATCGCGGCCAGGAGGCCTGCGGCATCGTCACCTTCGACGGCAAGCAGTTCCATTCCGAGCGCCGCATGGGGCTCGTCGGCGACAACTTCTCCCGCGCCTCGGTCATCGAGCGGCTGCAGGGTCATATCGCCATCGGCCACAATCGCTACTCGACCTGCGGCGACGCGGTGCTGCGCAACGTGCAGCCGCTGTTCGCCGACATCGATACCGGCGGCTTTGCCGTCGCCCACAACGGCAACCTCACCAACGCCCTCACCCTGCGCCAGGATCTCATCTCCACCGGCGCCATCTGCCAGTCCACCTCCGACACCGAAGTCATCCTGCACCTGCTGTCGCGCTCCAAGAAGCGCCGCATCGTCGAGCGCTTCGTCGAAGCCATCCGCGAGATCGAGGGGGCCTACGCCCTCGTTGGCCTCACCAACGAGATGATGATCGGCGCCCGCGACCCCATCGGCATCCGGCCGCTCGTCCTCGGCAAGCTCGGCTCCTCCTACGTGCTCGCTTCGGAGACCTGCGCCCTCGACATGGTCGGCGCCGAGTTCGTGCGCGAGATCGACAACGGCGAGGTCGTCGTCATCACCGCCGAAGGCATCGAGAGCCACCGGCCCTTCCCGATGCGCCCCGCCCGCCCCTGCATCTTCGAGTACATCTACTTCGCCCGCCCTGACTCGGTCATCGGCGGGCGTACTGTCTATGACATCCGCAAGCAGATGGGCGTGCAGCTCGCCAACGAGGCGCCGGCCGACGTCGACGTCATCGTGCCCATCCCCGACAGCGGCGTCCCGGCGGCCATCGGCTTCGCGCAGGAATCCAACGTGCCGTTCGAGCTCGGCATCATTCGCAACCACTACGTCGGCCGCACCTTCATCGAGCCCTCGCAGCGCATCCGTGCGCTGGGCGTGAAGCTCAAGCACTCGGCCAACGCCAGCGTCATCCGCGGCAAGCGCATCGTGCTCGTCGACGACAGCGTGGTGCGCGGCACCACATCGAAGAAGATCGTGCAGTTGATGTACGAGGCGGGCGCGCGCGAGGTGCACATGCGCATCGCTTCGCCGCCGATCACCCACCCCGACTATTACGGCATCGATACGCCGGACAAAATCGACCTTCTGGCGGCCAACAAGGACCTCGAGGGCATGCGCCAGTTCCTCGGCGCCGACAGCCTTGCCTTCCTTTCCGTCGACGGCATCTACCGCGCCGTCGGCTTCGACGCGCGCGATGCCCGCGCGCCCGCAGTTCACCGACCACTGCTTCACCGGCGAATACCCGACCCCGCTCACCGATCAGAGCGGACAAACTATGCCGCGGCAGCTCTCGCTCCTGGCCGAGGTCGGTTAACCGGCCCCAACATCGCCGTCTCCGATCGCTCGTAGGGCTTGCCTGGCTCGCCGCCGCGCTTAAGCTGCCGGACCGGCGCTGCTGGTGCGCCAAGCCGTGCACGTGGTCATGAAAAACAAGAAACCGCTCAAAGACCGGCTCGCACTCGTGACCGGCGCCTCGCGCGGCATCGGCCGCGCCGTGGCCATCGCCCTCGCCGAGCACGGCGCCCATGTCGTCATCGCCGCGCGCACCATCGGCGCCCTGGAGGAGCTGGACGACGAGATCCGCAAGGGCGGCGGCAAGGCGACGCTCCTGCAGGTCGACCTCTCCAAGGGCGACAAGCTCGATCAACTCGGACCGACGCTGTTTGCGCGCTGGGGCAAGCTCGACATCTTCGTCGGCAACGCCGGCATCCTCGGCCCGTTGTCGCCGCTGCATCACGTGACGGAAGACGCCTGGAACCAGGTGATCGACATCAACCTGTCGGCCAACTGGCGGCTCATCCGCACGCTCGACCCGCTGCTCAAGCGCTCGGACGCGGGGCGCGGGGTGTTCGTCACCTCCGGCGCGGCGTCAGGCAAATACGCCTACTGGGGGCCATATGGCGTCTCCAAGGCGGGGCTCGAGGCGCTGGTGAAGACTTACGCGCACGAACTGCAGGACACCCCCGTGCGCGTCAACCTCGTCAACCCGGGGCCGACGCGCACGGCCATGCGCGCCAAGGCGTTTCCGGGCGAGGATCCCAGTACGGTGCCGGACCCCAGCGAGCTGGTGCCGATGTTCCTGGAGCTGGTGTCGCCGGAATGCACGCTCTCCGGCCGCGTCGTCAATTTCCCCGACTGGAAGAAGAAGCACACCCCCGCCGACGCGTGACGAGGCCGCTAGCGCACGGGTCTTCTTGTCGTCCCGGCACTCAGTTGCCGGGATCCAGTGCGCGGCTAGGAGCGGAGCAAGCGGGTTACTGGATCCCGGGGACAAGCCCCGGCGATGACAAATGAGAGGTCGGACGCTCAATCGAAGTCGATGACCATGTTGTCGTAGGCGGGCTCGACACCCGCGGGCAGCTCGCGGCGCAGCGCCTCGTAGTCGAGGTCGGTGGTCATGTGGGTGAGGATGGCGCGCTTCGGTGCCAACCGCCTGATCCATTCGAGCGCCTGCTTGACGCTGAAGTGGCTCGGATGCGGCGTGAAGCGCAACGCGTCGACGATCCACACATCGAGGTTTTGCAGCAGTGGCAGGGATGCCACCGGTATGTCGCTGATATCCGGCGAATAGGCGAGGCCGCCGACACGATAGCCGAGCGTACCGATGTCGCCGTGCATTTGCGGAATGGGCACGAACTCGATCGCGCCGGATGGCCCGTCAACGCGGATGGGTGATGGCGGATCGATCTCACGCGTCCTGAGGATCGGCGGATAGGAGGACCCCGGCGGCTGCTCGAAGCAATAGGCGAAGCGCTCGACGAGGCTCGCCCGCGTCGGCTCGTCCACCCAAACATCGAGGCGCTTTTTCATGGCATAGGCGACCATGCGCAAATCGTCGATGCCGTGCGTGTGGTCGGCGTGGTCGTGGGTGTAGAGAATGCCGTCGAGCGCCTCGCAGCGCACGCTCAGAAGCTGCTCGCGCAGGTCGGGCGAGGTATCGATCAACACGGTCGTATGCCGCGGCTTGCCGATGCGCTCGATCAGGGCGCTGCAGCGGCGACGGCGGTTCTTCGGGTTCGTCGGATCGCAGGCGCCCCACATGGTGCCGATGCGCGGAACGCCGCCCGATGACCCGCAGCCTAGGATCGTGGCGCGGTAGCTCATGCGGCGGCGGTGGCGCGCTGCGCGGGACGCTTCACCTTGCGGAAGAGGCGAAAAAAGTTGTCGGTCGTGGCGCTCGCCAGCTCGGCCGGCGACACGCCCTTCACCTTGGCCAGCGTCTCCGCCGTGTGCACCACGTACGACGGCTCGTTGGTCTTGCCGCGGTACGGCTCCGGCGCCAGGAACGGCGCATCGGTCTCGACGAGCAAACGATCGAGCGGCACGTCGCGGGCGATGTCGCGCAGCGCTTCGGACTTCTTGAACGTCACGACACCGGTGAACGACACATAGAGGCCCAACTCGACCGCCCGCTTGGCGAGCTTCGGCCCGCCGGTGTAGCAGTGCAGAATGGCCGGGAAAGCCCCGTTCCTCGCGTGCTCGTCCTCGAGGATGGCGAGCGTGTCGTCGTCGGCATCGCGCGTGTGGATCTCGAGCGGCAGGCCGCTGCGCCGCGCCGCGGCGATGTGCTGGCGGAAGCCTTCGGCCTGCGCCTCGGGCGAGGAATGCTTGTAATAATAGTCGAGACCGGCTTCGCCGATGGCGACGACCTTGGCGTGCTCGCTAAGGCGCACGATCTCGTCCGCCGGGATGCCGCGCTCCTCGTCGGCATTGTGCGGGTGCGTGCCCACCGAGCAGTAGATGTTGTCGTGCGCGGCGCAAATGTCGAGCAGCGTCGGCAATTGGCGGATGCGCGTCGAGATCGTCACCATCGCCCCGACGTTCGCCGCCTTGGCGCGCGCGATGATCCCGTCGCGGTCGGCGGCGAGCTGCGGGAAATCGAGATGGCAGTGGTGATCGACGAGCATCACGCCTGGTCCTTCGCGCCCTTGTCCTTCGACGGCTTTTCCTTCTTGGGCTTCGCCGCCGGCTTCTCCTCTCCCTCCGCCTCGGGTGGCAGGTAGCGCGGGAAGACGCCGGCCGGCTCCGGCAGCACGGTGCCGGGCTTCAGACGGCCGCCGGCGCCCAGCGCCTTGAATGTGTGCGCGTCGTCGTCCTGGCCCAAGAGGTCGAGCAGCTTTTTGGCGGCGTGCGGCGTCACCGGCGCGGCGAGGATGGCAACCTGCCGCACCACCTCGGCCGTCACATAGAGGATGGTCTCCATGCGCTTGGGGTCGGTCTTCTTCTTCGCCCACGGCTCCTCGCCGGCGAAGTAGCGATTGGCGTCCGCCACCACGGCCCACACGGCGTCGAGGTACTTGGTGATCGCCTGGCGATCCATCGCCTCGCGCGCCTTCGCATAGAGGCCATCGGTCGCTGCGAGGATCGCCTTGTCGGCGCCGGTCAGCTCGCCCGGCTCGGGGACGCGCGCGCCGCAGTTCTTGTTGATCATCGACAGCGAGCGCTGGGCGAGGTTGCCGAGGTCGTTGGCGAGATCGGCGTTGATGCGGTTGGCGATGGCCTCGGGGCTGTAGTTGCCGTCCTGTCCGAAGTTCACCTCGCGCAGGAAGAAGTAGCGCACCTGCTCCAGACCATAGGCGTGCACGAGATCGAACGGATCGACGACGTTGCCGACCGACTTCGACATCTTCTCGCCCTTGCTGAGCACGAAGCCGTGGCTGAACACGCGCTTGGGCAGCTCGATCCCCGCCGCCATCAGGAATGCCGGCCAGTAGACGGCGTGGAAGCGCAGGATGTCCTTGCCGATGACGTGCACATCAGCCGGCCAGTAGTGCCACAGCGGGTCGCCCTCATTGGGGAAGCCGACCCCGGTGATGTAGTTGGTCAGCGCATCGACCCACACGTACATGACATGCTGGGCGCCGCTGGCGTCGCCGCCGCTCGTGCGCGGCACCGGAATGCCCCAGTCGAGCGTCGTGCGTGAGATCGACAGGTCTTCGAGGCCGCCTTTGACGAAGCTGACGACCTCGTTGCGCCGCTCCGGCGGCAGGATGAAGTCCGGGTTGGCGTCGTAGTGCGCCAGCAGCTTGTCCTGGTAGGCGGACAGCTTGAAGAAATACGTCTCCTCCTCCGTCCATTCGACCGGCGTGCCTTGCGGCCCGCGGCGAATGCCGTCGTCGCCGGCAACCGTCTCGCTCTCGTTGTAGTAGGCCTCGTCGCGCACCGAGTACCAGCCGGCGTACTTCTTCAGGAAGATATCGCCCGCCTTGTCCATGCGCCGCCAGATCTCTTCGCTGGCGCGGTAGTGGCGCGGCTCGGTGGTGCGGATGAAGTCGTCGTTCGACAGGCCCAGCAGCCCGGCCATCTCGCGGAAGCGCTTGGCATTGCGGTCCGCCAGCTCGCGCGGCGTCAGCCCTTCCTTGGCGGCCGTCTGCTTCATCTTCAGCCCGTGCTCGTCGGTGCCGGTGAGGAAATAGACGTCCTTGCCGTCGAGGCGCTCAAAGCGCGCGATGGCGTCGGTGGCGATCGCCTCGTAGGCGTGGCCGATATGCGGCTGGCCGTTGGGGTAGGAGATGGCCGTGGTGATGTAGAACTTCGGGCGCCCGCTCATGGACTGTGGGTCCTCGTTTAGGGATGCTGCTATGCAAGGCTAGGCGTGCCGCCAAGACGGCACTCCCCCTCACATTCGGGCGGGGCGCGGTAGTGCGGAACGGGGCCGGCGCTCGGGCATCTCTCAGGCGGGCTTTCGATCCTGTGCGGCCGACGCCAGGCGCGCCACGATCTCCAGAATGAAACTCTTGCGATCGAGGTTGAGCGTCAGCGTGTCGGCCTTTTCGCGGGCTATTCTTTCCCACAGGGCGACAAACGAGGCAAGCCGGGCCTCCCCCATCAGGCGGGCGGCGAGCGCGCGGTCCTCGGCGCTCCCCTCCCCGGTGGCGGCGGCGCGAACAAGGCGGGACAGCGCGTTCTGCAGCAATTCGAAGAACAGCTCGAAGCGCGGCTGCGCGGGGATAGGTTGTAGCTCGTCGGAAAGGGTGTGCACCGCCCGCCAATCGACCTTGGGCAGCAGGCTGAGCAGCTTTTCGACCTTGGCATTGAGCTCGATTCCGCCGGAGCCGAGCAGGCCGAGCAGGCGGCCGGCGCTGCCTTCGGCGAGGCGTTCCAGCGGCGCCCACTCCGCATCGGATGGTTGCGGGGTTCCTCCGACGGCGAGCGCCTGCCCGGCGGCGGCGCGTAGATCCTTGCTGCCGAGCGGCTGCAGGGGGAGCGCGCGGGTGCGCGAACGGATGGTCGGCACGAGGCGCCCCGGCGCCGAGGAGACGAGCAGAAACACCGTGCGCGTCGGCGGCTCTTCCAGCGACTTGAGCAGGGCGTTCGCCGCGTTGACGTTGAGCTCGTTGGCTTCGTCGACGATGACGACGCGCCAGCCATCGGCGGTGGCGCGGTGGGAAAGGAACGAGCGCAGCCGGCGAACCTCGTCGACCGGGATCGAGGTGGCAAAGCGTTTCGCCTTCACGTCATAGGGACGACGGATGAGCAGCAGCCCGGGATGCGACAGCGCTTTCACCTGCCGCGCTGCACTGGTCGTGTCGGCAACGGCGAGACTTTGCCCCGATGCGTCGCGCTCTTGCGGCAAAGCCAGCGCAGCGCGGGCGAAGCGGTAGGCGAGCGTCGCCTTGCCGATGCCCTGCGGTCCGGTCAGCAGCCAGGCGTGGTGCAGGCGGCCGTTTGACAGCGCCTCTGCTAGCTGCCGCTCGGCCCCGCTGTGCCCGTAGAGCTCCTTCGTCTGCGCGCGGATGTGGGAAGCCTTCGAGCCGGTCGGCCTCCGGCAGTTCCTCGAACTCGGTGATGGCGGGTGCGCGCGCCATTACCGCGGCGGCGCCAGCAGGCGCGACTGCACCGCCTGCCAGACGGCGGCGAAGACGGCGCGCTCCTCCTGCGCCGCATCGATGATGACGCAGCGTTCCGGCTCGGCGTGCGCGATGTCGCGAAAGGCGTCCCTCAGCTTCCAGTGAAAGGCGAGGTCGCGCTTTTCATAGGCGTCGGCCTCGGTGTCCGGATTGACCTTGTCGACGCGCCGGCTGTGGGCGCGCCCGAGGCCCAGCTCGGCCGGAATGTCGAGCATCAGCGTCAGGTCGGGGAACGTCGGCGCCACGACCATGTCATTGAGGGTGTCGATGATGTCACCCGGCAGGCCGCCCGCCTCGCCCTGGTAGACGCGCGTTGAATCGATGAAGCGGTCGCAGATCACCCACAGCCCCGAGTTGAGGGCGGGGCGGACCGTATTGTCGAGGTGGTCGGCGCGGGCCGAGTAGAACAGCAGCGCTTCCGAGAGCGACGAGTGTGGCGGCATGTTGGGATCGAGGATGACGTGGCGCAGCGCCTCGGCGAAGGGCGAGCCGCCCGGCTCGCGCGTGATGAAGGTATGGATGCCGACGCGCCAAAGCTGCTCGGACAATAGGCGCGCCTGGGTCGACTTGCCGGAGCCTTCCCCGCCTTCGAAGGTGATGAACTTGCCGAGCACCATGATGCGGTCCCTAGCGGCCACAGCCGTGGTGCGTCGGTACCACGCCGAACGGCTGCAATGCTAGAGCGGCACCCAACTCAGTGCTAGGTGCGCGAGCGCGTCGAGGCCGCGGCGCATCAGACCGCCCGCCTCGACATCCTCGGCGGCGTAGAGCGGCACCTCGTTCACCGAGTTGGTCTGGCTGGTGACGCGCAGCGTCGCCACCTGATCGCCCTTCTTGATTGGCGGCTTGAGCGGGCCATCGTAGACAATCTCGGCCTTGAGGCGCGGGTTCTCCGGGACGCGCGGCAGAATGACGGTGACCGGGCCGTCGCCGCCATTCAGTGGGACGTAAAAGCTCTTGCCGCCCCACACCCGGGCGCTGCCGACGGTTTCGCCGGCGTTGAACAGCTTGAACGGCGCAAAGCTACGAAAGCCCCAGTCGAGCAGCTTCTTTGCCTCGGCCGTGCGCTCGTTTTCGGTTGCAAGTCCAAGCACGACCGCGATGAGGCGCTTGCCGCCCTGCACCGCGGTGCCGGCGAGGTTGAAACCCGAATTCCTTCACCTGGCCGGTCTTCAAGCCGTCGGCTCCCAGGCCTTCGATGAAGATCAGCGGATTGCGATTGCGGAATCTGTGCTTGCGGTAATTGAAGTCTTTCTGCCCGAAGATTTTGTAGTACTGGGGGTATTCGGTGATGATGTAGCGCGACAGCAGCGCAATCTCGCGCGCGGTCATGAGCTGCCCTGGGTCGTATAGCCCGGACGGGTTGGCGAACGTCGACTTGACGAGGCCGATGCGGCGCGCCTCCACCGTCATGCGCTTGGCGAATTGATCCTCGGTGCCGCCGAGGCCCTCGGCAAGGCAGATAGCGGCGTCGTTGCCCGATTGGATGATCATGCCCTGCAGCAGCTCGTCGATCGTCGCCGTCGTATTGATCGGCACGAACATCGCCGACGTCCGCGAGGGTGCGCCGCCCGTGCGCCAGGCATGCTCGCTCATCGTAAATTCGTCGGTGAGCTTGATGCGGCCGTCCTTGAGGGCGCGGAAGACAACCGCTGCCGTCATTAGTTTCGAGACGCTGGCGGGCGGCAGCAGCTCATCGGCATTGTGCTGATAAAGGATGGCACCGGTGTCGCCGTCGAGCAGCACGGCGGCCTTGGCGCGGGTGCCGAAGTTGCCCCCCTGCGCCTGCACAATGCTGGGAGCCGCCAGCGCGGCGATGATCAGCAGCCCTAATGCCAGCAGGAGATGGCGGCCAACGCGCTGGACGGAGGAAAAGAGCATCTATGCTTTGCACCCTGCGGAACGGCCTGAAGCGGCACGACTATCAAGTCTCCGCGCGCCTCGTGTCAACGCTGTGACCCCCCTGCCCCCGGCAGTCTTTCCTGGCTTGCGTCCGGCTCGAAACCAGCGCCTATGATTCGCGCCATTGCCGCGGCAGCGTCGCTGTCGTCGTAGGGACCGAGCCGCAGGCGATATGCTGGATCATTGCGGCTTCCTGAAGCCTCGATGATGCTGGCGTCTCCGCCGCTCAGCATGTAGCGCAGGCGCTCTGCTTCGGCTTGCGTCGAGAACGGCCCGACACGCACGTAGGTATCGACGGCGGGCTTGGTGAGCATCGGATTCGGCCTGCTTGGCGCTCTCCAAGTTCCCCGCGGCGGTATCGATCGACCGACCAGGTCGGAGCCGGCGGGGGCGCCGTCCCGTAGTCCACTGTGCGCACGCGCTTGGCGCTCACCGATCCGGTGGTGATGGACGCGGTCTCGCTCTGCCCGACGCGCCTGCCTCCATACCAGGATTGCGCCGCGAGATGACGCCGCTCGGCGCTGTCGTCGCCATTGAGCGGCGCGCGCCCTGCGTAGCGTACGCGCACGCGCGCCAGCCCCCGCTGGCTGAAACCGAGCGTATGCGCCGTCTGATACGACAGGTCGATGAGCCGGTCCTTGGCGTACGGGCCGCGATCGTTGATGCGCACCAGGACCGTGCGGCCGTTCTGCAGATTGGTCACCCAGGCATAGGACGGCATCGGCAGGGTCGGGTGCCCCGCCGTCATCGCATGCATGTTGTAGATCTCGCCGTTCGACGTGCGCCGTCCGTGGAAGGCAGTGCCGTACCAGGAGGCCGTGCCGATGCGATCGTAGTTGGGATTTTCGCGCGGGTGGTACCAGCGGCCACCGACGCGGTAGGGACGCCCCACCTTGTAACTGCCGCCACCCTTGGCGATCGAACGGCCTTCGGCGACCCGCGGGCTGGGGCTGACACCGAGGTTGCTGTCGAAGACGCCGCCACCACCGGCGCATGCACTGAGCGTTGCAGCGGCAATGGCGGCAAGCAGGGCAGCCGACAGCGGCGCTCGTGCGCGGCGCGCGTCATGCACGAAGCCGGCAATTTGCGTCAGAACAGGTCCCCGGGCCGTCATCGTACGCGCACGCCCACTCAATGGCCCGCCGACGCGAACCGTGCCTATCCTCGACCCCTCGAGCGATTGCGCCGTGGCGGCGCCTGCACGTCGTCAGGTTGACAAAACAGACTTGAGATTGGGTAAAGGAGCGGGCCAGCTTGAGGCGCGCGGCGAGGGCTGGTACGCGGCCACTGTTCAGGTATTCAGTTCGCTGATTGTACCTTCGTCCAGGGCCTCTCCGGTTTAATACTGCCTTAGCAAATAGCTCCTTGAATCGCGGTAGGGCAGGCGCTGGTGATCGAAATGTACCGCGTCGTTTCTTGTTTAGTGACCGAACACGATACGTGGCTCGTCCTCCTCGCAGTGCTCGTGTGCGTGACCACTGCGCTGACGTCATTTCTCATGTACTCCATCGCTGACGCGTGCAGCGGTCCCCGCAAGCTCCTCTGGGCAGCACTTACCGGCGTCACCGCCGGCTCGGGTATCTGGGCGACGCATTTTGTCGCCATGCTTGCCTACAAGGGCGCATTGCCGACGCACTACGAGCCTGTCGCCACCATCGGCTCCCTGCTGATCGCCATCACCCTCGCCGCCGTTGGATTTGCCGTGTCGACCGGCCGCAATCGTTGGTGGATGGCGCTGGGTGGCATCCTCATCGGCATCGCCATAGGGACAATGCACTTTGCCGGCATGACGGCTCTCGTCATTCCCGGCACCATCGAGTGGGACAGCACCCTCGTCGCAGCCTCTTGGGTTCTCGGCGGCGCCATTGCGGCGATCGCGATGCTCGCATTCCATTCCCGGTCGGGGACGGAGGCCATTGTATGGGCCGGTGCCCTGCTCGCGGCTGCGATCTGCGTTCTGCATTTCACCGCCATGGGTGCGGTCACGATCCACCCCGATCCGACCGTTGCCTTTGAAGGCATCGGCATGAACCGGGCGCACCTCGCTCTGGCCATCGCCGCCGTGACGTTCATCGTGCTGTTGTCCGCCTTCGCCGCCGCCGTCGTTCAGCGCGCTAACATCCGTTACGCAACCGCCCTGCACGAGCAGAACTCGTTGTTCGAGGCGGCGTTGCGCTATCTACCGGTCGGATTTTCGATGTTCGACGGCGGACAGCGCCTCATCATGTGCAATCCCGCATACCGGCAGCTCTACCGTCTGCCGGAGGAGGCGACGCGCGACGGTACCCACTTCACCGATATCGTCTCCTGCTTGGCTCAGCGAAAGGGCCATGATGGCGCTAACTTCTCGCTCGCCCGGCATCTGGTGAAGCTCGGGGGCGGCACTGCGTTTTCGGAGACCGTGCACCTCGACGACGGGCGCACGATCTTCAAGCAGGTGGGTCCCATAGCAGGTGGTGGTTGGGTCGACGTGCAGGAGGACATAACCGAGCGTATCGAGCAGGACGCCAAGATCGCCTACATGGCACAGCATGACATGCTGACGGGGCTGCCCAATCGCGCGCAGCTTATGGAGCACATCGATCACGCTTTGCAGTGGGGCCGCCGCGGCGACAAGGTCTGTGTGCTGTTCATCGATCTCGATCGCTTCAAGAACGTGAACGACACGCTCGGTCACCTGATGGGCGATGAACTTCTCAAGGCGGTGGCAGACCGTCTGCGCGACAATGTTCGCAAACCTGACCTCGTCGCGCGCCTTGGCGGAGACGAGTTCGTGATCCTGCAAATCACTGCTCACCCCTCGCGAGACCCCGCTGAGTTGGCCTCACGCATCATCGCTTCGCTGAGCACGCCATTCGATCTGCATGGCCATATTCTGGAGATCGGTGCGAGCGTCGGAATAGCCGTGTCGCGCGATGGCCCGGACGATAGTGGAGCGCTGCTGGCGCGAGCCGATACGGCGCTGTACCAGCAGAAGGCCGCCGGAGGGACTGGCTACTGCTTCTTCAATGAAGGCAGGGCGCGGACTCGCGAGATCGTGGTGTACACCGCACCCCAGCCGCTCCCCTTGGCGGGTTAGGCCACCTGTCTCCCTAAATCTCAACGCGCATCGGGATCGGCCGCCGGCCGCGGCGGGCGACGCTCGATGCTGAAATAAAGCGCGCAGGCAACTTGAGACCCGGCGCCGACGCCTATAGTTTCCGCTGCTCCGCCGCGGCGGGACAGGAAGGGTGGCCGAGTGGTTTAAGGCAGCGGTCTTGAAAACCGCCGTGCTCGCAAGGGTACCGTGGGTTCGAATCCCACCCCTTCCGCCAACGTACCCACGGCGAGCATCTTGCGCGCTGCTGAGCTTGATTTCTGGTGAGGTGGTGGCGATCAGCAGGCTGCTATGAATTCACAGCAGCGACCACTGCTGCGCACCGATGGCCCAAGCCACGATCACGAAGTTCGAGCTCGCATGAGCTGCGATGGCGTCTGACAGACGGTTCGTACGATACACGAGCAAAGCATAGATGGCGCCTGCGATCGCTCCCATGATCCACCGTTCGTGCATCAAGCCGAACGAGAGCGACGTCACAACGAATGATATCCATGTGAAATGGCCCGGCGCAACCTGGGAGAAATCGCGAGCGACAAGAAGCCTTTGTAGATAACTTCGAAAGGCAAGCTCCTCAGCGATAGGCACCAGAACAACGGCACCGAACGCCCTGCAAACCATCCATGCCGCAGCGGCCCACACCGGCAGGGACGCGAGCCAGGCTGCCAGGGCACCGCCCTGGTTGGCATCGGTTGCGATCCAAAGGATACCTACGCTGATCCCCGTCGCCACAGAGAGAGGCGAAATCTGCCAGGGAAAGGTTGCATAGACGTGGCGGAAGTAGAAGAGCGTGGCGCCGACGGCCAGAACCTTCACCAAGTACAGCCATTGATCGTGAGGCGCAAACAACGACTCCAGGATGCTCGCCGCCATGAGCGCCACGAACGGCATCAGTAGGGCAAGCAACAGCTCATCATCGGCCTTCGCTTCGCGTCTCGCAGTGCGACGCCTTACGCTGGAGAAGAAAGGCATTCGGTTGCCTGCCGTCATGGCGCCGATCGCGACGGCGAGGAAGCCGATCCATCCGGCCTGCGAGTGGAAGCCGTTGAGCGCGATGTCGGGTGACAAATGCCGGCCGACGCTAATGAGTAGCGCGATGCGCACCGCGTTCAGGAGCCATACGGTGGCGATGGCGAGCGGGAAGAGTAGAAATGCGTTGGGAAACCTCAAACGGCCGCGCATCAGCCAGCAATAGAGAGCGAGGAAGGCGGTGACGAGCCCGATGCCCTCGTAGCCGGAGCATTCCCTGAGGACGAGCACGTTAAAGCCGCCGGCGCCGAGCAACTGCCGCGACAGATCGAGGTGGACGTCGGATTCATAGAGCGCGAGCACCCCGTGCGAGACCACCAGTGTCGCCGTCGACAATGTGCTCCAGCTCTCCAAGGTCAGCCTGCCGGCCAAGACGACGAGACACGCGCCGACGAGCGTCACCGCGATCTGCGTCGGCACGCTCCTGACCAGCCATCGCCAGAAGGAGAGCGGGGCGGCGATTGCGGCGAGCGACGCGCCGGTAGCAAGCAAGAGGGCGCAGTAGAGCGCGAACCATCCCCAGGGCGGCTCCGTCGCGCTGGCAGCAAGGCTCGAGAACGCTATCGTCGCGGCGAGGAGCGCAGCGAATAGCGCGAGGTTGGCCAGGAGGCTGACGTACCAACCTTGCCTGCGCGCAGCGTCGCTCCAGGCGGCGACGATCGCGCTGCGCTGCGGCCAGATGACGAGAAGGAAGACGACGGTCGCAAGTAGACCGGCCTGTGCGATAGCCTTTGCGTAAAAGACCGGGTTGGCCCACTCCGGATAGCCGGTCGGGAAATTGAAGGCGTAGGACGTGGATACGACCTCGCCAAGCGTCAGAACCGCGAGCGCGATGAGGCGCGCGCGGTTCGTTCTGACGCTGTCAGCGGCGATCGAATTGTACATTGCGACGCGGGTCTCTCAGGGAGCGCCGGCACGCGGCCATCTCGCTTCAGCGATTTCTCATCCTGCCGAAAAGAATTGCGGCCACGCTTACCAGGAGCGCCACCGCGGCAATGCCGGCTCCGCTGTCGATCTCCGGGATGGGCGCAGGGATATCGAAGATAGCAGCGAACGCCTGGCTTATTCCAATGGTCGAAAGGAGGGCAGTCGCGCCCAACATCGTTTTGAGTTTCATGTCGTTCTCCTATCGCGGCGCATGCGCGGGAGGACAAGGGGGTTCGCCGCGTGGAGGCATGGTCGGTCTTGGGGTGGTGACGCGCCACACCCCAGTAAGGCGTAGCCCCCACCCAGTAGGGAGGGGGCCGCCTACATCAGAGATTGCAAGAACCGAGGTCCTCGAAGGCGCCTACTTCAGCGGTGCCGCACAGCAGTCTGGACTGTCGAATTTATAGGCGACGCCGATCCGCGCTACCCAGAACTGATCGTCCCATTCAGCCCTCGTGACCGCAGGCCCTGGAAACACCGGGTTGATGGGTTGAACCACATACGTATGTCTCTCGCTCCCCAGGTCGACGTACAGCGCTTCCGCGCGAAGCACCCAGCGAGTGTCGTGCAGCAGTTCCGCGCCGCCACCTATCGTCCAACCAACCTTCGTTTGATCGTTGGACTGGGCAAATGGCCCAAAATCTCCGGGGAGCACAACGATATTCGGATCACCGCAGCCGACGCAGTTGTCGTTGAACTTGTGATCGACGTTTGCATAGGCGAGGCCACCCGTCGCGTAGAGCAAAAGGCGGTCATGGACCACCAACCCGGCTCGGCCGCGAAGCGTGCCAAACCAATTGATGGTGCTTTCCAAACTGGTGGTCTCGGCGGAACCGCCGGCGCCCGGCGGCTCGCGGTCGAACGCCGTGGGCGAGGCGCCTTGCCAGTTGAAATCCGTCTCTATACCGAAGACGAACGGGCTACAGCAGCGTTGCCAATTGTAGCCGACATATCCGCCGAACGTGAACGAGTTGTCGCTGTCCCTAAACTTAAGGCCGTTAGCAATCTGCGACAGGAAGGTGACCTCGACTTCCTGGCGCGCATAGCCGACAGCGGCGCCGATATAGGCTCCGGCGAACGGTGCTTCGCAGCAGGGCGTCGGCGCAGCTTGCACCATTCCATCGGCCCACGCAGTTGTGGCGAGCACACTAAGAACTGTGGCCAGAGCCACGAGCGATATTTTGCGCCTCATTAGTGCCTCCAGAAGTGGCCCTGGTTCTGTCGGCAAAGCGCCAACAGTTCATGCAGGGCACATCAACAGGTTCTGCACATCATCCGAACAGCGATTCGCGAGTGGCCGTCGATAGCTGGCGCTACAGAGGAGCGTTTTAGGACGCGCACTGATACTGCTATCCCACGTTCACTACGTAGCGTGCATAGAGCGATCATTCGCTGCCGCCGGCTGCGGATTTGCGCCGTCCCAACCCAACAACTCGCCTACGTCTTTCGGCGTAGGGGCCCGCACTTTCATCGCTCCAGGACGCCGCACGTCCCTGTACTTATTCATTGCTAGGCGCCCCCAATGGCCTGTCGCATTGTTCGCTCGGTATGCACGACCATTCCCTTGCATGCAGCCCACGCGGAGCGGAGTTCATGAAAGTATTTCTCACCGGCCATCGCGGCTACATCGGCGCCGTAATGACGCCAATGCTCATCGAAGCCGGACATGACGTCATCGGCTGCGACAGCGACCTCTATGAGCGCTGCACGTTCGATGCCGGCGGCACGATTTTAAAGGTCCCCACGATCCGCAAGGACGTGCGCGACCTCGAGCGCAGCGATCTCAAAGGCGTCGATGCGATCATTCATCTCGCCGCCCTTTCCAATGATCCGCTTGGCGATCTCAATCCTGATATCACCTACAGCATCAATCATCACGGCAGCGTTCGTCTGGCCAAGATCGCCAAGGACGCCGGTGTCGGGCGTTTCCTGCTCGCCTCGTCGTGCAGCAACTACGGCCAGGCCGGCGACGACCTCGTCGATGAGACGGCGGCTCTCAAGCCGGTCACCCCGTATGGCCAGTCGAAGGTCTTGGCGGAACGCGGCATTGCACCGCTCGCAGACGATAGTTTCTGCCCCACCTATCTGCGCCCCGCTACTGCCTACGGCTTATCACCGCGCATGCGCTTCGACATCGTGCTCAACAACCTCGTCGCCTGGGCCGTCACAACGGGGCAGATCCTCCTGAAGTCCGACGGATCGCCGTGGCGACCCATCGTGCACATCGAGGACATCTCACGCGCATTCATCGCGGCGCTCGGGGCTCCGCGCGAGAACGTCTTCAACGAGGCCTTCAACATCGGCAGCACGGAGCACAACTACCGCATTCGCGACCTCGCCGACATCGTCGCAGGCGTCGTGCCCGGCTGCAGGTTGGAGTTCGCACCGGGCGCGGGACCCGATACGCGCTGCTATCGAGTGAGCTTCGAGAAGGTCAGGCGTTTGCTGCCCGGCTTCGAACCGCGTTGGGATGCGCGCAAGGGCGCCGAGCAGCTCCATGAAGCCTATCGTGCGTCCCGCCTCACGCTGGCGGAGTTCGAGGGTCCCCGCTATCTGCGCATCGCTCACATCAAGAAGCTGATCGCCGACGGCGTCATCGACAGCTCACTGAGGCATGTCAGCCGTGTTGCGGCCTGATCCCGCCACGGTCGACGGCGCAGGATCGGAGGCCTCCGACAAATGCCCCCGTCAAGGGGCCGAATGCTGTGGTGGTGACGCTCACATCGCCGACAACGACATGGACGTTGGCAACCGCATCTATGCCCTAGCCGCCGAGCTCTACCCGATCTGCCGCAGCATCACCGGAAACGGCTTGCGCCACTCCCTTCGGATTGTCGGCCGTCATATCCCAATTGAGACGACTGAGGTTCCCTCGGGCGAGAAGGTCTTCGATTGGACGATCCCGCGCGAATGGAACATCAACGACGCCTACATCGCGAATGCGGCCGGCCAGCGCGTCGTCGACTTCCGAGCATCGAATTTGCACCTGTTGAACTACAGCGCGCCAGTGCGAGCCGTCCTGCCCCTCGATGAGCTCAAGGCGCACATCTTCACGCTTCCCGATCAGCCCGACCTCGTTCCCTACCGGACGTCGTACTACGAAGAGCGGTGGGGCTTCTGCATGAGCCATAGGGCCCTCGAGGCGCTTCCGCCGGGCAGCTATACGGCCGTCGTCGACTCCACGCTCGCTGCCGGCAGCCTCACCTACGGCGAACATGTCATCGCGGGCGACAGCAGTGATGAGGTGCTGTTGTCGGCGCACCTGTGCCACCCGTCGCTGGCGAATGACAACTGCTCCGGCGTCGCGCTACTCACCATGCTGGCGAAGGAGCTCGGCAAACGCTGCACGAGATACACCTACCGCTTCGTTTTCGCTCCAGGGACCATCGGCGCCATTGCCTGGCTCGCGCGCAACGAGGAGAGGGCGTCGCGAATCAAGCACGGACTAGTCGTTTCCTGTGTCGGCGATGGAGGCGGCCCGACTTACAAGCGGAGCCGGCGGCATGATGCCCTCATTGACCGCGCCATGGCGCACGTACTGAATCACGCATCATCGTCGGCCGCGATCCTCGACTTTGTACCCTATGGCTACGACGAGCGGCAGTATTGCTCACCGGGCTTCAACTTGCCCGTAGGGTTGTTTCAGCGCAGCCTGCACGGAACCTTCCCCGAGTATCACACGTCGGCCGACGATCTCGACCTGATCCGGCCGGACCATCTCTCGCAGTCCTATCGGATGATCATGTCGGTGATCGACATTCTCGAGAGGAACCGCGTTCTTGTGAGCACAAACCCCAAATGCGAGCCGGCGCTGGGCCGGCGGGGCCTCTACGGATCCTTGGGCGGCAACAAGGCCATCGCCGACAGCAACATGGCCATGCTCTGGCTGCTCAACTATGCGGACGGGGCGCACTCGCTGCTCGATATTGCCGACCGCGCGAAACTGCCGTTCAGCGTGATCGATGCGGCGGCGGAGCGTCTGGAAAAGGCGGAGCTTCTGACGCCCGCTATAAATGGGCCGGCAAGGTCAGGCGGCGAGCCGCCCCCATGAGCGGTCGCGTCCGGATATGACCGAAACCGGCAGCGGCCAATCGATGGAAAGGGCCGGATCGTCGTAGCTGACGCCGGTAGAGGCCGATGGCTCGTAGAACTCCGAGATCAGGTAGTTGAGCCCCGCGTTATCGGTAAGCGTCTGAAAGCCGTGTGCGAAACCGGCCGGAACGTAGAGCTGGCGCTCGTTTTCTGCCGACAGCTCGAACGCCTGCCATGCGCGGAAGGTCGGCGAGTTCGGCCGCAGGTCGACAATCACATCGCAAATCGTGCCCGCAAAGCAGCTCACGATCTTTACCTCAGAGTGTGGCGCAGTCTGGAAGTGCAGGCCGCGCAGAGTGCCCGCCTTCTCCGACCATGAGCGGCTGTGCTGCACGAAGAGCGTCTCAAGCCCGCGTTCGGCGAAGGTGCGCTCGCAAAAGGTGCGCGCGAAGTAGCCGCGCTGGTCGCGTATAGGCTCCGGTTCTATAAGCCAGGCGTCGCGAAATCTCGTTCCGACGAACCGCATCCGAGCCTCAAACGGCTGTGGCTATCGTCTTGCGGAAAGCGAGCACTTCCGTGGTTCCCGCGCCCATGGGGACCAGAAATGATCCAACTAGCTCGCATGACCTGTCGCCGAAGTAATCGATAGCGACCTGCCTCGGCATCGCCGCGGGATAGGACCCGTTCTCCACGCCCGAAGCGGCCCACCGCCGCAGTGTCTCCGCATCGAGACAGCGCTCCGTCATGATGTCGAAGACGATGTACCCACCGCGCTTTGTGACGCGCGCCATCTCGGTCCAGTACGAGCTAGTGGAAATGAACGGTATGGTGCTGAAAACCTTGTGGGCGTGGACGAGATCGGCGGAAGCGTCGGGCGTCGCGCTCAACGTCTTTCCATCCGTCGGCTGCGTGATGACGTCGAACTTTGCCGCAACGTATGACGCCCAGGCTTGTGACGTCTCGTAGATCTCGTAGCGCTGCGAGGAGCACGCCGCGATCGTCTTTTCGAGATATCGGCCGGTGCCCGGTCCGATCTCGACGACTGTGGGCAACGGCCGAGAGAAGACTCCCAATTTTGCCAAGCCGTCGATCGTCCCCTGCGTAGCGCCGGGGATCTTGTTCATCACGCCGTCGACGTAGTCTCCGAGCGGCAATCCGGCCTGCTCGGCGGCGATCAACGTATCCTCGAGCGGTATGAAGTTTCGCGTGTCGCTCCAATCATGTGAAGACCGGCGGGAAACTTGCAATCCAAAAGGGGCCACGGCTGCGTTCAAGCCAATCCTGGCCAATGAATTCAGTGATAGCTGCATCTCAATTCCTCATGAGGATCGCGGCAAACCTACCACCGGGGCGTGCGGCCCGGATCACAGCCTTAGTGCTTACGCCGCATGCAACTCGATAGACCACGGGCGCCGAACTGGGACTATTGGCAACGGCGTACGCGGCCTACCCCGAGAGTGGTAGGTCGACGCCTTTTGGAGGACTTGCCCGCGTCCGCATGCCCTCCCAGCTGACCGGCACATAGTTGCATTGGCCAAAGCGACACGCCGCTGCGCCGGCGGCTAAGTTCTTCCAGAACCATTCCGCTTGGGATCGGTGATGACAAGAATCCTTTCCTCGCGGCCGCGCACCAGGCGACTACCGCACGCTCTGCTGATCGGCGCGTGCGCCGTCGGCGCGCTGCTTGCAACGCCGACACTGGAGGCGGCCGCTTTCCGGGACTGCCAGTCGCGTCCCGCAGCTCGCTCCCACTCTGCAAGCTCCGCCATCGTTTATGCGTACTGCCTCGTGCTCGGGCGCGAGCCGGACGGAGCGGGGATGGATACTTGGCGAGTGCGCATCGGCGAAGGCACGAAAGTCGAGCAGGTCATACTGGAGATGCTGCACAGCGATGAATTCGCGCGCAAGAACCGCGTCGATGCGCTGTCGCCGACTGACTATACTGCGTTGGTGCATCGGCTGCTCTTGGGCAGAGATCCCGATGCGGCATCGTTGGAGCGCGTAGGCGGCTCCGCCTCTAAGGAGGCCACTGGCCCCATCGAGCAGGCGTTGATCGCGTCCGATGAATTCCGCCGGCGCCATCCAGCCCTATTCGCCGATGCGGCAAGAAATTCGTCGGGCGCACAGACCGTGCCGGAGGTGAAGCGCGCTTGCGACCTGGGGGCCGTGAAACGCCCGCTCGATCGCGAGCGCGGACAAGTGATCTACAGCTACTGTCTCGTGCTGGGCCGATGGCCCGACGCCTACGGGCTCAACACATGGCTCGCGGAAATGCGCGTCGGCCTGACGCTGCCTGCTCTGTTGGTCAAACTCCTGAACTCGGACGAGTTCGCTACCAAGTATCGGGTCGCCGAGCTGGGGAACGAGGAGTTCGTGACACTTGCCTACCGCCTTCTTCTGGGGCGCGACCCGGACGGTCAGGGGCTGCAGTCTTACGGGTCCGCTCTCGCCAAAAGGACCCTGAGCATATCGACGGTCTACGACAGCATTGTCGCCTCGGACGAGTTCCGCACCAAGCAGGATGCGCTGTTTACGGCTCGGAAATTGGAACCGCGCCGCGCCGAACTGGGCGAACCCGCTGCCGGTTCAAAGTGAGGAGCACCGCACTTGAGCATCAGAAGTATGGAGATGAGCGCTTCCCGCCGGCTGCAGAAGCGCGCCCACGAGTTGATCCCCGGCGGTTGCCACACCTACGCCAAGGGCGATGATCAATTCCCGTCGATCGCGCCGCCGTTCATTGCTCGTGGCGCAGGCTGTCATGTCTGGGATACGGACGGTAACGAGTACATCGAATACGGCATGGGTAACCGGGCGGTGGGCCTTGGGCACGCGTATGCGCCAGTCGTCGATGCCGCGCGCGAGCAGCTCAGCCGCGGGTGCAATTTCACCCGCCCGGCCGCCATCGAAGTGGAATGCGCCGAGCAGTTCCTTAGCCTCGTCGGCAGTGCCGAGATGGTGAAGTTTTGCAAGGACGGTTCCGACGCAACTTCCGGCGCCGTCAAGATCGCGCGTGCCTACACTGGACGCGACATGATCGCCTGCTGCGGAGATCATCCATTCTTCTCCACCGATGACTGGTTCATCGGCACGACGGCCATGAACGCCGGCGTGCCGGAGACGGTGCGCGCGCTCACGGTCACGTTCAAGTACAACGATCTGGAGTCGGTGGCGGCGCTCTTCGACAAGCATCCGAACCGCATCGCGGCTGTGATCCTCGAAGCGGCCCGCACGGAAGAACCGCGCGACAACTTCCTTCACAAGGTTCGCGACCTCTGCCACAGCCGGGGTGCGCTGTTCATCCTCGACGAGATCATCACCGGCTTCCGCTGGGACTCGGGCGGCGCGCAACGGCACTACGGGATCACCCCCGACCTGTCGTCGTTCGGCAAGGCGCTGGCCAACGGCTTCTCGGTCTCTGCCCTGGCCGGCCAGCGCGAGTTCATGCGCTTAGGCGGTCTCGACCATATCGACCGGCCGCGGGTCTTCCTGCTCTCGACGACGCACGGGGCCGAGACGCATGCGCTCGCAGCCGCCATTGAAACCATGCGGACCTATCAGCGAGAGCCTGTCATCGAGCACCTGAAGCGCCAGGGTATGCGCCTCAAAAGCGAGGGAGACACCATCATCCGCCGGCACGGGCTGCAGGACTACGTGGAAATCTTCGGCCACCCTTGTTGCTTGCTCTATGCGACGCGCGACCACGAGAAGAAGCCCTCGCAGCCACTCCGCACCCTGTTTTTACAGGAGACGATACGCAGAGGCGTGCTCATGCCTTCGCTTGTCGTCTCCTATTCCCATTCCGATGCCGACATCGACCGCACGCTCGTGGCGTTCGACGGGGCATTAGCGGTCTACAAGCAGGCACTAGAGTCGGACGTCGGGCGCTTCCTAGTGGGACGCCCGACGGAGCCAGTGATGCGCGCCTATAACGCCCCGCAAGTGGTCCGATGATCGACGCCGCGGTTAACCCCGGAGCCCGGAGGCCCGCGAAGGCCACGCCGCTTCGCATCGGCCTGTTCGGGCTGTTCGGAAGCGGCAATTTCGGCAACGACGCCTCACTTGCCGCCATGATTGAGCTGGTACGCCGCGCACACCCCGACGCGCGCCTCGTTTGCTTCTGCGATGCTCCCGAGCGAATAAGACAAAGGATGGCGATCGAGGCGGTACCGATCAGGCCGCTCAATCTCGCGCGCGGGGGCCGACTGGGCCGCAGCCTGCTCGCCCTGCTGGGCGCGATTCCACACTTGTTCCGCGCCATCTTCTATACGCGAAAGATCGACGCCCTGATTGTCCCCGGCACCGGAATTCTCGATGACTTTGGCTGCGGGCCCAACGGGATGCCCCTCGATATTTTTATTTGGTCGCTCGCTGCCCGCCTGGCGCGAACGCCGTTCTGGCTGATCAGCATTGGGGCCGGCCCGATTGTCCACCCGCTGAGCCGTCAACTCATGGTTTGGGCGGCGAAACTTGCGCGCCATCGATCTTACCGGGACGCGATTTCGAAGCTATTCCTGGCCGAAGCCGGCGTCGACACCCGCAACGATCTGATTTGCCCGGATCTTGCCTTTGATCTCGCGCGGCCCATTGCGGCCAAGGCAACTACCTCAGAGCGGCTTACCGTCGGCGTAGGGGTCATGGACTATTGGGGGTGGGGCGCGCCCGAACGCGGCGTCGCCAACCATGGCAACTACCAGAACGGCCTTTCTCACTTCTGCGTATGGCTGCTCGAGCGCGGCTACCACATCAGGCTCCTGCCCGGCGATGACGCCGACCAAGCGGCCATTCAGGCGCTGGGGTTGCTGCTCAAACGACGGCTGAGCGATCCAACCTTGATGCGCAACGTTGTGGCCGAGCCAGCACACGATCTTAACGACGTGATGTCGCAAATGGCGGCGACCGACATCGTTGTCGCCACGCGCTTCCACAACGTCGTGTGCGCGCTCAAGATGGGCAAACCGACGCTGTCGCTTTCCTACGCCCAAAAGAACGCCGCACTGCTCGATGATGCGGGGCTCGGCAGCTACGTGCATGATGTCGAGAGTTTCGACGTCGACGCCTTCAAGGCGCAGTTTCAGAGCCTCGTGCACGAACGCAAGCTACTGGCGACGAGGATTGCAGCCTTCCTCGCCTTGACCAGGGTTCGTCTCGGCGAGCAGGAGCAGCTTTTGCATGCGCGCTTGGCTCCCAGCCTCCGTTCTCCACCTTCGATAAACGGTCGCCAAGGCATCGCCGCGAAACCGGCGGCGACGGTCCTCGAACACGACCCCTATCGGGGATCTTCCGGCTGCGTCGGCGAGAGCTACCTTCGCACCCCTCAGCCATAAGCATGCCCCCTACCTCGAATGGCAGCGTTCTTGGCGATTGCGCGAGTGGCTACTGTATAGCCTGCGCGCACGTCGGGCCCGCTCGAGGCCGGCCGATGCTCGCCGCATAGGGGAACAAGCGGACCAGAACATGCTGAATGGAAGTCCCATCCTCTCCATCGCCGATGCAAGACCTCATCGTAGCGGTGGTGCATGCCGCCTTTGCGCCAATGAGCTCGAACACGAGTTCGTCGACCTCGGCATGACGCCGCTATGCGAGAGCTTTCCTGCTCGCTGACCAACTCGATCAGCACGAGCCATTCTTCCCGCTGCATGCCTTCGTGTGCGAGCGGTGCTTTCTGGTGCAACTGAAAGAGTACGTGAGCCCGAGCCACATCTTCAGTGAATACGCCTACTTTTCATCCTACTCGACGTCGTGGGTCGAGCATGCGCGCACCTATTGCATGATGATTCGTGAGCGACTTGGCCTCGGCGCCGCAGAGCTTCGTCGTCGAGCTCGCCAGCAACGACGGATACCTACTGCAGCACTTCCTTCCGCTCGGCATACCTGTCCTCGGCATCGAACCGGCGGTGAACGTGGCGCAGGCGGCCATCGCCAAGGGCGTTCCAACTCGGACAGATTTCTTCGGAGCAGAGCTGGCGACGAAGCTCGCGCGCGAAGGCCGGGGAGCCGACTTGATCGTCGGCAACAACGTCTTGGCGCAAGTTCCCGACCTAAACGACTTCGTCGCAGGCATTAAGATCCTACTCAAGCCCGAAGGCGTTGTGACGCTGGAGTTCCCGCATATCGCGCGCCTTATCGCCGAAACGCAGTTCGATACGATCTACCACGAGCATTTCTCGTATTTCTCACTAACTACGACCGAGCACATCGCCGCTCGCCATGATCTCAAGATCATTGACGTCGAGGAGCTTGCTACGCACGGCGGCTCGCTGCGCGTCTACCTCGCGCACCGCGCATCGGTCCGCCCGGTGAGCGAACGCGTCGGCGCGCTACTCGAGCAGGAGCGGGCCGAAGGTCTCCTCGACGTCGGCACCTACGAGCAATTTGGCGGCCAGGTGAAGCGCACGAAGCGCAACCTGCTGGCCTTCCTTATCGAAGCCAAAAACTCCGGCAAGTCGATCTGCGGGTACGGCGCGCCGGGCAAGGGAAACACGCTGCTCAACTACTGCGGCATCGGCACCGACTTCCTCGACTTCACCGTCGATCGAAATCCTTACAAGCATGGCCGGTTTACGCCGGGCATGCACATCCCAATTCTGCCGCCGGACGCCATCTCGATCGCCAAGCCGGACTACATCCTGATCCTGCCGTGGAACCTCCGGCGCGAAATCATCGAGCAAATGCGCTCAGTGACCGAGTGGGGAGGCAAATTCATCGTCCCCATACCGGAAGTGTCGATCGTCGACCCCGAGGAGCTCGAAGACATGAAAGTCGTGCTGTTCTGCGGTGGGCTGGGAACTCGCATCCGCGAGTATTCAGAAAACATCCCAAAGCCGATGGTGCCGGTCGGCAACCAGCCGATTCTTCTGCACGTCATGCAGTACTACAGCCAATTCGGGCACAAGGACTTCGTGCTTTGCCTCGGCTACAAGGCGAACACGATCAAGGAATTCTTCCTCAACTACCGGCCGCAGAGCTACATGGACTGCGTGGTGTCCGGCTTCGGTTCGAAGGTCGAGCTCCTGGGAACTCCTGAGGAGGAATGGCGAGTCGCGATGCTCGACACTGGCATCTGGCGCAACATCGGCCAGCGACTGTGGGCGGTGCGCGACTACGTCAAGGACGAGGAAATCTTCCTCGCCAACTATAGCGACGGCCTGACGGACGTGAACCTCGACCAAATGATCGAGACGTTCAAGAAGAGCGGTAAGCTCGCTTGCTTCCTCGCCGTGCGGCCGCCGCTGACCTACCATCTGGCGGATATTGCCGAGGACGGGTCTGTCGCCGCGTTCCGCTCGTCCGATCGTTCCGACATCTGGATCAACGGCGGCTACTTCATCATGCGGCCGAAGATCTTCGACTACATGCAGGATGGCGAGGAGCTTGTGCTCGAGCCGTTCACTCGGCTCATCGCCGACGGTCAGCTCATGGCCTACCGCCATGACCGGTTCTGGCGTTCTATGGACACGCTCAGGGACCGCCAGATGCTTGAAGATCTCGTAGAGCAGGGCGAGATGCCGTGGCGCAAGCGCGAAAGCCTGAACGTTAAACGCCAAACACTCGTCGTCTGACCATGCGCAGCCTGAACCTGATCAACTCTAACGTGCCATTGCGTGCCCTGTGCTTAGGGGCACACTCTGACGACATCGAGATTGGATGCGGCGGCACGATCCTCAGTTGGATCAAGCGCGGCACTCCTCTCGACGTGCATTGGGTAGTATTCAGCGCTGGCGGCGCGCGCGGCAAAGAGGCGAAGCAATCCGCGGAGGCCTTTCTGTCCGGGGCTACCCAGGCAAAGGTATCGACGTTCGAGTTCCGCGACGGATACTTTCCTTATCAAGGCGCCGAACTCAAGGATTGCTTCGAGCGCCTAAAGCAGGAATTCGATCCGCAGATCGTGCTCAGCCATCGTCGCGATGACGCCCACCAGGACCATCGCGAAATCGCGCGTCTCACCTGGAATTCCTTCCGCGATCACCTGATCCTCGAATACGAGATTCCCAAGTGGGACGGAGATCTGGGGCGGCCCAACTTGTATCAGCCGATCGAGCAAGCTGCGCTTGAGCGCAAGATCGCTCTGCTCCAAGAGCATTTTAAGACGCAACGGACGAAGGATTGGTTCGACCCCGATACATTCCGCGCGCTCGCCCGCTTGCGGGGGATGGAGTGCCGCGCCCTGGAACGGGTGGCTGAAGCCTTCGTCATGTCCAAGGCCGTTCTCGCGTGAGGCGCACCCCTGTGCTCGGCCAGCCCCAATCCAGGCATGGCCAAACCCACAAAAGTACTAGGCGCGGCTGGTGCGATCACCCTCGTCCCTACTCCCTTTGGGCTGCTTGTTGGACGTTGGTGTAGCGCGAACACTGGGCCTAACGGCGCCAACATAAATCATGCGCGGGCAGGCTCTTCGCCATGGCGTTGTGGGCGCTGCTTGAGGCTTTTCCCTCGACGCAAGCGGGTGCGGGAATGGTGTTTGTGGCAAATCACGACAAGGTCCCGCTGCCCAGGCGTGCGGAGAGCGACGATGCGCATCCAGTCGGCGGCAGATTGAAACGGTGCCTGGATGTCGTTCTTGCCTCGGCAGCGCTGCTGTTCCTCTTGCCTCTCCTTTTCAGTGTCGCGCTCCTGGTCATAGCGACCATGGGTGCGCCGGTCATTCGCCGTCACCGATGCGTCGGCTTTGGCGGTCGTACGATCGACTGTTACAGGTTTCGCGTGACGGCGAGCGACGAGACCGACCCCACCCCGCTGGGCAAGCTGTTGATCCGCTCCGGCATCGATGTGCTACCGCACCTAATCAATGTTCTGAAGGGCGACATGAGTTGCGTAGGCCCGCCGCTCCGCGCCGAGCCGCGCCCAGCAGACAGCGCTCCTCTATGTCTCAGGGCCCGACCGGGTATGACCGGGGCTTGGCAGTTCTGCTCCGGGGCGCAGCGCCGCGACGCAGACGCCTTCGACCGCTCCTACGTGCGCGACTGGTCGATGCAGGATGACATCCTCATTCTCTTGCGAACAATTCCAGAGCTCGCGCGCGAAGACGGATCCAGACGGTGATGCCCTTGCCTGATCATTGCCGCTAAGTCGCGGCAGGGCAAACTTGGAACGCAACGCGCAATGGAACTGTCGCTCGTAGGTCTGCTGATCTGTTTCGCCCTTTTGCTGGTTTCGCGGTTCTATACGGCTCCTCTTATCGTTGCGTCGATCGCTTCGCTGACATTCGGCGCCACGGCGCTCGTGACCTTGCCCGCGGTGGGAGGATCGTCCCCGCTCATCGGCATGGTATTTCTCATGGCCCTGATGGGAGCCGTCGCCCTCCGCCCCGACTTTCTGACCAGCCTTGTCAGAGTGTTTGCCCAACAGCCTGCTGCGTGGCTCGTTCTATTGCTAGGCTTGTACTCGATCGTCGGCGCAATAACGTTGCCGAGGATATTTGCGGGAGAGACCACGGCCTTCATATCTATGCGCGCGGAAGGTCGCGTCGCTGAAGTTCCGCTGGCGCCGACCTCGGGGAATATCACGCAGGCCCTCTACTTTACCATTTCCTGTTTCGTCTTCTTTGCGTTCAGCGTGCTCTTGCGTCGACCGGGTACGCTTTCCGCCATCAGGCAGGGGTTCTTCCTCTTCGTCACCCTGCATGTGGCCTTCGGATTCATCGACCTCTTCGCGAAGCTTGCCGGTCTCGGAGACGTTCTCGCTCCCCTGCGGTCCGCCTCGTATGCCATGCACACCAACGTTGATGTCGCCGGATTCTGGCGCATCGCCGGCGCACAAGCCGAAGCGTCCTCGTTTGGCGCCAAGTGTGTTTCGCTACTGGCGTTCACGTACTGCATGTGGAGGGGTACGCGCAGCACGTATGCGCTTGTGCTATCCATCGCTCTTCTCGCACTGCTGATACTTTCGACCTCAACCACCGCGTATGTCGGTGGCGCCATACTGGCGCTGTTCCTGCTGGCTTCGCTCACAAGCGCCGCGGTCCTGAACCGTCTTAGCAAGCAGGACCTTCTTCTGCTCGTGGGCGGACTTGCCGCGCTGACCGTCGTCGTTGGCGTTCTCGTGTACAATGATCGAGCCCTCGACCCGATCTGGCGGCTGTTCGATGAAATGGTCTTTGACAAATCCTCGTCCGCTTCGAGTCTGGAGCGCGCGCCATTGGAATTATCGAAGCCTGCAGGCCGTGGTCGAAACAGCAGGTCTAGGAATTGGCCTCGGCAGCTCGCGCGCATCGAGCTGGGCCATCGCCGTCATTTCCCAGCTCGGAGTCGTCGGCTCCGTGATAATCGGACTTCTGCTGCTCGATATCGTGCGCGCCAGGGATTTGCGCCATTCTCCTGACCTCGATCCGGAAAGTCGCATCACTGCGCTCAGCCTGAGAGCAACTGCGCTGGCAACCCTTCTGACCAAGTCGATCAGCGGCGGCGTCGCCAATCCAGGCGCGATCTTCTTTATGACGTTGGCTGTGGTGCTCGCCCTCAGAACGACCTCCGTTCACGAGCCCACTCACCGTGGGCAGTTCGCGTTGCCGGCCCGGCATTCCGCCGATCGCTTCGACTGTGGGGAGGGCGTGATGGCAACGGCTGTCGTGCTGCTTTGCGATAGCAACTTTCTGGTTCCGACCGTCGGCACGGCCATTGCGGCTCGCTCGCAAATATCCGACCCTGCGGTCGGCATATTCGTCTATCTTCTTGATCGCGACGGTCGCGGCCTTGAGCCCTTGCGGCATGCACTGACCCCACGCGGCGTGCAGCTTGTGGCGGCTGACATCACCGCGCTTCGCTTGGTGAAGGAGTCCGACTTCAACAAGACGCACGTGCCGATTGCCACTATGGCGCGTCTGTGGATCGACGATCTGCTTCCGCCCGAATACGACAAGTTCCTCTATCTCGACGGCGACCTCGAAATTGCCGGCAGTCTCGACGAGCTCCTTGCCCTCCCCGTTCCGTATCGGGGCTTCCTGGCGGCGCCCGATCTTCCCCTCTTGATCGCCAAGGATTGGGGAAGGAGCGCGCGCGAGACGCACACCTACATCTCCGACCTGAACGTTCGCGATCCCGCCGACTATTTCAATGCCGGGGTTCTGCTCGTAGACCGGACCGGATGGGCCGACGTCGCCAGCGAAGCATTCAGCTACTTTACTGCATTCCCGCGGCGCTGCCGGTACCACGATCAGAGCGCCCTTAATGCCACGGCACAATCAAGACGCGGGCGCCTGTCGCTGTCGTGGAATTATCAGACGGACTTCATGGCCGCCGCCGATCCACGCGAGTGGGGCATCCCGACCAAGATCTGGCATTTCACCGGATTCCCCAAGCCCTGGCACGCGCCCGTGTTCCCATGGTCAAACGGCTTTGGCCAATCCTTCCGCCTTGGGGCTGCGGTGTTCGATGAGGCCCGCGTGGAGATGCCGTGTTCGGCAAACGCGCAGAACCTGTCAGCCGCCATACGAGGGCGCGAAAAGCTCGAGTTCCGGATGCGGTGGGTTTACCCCTGGCGCCGCCTCACCCGCGCCCAGAGGATCCGCGCCGAGCTTGCTAAGTTCGGCGAGAGCGCACAGAGCAACCCGCAGTCCGGATCGCGCCACATCCGAGGCCGAATTGAAGTGAGCGGAGTGCCGATATGATCGCGCGGCAATTTCTGAAGCTGTGGGAGATCCGGGAATCCTTTCGGCGGGGAGCCCACTGATGTCGACAGTCAAACGCGCGTTCATCGTGACGTCGGCCCAGCGCTACCTTGTGGTTCTCATCAACTTCGCGGTTTTTGCGACGGTTGCGCGCCTGTTGACGCCGAGCGAAATCGGTATCGCGGCCATTGGGGTAAGCACTGTTGCCGTCTGCCAGGTGCTGCGCGATTTTGGAATTATTCCATACCTGGTCCAGCTCCCCTCCATCCACCGGGAGGCCATCCGCACCGGCTTCACGCTGTCGATGATAATCGCTGCAGCACTGGCCGCGCTACTCGTCGCGGCCGGCCCATCGATGGCCGCGTTCTACGGAGCGGTGGAACTGAAGCAGTATATGTATATCGCCGCGGTTCAGCTGA
The DNA here is from genome assembly GCA_963795225.1 of uncultured Alphaproteobacteria bacterium. Classification (GTDB taxonomy): domain Bacteria; phylum Pseudomonadota; class Alphaproteobacteria; order Rhizobiales; family Hyphomicrobiaceae; genus Hyphomicrobium_A. Next base: position 154,664 of record CAWCHB010000015.1, on the reverse strand, counting down.
TTGTCGGCACGTTCTATGGCCCCATCGCGGCCACACTGCAAAGAGACATGGCGTTTGGGAAGCTTGCGATCGTAGAGATTGTTGTCTCTATCGTTGGGGCTGCCGCAACCATAGCGTTCGCAATTGGGGGTTTCGGAGCGCTAAGCATCGCATGGTCTACTCTGCTACAGAGCATTATCGCTAGCGCGGCGCCGCTCTACTTCAAGAGAAGCTTCTGGGCCTTCGTTCCGTGCCTCAAAGGTTGGCGCGCCATTCTGGCGTTCGGATCGTATACGAGCGCGGGTTGGGCGCTCGTGCGCGCCTACGAGTTATTCACGAATTCGGTTTGCGGACGCGTCCTGTCGTTCGACGCTCTCGGTCACTTTAATCGCGCAATCATGATCTGCGATCTGCCCCTCAAAGGATTGTTGTCTGGTATCTTTCCGCTTTCGCTGCCTGCACTGGCGGCGGCGAAGCGGGACGGGCATTGCCTGAAGACCGCCTTCTTCAATGCGCTCGGGCTGGTAACAGCAGTTCTTTGGCCGGCTCTCGCAGTTATTGCGGTCTTCTCTCAGCCCATGGTCGATGTTTTCCTCGGCGGCCAATGGACGGACGCGAAGTCGCTCGTTCCGATCATTGCCCTTTCCATGTTGTTCTCGTTTCCGAGTTTCTTGACCTACCCGATGCTGGTTGTCGCCGGAAACGTTCGACAAACGACTACGCTGGCGTTGATAACCCTTCCCGTTTGCGCCTTGATCGTCGCTGGCGTAGCTCCCATGGGCCTTCAGGCGATCGCCTGGTCACTTGTTATCACTGTGCCGTTTCAGAATATCGTTGCGCTCGCCTTTATCCGTAGATGCGTCCACTTCGAGTGGCATGAGCTTGCAAGCAATCTGAGGGGCAGCGCGCTAGTCACGTTGTATACGAGCATACCACTGCTGGCCGTCTTCGCGCTCAATGGATTTCGCCAGGATCTGGACCTCGTGGAGACCGTTGCGGGCCTCCTTGGTGCAGGATTGGCGTGGCTCTACGGTTTGGCCAGAACACAGCATCCATTGTGGTTTCACGTCGAAGACGCGATCGCCTCCGTGTTGCGGGCGTTGGCGAAACGGCAAGTACGCACGGCCGGTCTTCCGTAGCGCGTCGCCGGCCGGCGCGGTCCTATCTGACGACACCGAATGGGGCAGCCGACGGGCTGTCTACGGGATGTGGATCTGCTGCTCCGCGCTGCGCCGCGCTTGCAACGACGCTTTGAGGCACGATGCAAAGCGCTCCCACGGATTCTCGGTTCGTGCCAGCCAAGCCAACGGCGGCAGGACCGCCATGCTCGGGCAGTGTCCGAGTGCAAATTTCATAAGCGAAATGCTTGTGCTTAAATAACCACGGACCAGATGTGACCAACCTGACCAGTAGGCCTTCGACGCCAGGCTTCGCTCCGCGCTGCGATAGAGGGCTGGCGCGCTCGGGCATTGAACTCCCAGCCCCGGAGAAGAAGTACTTGAAAGCCGCCAGCCGTTCTTCACAGTCGCGCACGTACGTGGCGTCAAAGTACCTGGTCAGTTGCTCGAGATGCACTCTGCGGATGCCCTGCACCGTCTCCGTTCGAGCAACATTCCCCAGGCGCGCCAGTCGCAACCAAACTTCTAAGTCGTCTGTATGCGCCAAATCGGGGCTGTAGTAGCCCGCCTTCTTCTGCACCACGGTCCGCACCACGATGCCAGTTGCGCCAGCAGGGTTGATTGGCTGCAGACAAACCCGCCGAATGAATTCCAGACCGGATCTCGAACTGCCAGTGGGCATGGGCACCGGGCGCCGGTAGCGGCGGCGGGCTTCCCACCTCGAATGGCGCCGCATAATCCGGACCGTGGCAGAAGGCCAGCGAAGGTGCGCTGTCCATGACCGACACCGCACGTGACAGCGCTCCTTCGGCCAGAACATCGTCTGCATCGAGAATCGCTAAGTAGTCGGAATCCGCCCAGTCGATTGCTGCGTTGTAGGCGTACTTCTGACCTAGATTGCGCGGCTGGTGCAAGACAGTGATGCGCCCATCGCCCCGCGCCAGCTCCTGCGCCACCTCCAGGCTGTCATCGGTCGACCCGTTGTCGATGATGAGCACACGCATATCGGGGACGTCTTGGCGCGTGATGCTCGTCACGCAGTCCCGCAGATAACGGCCATATTGATAGCAGGGAACCGCCACATCGATCTTTGGCATTCGCACAGCACTCCCATCTGCCCCGATGACGCGTCTAGGCTGTCATGATTGCGCAGTCGCCGTGCCGAGGGTAGTGCCGCTAGAGGCGCTGCCGAACGCACCTCCCGCCTTCAAACTCGGTCACCGGCTACGCCAAAAGGCGTACTGCGCCCGGCCAAGCTCCTATCCCCGATAACCGATCGTAGGCCGCGACTTCCGCGGCGTCCGGCGGCTTAGCTGCTTACGCAGAGCGTGGCGAAGAACTGACGGCATCGCTTTGAGAGCCGTCTGATAAATTGACCCGAGGAACTCCACGATGCGTCGCTGGACGATAAATGGTCGCTTCCTGACCCAACCGGTCACGGGCGTGCAACGATACGCCCGCGAGATCGTTGCTGGCCTCGACAAGCATCTGGCGCAAGGCCACCCACTCACCCGCGACCTCGAACTGGAGCTCGTCGTTCCTCCCGGCACCGCGAGCGACCTGAAGCTCACGAGAATAGGACTTCGCACGGCAGGCCGCGGAAGTGGGCACCTCTGGGAGCAGCTCGAGCTGCCCAGGGTCGCTCGCGGTGGGATCGTGAGCCTGTGTAATGTCGGTCCCCTGGCTGCGCATCGCCATATTCTGTGCATCCACGACGTGAACCCGCGGCTTGCGCCGCAAAGCTACTCGCTAGCCTTTCGCGCCCTCTACCGGGTGCTGCTGCCGGCACTAGGCGCCAGAGCCGACCGGGTGGCGACCGTCTCCCATTTCTCGGCGGAGCAGATTGTTCGCTTCGGCATCGCGCCAAGGCGGAAGCTTATGGTGATAGCAAACGGCCGGGAACACGCTTTGCGGTGGACCCCCCGGCACTCTCCAGCAACCAGAGCACTCGTCGGCACAAAGACGATCGTTGTGGTCGGCTCACCGGCCCCGCACAAGAACGTTGCGATGATGATTGGGCTCGCCGGCGATCTGGCGCAGGCGGGACTGCAACTTGCCGTTATTGGATCGCTTGATCCCCGCGTCTTCTCTTCAAGGCAGACAGGAGCCGTGCCGGCGAACGTGTACCTTCTCGGCCGACTTGCTGATGGCGAGATCGCCGCACTGCTTGAGGATTGCCTGTGCCTGGCATTCCCCTCCTTCACCGAAGGCTTTGGGCTGCCGCCGCTCGAGGCCATGGCATTGAACTGTCCGGTCGTTGTCTCGGATCGGGCGAGCCTGCCCGAGATTTGCTCGGACGCCGCCCTGTACGCGCCGCCCGATCGGCCGAAACGCTGGCTTTCGCATTTCATCGAACTCGCGAGGAACGCCGACCTGCGAGAGGAACTGCGCCGCCGCGGTCGTGCGGCATCGGAGCGCTTCAGCTGGAATAGATCCGCCGAGCTCTACCTGCGGGTGATGGCAGAGATTGGCGGTTTGTCTCAGGTCCACCTCGAGCACCTGGGCGAGCGCGACAGCGCAGCCGTTTCCAACTCCCGAACACAGGCCAGCCATCCTCCGCGCAAAAAGGTGGTAGGCACCGCCTAATAGGGTAGCTGCGGCGCCCCTGTGCGGGACTATTCTTGCTCGAATATTGTTGCCCACGGAGGGCCGCGTTTGGTGTCTGAACGAAGTGCCCGCAGCCCGCAATCCCGCGTGATCCGTCGTCACGTGATGCGCAACCCCGCTTAGGCAGAACCCAAAATGGCCGCGAGCGCCGGTCTTGGCGGCCCTCGCAACCATAACCTTGCCTGCGTGCTCCTCGCAAGTGACGAATGCCGTCCGTCAATCTTCCGCAAGCGCTCGACATCTCCGCGTACAACATCGCCTTTGACGAGAGCTTCGACACGGCTCGATGTCTCTGCGTGGGGACCCGACACGCGATGGATAGCCCACACTCCATGGCGCGGCGACTTCGGCGACGCGCGAGTTCACGGATCCGTCCCGGGCTTTCCGTTCGTCGTCAAGGACGGAGTCCTGCGCATCGAAGCGCGCAAAGGCAGCGACGGCAAATGGCGATCGGGCTTGCTTTCCTCAAACGATCCGGACGGCAGGGGCTTCGCGCAACGCTACGGCTACTTTGAGATGCGCGCCAAGCTACCGCGCGGGTCCGGGCGTCTGGCCGGCCTTCTGGCTAATCGCCGACAGCGACCCCAGTACGAGGATCGAGATCGATGTGCTTGAGTACTACGGCATCAAACCCGACAGGTTCTTTTCGACGGTCCACGTTTGGCGCAAGCCCGAGATGGACGACACCCAGACGTTCCAGATGCAGCATAGCGTACCCAATAACTCACTCAGCAGTGACTTTCACACTTACGGCGTGTCTGTCGAACCCGACTGGTTGGTTTTCTTTCACGATCGCATCGAGATTGGACGCGCAAAGACACCCGAAAGAGCTCAACGGGCCTCTGTTCGTGCTTGTCAATCTTGCGCTCGGGTCCGGCTATCCGATCGATGAGGTGATCAGCCCAGTCCACATGCACGTCGACTACGTGCGTGCATATGTCAGGAAGTAAGAGTGAGCTGAACTTTTGCTCGCACCAAAAACAGTGGTTGCCATGTCAGCAAAATCTATTGAACGAGCGCGGGAGGATGGAGCCATGCCGGAGCTAGCTGCGCTAAGCATACGACTGGCTGTCGGTATCGCGACAGTCGGACGCCCCACGGTTCTTACTGAAGTGCTAGAGCGACTGAGACACCAAGCCCGCCGCCCCGACTGCGTGGTGGTATGTGCGCCGAGTGCGGCCGATGTCGACGGGATCTCCGAGACATTTCCCGAAGTCACACTGCTGATTGGCCCACGCGGATCCTCGCATCAGCGCAACGCTATCCTGCGCCACCTCAATGACTTCGACGTCGTCGTCTTTTTCGACGACGATTTCGTGCCCTGCCGTCGCTACCTCGAAGGCGTCGAGCAAATCATGGCCGACAATCCGGATGTCGCCATGACGACGGGTCACGTCCTCACCGACGGTATAGGGGGACCCGGGCTCACATTCGACGTCGCGGACGCTGCGCTAAGCGAAGAAAGTCTTCCCGCTCCTTCCGAAGCCTTGCGCTGGGTTTACAACGGCTACGGTTGCAACATGAGCGTGCGCCTTGCACTTGTGCGGCAACACGCGCTTGCTTTCGACGAACGCCTACCACTTTACGGGTGGCTCGAGGACGTCGATTTCAGCCGCCAACTGGTCCGCTTCGGAAGGGTTGTTTGGTCGGACGCAACGCGGGGAGTTCATCTCGGCACCAAGCTCGGGCGCTCGTTGGGCGTTCCTCTGGGCTACTCGCAGATTGCCAACCCATTCTATCTCATGTGCAAGGGCACTATGAGCTGGAGCCGGGCCCTGTCACAAATGCTCCGCAACATCGCAAAGAATGCGGTACGAAGCCTGCACCCTGAACCGTGGGTAGACCGGCGCGGGCGCCTCGAAGGCAATGCGCGCGCTCTTCTCGACCTGGCTCTCGGACGCATTGACCCGGCACGGATCACTAACTTGCGAAAGGCCTCCTACTCAGCTCCTACCGGCGCTGCAAATAGTTAAAGCGATAGCTGTTTCCAACGCGGCGCGCACCGCGGCGGTCAACTCCGGTCACTGTTGCAAATTCCAGCGGATGCCGCACAGTAGCAACGGGGAGTCACGCTAATCCTCACAAGCTTCGGAGGACCAACTTTTGGTGTGGGCGTGCCTCGCAGCGGCCGGCGTCGGGCTGGGCATTGGTTTTCGCTTTCGCGTTACCATGCTCCTAGCAGCGTCCCTCGTAACGACCTCGATAGTCATTGCGGTTGCCGTTTATTCGGGCTGGTCTCTTTCATACACGGTGGGCGCCATCGTGCTGTTGCTGGTGATCGAGCACGTTTCATACTTGGCCGGCCTGCTCGCCTCCTCACGGCGCTGACTGATTAGGGCCATCCGCCGCCACTCAGGCAGCGTCATCAGTCCTGAACACGGCGGGTATCGTCCGCATCAATACCCAGACATCGCGCCAGAACGACCACCTGCGCACATAATAACGGTCGAGCGCGACACGCCTTTCATAGCTGAGACGGCTGCGTCCGCTGACTTGCCACTCACCGGTGAGCCCGGGTTTGGCTTTGATGCAGTCGAGCCAATAGGGCCCGTAGCGAACGACCTCCTCCTCAACTATCGGACGTGGGCCAACGCAGCTCATGTCACCCTTAAGAACGCAAATTAGCTGCGGCAGCTCGTCGATACTCGACCGCCGCAGCAGGCGCCCGAGCGCCGTCACACGTGGATCGTGCTGCAGCTTCTGTCGCATTTGCCACTCGAGCGCGGCTTGTGAATTATTGACGAGGTGCAGCCTCAATGCAGCGTCTGCGTCGGAGACCATGGTGCGAAACTTGAGGCATGTGAACTGACGCCCCTGCACGCCTGCGCGGCGCTGTGAAAAAAGGATGGGACGGCCCATCGTCAACCGGATCAAAAGCGCGACGAACAACATGAGCGGGGCGAGCAGAGTTAGGGCAGTCGCCGCGATAGCAATATCGAGCAGGCGCTTGGGCAATCCGCCGATGGGCTCTGCGATGTCACCGGCACGCGCGAACGCGGTATCTGCCTCAAGCCGGCCCCCCCTGCGCAACCGCCTGAACTTGGGCTCGACGGTGCGTGGAGGCACGATTGAAAGGTCGCCCCGATCTTCGTCGATCGGAAGGTCAAAGGGCGCCACATGAGTGAAAAGTTCTGGAACCTGGGACACTGTTCGCGAGCCAGTACACGCCTCACCTGGCAACATTTTCGAGATCGGCGGTGTCCGTCACAAGCAACGAAAATTAGGTATGGTAATCCACCCTCAGGGGCGCGTTCGTAGTACGCCCTGCGTCAACGACAACGGGCAGGCCACCAGGCCTGCCCGCCAATTCTTTCTGAACCCAAGCGCTAACCGACGTACTCTTCGCCGTTGAAGAGCTGGCTTGCCATATACGCGACCTCGGTCCGGTTCGTCGCGTGCAGCTTTTTCATAATGTTGCGCACGTGCACTTTGACCGTGCTCTCACGCATCTTGAGCTCGTAGGCGATGATCTTGTTTGCCTTACCTCGTCGCAAGGCATCCACGACCGCAACTTGGCGCGCCGTAAACAGACCATTTGGCTTCTGCACCGCAGTCTGCCCACGATCCGGTGCGCGGTGCGATGCGATAAGACTGCTTGCCGGTACGAACACGCCGCCCGCGCGTGCGAGCTCAATCGCCTGCACGACCACTTGGATCGAGAGACTCGTGGGTACGTAGCCGCGGACGTTCTTGCCGAGCATCTGGACAATCAGATCGGGATCCTCGTTGTCGGAGAGTATCACCGCTGGACAGCCGCGAATCTGCTCCGACACTTCTGCAAGCCGCGCAACTCCCTGGTGTATGTCGGCGCGCGACAGACCGGACTGGCATAACACCACCAGACCCGCGGTCGTTGGTTCACCCGCGCCGATCCATTCCTCGATACTTGAATAGCACTCAATCGATGCGCCACATTCCTGACCAAGCACACGAGCCAGGCACTCACGTGAAAACACCTGAGGATCGATAATGACGATGGCGTTCTTCGCCGTCGACTGTGCGCGGGAGTTCGTGTCGTGCGCCGCTACATAGCCGGAAGCGGCCTTGAGCGGCGGACTTAAGGAGGTGGCATGCTGCGCGTTGGGGGCAGATCCCCGGGAGGCCATATTCGACATGACCATACTCGCCTCAGTAGCTTGAATGCTGTTCCTCGTACGACCAAGTTAGTAATGCTTAACAACCTGTTATACACTTCAATTAAATTAGCGCATGATCGTTGGCATTACAATGCAAACTACAGAGTTCCGCCTACGTCTTTCTGGTGATCCCCGCCCAATGGGTTACGACGCCCCGGGGGCGCGCGATTAATGGGCGTTGCAGCGCCGGCGCGCACGAATTCTTCATCATCTCCCTGGCCCCCCGCGTAGCTGCTGGCCTGCTCTAATGCCCGGAACAAAGCGCACCTCCTGATAAGGAGAGTGTCGGACGCACATCAACGGATGCGGCGACGATCTGAGGTAGGTGTTGAAGAACGCGACCGTATAGGCGTCGATAATGGCGCGCACACGTTTGTAGGCCGGCAAGGCCCGGAAGCCGGAAAAGAGACGCGGAGGAAAGATCAGGTGGTCGCTAAAGTGCTCACGCGAAGTGTTGGCGACCTCGATGACGTGGCTATTCGGCAGTGCGGCCTGGTGCTGGGCATGCTCGTATTCAGGAAGCTGCGATGGATCCCCGCCCGCGCTGTACATGGCCTTCGTAGCCGGCGGCATCGCTTTCATCGCGAAGTCGCTGAGCATCAGCAAATAAGGTATCGAGACGAGACGCCCGTCGCCATCCGTGGTGCTAGCGAGGCTCGCCGCTGCGGCGTAACGCAAGTCGGCCAACGTCGCCTCGGCGGCGACCACACCACCGAGCGCGTAGCCCAGGATCCCAACCTGGCGCAGGTCGAGGCGATTGGCCCAGGCGTGTCTGCTACCATTCGGCTTCAGGTCTTCCAGGGCATCCAAGAACCGTGAGGCCGTGCTTACCCCGCGCTCGACGCGGCGCACATGCGCTTCCGACAAAAGAGCCGGAGCCCGTTGTTGGACATCGGAGGGAGCGCGGACCGAGACGCTGCCATTGCGGAACGGATTGTCGAGCGCCGCGAGGACAAAGCCATGGCTCGCGAGATTGGCCAGCGTGAACGTATTTTCGTCGTGACGGCCTTGCGCGTCGGGCACGTAGACGATGACCGGAGGCTTGTCGGGCGTCTCTAACAGGGGCGTGTGGTGATGTGCAGGGGCCCACGTCGGATGGCGTAGTCTCGCCAACCAGTTGGGACCGAGGTCAGCGTTTCTCGAGGCCCGTTGGTCGGGTACCACAACTGAACCACAGTAGAGGGCAAACCGTCGGCGCCATGACGAAGTTCGAGTTTTGTTGTTCCGACGGCGTGCGGTCCGGTGCGATCGGCAATTCCGCCTGACGCAATATTCGCACCCTAATTTCGTCGATTATTTGCATCCGAGCGACCGCAAGAAGCAGGAAGCAAAGTTCTAGCTGTCCTGCCTCTTATCGTTGGCGTCGCGGACCCGGTTCGACCTTCACTTCTGCTTTCCACGCTCCCATTAGAGGCAGTTCTTATCTCGTTGTTCTTCCTGCCTAGGCACTCCGGCGGGCGGTCGCATGCACTTGCTTTCCAAAGCGGTGGGATGCCGTATCACTCGGCGGCCATCTCAGTGAACGTGCGATCCTCGGGGAGCATGCCTCGCGTGTGCATGGCCATCGTCGCGGCAAAGGCCGCGGCGATCTCTCGAGCAAACCGCTGTGGTCCGAACCGCGCGGCGTTCTCATGGCAGGCGAAAGCGTCGATTGCTTCTCGCCGCGCCTCGAAGAATTCAACGGCATCGGTCACAGCATCGACCGATTGCTCATGGAACAGGACTCCGGTCGGATCTCCAGTAACGCCGAGCGGCTGCACGATATCCGTCGCGCCACCGCGTCCGAACGCGATCAGCGGCGTGCCGTAGGCCTGCGCCTCGGCGAGAGCGATGCCGAAATCCTCGCATCCCGCGAACACGACGCGCGTGCACGGGCGACGGCCTCGACGTACTTGTCGCGCGGCAAATACCCTGTGAACGTCACATTGGGGCCGGCCAGCGACCGCAGCTGGGCCGCTTGCTGGCCGTCGCCGACGACAAGCAGTCGTCTCTCGGCATCGCATTGAATGCTCGATGACGAGGTCGGTGCGCTTGTAGGGCGCGAGAAATGAGGCCGTCACGTAGTAGTCGTCCTTGTCGGCGCGAACTCGATCTCGTCAACATCGACGGGCGGGAAGACGACCTGAGCGTCGGCCCGTAGATTCGCCTGATGCGCGCGCGCACGTAGTTTGAGTTGGCGAACATGAGGTCCGGTCCGTGAGCGGTGCGGACGTCCCATTGGCGCAGCCGGTGCATGAGATAGCGGAACAAGAGACCCTTTGGTCCGAAGCCAAGGTGGCCCTGCTCGAAGTACGAGAACTGCTCGTCCCACGCGTAGCGCACCGGGCTGTGGACGTAGCAGAGATGCGGCTGGTCGGGCCGCGTCAGCACTCCGCGCGCGTACGCGGCAGAAGAGGAGATGACCGCGTCGTATTCCGTGACGTCGAACTGCTCGATGAGGAACGGGCAGATCGGAAACAGCGACCGGTAGAACTTCCCCACCATCGGAATGCGATTGGCGATCGAAGTGTGGAAGACGACGCCGGGGAAGTGCTGCGCTTTCTCTCCGGGGACAGGAAGTCGAACAGGGTGAAGACTTCGGCGCCCTTGAAGAGCTTGCACAGCTCGGCCAGCACCCTTTCGCCGCCGCGAAAGTTCGGGCACCAATCGTGCACGATTGCGATGCGCCGAGGCTGGTCGCATGCCGCGGTCGTCGGACGAAAGGCGTCCTCGCCATAGGTCTGCGCGGATGGGTCGGCCGCTCGTCCCCTACGCTTCTCTCTTTGGTGCTGCACTCTCATGAGGGCCCCTGGGCTCCCACCCGGCGCCGGCGATGCGCGAGGATCACTCTCGACTATTCGTTCACCGGTCCCGACCAGCAAGACAAACCATCGACGAGGGGGGCCAGCGGCGACCCGCCTCAAACTCTTGCAACCGCCTCCTCGCGGATAGTGACAGCGTCCTTTGTGCGGAGGCTATGAACGGAAGACGTACTATCCGGTACGGGTTGGCGAGACAGAACGTCGGGCACCTACACTTTTGGCGATGCTCCCAGTCCTAGGCGACCCGGCTAGCCTACGCGATCGATGCTCGCAAAATGCTTCACCCGTTTGCCTACGGCGCTGCCTGCTTGGCTGCGCGAGCGGCGCGATAACATTCCGAAGCATTTCGAGGGCCGCCGCTTGGGAGCGAGGGTGCAGGTATGACCACGAATTTGCTGCGAGCCTTTGTCGTTGCCGCGTCGCTTTGCGCCGCAACTATTGCCCCGATGAAGATTTTGGCAGCCGACGCTAGCAAGGAAGCACGACCGCCATACCGGCTTGGCCCCCAGGACAAAGTGCTGATCAAGGTCTACGAGTGGCGCCCATCGCGCGATGAAATCTACGAGTGGACCGCATTCAAGGCCGAGTACGTCGTCAACGCGTCCGGATCTCTGTCTTTGCCCCTGTTGGGCGAAGTTCCCGCAGACGGATTGACGGTACCAGAGCTGTCGAGTGATCTGGGCCTCCGCCTCAGGGATAAGATGGGCCTCGCTGCGAGTCCGGACGTAACCGTCGAGGTGGTCCAATTCCGCCCCTTTTTCATCGTGGGAGCCGTCGACAAGCCCGGGGAATACCCGTACCGGCCGGGACTGACGGTGCTCGGCGCCTATGCCATTGCTGGTGGTCGCGCGCGCAACGCACCAATCCGCCTCGAGCGCGAAGCCATAGCGACCCGCGGCGATCTCGAATCTTATGACCTGGAGGCCGAGAGCCTCCTTGCCCGAATGGCGCGCCTGCAAGCCGAAATGGCAAGTGCGCCCACCATCACGTGGCCGACCAACATCGCAGCGCGGATGAAGTCCGGACGGATCAGCCGTTCCGTCAAGCAAGAGCAGCTTGTGTTCGATACGCGGCGCGAGTCGTTCCAGACGCAGATTGGTGCCCTCGAGCAGCTTCAGTCGTTCCTGGAGGAAGAGGCTGCCTCGCTTGAGAAGCAGCTCGAGGTTCATGGGATCGAAATTGCCTCGGTGAAGACGGAATACGAAATGGTCCAGAAGCTCTTCCAGAAAGGGTTGACCTCGGCGCCACGCAAGCTTGCCCTCGAGCGCAATATGGCGCAGGTGCGCGGCGACCGGTTGCGGTTGCAGTCGAGCCTGATGCGTGCGCGGCAGGAGTTCAGCAAAACCAAGATCGCTATCGTCGATCTTCGGGCCAAGCGCGAGAGCGAAATCTCGACCGAGATGCAGAAGACACAGGCACGTTTGGAAGAATTGGGCAGCCGCAAGTCGACTTCGCTGAACTTGCTGCACGAGACAGAGGTCATCGCCCCGCAGTTAGCCGCCGAGGAGGCCGGGAAGAGCCGGCAGCCAATTTTCAGAATCCTGCACCAAGACGAAGCGACGAACAGTGAGCGCACCGTGCCGGCGGACACACTGCTCACGCCCGGCGATACCGTCATGGTTGAGCAGCCCCATCCTGACTTAAAGGGAATCGACGAGGTGTCGAGTACCCGGCCAGGCATGACGCCGACGGCCAATGCCGACGCCCTCTCCGACAAACTACCTCAGTAGGGCAGCGGCGGCATCGCCGAGCTGTTCGCCCGACTAGTGGCGCGAACGCACCGCTCGTGGGTGTCCCGCTTCAGCAGCACTGTGCACGGGCGCCACGCCGTAACCGTAGCTGAGATAGTCGACCGCCAGATCCCCGTACTGCACCGTTGACGTATCGACCTTGGTGAGGACCACGCCCGTAACCTCCGCACCTGCGTTGCGCAGCAAACGTATCGTCTCGGACAGCATAGCCATCGGGGTCTTCCCCCACTCCACGAGCACCATTGTTGCATCGAGCATCGAGCTTAGGCCGAGGCCATCGAGGCTGGCTGTGAGCGGTGGCATTTCGAAAACGACGATGTCATAGCTCTTCTGAAGCTCATCTATCAGGCGACGAGCCCTCTCGGAGCCGAGGATGTCCTCGGAGTTGACCAACGGCGGCCCGTGGGCAACGGGCAGCAGCTCGAGGCCGACATCGTTCGCCTTAACGATGCACTGCTGCAGCTTGGCGGTACCGGCGATCGCTTCCAGAAGTCCGACTTTGGCCCGCGGCGAGAGCAATCGGCTCAGCGAGGCATTGCGCACGTCGCCGTCGACCAGAAGTGTACGCAGACCTGACTGGGCAAACAGCGTAGCGAGATTGGCAGCAACCGTCGTTTTGCCCTCGCCCGGCAATGCAGACGCGATACCAATGCAGCGGATCGGACGGGTCTTTGCTGCCAGCGAGATCGCCGTCTTCAACCTTCTGACGCCAAGACTGAAACCCGAAAGCGGAAACCTTACGACCGCGGCCAGCGAGTCTTTGTCGAGGCCCCGCCGTCGCTCGACCGCAGGCAAAATGCGCTTCGGTTTGGCAGTCGGCGGCGGCAAGAATTTGGCCAAGTTGTTCTCGATCCAGGGACCGGCCGCGGCCAGAGCGTGTGAAATGATTGGAAGCGCTTCCACCCTATCGAGAGCTGCTCGCGTCATGGTGCGTGCATCTGGGGTAGCAAGGCGCGGAATACTCGCCACGCAATCGACACCGATCTGGTCGCGCACCTGCCGGGGAGTCCAGATGCTGCGGTCGAGCTGATGGCGGAAGAATGCGATAGCAATCCCGGCGAGACATCCCATCAGCGCACCGAAAGCCAGGACAAGCTTAGTCCTCGGGTAGCTCGTTGCCAGCGGCGGCGTCGCTGCCGTTATGATGCGGGCGTTGGTTACCGGATATGATTGCTTCTGAACGGACTCCGTGTATGCCATCAGATAACTCTCGTAGATCCGGCGGTAGGTCTGTGCCGTGGAGTTGAGCTCCTCCATAGTCTCCTTGTGCTCCGCGGCATCGCGGCTGGTGCTCCGCTCGCCATCGGCCGGCGCGGTTCGGCTCCCAAGGATGCGGTAGTCGCGCTTGGCGCGAAATTCCTGCGCGTCGAGCGCCGCGGCATTCATCTGTTTACGAAGCTGGTCGATACGTGCCTCGAGCCATTGGCCGCTTTGGCGCACGGCCTGCGCCCGGGCAGAGATCTGATCGGTCACGTAGGCGTCGGCAGTCGCGTTGGCGACCTTCGCCGCGAGTTCGGGGTCGCGCGAACTGAACAGGATCTCGATGGCATATGACAAGCCCACCCGGCGAACCGAGAGATTATTATCGAAGCGAGCCAGCGTCGCGCGCTTCCGGGCGAACGCGGATGCTGCCGTTTCGGTGGCGGAGGGCCGCCAGAGACGGCCGAAAATCGTGCCATTGCTGCCGCTGAACTCCACAATGTCTTCGAGTTTCAGCTGAGAAATAACCGCCTTGGCGATTTCCTCGGATCTCAGAACCTCCAGTTGACTTTCGACCTGCGCGTTGTCGATCGAGAAAATGCTCTCGCTGGGCTCCCTAAGCGCCTGTGGAAGGCTGGGGTCGATGATGATCTGGGTGTAGGCCGTATACAGTGGCACCGCGGTCATGATGTAGGTGACCGCGGCGAAGATGCCGACCAGCGCCGACCCCAGAAGCGTCGATGAGTTGCGTTTAATGAAGCGCTTTATGTCGTAGTGGGTAATCGCTTCGCTTTCACCGCGCGGCCCGCCGGAAGTGCCGAACAAAGTAGGCAATCGCTCTTGCATCATTCACGTCCCGTTGTGACGAAAGCTACGCAGCCTTCGGCTGGGTCAAAAGTTGTGCCTTGAGACGCTGCAGCAGACGACCATTCCAAGCGGTCGAGCTCACGCCCTGGGGTGCGACGGCCGCCCGAGGCCGGATGAGACCAGGCGATCCCTTAGTGCACACCCACAGTGCCTGTGCGCGCAGATACTTCGATCCACCCACGGCATCGGCATAGGTTTGCAACACGGAGGTCGACAAGTCTTTGGTCGCCGAAACGTCGGCGGAAAGGTTCTCGGCAAGACATGCTGCAAGCGCAGGCGAAACAAGTGCTGGCCGACCCTCGACGAGATGGCCCAGGATGGCGGCTGCGGTGAGCAATTCGTGCGCAAATGAAAATTCCGGATACACGTAGGCGCCATTCATACGCGCATGTATCGTCGCCGCGACGACATCGGAAAGGGTGAGCGGCCAGTCGATGATGGGGGCCGCGGTAGCGCTTCGCTCAACCACGCGCGCATCGGCGAGCATGCGATCGAGGTAGGCGATCGCCGTAAGTTCCGCGATCAGCCAATCCGCCGGGCCGGCATGGCCTTCCAGGCCGAGTGCCGACGACATTGGTTCAAGGCGCGTGGCGTCGCCGCCGGTTTCCGCAACCCCACGGTCCTGGGCCGTTAGGCAGGTTAGAACACCGCTGAGGGACGAGCTAAGAGCCGAAAAGGTGGGTGCAGCACGCTTTTGGCGGATAATCGCCTCAACCGACAAGGCTCGGCTCTTTAACACACGGGTCAAATAGTCGACCGGACCCAAATCCGCTGTGCCAGGACGCCAACGGCCGAGTGTTGGCAATAGGAAGACAAGCTCATCGTCGCCGACGGTCTCCCAGCGCGCCGGATACCACAAGTCGCTGAGAGATTGGTCGACGAGACCGTCCCCCCAGGCACCTCTCGACACTGGCGCTTGGTCGGCGGGCTGGTCTCGAGTGGTTGTTTTCCACCACATCGATCGAAATTGCTCCACAGGATGCGGGCTCAGGCCTCATCTCCGCCTCTACTGCGATAGCACGCGCATTTTGGGTGGAGGACTGAGTGAATCGAGGTAGGCAATACGCCTCAAGTCGACGGTTTGGCTTCGTCGCGTCCGGAACTCAAAATGCCGTTGGCGTGAGACCGCGACTGTAAGCAACTTCAGCACCGCGCTCGGTTGCCACTCGCCACTCAGGCACTTCGCCTTGGTCGAGCCTGAGCATGCCGGAGCGCCGGTGCTAGTTGGACAAGCAGGCCCGTAACCGCATCTTCGGCCTCGAAGGGCCGGCCTCGGTGCGCCAAATCGTGAACCGCGACGGCGCGATCGCCTGCATCACCAGCGGGACAACGAACGCGCCGAGGCTGATCGACGATTAACGAGCCGCCAAGAAAGTCGGATCGCCTTGGCCAGGGCGGGTTTACGGTCATTCCTTCCATATTGCGCCGAGGTGTGGCAGACGAGCGTCTTGCACCAGGGGATTGACGTTGAAAGTCTTGGTTACCGGCGGCGCCGGCTTCATTGGATCGGCCTTCATCCGTCGCTTTCTTGCGGCCGCAGAAGGCGAGATCGTCAATGTCGACTGCTTGACCTATGCCGCCAATCTCGGTCGGCTCTCGGGGGTGGCGCAGGATCCACGCTATACCTTCGTCAACGCCGACATTCGCGACGGCGAGCGCATGTCGGAAGTCTGGCGGCAACGCGCCCGCACGCCATCATGCATTTTGCAGCAGAATCCCACGTCGACCGTTCGATCGACAGCCCGGCGATCTTCCTGCAGACCAATGTTCTTGGCACGGGCGCCCTGCTCGAAGCCGCCGTGCGCTATTGGTCGGCGCTCGCCCCTGGCTCGGGCAGCGACTTCCGCTTCCTGCACGTGTCGACCGATGAGGTGTATGGCGATCTCGGCGACACCGGCGCCTTCGACGAGACGAGCCCGTACCGTCCCAGTTCGCCCTACGCGGCGAGCAAGGCCGCATCCGACCATCTGGCACGCGCCTGGCAGCGCACCTACGGGCTGCCGGTCATCGTCACCAACACCTGCAACAACTACGGGCCGTACCAATTTCCCGAGAAGCTGATCCCGCTCGCCATCCTGCGCGCGCGGCTCGGCAAGTCGATCCCGCTCTACGGAGACGGCACCAACGTCCGCGACTGGATCCACGTCGACGACCATGCCGACGCGTTGATCACCGTCCTGAAACGCGGCCGCCTCGGCGAGACATATGCCATCAGCGCCAACGAGACGCATAGCAACCGCACCGTCGTCGAAGGCATATGCGATGCAATCGATGCGATCGCCGGTTCCGACGAGAAACTTCGGCGCGACGGCTGATCGAATTCGTTGCCGACCGGCCGGGCCATGACTACCGCTATGCGCTCGATCCCGCCAAGGTGATGCACGAGTTCGGCTGGCGGCCCTCCCGCGGCTTCGCCGACGGACTGAAGCAGACCGTCGACTGGTACCTCGCCAACGAAGCGTGGTGGCGCGATATTCTCGCCGGCGGCTACGAAGCCGAACGTCTGGGCCTGCAGGCCCGCACCGCGGCAGCACGCTAGCGACTTCAACAGGAGCGACCGGTGAAGGGCATCATCCTAGCAGGCGGCAGCGGCACGCGCCTATATCCGCTGACGCTGGCGATGTCCAAGCAGCTGATGCCGGTCTACGACAAGCCGATGATCTACTACCCGCTATCGACGCTGCTGCTCGGCGACATTCGCGACATTCTCATCATCTCCACGCCGCGCGATCTGCCGGCGATGCGCGCCGTGCTCGGTGACGGCAGCCGCTGGGGCATCAAGCTCAGTTTCGCCGAGCAGCCCAAGCCCGAGGGACTGGCTCAGGCGCTGATCATCGCCGAGGCGTTCTCCGGCGGCGAGCCCGTCACCCTCATCCTTGGAGACAACATCTTCCACGGCGTCGGATTTCAACCGCAGCTGGACCGCGCCATGCGCGAGAACGTCGGCGCCACGATCTTCGCCTATCACGTGACACGATCCCGAACGATACGGCGTCGTCACCTTCGACGGCGAGGGACGCGCGCTGTCGATCGTCGAGAAGCCGCGCGAGCCACTGTCGCCGTGGGCGGTCATCGGCCTCTACATTTACAACAACAAGGCCGCTCAGTTCGCCAAGGAGCTGCGGCCTTCGGCGCGCGGCGAGCTGGAGATCACCGACCTCAACAACCGGTATCTGCGCGACGGCAACCTCAAGGTCGTTCAGTTCGGACGAGGTTTTGCCTGGTTCGACACCGGGACGCCGGACAGCCTGCATGACGCTGCCAGCTATGTCGCGACGCTCGAAAGGCGCCAAGATCTCAAGATCGCCTGTCCCGAGGAGATCGCCTACCGGCAGGGCTATATCACCAAGCAGCAGGTCGAGGAATTGGCCAACGGCCTCTACGGCAAGAGCGCCTACGGCACGTATCTCATGCGCATGCTGGCAGGCTCATAGAACGCGAAATGCCCCAGCGCGATGGCTGGGGCACTTGCGTCGGTAGTGCTCAGTTTAGAAGCCCAGGTAAATTCCGAAGCCGGGGCGACGACGATAGTGGCGATGACCGTAACCGTAGTTGCGGCGATAGTAGCCACGACGCCATCCGCGGCGGTGGCCACGATAATGCGTATTCTCGACGTTCGAGGAATTCAGCTTTTTGGCGCCTTCAACGTTCGGCAACGCACTCGCGCTTTGCGGGACTGCGAACGTCATGACGGCGGCAGCGGCAATAGCAGTAAGAGTCGCTTTCATATACATATCTGTCCTCCTTGGCTGGGGGACCAACTCGTTGGCCCGCCGATGGTTCCAATCGCTGGCGGGCCAGCAAAAGCAACTCCTGAGATGCAGTGCCTCTGGACGCAGCCTTGTCTACTTGCGTCAATCGTTCGCACACGCTTTAGACGGCGGCACGTCGAAGAGGATCGCTGCGTTGCCGCGACAGCAATCGAAACGGAGATCGCCAGTGACAATCGCCAACGCCGACAAGTCGGGAAGCTTCAAGATCGGCGGCGACCTCGCCGTACATCGTTTGGGCTTCGGCGCCATGCGCGTCACCGGCAAGGGCATATGGGGCGAGCCGGAAGATCGCGAGGAGGCCCTGCGCACGCTGCGTCGCGTGCCCGAGCTCGGCATCAATCTGATCGACACGGCCGACAGCTACGGCCCGGAGATCAGCGAGCGCCTCATCCGCGAGGCACTCTTTCCGTACAAAGGTCTGGTCATCGCCACGAAAGGCGGCCTTCTGCGCCCCGGTCCGGATGCGTGGATACCGTGCGGCAAGCCCGACTACCTGCGCCAGCAGGTATTCGTCAGCCTGCGACGCCTCGGCGTCGAGCGCATCGACCTCTGGCAATTGCACCGCATCGACCCCGGCGTGCCGCGCGCAGAGCAGTTCGACGCCATCGCGGCGATGCAGAAGGAAGGACTGATCCGTCACGTGGGTCTGA
The DNA here is from genome assembly GCA_963795225.1 of uncultured Alphaproteobacteria bacterium. Lineage (GTDB taxonomy): Bacteria > Pseudomonadota > Alphaproteobacteria > Rhizobiales > Hyphomicrobiaceae > Hyphomicrobium_A. The sequence continues at coordinate 135,782 of CAWCHB010000015.1, read as the reverse complement.
GCGAGGTCAACGTCGAGGAGGTCCAGGCGGCGCAGAAGCACTTCAACGTGGCGAGCGTGCAGAACCTCTTCAATCTGACCAACCGTTCCAGCAACGCTGTCCTCGACCATTGCGGGTCGCACAACATCGGTTTCATCCCGTGGTTTCCGCTGGCGGCTGGCAACCTGGCGCGTCCCGGCTCGGCCCTCGACAAGATCGCTCACCGTCACAGCGCCGCGCCGAGCCAGATCGCCCTCGCCTGGCTGCTGAAGCGGAGCCCGGTCATGTTGCCGATCCCCGGCACCGGCAAGGTGAAGCACCTTGAGGAGAACGTCGCCGCGGTGAACATCGTGCTCAGCGAGGCGGAGTTCGACGAGTTGAACACCCTTGCCTGACAAGCCGACGGCGACGGTGTATAGCGCGGCCAACACCGCCCCGCGGGCATGCCAATGAGGATGACGATGACGGGACCATTGTTTCGCCGCGCGATGGCGGTCGTCGTGCTGGGACTGACGTTCGCTCTGCCGGAAGCGCAAGCGAAGGACCGTCCCTTCGATCGGGACTGGCGCACGGGAGTCACTGTCGCGCCGGGGGCGATGACGTGGACCGACGACAACTTGCAGCAGAAAGAGGCGCTGATCCGCGACATCGCTGCGGCGCGTGGCAAGACATGCACGCACTACGCCTTCCTCGGCTGGCCGCCCGGATCCGGCGGCGGCAGTGTCATCCTTCCGCAGACACGCAAGAACTACGAGGCGGCCGGCTATACCGTCGAGGAAAAGCCGGGCGACCTACCCACCGACACCATCTGGACCGTCGCCAGCGGCGATCGCGAGGCCATGATCCTGTGGGGCGGCGTCGCCGGCTCGACGATCTACATGGCTTGCCTCACGGGGGGCCAGCCGGCACCCAGCGCCGAGAAGTCTCTCTACGTCGGCGCGCTCTTGGCACTCGGGCTCGCCGGTTCGCTCGCCGGGCTGTGGCTGATCCGGCGCGTGCGCGCGCTGGGCGCCGCCAGCCTGGCGTGGCCATCGACGGCGGGCACGATCAAAGCCAGCAGCGTTGACTCCTACCGCACACAAGGCGGCAAGCAGTACATGGCCAAGGTCGCCTACGACTACACGGTGAACGGTGCGCCCTACAGCGGCGACCGCGTGCGCTTTGGCAATCGTGCCGGCGCGCTAGCCGCGGCAGAAGCCGACGTGGCCAAGTATGCCGCGGGCGCGCCCGTCGACGTTCGCTACGATCCGGACAAGCCGCAGATATCGACGTTGGAAAGCGGACAGGGTGGCTTGAGCATCGGCGGCACCGTGCTGGCGATCATCGGCGCGGGCGCCGCTGCCCTCGCCCTGGCCATTCTCGTCGCCACGTGAGTGACGGTGGCCAGCGCTGTCTCCAGCGCCGGCATCACCAAGCGCCTAAAGCTCTCTTTGCATTCCGCTGGCGAAGGCCAGACGCTCAGGCGTGGCAATTGCCGGTGCGCGGACGCCGGCGGCGTGGGCGCTGACCGGCAAGCTCGGTACGGCATTGGCCGTGCTGAATGCGACCGGCCACTGCGAGGCGAAGATGCCGATAAGTGCGAAGGCGACAACCAGGCGGCGCGATGCCTTGCTGCGTGCGTCCCGCGCAACTGTCTCGAGAATATAGCGCTTTTGCGGATTGTCGAAATCGGCGACAGCTTGAGCTGACGTTTGGGCCGAAGCCTTTGCCGGCACATAGGCCGACAGGCTCGCTCTGCGTTCCGTCACGATGCACTCCCTTACGCGATACAAAACCAGTGCCCTCGCGTGTACAAATGACGCGACATTTTGGCCGCCTCGTGGCCGCCGGTTCTCGTTTGAACTTTATTCGAAATGCGAGGGGCTTGAGTCGATGTACGAAATCGCACCGCCTCAATCTGCCATCCGCGCAACTGCCGAGTGGCGAATTCCCTGCGTCAACACCACATTAGGAGGGATTTCCTGAGAGGTGTGCATGGGCGCTGCCGGCGTCGACAAATGGCTGTATCCGACCGACCGCGGGCTCTATTGCGAGCCCGGCGGTTTTTTCGTCGATCCCGCACGCGCCGTCGAGCGCGCCATCATCACGCACGGCCATAGCGACCACGCGCGCCCCGGTCACGCCGCCGTCCTGGCGACGCACGAAACCATCGAGATCATGAAGACGCGCATGGGGCCGGAGTGCGCCGACGCCTTCGAACCACAGGCGCTCGGCGAGCAGCGCACGGTGGGCGGCGTCGGCGTTCGTCTCGCTCCGGCCGGGCACATCCTCGGCGCGGCGCAGGTCGTGCTCGACTGGAAGGGCCAGCGCGCCGTCGTCTCCGGCGACTACAAGCGCGCATCCGACCCGACCTGTCCGACCTTCGAGGTCGTCCCGTGCGACGTCTTCGTCACCGAAGCGACGTTCGCGCTGCCGGTGTTCCGCCATGAGCCGGCGGAAGCCGAGGTGGAGCGTCTGCTCGCTTCCATCGCGCGCCAGCCGGAGCGCGCGCATCTCGTCGGCGCCTACGGACTCGGCAAGACCCAACGCGTCATCAAGCTGGCGCGCCAGGCCGGCTACGACCAGCCGATCTACCTGCACGGCGCCCTCGTCGAGTTGTGCGCGCTCTATCAGCGGCTTGGCGTCGACCTGGGCGAGCTGCGCGCTGCGACGACCGACAAATCCGCGAACTTTGCCGGTGCGCTGGTGCTGTGCCCGCCCTCCGCCGTCGATGATCGCTGGTCGCGCCGCTTCCCCGATCCCGTTACCGCCTTCGCGTCCGGATGGATGCGCATCAAGGGCCGCATCCGCCAATCGGGCGTAGAGCTGCCGCTCGTCATCTCCGATCACGCCGACTGGCCCGAGCTGCTCGACACCATCGTCGAGACCGGCGCCGAGGACGTGTGGGTGACGCACGGGCGCGACGACGCGCTCGTCTATCAGCTCGGGCTCATGGGCCGCAAAGCGCGCGCGCTGTCGCTCGTCGGCTTCGAGGACGAGGGCGAGTAGAGATGCAAGCGTTCGCCAACCTGCTCGACTGCCTGACGACGACACCCTCGCGGAACGGCAAGCTGGCGCTGCTCGTCGAGTATTTCCGCAAGGCGCCCGATCCCGACCGCGGCTTCGCGCTGGCCGCACTCACCGACGGCCTGTTCCCGCGCCTGCCGCTACGGCGTGCGCTAGGCGAGCTGATGGCCGACAAGATCGACCCGGTGCTCTATCAGCTTTCCCGCGACTACGTCGGGGACACCGCCGAGACCGTCTCGCTACTGTGGCCGGACAAGCACGACAAGCGTCCCTCGCCTCGCCTCGCCGAAGTGGTTGCCGCGCTAGAGCTGGCGCCGCGCAACAACGTCGCTCCCCCTATCGGCGACTTCCTCGACCGGCTCGACGTGCGCGGGCGCTGGGCGCTGCTAAAGCTGGTCGGCGGTGCACCGCGCGTCGGCGTATCGGCGCGTCTCGCCAAGACGGCGCTGGCGCAGATGAGCGGGCATGATCTTTCCGACATCGAGGAGATGTGGCACGCGCTGTCCCCGCCCTACGCGGAGCTGTTCGCGTGGCTCGACAACCGCGGGGCGCGGCCCAACGCCGAAGGCAAGCCCGTTTTCCGGCCGTTGATGCTCTCGCATCCGATCGAAGACGGCGACTGGGCGGCGCTCAACCCCGACGACATATCGGCGGAGTGGAAGTGGGACGGCGTGCGCGTGCAGATCGCCGCCGGGTCATGTCGAAGGCATGCTTCCGAAGCATGCGATGCGAAGTACGCATCTTCTCGCGTTCGGGCGACGACATCTCCGCCGGCTTTCCGGAGATCGTCGCCGCCTTCCAGCCGTTCGATGCGGTGCTCGACGGCGAGCTGCTCGTCGTGCGCGACGGCATCGTGGCGCCGTTCAACGATCTGCAGCAGCGCCTCAACCGCAAGACTGTCACCGGGAAGATGCTGCGCGACTATCCCGCCTTCGTGCGCCTCTACGACATTCTCATCGACGGCGACGAGGACGTGCGCCCCCTCCCCTTCGCGCAGCGGCGCACGCGCCTCGATGCCTGGCACGCGCGGCACAACCCGCGCCTCACAGACGTCAGCCCTATCGTGCCGTTCACCGACTTCGCGCACCTCGACGAACTATGGAGTGGAACGCGCGAAGCCGGCATCGAGGGCCTGATGCTGAAAACCAAGTCGAGCCCCTACGTGTCGGGCCGCCCCAAGGGCCACTGGTGGAAATGGAAGCGCGCCGCGCTCACCGTCGACTGCGTGCTGATGTACGCCCAGCGCGGATCCGGCAAACGCTCCTCCTACTATTCCGACTACACCTTCGGCGTCTGGCGCGAGACCGCCGGCGACAATGGCGACCTCGTGCGCGAGCTCGTCCCCGTCGGCAAGGCGTACTCCGGCTTCACCGACGAGGAGCTGATGCGCCTCGACCGCTTCGTGCGCACGCATACGACCGAGCAGTTCGGCCCGGTGCGTGCCGTCGAGCCGCAAGTGGTTCTGGAGATCGCCTTCGACGCCGTCTTTCCTTCGAGCCGCCACAAGTCGGGTCTCGCCATGCGCTTTCCGCGCGTGCACCGAATCCGCTGGGACAAGCCAGCCGCCGAGGCCGACACGCTCGCGACCGTGCAGAAGCTCGTCGTCGTCGCCCAACCGCCCGATCCTGTTGCCACCGAGTTGCTGAGCTAGCCGGCGATGGCGTCAGAGGCACAAGAGGCCTGCCGCACTAGCAGCGCCACAAAGCGCGCGGCCGATAGGCGTGCGGGCGCTGAGGCGTGAACTCACGGCCTAGCGGCGCCAGCGCCGCGCAGTAGCGTCGCCGCGAAGATGGCGGCGAGCACGGCGCAGACGGCTGACACGGCCGACGTCACCTCGAAGGCATAGACGAACGCGGCCCGTGCCGTCGCCAGAAGCTGCGCCGCTTGTTCGTTCGGCAGCACATACGCCGCATCGACCGCGCTGCCGAGGCCGTCGCGTGCCCGCTCGATGGCGGCGGTCGGCAACGCGCCGTGGTCCGACGGCAAGGAACGAGCGCCCGTAGACGAACGTGAACAGGCTGCCGAGCACGGCGATGCCCAGCGCCCCCCCGAGTTCAAAGCTCGTTTCCGAGATGGCTGACGCAGCGCCCGCACGCTCCGCGGGGGCGGCGCCCATGACAAGGTCGGTGGTGATGGCGCCAATCGGCGACAGCCCGATGCAGAACGCCATCATCCCCGCAAACAGCAACCACGGCGTCTTCGCATCGGCGATCTGGGTCAGCGCGGCGAAGCCCGGCCGCCGACAACAACAGCCCGATGGCGATGACCCAGGATGGCTTGAAGCGGCGCACGAGGATCGGCGCCGCCATCGAGCCGAGCGCGAAAACGATACCCGAGGGCGCCATCCACATCCCCGCGCGCAGCGGATCCATCAGCAGCACGAGTTGCAGGTACTGGGTGATGAACAGGAAGGAGCCCAAGACCATGAACAGGCCGAGCACGTTGGTCGCCAATGCCGCGCTGAACGCGGGCGTCGAGAACAGCGACACGTCGATGAGCGGATCGGCGAGGCGGCTCTCGCGCCGGAAGAAGATCGCCCCCACGATGAGGCCGACAAGAATCGAGGCAAGCGGGAGCAGCGCCCAGCCATCCTCCGCCAGCCGCTTGACGCCATAGATGACGCCGAGCACGGCGACGACCGACAGCCCGGCGCTGACGAGGTCCATGCGCCCGGCATTGGGATCGCGGAACTCGGGCAACAGAAGCGGCCCGAGTGCGAGCAGCATCAGCATCACCGGCACATTGATGAGGAAGACCGCTCCCCACCAGAAATGCGCCAGGATGACGCCGCCGAACACCGGACCCACCACGGCGCCCGCCGAGAAGCTCGCCACCCAAATGCCGATGGCGAAGGCCCGCTCCTGGGGGTCGAGGAACATGTTGCGGATGAGCGAGAGCGTCGATGGCGCCAGCGTCGCCGCCGCGAGACCCTGCAGTGCGCGGGCGACGATCAGCGTCTCGGCGCTGGTTGAATAAGCGGCCAGCACGGACGTGACGCCGAACGCGGCGGCGCCGATGAGCAGCACCTTGCGCCGTCCGATGCGGTCGCCGAGCGTGCCCATGGTGACCAGAGCGCCCGCGACCATGAACCCGTAGATGTCGACGATCCACAGCAGGCCCGCCGCGCTAGGCTTCAGGTCGGCGACGATCTCGGGCACGGCGAGATACAGGACCGTGAGGTCCATCGAATAGATGAGGCACGGGATGGCGATGACGGCGAGGCCGATCCAGTCGCGCCGGCTCGCCTTCGCGCCGGCGTCGATAACGTCGTGTGGCATGCGGGCCGGCTCCGTGCTGCGGCGATGCGCGGGCTCGCCGCTGTTGCGCGTTTGAGGCGCTTCGTTTCGATGCCGTCCATCTAGTGCAGCGGCCGCCGCTTGTCACCTCCGGGTGCCCTTTCGACAAGCCTGCGCGACCTTTTCTCACTCGCGCTTGGTATTGCTCGCCGAGCGCCAGTCGGCGCTGTAAAGCGGCAGCGTTTGTCATACGCGGGCGTCGTCACGGTGACGGCGCCCTTGTCCGTCCGCCATGTGCCCTCGGACCTCTCATCGTAGGCGCCGTAGGCGAGGACGTGTTCGAACTTGCCGTCGGGCGACAACCGGATGCACGAGCCGACCTCGTGTACGCCGGTGAGGCAATAGCTGCCCGCCACCGCCGCCGTTTCCTGAGCGCGCGCGGCCGGATGCAGCGCCGCGGCCAGCCCATACGCAATCACGACCTCACGACCAGCCACCCACCGTCTCAAACGCAGAGCGGCGGGTCGTGAACCCGCCGCTCAATTCGTATCTGGCGTGACGACTAGCCGCCAGGGGACTCGAGTACGCACTTGCCAGTCGCCGCATCCCAGTCATAGCCCTCGGTCTTGTTGCATTCCGCCTCGGTCGCCGGGGCCTTCGGGTCGGCAAATGCCGGAGCAGCGAACGCGACTGCAGATGCCAGCACCATCAGTGAAAGCAGGCTCTTCATTTCGTTTCCTCCTTGCGAGTATCGGCTCACGGAGGAACCATTGATCAGGTCACGGCCTGTTTCCACTGCTGATCCACTATGTGGCAAAGGCTACGGGAAGCTGCGTTTCATATTAGAGCGGACGGCGGAGTATCGTACAACTCTCCGCAAACTTGAGCATTGCGTGCCCTACCGCTTTGCCAGCGCGATGCAATCGGGATCGCGAATTGCGTGCGCTCGAAGCGCTTGCGATGCGGCTCCGCCGCCATGGATGCGGTCAAACTGCGCAATCAATCCCACCCGACGTTAACTAGCCGCGCCTAAGCATCCGACACCCGGCATGTGCCGGTGTATCCAAGTGCGCCGGGGATGCAGCCGCCGAAGGATCTACTCCACTAAGCCACGGTCAAGGCAACGCGCCAGCCGCGGGGGGACCACCTCACATAAGGGAGAGTCTCATGGCTACGACAAATATCGTCTCACTCATCACCCAGCTCATCACACCGGAGATGCTCGGCCGCGTATCCTCGGCCCTCGGGATTGATCGTGCCTCAACCCAGAAAGCCGTCGGCGCGGGAGTCCCGGGAATTCTTGCGGCCCTCACATCCATGCTCGCCAGGCCGGGCGGGGCCGACAAGATCGAGAACGCCATCGACCAGCAGCAGCCGGGATTTCTCGCCAACATAGGCAACATGCTGGGCACGTCTCAGCAGACAAAAGCGATCGACGAAGGGCTGGGGTCGCTCTCGTCGCTGTTGGGCGGCGGCACTACCTCGGCGCTTTCCAACGCGCTCAACAAATACGCCGGCCTCGGCGACGTCGGCGCCAAGGGCCTCCTCGGACTGCTTGGCCCAGTGGTCATGGGCGTGCTCGGTCAGCAAAACAGCAGCGGACGCGGCGTCGCGCAGATCCTGGAATCCCAGAAGAACAATATCGCTCGCGCCTTGCCTTCCGGCTTCGCGAGCTACCTGAGCGGCACAGGCGTGCTTGACCAGCTCCCTGGCTCGGACGCCTCGCAAGTCGCCAATCCCCGCTCGGCGCATGCCGCGGAATACCGGCGTGAAACCAACTGGATGCTTCCCGTCCTCGGCACGCTCGCACTGCTGGCTCTGGGCTGGTACCTCGTTAGCCGTTCGACGGATCAGGCAACCACCGCCGGCACCACGCCGACGACGCAAATGCAAGGGCAGGCGCGCGCGCCCGGCGAAACGGCCTTCATGGTCGCCGAGCAGGATATCGGCAAATGGATCCATCGGCCGGTCTACAGCAGCGACAACACGAAGGTCGGCGAGATCGTCGAGCTGAGCCGCGGGCCTGACGACCGGGTCACCGATGTCTACATGGACGCTGAGACTTCGCTCGGCATCGGCGGCCAGCGCTACCGCATCACCGCCGACAAGATTCGCGAGGTCAGGCCCGACGGCATCGTGCTGACACTCAGCGAGGCGGACGTGAAGACGATGTCCCCCATGTCGGACCAGCCCGCTAGCCAGCCAGGGCCGGCCGTCACCCCGTAAGATAGCGGCAGGGCGCGATCCGCCTGCAGCGGCAGATCGCGCATACCGTTCTCACGCTGCAGCGCAATCTGCCGCTCGTTACGCCACTGGGATTGACTTGACCACGTCTCGCCACATATGATGTTGCATGAGACGCGATAGCCGACTGTCGGGTGTGCTTCATGTCCTGCTTCACCTGGCGGAACGCCGAGGTCCCGTGACGTCCGAGGTTCTGGCGAAGGCGATGCACACCAATCCGGTCGTGCTCCGCAGGGTCATGACAACCGGACCGACGCGCCTGACTGTCTCGTCGAGCAGGCGGTGAATGCCGCCCTCGACGCGACGTTGCGCGATGCCGAGACCCTGATGCTCGCGCGGCTCGGCGAGCTGACGCTGGCCATGTTGAGCGCCGACGTGCGCCGTCGGCATCTGGCCCGCACCCGTAACAAGAAGAGGAAAGCCGCGTCGTGAGCGGACACATGTCTCATTTCTCCGATCCTGCATCCGTGGCTCGTTATGCAGAAGGGCCGCGGCGTTTGGTGCCGGGCCTCGAGGCTTTGCACCAGATGACTTTGCTGTTGCTTGCCGAGCGCGCGGCGAAGGATGCGCGGGTGCTCGTCCTCGGCGCTGGCGGTGGGATGGAACTCAAGGTCTTCGCCGAAGGACAGCCGGGATGGCGGTTCGATGGAATAGATCCGGCTGCTGCGATGTTGAAGCTCGCCGAGGAGATGCTCGGCCCGCTCGCCGCGCAGGTGTCGCTGCACGAAGGCTATATCGAGAGCGCGCCGGACGGACCGTTCGACGCCGCGACCTGTCTCCTCACCCTCCACTTTTTGAGCCCGGAGGAACGGCTGCGCACGTTGCAGCAAGTGCGACGCCGAATGAAACCGGGTGCCCCATTCGTGGTCGCGCATCACAGCTTTCCGCGAGACGACGCCGGTCGCGAGCTTTGGTCATCCCGCTTTGCCGCGTTCGCGATCACATCGGGCGTGGACGCCAGGATGATGGAAACCGGGCGCGGTTTCATCGCCCACCAACTTCCGGCGCTGTCGCCCGAAGAGGACGAGGCATCGTTGCGCGCGGCCGGCTTCTCCGACGTGAGCCTGTTCTACGCCGCGTTCACCTTTCGCGGCTGGGTCGCCTACGCCTGACGCACCCGAAGCGGAACTGAACGCGCCGACCCGCGAATCTAGGCCCGCTCGAAGCGCTTGAACTTGATGCGGTGCGGCTCCACCGAGGCTTCGCCCAGGCGGCGCTTCTTGTCCTCCTCGTAGGCTTCGAAGTTGCCCTCGAACCATTCGACGTGGCTGTCGCCTTCGAAGGCGAGGATGTGCGTCGCCAGGCGATCGAGGAAGAAGCGATCGTGCGAGATGACCACGGCGCAGCCGGGGAAATCCTCCAGCGCCGCTTCCAGCGCGCCGAGCGTCTCGGTGTCGAGATCGTTGGTCGGCTCGTCGAGCAGCAACAGGTTGCCGCCCTCCTTCAGCATCTTGGCGAGATGCACGCGGTTGCGCTCGCCGCCCGACAGCAGCCCAACCTTCTTCTGCTGGTCCGGCCCCTTGAAGTTGAACCAGCCGCAATAGGCGCGGCTCGACATCTCCTTCTTGTCGCCGAACTTCATGATGTCGAGGCCGCCGGAGATTTCCTCCCAGACGGTCTTCTTGTCGTCGAGGTGGTCGCGGCTCTGGTCGACGTAGGCGAGCTTCACGGTCGGCCCCAGCTTGATTTCGCCGCCGTCCGGCTTCTCCTTGCCGGTGAGCATCTTGAACAGCGTCGTCTTGCCGGCGCCGTTGGGTCCGATGACGCCGACGATGCCGCCCGGTGGCAGCTTGAATTCGAGACCGTCGATCAGCAGTTGATCGCCGAAAGCCTTCTTGACGACCGGACACTTCCACGACGCTCTCGCCGAGGCGCGGTCCCGGCGCGATCGAGAACGACGCCTTGCCGGCTTCCTCGCGCCCCGCCTGCTCGACCAGCTTGTCGAACGCCGTAACGCGCGCCTTCGACTTGGCCTGCCGCGCCTTGGGCGAGGCGCGGATCCACTCGAGCTCGCGGTTGATCTGCTTTTGGCGGCCTTCCTCGGCCGACTTCTCGACCTCGGCGCGCTTGGCCTTCTGCTCCAGCCACGCCGAGTAGTTGCCCTTGTAGGGAACGCCCTGGCCGCGATCCAATTCCAGCGTCCAGTCGGTGAGGTTGTCGAGGAAGTAGCGGTCGTGCGTCACCAGGATGACGCAGCCGGTGTACTCCTTCAGGTAGCGCTCCAGCCAGGCGACGCTTTCGGCGTCGAGGTGGTTGGTCGGCTCGTCGAGCAACAGGATGTCGGGCTTCGACAGCAACAGGCGCGTCAGCGCCACGCGGCGCTTCTCGCCGCCCGACAGCTTGGTCACGGCGGCGTCACCCGGCGGACAGCGCAGCGCGTCCATCGCCTGCTCCACCTGGGCGTCGAGGTCCCACAGGTTCTGCGCGTCGATCTGGTCCTGCAGCGCCGTCATCTCGTCGGCCGTCTCGTCGGAATAGTTCGCCGCGATCTCGTTGTAGCGGTCGAGGATCGCCTTCTTCTCGGCGACGCCCTCCATGGCGTTGCCGAGCACGTCCTTTGAGGGATCGAGTTGCGGCTCCTGCGCCAGGTAGCCGACCCTGATGCCGTCGGCCGCTTTCGCCTCGCCGAGAAAGTCGTCGACCGTCCCCGACATGATCTTGAGCAGCGTCGATTTGCCGGCGCCGTTGAGGCCGACGACGCCGATCTTGGCGCCCGGCAGGAACGACAGCGAGATGTCCTTCAGAACCTGCTTGCCCCCCGGATAGGCCTTGGAGAGCTTGTGCATGTGATAGACGTACTGCGGGTTCGCCACGGAGGCGGTCTCCTCGAAACGTGCTGCTGGGATTGAGCTTGCCGCCTTCTAGCGGATCATCGCGCGGCTCTCAAATGGGTCGCGGGGATCGACGCCGAAGACCCTCGCGGCGCTGTTCATATGCGTTCATAGCCAGCCCGCGTAAAGGTCCGCCGCCTGTGACCAATCTGCCCCGCCCGGAAAGGAAACTTTCCGCCTCGCTGAATTGCCGTTGCAGCGGTCTTCATGCGCGCTAGCGTCAGGGTGGCGGCGCGCGGGGACATTGGGCGCGATCCGCTTCATTGCCGAACAAGAGTGCTGCTGGCGCTCAGGTCCGCCCCGCCGACGCGCGGGAGGTAACAAGACAATGCGTAACATCTTCGTTGTGCTCGGCGCGCTTGCCGCGCTGCTGGGCGCTGTGGCCGTCAACGACACGGCGACCGCCGGCCACGCCCCCAAGGCTTACGTTTGCTGGACCGCCGTCGGCGGCTTCACCGACTGCGACTGGCTACCTGCCGGCTATCGCATCCCGGGCGTCAAGCGCCCCACCTGCTGCAACGTTCGCGGCGATTCCGACCGCTCGGCGTTCTTGCTGACGCGCCGGCAGATCCGCGCGCTGGCCGCGCAGGGCGTCCGCGTCGACACCATGGTGCCGGGCGCCTGGGCCGAGGTCCAAGCGGTGTGCAAGAAGCATCGCAAACACTGAACGAGGAGCTTGCTCTGGCTCTGAGGCGGCGCGGCCTTCCTGCTTGCCGGCGGGAAGGCCGCTTGTATTCCGCCGGCCGCTAGCGCCAGGAGAGAATGCCGACGCCGGTGAAAAAGTAGCGCCCGAGCCCGACCGTGAAAACCAGCGCGCCCCACAGCGTGTGCTCGATGAAAACCGCCCAGAACGAGCGCGTCACGACATAGCGCCAGGCGAACAGCGTGCCCGTCGCCATCGTGCCGTAGACGGCGAGCGGCGTGCCGATGACGAGGTGGCCGAAGCCGAACAGCACGCCGTTGAGCAGGATGGCCAGCCACCAGGCGCTGCCGAACAGCACGCCGTAGCGGTGGAAGAAGAACGTGCGATAGACGAGCTCCTGCACGGCGACCGACATCAGCGGATAGAGCAGCATGATGCGCAGGTAGACATCGGGCCGGTTGCGCGGGAACTCCAAGAACAGCGCCGGATGGTATTCGGCGACGTACGTGGCGACGATGCCGCCGCCGACGGCGAACACGGCGAGGATCGAGGCGAGCTGGGCCAACGAGAATCCCCGCGACAGCTCGCGCCGCAACGAAAACGTGCGGTCGAGCACCAGTACCAGCAGGATGACCACCAGCACCGGCAGCAGCGCGATGAACACCGGCACGTTATAACCGTGCACGGCGCGATCGACGGCGAACGGGGCGGCGCCGTAGAGCAGCGCCATCTCGGCCAAGCGCCAGGCGCGCGCAGCCGCGGTGAGCTGCGGCACCGACAGCGTGCCGCCGGCGCAAAGCTCTGCATCGGTCGGCGCCATCGCTTTCTGCATTACCGGCTGATGCCCCGTCTGGCGTTCCACCGGCGCTCGATCTCGCGCGCGATGGTCTCGGCCGACTGCAGCGGCTCATAGGTCCAAGCCGGCATCGCCTCGGGGCGGTCGGGCAGCGGCCGCGTGGCGCCGTGCGCTTGCAGGCCCGCGTGGAAGCGGCGGAACTTGTCGGACCCTGCCGAGGGCGTGAACACGTACACCGGCCGGCCGGTGGCGGCGGCCTCGCCCGCCATGTTGACGCTGTCGGCGGTGACGACGAAGGCGTCGGCCTGGGCAAGGAACTGGGGATAGGGATTGGCACCTTCGCCATTCCACAAGATGCGCGGAAAGGCACGGGTGGCTTCCTCCGCCACCGCAAGCAATTGCCCATGCGTGCGCCGTGAGGGAGTGATCATGAAGCTGGCGCCCAGCGCGCCGAGGGCTTGCAGCGACGCGGCAAAGCGTGCGTCGTCCGCGGGGCCGAACTCGTAGACCTTGTTCTTGCCACCGAGGATGACGGCGAAGCGCGGCCGCGGCAATGCGGCGATGTCGGCTGGAAGCTCCTGGCGCAGGCGCGCGAGACGCTCGGCGGTGAAGCTGTGCGGCGCGGTCAGCGTGGTGATGACGTTCGGCCCCCGCAAGCGGTCGTGCTGCGGCACCCAGATGACGTCGGCGACGCGCCGGCCGGCGCGCGTGTCGAGCATCTGCAGCGTGAACGTAGCGGGTGAGCTGCGGCGCAGCGCCCGCAGATACGGCACGGCCGAGCGGCCAAGCGCGATGGCGACATCCGGCCACGGCGGCGCAAATATCGAACCCGTCTTGCCGAATTGCTCCGAGCGGGCGACAGGCCCCCACGGCGCCAGCAGCTTGCAGACACCCTGCGGATGGATCGGCTTCATCTGGTAGTCGAGACCGAGCGCGTCGGCGACGCCGCGCGTTTGCGCGTCCATACCGGCGGCCCCCGTGGTGAAAATCCACGCGCTGCGGCCCGCGAGCGGGCGCTGATCTCTGCCGGAAGCTGCCATGACGCTTTCGTTCACTTGGCGCTTTTTCGCCATTGCTGCCGCCCATGTCCACATCTTTAGCACCGCAAGGGAGAGCGCCCGCGGTGGCCCCCCGCGGTGCTAGCCAAACCCGATACCTTGGTGCAACGTCGGCAGCTTACGCGCCGCTTCGGCGCCCTGTGCTGCCTGGAGAGAAGCGCCATGGCCGTGCGCCTGGATCCCGTCGATTGGCGCATCCTCAAAGAGCTGCAGGCGGACGGCAGCATGACCAATGTAGCGCTCGCCTCGCGTGTCGGGCTGTCGGCGCCGCCTTGCCTGCGCCGCGTCCGAGCCCTGGAGGAAGCGGGGCTGATCGCCGGCTATACGGTGCTGCTGGACGAGACGGCGCTGGGCTTCGATCTGACGGCGTTCGCCATGGTCGGGTTGCATAACCAGGCCGAGAACGAGCTGCGGGCATTCGAGAACTTGGTGCTCGGCTGGCCGATCGTGCGCGAAGCCTACATGCTGTCAGGCGAGAGCGACTACATGCTGAAATGCGTGGCGAAGGACCTGCCGGCCTTCCAGGCGTTCGTGCTGCAGGAGCTGACGGCGGCTCCCAACGTCGCCAGCGTCAAGACCTTCCTCGCCATCCGTCGCGCCAAGCGCGAGCCCGGCGTGCCCATCTCCGTCCCGGGCAAGTGAGCGACAAGAGGGGCGCACGCCACCCCTCCACCGTCATCCCGCTGAAGAGCGGGATCCACGCCAGGTTCAGCAATCTCTCCTGGCAAAGTACGCTCATCCGCTGGCAACAGCCCTCTACGCCGTTGTCATTGCGTCTACTTGCGTGGATCCCGGCCGTCCATGCGGAGCATGGCTTTGCCATGACGCCGGGAAGACGGAAAGTTGGTGGTAGCCCCGCCGCTATTTCCACTCGATCTTGAGGATCTGGTAGGAGCGCGCGCCCTTGGGTGTCGTCACCTCGGCGGTGTCGTTTTTCGACTTGCCGATCAACGCCCGCGCGATCGGCGAGGAGATCGAAATCTTGCCGTCCTTCACGCTCGCTTCGCTGTCGCCGACGATCTTGTATTTCACCTTCTCGTCGGTGTCCTCGTCGACCAGGGTCACCGTCGCCCCGAATTTGATCGTGGTCCCGGACAGCTTCGAGGTGTCGATAACGTCGGCGCGGCTGATGCGATCCTCGATGTCGGCGACGCGAGCCTCGTTAAAGCCCTGCTGCTCCTTGGCCGCGTGGTACTCGGCATTCTCGGACAGGTCGCCATGGGCGCGCGCGTCCGAGATGGCCTGAATGATACGGGGACGCTCTTCCGATTTGAGGCGTTGCAGCTCCACTTCAAGCGTGCGGAAGCCCTCGATAGTCATCGGGACCCGTTCCATAGTCATAACCTAACATCTCCCATAGGCCTGGCATTGCTGCCAGGACCACCGACACTCGTTGATGGACAACGTGTGAATGGACCGCCAGCTCACGCGGGCGATCCCGATGGATCAGGATGGGTGGTTCACAAAGCTTTGCAAGGGGGCCACCTGTAATGTGCCCGCCTTGAGCGCCCGGATGGCCCGAGTGACAGCCACCGCACCTGCTACGGTTGTATAGTACGGGATATGGTGAAGCAAGGCTGTGCGGCGGATATCCTTGCTATCCGCCAATGCCTTGGCGCCTTCGGTCGTGTTGAATACGAGCGCCACATCGCCGTTCTTCATGGCGTCGACGATGTGCGGGCGCCCTTCCAGAACCTTGTTGATAGCTTCGCAGGCGATGCCGTTGGCCTCCAGGTGCCGCTTGGTGCCGCGCGTAGCGATAATCTTGAAACCCATCGCCTCGAGCTCCCGCACCGGGGCGACCACCCGATCCTTATCGCTGTCCTTCACCGAAATGAAGACGGTGCCGTCCATCGGCAGCACCTGGCCGGAGCCGAGCTGGCTCTTGACGAACGCCATGGCGAAATCGCTGTCGATGCCCATCACCTCGCCGGTGGAACGCATCTCCGGGCCAAGTATCGGATCGACGCCCGGGAAACGCGCAAACGGGAACACCGCCTCCTTGACGGCGACGTGCTTGAAGGTCGGTGGCTTGAGGCCGAAGGCGGCGAGCGGCTTGCCGGCCATCACCTCGGCGGCAATGGCTGCGATGGGCTTGCCGATGACCTTGGCGACAAACGGCACCGTTCGCGAAGCGCGCGGGTTCACCTCAAGGACGTAGACATCGCCGTCCTTGATGGCGAACTGCACGTTCATGAGGCCCACCACCTTCAACGCCAACGCGAGCTCGCGCGTTTGCCGGTCGAGCTCGGCGAGGGTCGTGGCATTCAGCGAGTACGGCGGCAGCGAGCAGGCACTGTCGCCCGAGTGGATGCCGGCCTCCTCGATGTGCTCCATGATCCCGCACACGTATGTGTCGCGGCCATCGGCGAGGCAGTCGACGTCGACCTCGACGGCGTCGGTCAGATAGCGGTCGATGAGCAGCGGGCGCTTATCGGACACCACGAGCTCCGAGGGACGGTCGAGCGTCGCCGACAGGCGCGTCACGTAGCGGTCGATCTCCGAGCCGTCGTGCACGATCTCCATGGCCCGGCCGCCGAGCACGTACGAGGGACGAATGACGACCGGATAGCCGATGCCGTCGGCGACGGCGCGTGCCTCGCCGGGAGAGCGGGCAATGCCGCTTTGCGGCTGCTTCAGGCCGAGCTTGACGATCAGCTCCTTGAAGCGGTCGCGGTCCTCGGCGAGATCGATGGCGTCCGGCGAGGTCCCGAGGATCGGCACGCCCGCTTCTTCCAACGCGGCGGCGAGCTTGAGCGGCGTCTGGCCGCCGAACTGCACGATGACGCCCTTGAGCGTGCCTTTCGACTGCTCGGTGGCGACGATCTCCAGCACGTCCTCGGCCGTCAGCGGCTCGAAGTAGAGGCGGTCGGAGGTGTCGTAGTCGGTCGACACCGTTTCCGGGTTGCAGTTGATCATGATCGTTTCGAAGCCCGCTGCGGTGAGCGCGAAGCACGCGTGGCAGCAGCAGTAGTCGAACTCGATGCCCTGGCCGATGCGGTTGGGGCCGCCGCCGAGAATGATGACCTTTTGCGCGGCCGTGGGGCGTGACTCGCAGGCCGGCTTGCCGTCGGGCTTGCCCGTGTCGGAGACGAACAAGCCGCTCTCATAAGTGGAATACATGTAGGCGGTCGGCGCTGAAAACTCCGCCGCGCAGGTATCGATGCGCTTGTAGGCGGGGCGCACGTCGAGCGCGACGCGATGCGCGCGCACGTCCTGTTCGGTGCGTCCGGCCAGTTTCGCCAGACGCTGGTCGGAGAAGCCCATCGCCTTCAGGGCCCGCAACTGCTCGGCAGTTTTCGGCAGCCCATGCGCTTTGACGCGCTGCTCTTCGGCGACGATCTCCTGGATCTGGGTGAGGAACCAAGGATCGATGCGGCACGAGGCGTAGATCTGCTCGACGTCGAAACCGAGACGCATCGCCTGCGCGACCTTCAAGAGGCGGTCGGGCGTCGGCTTCGACACGGCAGCGCGAATGACGTTCTTGTCGTCGCCAGCGCCCAGCCCCTCCAGCGCGATGTCATCGAACCCGTTGAGGCCCGTCTCCATCGAGCGCAGCGCCTTCTGCACGCTCTCGGCGAACGTGCGGCCGATGGCCATCACCTCGCCGACCGACTTCATGGCGGTGGTCAGCGTCGCGTCGGAGCCGGGGAACTTCTCGAAGGCGAAGCGCGGTATCTTGGTGACCACGTAGTCGATGGTCGGCTCGAACGAGGCCGGGGTCGCGCCGTCGGTGATGTCGTTGGCGAGCTCGTCGAGCGTGTAGCCGACCGCCAGCTTGGCGGCGACCTTGGCGATGGGAAAGCCGGTGGCCTTTGACGCCAGCGCCGAGGAGCGAGACACGCGCGGGTTCATCTCGATGACGATGAGCCGCCCGTCGGCCGGGTTGACGGCGAACTGCACGTTGGAGCCGCCCGTCTCGACGCCGATCTCGCGCAGCACCGCTAGCGAGGCGTTGCGCATGATCTGGTATTCTTTGTCGGTCAGCGTCAGCGCCGGCGCCACGGTGATGCTGTCGCCCGTGTGCACGCCCATCGGATCGACGTTCTCGATCGAGCAGACGATGATGCAGTTGTCCGCCTTGTCGCGGACGACCTCCATCTCGTACTCCTTCCAGCCGAGCAGGCTTTCGTCGATGAGGATCTGCCCCACCGGCGAAGCGTCGATGCCCGAGCGGACGATCTGCTCGAATTCCTCGCGGTTGTAGGCGACGCCGCCGCCGGTGCCGCCGAGCGTGAAGGCCGGCCGGATGATCGCCGGCAGGCCGACGGTGTCGAGCGCGCGCATCGCCTCGGCAATGCCCGTGGCGGTGTCGTAGCGGACGATATGGCCGCTTGCGTCGCGGATCGGCGGCGAGGAGGCGATGACGGCGCGCGGGCTCTCCAGCCCGATCCGGTCCATGGCCTCACGGAACAGCTTGCGGTCCTCGGCCATGTCGATGGCGGCGGCGCGGGCGCCGATCATCTCGACGCCGTACTTTTCCAGGACGCCGGCGCGCTCGAGCGCGAGGGCCGTGTTGAGCGCCGTCTGCCCTCCCATTGTCGGCAGCAGCGCGTCGGGGCGCTCGGCGGCGATGATCTTGGCGACGATCTCGGGTGTGATCGGCTCGATGTATGTCGCATCCGCCAGCTCCGGATCCGTCATGATCGTCGCCGGATTGGAATTGACGAGGATGATCCGGTAGCCCTCGGCTTTCAAAGCCTTGCAGGCCTGTGTCCCCGAATAATCGAACTCGCAGGCCTGGCCGATAACGATCGGTCCTGCCCCGATGATGAGGATGGACTTGATATCCGTGCGCTTGGGCATGAGGCGGCCTTTTATTGCCGATCGGCGCCTTTGGCTAGAGCGTGTTTGCGCCGGCGCGCGGCTGCGCACCGGTAATGCACCGGTGCGCAGAGTTTTCTGCCGCGCGAAAACGACGCGGCAACGAGTAGTGCGTGGATGATTCTACTTCTTGCCGGGTGTTACGGTACCTGGCGCAGCGCCCGGACCGGGACCCTTCGGGATGTCGATCTTGATGTCCGCTGGATAGCTGTAGATGGCTTCGAAGATCGGCCTATCGAGCTTGTCGGCGCGCGCAAAGATGCTGCGCATGGGCAGCCCGGTGGTCGGGTCAACGAAGATGACCCGCACGGGCCGGTCGGGCAGCTTCGGTTTCTCCTTGACGTCAGGGCTCAGATTCTGCGGACCCGGCTCGACGTTTTCGCCCTGGTAGGCGAGCAGGTTCTTGTCGGCGACCGCCTGCTTGCCGAGGCACTCGAAGTCTCCCAGCGTGCCCGGATCATCGCCCAGGGTCTCCTGCATCTGGGCCGCCATGGCGTCGGCGATCTGCGGATGCAGCGGGCGCCAATCCTCGCCTTCGAGACGGCTCCAGGCATCGCGGCCGACGACGATCGTCTCGACCGGCTTCGGGTCGGTTGTCGACTTGACGACCTGGCGCATGCGGTTCGGGAGCATGTAGTCGACCGTCATGTCGACGAGGCCCTGCTCGGAAAGCATCTTCGTCTGCATGCGAAATCCGCTCGTCTTGCGCTGGCGATCGAGGGCCGAGGCGACCTCGTCTTTGCACGCGGCGTGAGCGGCGGGGCCGGCCGCAATGATCAGGGCCAAGGCCGTCAACAACCGGCGCATCGTCTGCTTCTCCATCATCATCGTTCCTCGATACTCGTAACCGTGCTTCGCCTGGACGGCGCTATCTCATTTTCACCAGTGGGGCATCCGGGTGATCCTCGATGTCGAGCTTCTCCGGATACTCATAAGAGGCCTTGAAGACCGCTTCGGAATTAGGCGCGTCGCCGGCAACGATATTGAGCACCGGCAGGCCCTGCTTAGGGTCGATATAGATCGTGCGATGCAGTAGCGGCGCGCCCGTGGGAGCGCCGGCGTCCGCCTGCTTCTCGACGCTGCGATAGGCGAGATATTCCTTGCCGTCGAGGGTCGTCGGACCGAGGCAGTCGAAATTGCCGACCTCTTTTGGCGGGTCGATGGCGGCCTCGCGCACCTGGGCGATGATGGTCTGGGCGACCGCCGGCATCAGCTCTTCCCACTTGCTGCCTTGGCGGCTGTAGGCGCGCTGACCATAGAGCACAGTTTCAAGTGGCTCCTGGTTGGGCGCCATGATGGTCTGACGCATGCGATCGGGCGGCTGATATTCAACCTTGATCTGCACGGGACCCGACGGCGTCTTTAACTCGGAGGCCATGGTGAAGACGCGCGAGGCGCGCTGCTTGTTGAAGGCGGTGGCGACTTCCTGCCTGCACGCCTCGTCGGCCCACGCCGGAGCCGCAACCAAGGCCGTAATCGCGCACAGAACCGCGCAATGCCGCATCAATTCCTCCCAGTCGTTGCCGTTGGGCCAGAACTGGCCGGCGGCGCCGCTTGCTTACTGTGCCTCGGGAAGTTTTGCCACGTCTTCGGTGTAATTCTTCCCGGGCCAGACGTAACACTATAGCTGCCGCCTCGCATCCGGGCAGCTCCGCGGGAATTAATGTTTCGTAGGGTAAAGCGGCCTCAGCCGGCCTTCTGGCGGCGCATCAGCTCGACGAACCGCTCGAATAGGTAGTGGCTGTCCTGCGGGCCCGGGGACGCCTCGGGGTGGTACTGGACCGAGAACACCGGCCTGCCCTTTACCTGCAGCCCACAGTTGGTGCCATCAAACAAGGACACGTGCGTCTCCTCGACCCCCGCCGGCAGCGTCGCCCGATCCACGGTGAAGCCGTGGTTCATGGAGGTGATCTCCACCTTCTCGGTGGTGAAGTCCTTCACCGGATGGTTGGCGCCGTGGTGGCCCTGGCGCATCTTGTGCGTCTTGGCACCCAGCGCCAGCGCCAGCATCTGGTGGCCGAGGCAGATGCCGAACACCGGAAGACCCGACTGCACCAGCTTCTGGATCTCGGGGACGGCATACTTGCCGGTGGCGGCCGGATCGCCCGGGCCGTTCGAAAGGAAGACCCCATCCGGCTTGCGCTCGAGAATGTCCTCGGCCTGCGTCGTCGCCGGCACCACCGTCACCTTGCAGCCGGCGCTGGCGAGGCAGCGCAGGATGTTGCGCTTCAAGCCATAGTCGACGGCGACGACGTGGAACGGCGCGTTCTCCTCGCGCCCGTAGCCCGTACCCCAGACCCAGCGCGTCTCGTCCCACGTATAGCTCTGGCCGCTGGTCACGTCGGGCACGAGGTCCATGCCGTCGAGGCCCGGCCAAGCGGCGGCTTCCGCTTTCAGCTTGGCGATGTCGAACTTGCCCGACGGCTCGTGCGCGATGACGCCGTTGGGCGTACCCTGCTCGCGAATGCGCGCGGTGAGCGCTCGCGTGTCGACGCCGGCGATGGCGATGATGCCGCGCGTCTTCAGCCACTTGTCGAGATGCTCGGCCGCACGATAGCTCGACGGGCCGGTGATCGGGGCGCGCAGCACGGCGCCGCGCACGCCCGAGCGGGCCGCGAGGTTGGAGGTCTCGGTGTCCTCGTTGTTGGCGCCGACATTACCGATGTGCGGGAAGGTGAAAGTGATGATCTGCCCGGCATAGGAGGGATCGGTGAGGATCTCCTGGTAGCCGGTCATGGCTGTGTTGAAGCACACCTCGCCGACGGCGGAGCCGCTGGCGCCGAGGCCGGTCCCGGCAATCACCGTTCCGTCTGACAAAACAAGACGCGCGGTCGACGGAGCGTCTGCCCAGGGCGGCGGCGGATCGGATGGCGACATCGTCAATGGCGGCTCCGGCGTTCGCGCGCGGCGCGGCGCGTGCGAACGCGATGCAAGGGGGGCGGAATGCGGGCGGAACCTATGGGATGAGTCCGGCCCGGTCAACACCGGCCGGACTTGCGCCGCGTCCAGAGGTGCCCATCATGCACCACATCGGATCATGACGTTGCGATGGTTCGTTTGCGGGAGAGGAGCGCGCGCTATGCGTAGAGGGTTGAAAGTGATTGCCCTTCACACTGTCGTGGCCGGCACGTTTGCCGTCGCCGCCTTGGCACAGGAGAGCGGCGTCAACGCCGAGATCATCACCATTCGGCCTTCGGCGACCACTGGCACCAAGCAGGGCCTGCCGATTTTCCAAGGCGTCTCCGGCCAGAACGCCGGCGCCAAGGGCATCTCCATGAACAAGGTGATCATCCCGCCGGGCGGCGCTGCCAAGGCGCACATGCACAAGGGCTATGAGTCGGTGATCTACCTGCTCAAGGGGCGCGTGCAGACGCTCTATGGCGAAGGCTTGAAGAAGAGCGTCATCAACGAGGCCGGAGACTTCCTATATATCCCAGCCGACCTGCCGCATAAGCCGATCAACCTCAGCACCACCGAGGCGGCCGAGGCCATTGTTGCCCGCACCGATCCCGACGAGCAGGAGAGCGTCGAGCACGTCGCCGAGCCGGATAGGGCGCCGACGCCAGCGGGCGACACCAAACAGTGAACCTCGGATACGCTGCCTAGCCTTGCGCTGCCGGGAAGCCGCCCCTAAACAACGCCCCTGACGAACGGAGGCCGACGATGCGCGACAAGATCAACGACGACCTGAAGACGGCGATGAAGGCCGGCGAGAAGGATCGCGTCGGCACGCTGCGTCTCATCAACTCGGCGATCAAGTCGGCCGACATCGAGGCGCGTCCTTCCGGCAAGGACAAGATCTCCGACGCCGACATCCTCTCGGTCATGGCCAAGATGATCAAGCAGCGGCGCGATTCCATCGAGCAGTTCACCGCCGGCGGGCGCCCGGAGCTCGCCGCCAAAGAGGCGGCGGAGATCGCCGTCATCGAAGGCTACATGCCCGCGCAAATGAGCGAGGCGGACGCCAAGGCGGCGATCGCGGCCGCCATCAAGGAGACGGGCGCGGCTGGGCCCAAGGACATGGGCAAGGTCATGGCGGCGCTGAAGGCCAAATACGCCGGCCAGATGGACTTCGGCAAAGCCAGCGCCCTCACCAAAGAGCTGCTGAAGTAGCGTCGCCTCATCCGACAGACCACTTAACGTCATCCCGGCACTTGTTGCCGGGATCCATGCTCGGCTGGGCAAGGAGCGTGCGGATCGATGGATCCCGGGGACAAGCCCCGGGAAGACATTTCCACGCCGTCGCCCTTCAAATTGTCATCCTCGGCTTTATGCCGAGGACCCAACTCGACACTTGCGCCGAAGAAGGAAGTGTTCGACCCCACGTTGAAGTAAGCGACCGACCTATGGGAAATCGCGGATGTGTGGGTCCTCGGGACAAGCCCGAGGATGACAGTCGGAACAGGGCCCGGCCTGTGCACATCCAGGACAGGACACTTGCGCCACGCACCGGCGGCACGCGAATCACGCGATACAATCTCCGTTGAATCTGTGCGACTTGCGGGCGGCTCGATGCGCTATCCACCCAATTTCCTGGATGAAATCCGCGCGCGGCTCAGCGTCAGCCAGGTCGTTGGCCGCAAGGTTGCGTTGAAACGCGCTGGGCGCGAGTTCAAAGGCCTCTCCCCGTTCAAGATGGAAAAGACGCCCTCGTTCACCGTCAACGACCAGAAGGGCTTCTATCACTGCTTCGCCACCGGCGAGCACGGCGACATCTTCGGCTTCGTCATGAAGACCGACGGGCTGTCGTTCCCCGAGGCCGTCGAGCGTCTCGCCGACGAGGCGGGCGTGCCGATGCCGAAGCTCGGCCCCCGCGACGAAGCGCGCGAGGACGAGCGCGAACGCCTTTACCGCATCGTCGAGATGTCGGCGGCGTTCTTCGAACAGGCGCTGATGTCCGGCCCCGGCGCCGAGGCGCGGCGCTACCTCGAGAAGCGCGGCCTCGGACGCGAGACGATCGCCTCTTTTCGTTTGGGATACGCGCCGAACGACCGCGCCGCGCTGCGCACGCACTTGGCCGCAGCCGGTTTCAAGGTCGAGGAGTTGATCGCCTCCGGCATGCTGATCGGCGGCGACGACATCCCCGTCGCCTACGACCGCTTTCGCCACCGCGTGACGTTTCCGATCACCGACCTGCGCGGTCGCGTCATCGCCTTCGGCGGCCGCGCCCTCGATGCCAACGCGCCGGCGAAGTATCTCAATTCGCCGGACACTCCGCTCTTTCACAAGGGGCAGATCCTCTTCAACGCGCATCGCGCGCGCGGGCCGGCGCACGACAAGGACCGTGTCGTCGCCGTCGAAGGCTACATGGACGTCATTGCCCTCACCGAAGCCGGGTTTGCCGAGACCGTCGCGCCGCTCGGCACGGCGCTGACCGAGGAGCAGGTGAAGCTATTGTGGCGCATGTCGGAAGAGCCGATCCTCTGCTTTGACGGCGATGCTGCCGGACGCAAGGCCGCCTTCCGTGCCGTCGAAACGGCGCTGCCGCTGCTGAAGCCCGGTTTCAGCGTCCGCTTCGCTTTCCTTCCCGGCGGCCTCGACCCCGACGACCTCGTGCGCCAGAAGGGTCCGCAGGCGTTCGCAGCCGAGCTCGAAAAGACCCGCACTCTGATTGACGTGCTGTTCGAGCGCGAGGAACAAATGGGTCCCCTCGTCACCCCGGACCAACTCGCCGATCTGCAGCAGCGCTTGATGAAATTGACCGGCAAGATCACTGATCCTGATATCCGTCGACACTACGAGATCGAGTTGCGCCAAACTTTATCTCATCGAACGCGCACCGCCATGCGCCGGCTCACCGGGACCCCCGGAGGGAGGGGTCGGGGTAAGGAATATGCTGGGCGCCGAAAAAATGCCCCGGAGGATTGGCGCCTAATGGCTGCCGGCAACGTAAGGCCGCGCCCTCAAGTCAATCCAAATAGCCAACGCGGCCGCGGCAACGAACTTGCTGCCCAATCCGAATTGGCCCCCCCGCGCGAGGCCCTGCTCGTCAAAACGTTGATCAATCACCCTTGGCTGGTGGAAGAGCACGCCGAGGAAATCGCGGCCATGACGCTGACCTCAAAGCCACTCGCCGGGCTGCGTGACGCCATCCTCGGCACCCAGGCTGTGGATAATAATCTTGACAGCGCGCGTTTGCGCTCCCAATTGAGCGGGACGGGCCTCGACAAGGTCGTAAACCTTGTTGAGCGCTCCGTTACGCATAGAAGCGATCGTTTCGCAGAGCCTGAAGCCCCGCGGGCCGAGGTGGAAGTTGGCTGGCGCCACGCCCTCGCGCTGCATGAGAGGCAGGTCGGCTTGCAGAAGTCGCTCGAAGCAGCCGTCCAGGCTTATCACCGGGACGGCTCCGAGGACGCGCTTGCGCGCATCTGCGAGATCCAGGGCCTGCTGGCGCGAGCTAGCGTACAGGCCCTATCTGCAGATTAACGCGTTCAACTGGCGTGGCCCTTGCGAGCGACGTTGGCAAGGTGACGGCTCGGCGGCCTGCGCGTGCGGTGCGGGTCAAGGTCGACGGGGGACTTAGGGTGGGGCGCCGACGGGCTTTTTGCGCAAGCCGTAGGTGTTGCACCGTGCCGTGATGGCCGCGACAGAATGTCGCAAAACAATTTGGCGCTGATAGAGCGGGATACGAGCCCTTGAAAGCACAGGCCCTGAAAACGAAAGCCTCCACCGGCGGCTCACGCGGCAAAGCCGCCCCGGCCGCCAAGTCCGAGGACAAGGACGGTCAGGCTGCGGATGCGCAAGAGCGCGATAGCCCGCTGCTCGACCTTTCCGATCAGGCCGTCAAAAAACTCCTGAAGTCCGGCAAGGCGCGAGGCTACGTCACCTATGACGAGCTGAACGCGGTGCTGCCATCCGAGGAGGTGTCTTCCGAAAAGATCGAAGACACCATGGCGATGCTGTCCGACATGGGCATCAACGTCGTCGATACGGAGGAAGGCGAGGAAGGCCAGGAGGCCGCCGGCGCCGACGAGCCGGACGAGGAAGAGGGCGGCGGCGGCCGTGCCGTCGCTACGACCTCTGCCGTCGCCACCACCTCGACGCGCGCCGAGCCGACCGAGCGCACCGACGACCCGGTCCGCATGTACTTGCGCGAAATGGGCTCGGTCGAGCTGTTGTCGCGCGAAGGCGAAATCGCCATCGCCAAGCGCATCGAGGCCGGCCGCGAGGCCATGATCGCCGGCCTGTGCGAAAGCCCCCTCACCTTCCAGGCCATCATCATCTGGCGCGATGAGCTGAACGAGGGGAAGATTCTGCTCCGCGACATCATCGACCTCGAAGCCACGTACGAAGGCCCCGAAGCCAAGCAGCCACCGCCGGCGCTGGGTGACGGCGAGGCGCCCGAAGAGGCTCAGGCCGAAGAGGGCGGCGAGAACCGCCCCGAAAGCGAGATGGACGACGAGGACGACTACGAGAACGCCCTGTCGCTCGCCGCCATGGAAGCTGAGCTGAAGCCGAAGGTTCTGGAGACCTTCGACCGCATCGCTGCGACCTACAAGAAGCTGCGCAAGCAGCAGGACAAGAAGCTCGAGCAGCAGGTTGCCGGCGAGCAGGGCTCCAAGCAGCAGCAGAAGGCCTACGACAAGCACCGCGATGAGATCATCGTCGACGTGAAGAGCCTGTCGCTCAACAACAACCGCATCGAGAGCCTCGTCGAGCAGCTCTACGGCATCAACAAGAAGCTCGTCGGCCAGGAAGGCCAGCTCATGCGGCTGGCGGAATCGTGCGGCGTGCCGCGCCAGGCGTTCATCGACGAGTACTTCGGCAACGAGATCGACCAGACGTGGCTGGAGCGCGTCGGCGGCCTCGGGCGCAAGTGGGGCACGTTCGTCAAGAACGAGAAGATGCGCATCGAGAAGCTGCGCGGCGACATCCACACGCTGGCTTCCGAGACGGGTCTCGAAATCCCCGAGTTCCGCCGCATCGTCAAGGCGGTGCAGAAGGGCGAACGCGAAGCCCGCCAGGCGAAGAAGGAAATGGTCGAGGCCAACCTGCGGCTCGTCATCTCCATCGCCAAGAAGTACACCAACCGCGGCCTGCAGTTCCTCGACCTCATCCAGGAAGGCAACATCGGCCTGATGAAGGCGGTCGACAAGTTCGAGTACCGCCGCGGCTACAAGTTCTCGACCTACGCCACGTGGTGGATCCGGCAGGCGATCACCCGCTCGATCGCCGATCAGGCGCGCACCATCCGCATCCCCGTGCACATGATCGAAACGATCAACAAGATCGTGCGCACTTCCCGCCAGATGCTGCACGAGATCGGCCGCGAGCCGACGCCGGAGGAGCTGGCCGAGAAGCTGGCCATGCCGCTGGAGAAGGTGCGCAAGGTCCTCAAGATCGCCAAAGAGCCGATCTCGCTCGAGACGCCGATCGGCGACGAGGAGGATTCGCACCTCGGCGACTTCATCGAGGACCGCAACGCGGTGCTGCCGATCGACGCCGCCATTCAGTCAAACCTGCGCGAGACGACGACGCGCGTGCTGGCTTCGCTCACCCCGCGCGAAGAGCGCGTGCTGCGCATGCGCTTCGGCATCGGCATGAACACCGACCACACGCTCGAAGAGGTCGGCCAGCAGTTCTCGGTGACGCGCGAGCGCATCCGTCAGATCGAAGCCAAGGCGCTGCGCAAGCTCAAGCACCCGAGCCGCTCGCGCAAGCTCCGCAGCTTCCTCGACAACTGATCTACCGAAACCCCCGAGCCCGCCTCGGGGGTTTTCGTTTCTAGCAGCCGGCCGCCGACGCAGGAGCTGTCATGTCCTCCATCGATGAGACGGTGCAAGCGTGCAAAGCCGCCGGCAACGGCTTGCCTCCAGGCGTCGCGCCGGTGCAGAGCGACCTCAAGCGCGAGACCTCGCTCGTCGGCATGGCCTATCTCAACTACATCTACGCCAACGACCTCGCCAACGAGCACTTCTGCCAAGCTATGCTGCTGATGCATGCACAGGTGCCGGCCGGGGCCGGTAATCCGTTCGTCGCTCTGTTCACGCCGGAGCACGCGGTCGCCACCATGGCCGCTCTCGCCGACGTGCAGCTCGCTCTCGACCTGGCAATCGCGCGCAGCAGCCCGGCGCCTGAGAAGATGGAAGCCTCGCTGGCGCGGCTGCGGGCGATCGTGGACTAGCGATCGGCGTCCAAGGCCGAAATTTGGGCGCAGTCGGTCCGCAGTCTGCCGCCGACATATAACCTGGCGCGCGAGCGGCCCCGTGCATTTCCCTCTCTTGAAAAGACGCAGCGGCGCGGCCGCCTGGCCGGTGCTGCGTCCGTTCATCGACGCCGAGGCGCGCATTGCTGCGCGCATGAGCCGCCTTCCGGCGACCGCGGCGCTGTATGAATTCCTCCGCTTTGGCATGAAGCAGGCGTGGGCCTGCCTGTTCGGCGGCTTGATGCTCGGTCCTGCTGATCGGCACGTACGTCTTCTATCCGCACGACGCCGCGCTGGCGCGCTACGATTTCCTCTTCCTCGCCGCGCTTTTTCTGCAGGTGTTCACTTCTCGGCTTTGGGCTGGAGACGCTCGAGGAGGCCAAGGTCATCGGCGCCTACCACGTGGTCGGCACGGTGATGGAAATCTTCAAGACCTCCGTCGGCTCCTGGATCTATCCGGACGACAGTCTCTTCCGCATCGCCGGCGTGCCGCTCTTTTCCGGCTTCATGTACTCTTGCATCGGCAGCTATCTGTGCCGGGCGTGGACCCTGTTCCACCTGGAGTTCAAGGCGCATCCGCCGACCGCCTGGCTCGCCGTCCTGAGCGTGGCAATCTATGCGAACTTCTTCACGCACCACTTCGTGCCCGACATGCGCTGGGTGCTGTTTATTGTGGCCGCGGTGCTGTTCGCACGGACGCGGGTCTATTTCGTCAACTGGCGATCCACCCGCTGGATGCCCCTGCTCTTCGGGGCTCGTGCTCGTCACGGCGTTCATCTGGGTGGCCGAGAACGTCGGCACGTTCACCAAGACGTGGCTCTATCCCAACCAGCGTAGTGCGTGGTCGCTGGTCAGCGCCGGCAAGTTCGGCTCCTGGTTCCTGCTCCTCATCATCAGCTACACCCTCGTCGCGCTGATCAAGAAGCCGGCCGAGCGCATGATCTCTGCGCCGGAGCCCGACCCCCGCGGCACGCCGATCGAGACGCCCCGAACAGCCAACGCCTGAGGAGCGGCGAAGGGCAACCGACCCTCGTCGGCCGGAGGCGGCGTTTCACCCCGCATTTGCCACTTCAGACCGATGGCCGGGAGCTATAGTCCCGGCCATCGTCGTATCTGAGGAATGGAAATGCCTGCACAAATCACGCGGCGCGAAGCCTTGGCCGGGGCCCTCGCAATCGTCGCGGCCCACCATGCGAGCCTCGCGGCGGCGGCCCCGCAGATCGACATCAATGCCCGGCTGGCCGAGATCGAAGCCGCCGCGCAGGGCCGTCTCGGCGTCGCCATCCTCGATACGAAGACGGGCGACATGTTCGGCAGGCGCGAACTAGAGCGCTTCCCCCTGTGCAGCACGTTCAAAGTGCTGGCCGCGGCGCTGGTGCTGCAGCGGGTCGACGTTGGCGCGGAGCAACTCGACCGGCGCGTCGTCTTCAGCGCGGCCGACGTCGTCGAACATTCGCCCGTTACGCAGGGCCGTGCCGGTCCCGAGGGAATGACCCTTGCCGAAATCTGCGCTGCGGCGATCACGGTGAGCGACAACACGGCCGGCAACCTGATGCTGGCGAGCTTCGGCGGCCCGAAACGGCTCACGGATTTCCTGCGCACCCTTGGCGACAAGGCGACGCGCCTCGACCGGAGGGAGCCGGAGCTCAACGAAGTGCCCCCCGGCGATCCGCGCGATGGGACGACACCGCGCTCGATGGCTTACACGCTGCACCGCATTCTTCTCGGCAACGTTCTGTCCAAAAGCTCGGAGAGCCTGCTGATCGGCTGGCTGACGGCCAGCACGACCGGGGAGGCACGCCTAAGGGCGGGGCTGCCAGCGGAGTGGCGCGTCGGCGACAAGACGGGGACGGGTGCACGCGGGGCGACGAACGACGTTGCCATCGTCTGGCCGCCGGACCATCCGCCCATCGTCATCGCCGTCTATCTGGCGGACACGACCCTACCGCTCGATGTGCGCAACGCTGCGATCGCCGACGTCGGCCGCGCCGCCGCGGCGCTGTTCTAGGCCTGCGGAAGTAAAAAAAGCGGCAGCCGCTCTAGGTGATGCGACTGCCGCCAGAGCATCCCGTAATCCCAAGAAGCCAGGGTACTCCTTAGTTGCTGCTTAGTTGCTGCTTCCCGACGGTGCCGGGGGAGCAGCCGGGGGAGTCATCGTGTTGCTGTCGGAGTTCGCGGGAAGGTTCGAACCGGATTCGCCAGAAGAAGCGCCTTCCGAGGAACTGGACTCGCCCGCGCTACCAGCAGCGCCAGGTTGATGCTGAACCTTCGCGTCCTTGTCGGGGCTGCGGTCCGAGGTCTTGTCCCCGGCCGTATCCAGCTGGTTAGACGGCGTAGGTGTCGCTTGTTCCGGTGTGCGGTCGGAGGTCTCACCAGCCTGAGGCTGCGCAGCTGGATTATCAACGGCTTGCGCGAGTGCAGCGGGACTGATGGCAAGCGCGGCCGCAACGGCGATATACTTAAACGACATGTTTCTTCTCCAATTTGTTTCATCCCTTGGGAACAACCGCCGGCCATTGGCGCGGTTCCGTGGGCACCTTCACAGATTTGCGAGGAGACAACCGCCGAAGGGCTTCGAGTTCCACCTCGACAGCGACTGCCGACGGCAACGAGAACTGAGAGTTCGCTATCTGCTCAGGCTCCTGGCGCAAACTAATCCCCGCCCCTCGCCACGCGCGCATACTCCCCCCATCCCGCCCCGCTGAAGGGGTCGAACTCGAGACGTTCCTGTTCGAGGGCGGGCTGCAGGTCGGGTACACGCGCCGCAACGTACGGTTCGACTACCTGAGGCTCGCCGCGCCCACCTGGTGAAAGTCCGGGAGGGGGAAACCCCTGAAACGCCGCGGGTATGCCCATAATCCTGCTGCGGGGCGGCAACCGTCGCTCAAAAAACTAAACAGCTTCGCGGCGTTTCCCGCCCCGCAGCCCCTTCGCTCTTTCTCATCCCTCGGGGCGCCCGCCCGCGAGACCGGAGACGTTGTTTCACTTCGCAACAAGGGCAGCGCCGCGGTCCCGGCAAGGGACCGCTAACCATCCTGGAGCCCCGCTTCGGCCGGCTCGGCGCGGCCATTGGCTGGCACGTCGGTTGCAAACTTTGCCAAAGGGACTCCCCGGCAACAGGACGTTAACGGCGGGCGGGTTGTCTCCTCCGCGCAGGGCGATGAAAGTCAACGTGATCGGATTCCACACCATAGCGGCCGGATTGATGCGGCGCCTGTCGCGCGCGCAACTCCAGGGCCTGACAGTCGTCGCCATCCGCTTGGGCGGAGCCGCGCTCGCGCTCGCCGCCCAGGTGCTCGCTTCGCGCATGCTCGGCGCCGAGGACTTTGGCCGCTACTCGCTGCTGCTGGTGTGGATGCTGCTGCTCGGCTACGCGGCGACCGCCGGCAATGGCCACCTCGTCTGCCGCTACCTTTCGCAATACACGATGGCCGGCGACGCGGCGCATGCAGCCGGCCTGCTGCGCTTCGTCGTGTGCACCGTCGTCGGCTTGGCGCTGCTGCTCGGCGCCGCCGGCATCGCCGTTCTGCAGGTTGGCGCCCTCGGTCTCGATCCGCGCTACGTCGCGCTCGGCACCCTCGCCTTCGCCAGCGTGCCGCTGGTGGCGCTGCAGGACTACTTCGAATCGATCTCCCGCGGCCTCGACCGCCCCGCGCTCGGCATCGGGCCGTCGTTCGTCCTCCGTCACCTCGCCATCATCGTCGGGCTCGTTTCCCTGTTGCTGCTCGGGCGCGAGGCAGATGCGCTGACGGTCATGGCCTTCACGGTGGCCGGGCTGCTGATCAGCGTCGCCGTGCAGTACGCGCTGCTCGCCCGTCACCTGCGGCGTGCGCTCGCCGGAGCCCGTCCGCGCTATGCCGTCGGACGCTGGCTGCGGACCGCACTGCCGATGGGGGCGTCCGACACCGTCGAGATCCTGCTGCTCAACGCCGACATCCTCATCCTCGGCCTGTTCGTCGCGCCCGAGTACGTCGCGCTCTATTTCGCCGCGACGCGTCTGGCGCAGATGCTGACGTACGTGCCGTACAGCGCCACCGCGGCGACCGCGCAAAAATATGCAGCGCTAGCGGCGCCGGCCGACCGCGCCGAGCTGCAGGCCCTCATCGGCAGCACGGCGACGCTGTCGACGTATCTCACCGCCATCGGCGCGGTATCGCTGGCGCTGCTGGCGGCGCCTTTGCTCAATCTCTTCGGAGCGGAGTTCACCGCTGCCGCGCCGCTCGTCGCCCTGCTCTCTTTCGGCATCGTCCTGTCATGCGCCCTCGGCCCGGGGGAGGACGTGCTCAACATGCTGGGCGAGGAGCGGTTGTGCACGCTCGGGTTCGTCGTCGCCCTCGCCGTCAATGTCGCCCTCAACTTCGCGCTTATTCCGCTGCTCGGCCTCAGCGGCGCCGCCATCGCCACGGTGACGGCGCTCGCCGTGCGTAGCGCACTGCTCGCCTGGTTCGCCTGGCGCCGCCTCGGCCTCGTGCTACCCGCCGGCCTGTCGGTGCTTCCCTCCGTGGGACGAGGCTTCGCGCATGAAGCATGAGCGCATCGCGCCTTCCCCGCCGCTCACCGTCGAGCGCCTCGACGCGCGGGCATTGGCGCGCCTCGACGCCGTCGCATGGGACGCGCTCTCGCGCGACGCCCTGGTGGAGAATCCATTCTACGCACGCCAGTACGTCCTCGCCGGCCTGCAGACGATCGACAGCTCGGCGCCGCCGGAGGCCCTCGCCGTACGCGACGCTGCACGGACGCTGCTCGGCCTCTTTCCGTATCGCACCCGCCGCTTTCCCTTCGTCAATGCCGACGGCGCCTGCAACGTCTATCAGCCGAGCTGCACGCCGCTCGTCCATCGCGACCACGCTGGCGCCGTCGTCGGCGCCTGGCTCGATGCGATCAGCATCCGCGCCGGCATTCCGCAATTCTGGCAGCTCAGGCATCTCGACCTCGCCTCGCCCCTGGTCGCCGTGATCGATGCCGAGCTGGGGCGCCGCGGACTGTTGCGTCTGGCGGTGAATTCCTACCAGCGGCCGCGTCTCACCCGCCTCCCCGGCGGTCTCGACCACCACCTTGCGAGCGTGCTTTCCAAGAGCCGGCTGAAGGACCTGCAGCGCAACCTGCGGCGCTTGCGCGAGCTTGGCACCGTCCGCTTCGAGCGGGCGCGCGAACCCGGGCTCGTCGGGCGCCGCTTCGAGCAATTCCTCGCCATGGAGAACGCCGGCTGGAAGGGCGATAGCGGAACCGCCATTCTGGCGCGCCACCGCGACGCCGATTTCGCCCGTGCCGCCCTGGCTCCGCGGGACGACGCGCCGGGCTTGGTGTCGATCGATGCGCTGCTGCTGAACGAGCGCCCCATCGCTCAGCGTCAACATGCAGGCGCGCGTGACGACGTTCACGCCCAAGTGCACGTACGACGAGGCCTACCGCCGCTTCTCCCCAGGCTTCGTGCTCGAGTACCTCGTCATCGAGGACTTCTACCAAGACGATGGTGCGACGGAGATGGACGCCTGCACGACAGCGGATGGCCACGCCATCTCCGGCTTTTGGAATGCGACGAAGCCGATCGGCACGCTGATCGTCGGCCCCGATACGTGGCAGACGCACCTGCTCGCCCGCTGCGCGCAAGCAACGCACGCCGGGCGCGAGCGTCTGAAGCATGCGCTGCGGCGGTTGCCGTTGCGGCGCTGGTCGAAGCGCCTTGCCGCCGTGCGTCAGCCGAATGTCGGCTGGCGTGTGCCGTGGACGGCGGCGCTGGCTGCCGCCATCACCGTCGCGGCGCTCTACGCGGAATAGTCCCCGGCCGCCGGCGCAGGGCTTAGGCTGCGATCGGTTTGCGTTGTTCCGCCATGACTTTTCAGACTTGTTTGGACTTGCCGCGATAACGAGCGACAGCGACAGGCGCTGCCTTCGTCTTTGGACGGGCCATTGTGGCGGGCGCCGACTGAAGGCATACTTGCGGCGCATACAAGAACGAGGGAATCGCCGCATGCGCCGCGCCAGCCTGATCCTTGCCCTAGCCGCCGCCCTCGGCACGATGAGCCTCGCCGGCGCGCCGCCGGTGCAGGCCGGATCGGCTTGGGACGAGATCCGCGCCGGGGTGTTTGCCGGCCGCACCATCAATCCCGCCGGCGATGCCGTCGTTCTCACCGCGCCGTTCCGCCCGCTCGACCAACGCGCCGTGCCCATCGAGGTCGAGGCGAAGTTCGCCGACGGCCGCACCGTGCGCGCCGTGACGATTATCGTCGACCAGAACCCGACGCCCGTCGCCGCCCGCTTCGACATCGGCGGCAAACGCGAGCACCTCAGGGTGTCGACGTTGCTGCGCCTCAACGCCGGCACTGAAGTGCGCGCTATCGTCGAGGCGAGCGACGGCCAGCTCTACATGGCCGACCGCTTCGTCAAGTTCGCTGGCGGTCAGGCCGCCTGCTCGGCGCCGCCGTCGGGCAGCCCGGAGCAGATCGCCGCCACGATGGGCCGCATGAGCCTCGAGCCGCTCGGCAAGCGCGCGGCGGCCACCAAGATCGAACCGCGCGCGCGCCTGAAGATCATGCACCCCAACCACACCGGCATGGTGCTCGACCAGCTGACGCTGCTGTACGTGCCGCTGCGCATCGTCACCGACATGGAAGTGCGTCAGGGCGATGAGCGCGTCTTCGCCCTGCAGGGGTCGATCGCCATGGCGCAGAATCCGGTGGTCGAGTTCGACTACCGCGCCAATGGCGCCGAGACGCTGCACGTCGAAGCGCGCGATTCACATGGCGCCGCCTGGGCCCGCGACTTCCCGGTCGGACAGGGCAGCTAGGGCCCGGCCCCGAGACCTTACGAGCAGATGGCGACAATCTCAGTCTCGCGTGCGCCCATGCGGATGCTGTCGCCGACACCTTTGCCGACGAGCTGCCGCGCCAGGGGGGAGACGTAGGAGATTGAGCCCCGGGCGGGATCAGCCTCGTCCTCGCCGACGATGCGGAACGTCTGCCGAAGCCCGTCGTCGCGGGCGATCGTTACCGTCGAGCCAAACTTCACGCGATCGACATCCAGCGGCGGCGGCACCAGCTCGGCGCTTCCCAACCGCGCGCTCCAATAGCGCAAGTCGCGCGCCGTCGCGGCGACGAGTGCAAGGTCTCCGGCCACCTGCGCCGCGGCATGGGCGGCATCGAAGCGCTGCACTGCCGCCTCGATATGCGCCAGGCCCTCGGGCGTCACGAGATTGGCGTGCTCGGAAATGAGCCGATCGGGTAGCTCGTCGACGCTATCGCTCTCTTTGACGAACGCGCGGCTCATACGCTTTTCCTTTTCGACGGGTGGTGGGGTCGTGCCCGCATACGCAAATATAGCGCTTCATGCCGCAAATCGGCAGTGGTGTACGTCACTCAAGTTGCAAGGACGCGTTGCCGCTCCGGGCCCTGCGGCCTACATTTCCTGCGCAACGGAGGATTCTCGCATCGACATCAAGCTAACCACCTTCGAGGGCCGCAAACACAGCGTTATCCCACGGACCGCTTTTGCATGGCGCATGGCGTATGCCGTTGGCTTGTGGCTCGCCCTCACTGCCTTCGGGCTATCCATCGGCATCGCCGGATACGCCGGTTTCGAAGGCATGTCGCTAACCGACGCGTTCCTCAACGCGGCGATGATCCTCTCCGGCATGGGACCGGCAGCGGAACTGAAGACCGAAGCCGGCAAGGTATTCGCCGGTTTCTACGCCATCTTCTCCGGGCTCATCATCGTCATCGCCACCGGCTTCGTGCTGGCGCCCATCTTCCATCGCGTGCTGCACTCTTTCCACGTCGAGCAGCGCGGCGACAACTAGTGCGAACTTCGGAATCGGAACACTAGTGCCTATCACCCCAGACATCGCTGCTGCGGAAGCTGCTATCGTCGAGATGACGAATGCGTTCCGCGCCAAGAACAAGCTGCCGCCCGTGCGCTCCAACGCAACGCTGCAGGCGGCGGCGCGCACGTATGCGCAGAAGCTCGGCAAGCTCGACGCGCTGTCGCACACGGCAGACGGCACGACCCCGGGGGAACGGGTAGCCAAGGTCGGCTACCGCTACTGCCAGGTGGGCGAGAACCTCGCCTCGATCTTCGACACGCGCGGCTTTGACGCCGACGACTATGCCCGGCGCGCGGTGCAGGGATGGGAGGAATCTCCCGGGCACCGCAAGAACATGGTGCTGCCGTACGTCACCGAGATCGGTGTCGCGGTGGCGCGTGCCTCGGCGACCGAGCCAAAGTACATCACGGTGCAACTGTTCGGGCGTCCGGAACTCGACGAAGTACACCTTCAAGATCACCAACAAGTCGGGGCGCGATGTCTCCTACGCGTTCGAGGAAGAGGCCAACAGCGTCTCGCCGAGTGAGGTCATCACGCATACGGCCTGTTTGCCCGGGACCATCGAATTCGACACGGGTGACAAGGCGGGCGCCGTCTCGCGCTATGAGACGCGCGGCGGCCAGGTGTTCACCGTGAAGCCGGGGGTGGCCGGCGCCGTTACGGTGGAAGTGAAGCAGGCGCCTTCCCCGGCGAAATAGGTGCCAAAGGTTAGATCGACAGCGGGCGGGGGGCGTCGTTTGCATGCCGTTATTCCGCCGCGACGATATAATCTGCCCCTGTTACGCAAGAGACCGCCCGCCGCTCCCGTTTGTGCTGCTCATGGCGCACGCATGCCGATCACACCCGATATACCCGCGGCCGAGGTCGCTATCGTCGAGATGACGAACGCCTTCCGCAAGCAGCACAAACTTGCGGCGGTGCGGCCCAACGCTCGGCTCGAGGCCGCGGCGCGCGCCTACGCGCGCGTCCTCGCTGGGGGCCGCGACCTGTCGCATACGCTGCAAGGAACGACGCCGGCGACGCGCGCGCAGAAGGCCGGTTACACGTACTGCCAAATCGCCGAGAACCTGGCCATCGCCTCCGACAGCCGTGGCTTCAGCGCCCGCGACTATGCGAACCGCGCCGTGCGCGGGTGGGAGGGCTCGCCGGGTCACCGCAAGAACCTGCTGCTGCCGCACCTGACCGAGATCGGCGTCGCCGTCGTGCGTGCCGCGCCCGACGATCCGCGCTACATCGCGGTGCAGCTTTTTGGTCGCCCGAAATCGCTGCACTACGCATTCAAGGTCCGCAACATCGGCAAGCAGCCGGTCGCCTACGAGTACGCCGGCAAGCGCTACGACCTCGGGCGCGAGCAGTACAAGGCACACACGGCCTGTCTGCCGCGCGACATCAACGTGTTTGCCGACAGCAAGAGCAAGGCATCGGCACGGTATGAGGCGCGCGATGGGCAGGTGTATTCGCTGGAGGCTGGCCCCGACGGCGTCACGGTGCAGATCGGCTCCGACCCGAAGGCCGACTAGGCAGCCGCCGCGCGCCGCTCGATGAGGTCCTTGAAGCGCCGGCGCATTGTCGGCAACTGCTCCTCGCGCGGTATGAGAACGCGCGTTTCGAGGAAATGCCCCGTCAGCGCCAGTCCGTCGACGATGTCTTCGATCGTCGGCGCACCCTGGCGCCCTTTGCACAGGAATGACGGCAAGCGCAGCAGGCGGTCGCGGTACTCCGCTCCGGCCGATTCCGACACCGCGCGCCCCGACTTGGGCGAGACGTAGATCAGGTTGTCGTTGCTGCCGGTCGCCGCACACGAGCCGAGATCCAATCCGAACCCGAGCTCATCCAGCAGCGCCAGCTCCCAGCGCACCATGAGCGCCGGCCACACGTCCGGGTCGTCGAGATACCCGAGCACGAACAAAGCCACCTCGAACAGCGCAGGATGCGGGTCGCGCTCGGGAAGCAGACGCGCCAGCGCACACAGCGACGACAGCCCGGCGAGCGCCAGGGGATCGTCCATCGCTTGCGCGGCGTAACCCTTGCGCAGCTCGATGTTGACGTGACCGAGGTGTTCGGCGAGGCGCGCCTTCCATGTGGCGTCCACGTGATTGCCGGTCTGCAGCACGGGGCGCTGTTTGCGCGAGCGTCCGCCATGCACCAAGCCGAGGTGGCGGCCATGCGCGCGCGTGAAGATCTCCGCCACGGCCGCCGTCTCGCCGTGCGGCCTCACCGACAGGATGATGCCCTCATCGGACCACTGCATCGCGTCTCGCTTCTATCGATCGGTCCAGCGCCACCGGCCGTAGCGCCAGGGCGCCATTGGGTGCCGCTCGGCGGTAATGTCCGGCACCGGGTCGAGCCCCCGCGTACCGTATGGATGGCAGCGCGACAAGCGCGACAGCGTCAACCAAAAGCCCCGCCAGGCTCCGTTCTTGTCGATCGCAGCCAAGGCGTATTCCGAGCACGTCGGCAAATGCCGACAGTTCCACCCGACATAGGGCTTCAAAGTCCATCGGTAGAGGTGGATGGGCGCCTTGAGCAGTGCGCCTGCCATACTCATTCGTAGGGCTCGCCGGATTTGCGCTCGAAGAGGCGCCGGCCATCCCGCTTCACCAGCCGCAGATCGTCATCCGGGTAGGTGATCACGTCGTCGGCTGCGCGCGTACCGATCTCCAGATACGTGGCGGCCACCTTGCTGCGATTGGCAAGCTGATGCGCGTTGGCCTCGCCGGCCGGGAAGGCGACCGCCACGCCAGGACCGAGCAGCTCTTCGCCCTCGTCGGTGATCAGCGTCAGCTCCCCGCTCAGCACGTAGACGAACTCGTCCTCGCGCGAATGCCAGTGGCGCAGTGCCGAGATGGCACCCGGTTCGAGCGTCGTCAGGTTGACGCCGAACTGCGTCAGGCCCCCGGCATCGCCGAGCGCCCGCTTGATGCGGCCCTGGAGCCCGGCGGCGAATGCCGCCGGGTAGACCGTGGTGCGACGGCCGGGGAGGCACGTTGGATCTTGGATGACGACGCCCATGGCGTAACTCCAGGCGCTCAGCCGCGCGCCGCGTCGATGAGGGCGCCGGCGCGCTTGCCCTCGATCTCGTCGATGGCGCGCTCGATGGCGTCGAACACCAGCATCACCGACCCGTGCCGCGCCTTGTAGTGGCGCACCGGCTCCAGTATCGCGAGCTCGGCAAAGCGTCCCGTGGGTGGCGCCCCGTTCTCCTTCAGCATGCGGCGCATGGCTGCGGCGGTCTCGCGCAGCTCCACCGCCCGCGCACCAATGATGTGCGCTCCGACGATGGCCGATGCGGCCTGCCCCAAGAGGCACGCCTTCACCGCCTGGCCGTATCCGGTGACCTCGTCACCCCGCATATCGAGATCGATGGTGACCGTTGAGCCGCACAGCTTGGAATGGGCCGTGGTGGTCGCATCCGGATGTTTCAACCGCTGCGAATGCGGGATATCCGCCGCCAGCTCCAGGAGCTTCGAGTTGTAGATCTCGTTCAGATCGGCCATGTGTCGTCCAGCTCTCGGATGCCGGCGGTCTTCCCTTCGGGGCCGCCGGTACCGATAATATAGGGCAGCCTGCCCTCCCGCACATCCCGTAAGGGCCGGAGGTCGTCTATCCCTGATGCCGCGTTGAGAGGTTCGCCCCCGTGAAGCAAAACCCGGGCGTCAAGCTGACAACAACCGCCTTACCCCGGCCCTCGCGCTCCGAGGCCGAGGACGCCGTCCGCACGCTGCTCGCCTGGGCCGGCGACGACCCGGCGCGCTCTGGCCTTGCAAATACGCCAAAGCGCGTCGTCGAAGCCTACGAGGAGCGGTTCAGCGGCTACCACCAGGACCCCGCCGCGGAGCTGGCCCGCACCTTCGAGGACGTCTCCGGCTATCGCGACATGATCTTGCTGCGCGACGTGCGCCTGGAGAGCCACTGCGAGCATCACATCGCCCCCTTTACCGGGATCGCTCACGTTGCATATCTGCCCGATCGCCGCGTCGTCGGGCTATCGAAGCTGGCGCGCGTGGTCGACATTTTCGCCCGGCGCCTGCAGGTGCAGGAATCCCTCACGGCGCAGATCGGCGAGACGATCCAGCAGAGCCTCGCGCCCGCGCGGCGTTGCCGTGATGATCCGTGCCACCCATCAGTGCATGACTCTGCGCGCCGTCAACCAGCCCGACGCCGTCATGGAGACGACGCACTTCACCGGCGTCTTCGCCCAGGACGACGCCTGGCGTCAGCGCTTCCTCGACACCGTCCGGCCGCGCAGCGGCGCTTAACACCCTCTTCACATCTGCAGGATCCGCATGGCTTCGACCAAGACACCGGTGTTCGCCCCGCGCGGCTCCAAGGCCGATCTCGAGGCTGGGCTCGACTTCACCCCGAAATTCGATGACGACGGCCTCATCCCGGCGGTCGTCACCCACGCCGGCAGCGGCGAAGCGTTGATGTTCGCCTTCATGAATGCCGAGGCGCTCGCTCTCACCATCGACACCGGCATCGTCCACTTCTGGAGCCGCTCGCGCGCTGCTCTCTGGAAGAAGGGCGCGGAAAGCGGCAACGTGCTTAATGTCGTCGAAATGCGCACCGACTGCGATCAGGACGTGCTCTGGTTGCGCGTCACAGTCGACGGCGACGGACATGCCTGTCACACCGGCCGCAGAAGCTGTTTCTATCGGATCGTGCCGGTGCCTGGCGATGCCGGCAAAGCGATGCGTTTGCTGCTCGCAGCGGACGCCGACGAAGACGTCTGACGTACGCGAAGCTCGACGCAGCCTGCCCGCTTGCTGCGTCGCACGTAGCCTCGCCGCAGTGCGAGACGACCTGCGGCATAGTGCAAGGTTAATCTTGGCCCCTTATATCTGAAGCGTATGCTGACGTTAGGCAGTGCGCGTTGAGTCGGCGCCATCAGGGGCACAAAATGCGCACTCGGGCGTTAAGCAACCGGACACATTGGGGTCGGACAGACATCCATAGCAGGTGACGGACATGGCCAAGGCGAAGATCGGGCTGGCGTTGGGTGGTGGCGCGGCGCGCGGCTGGGCTCACATCGGTGTCCTCAAGGCCCTTTCCGCAGCAGGGATCAAGCCTGACATAATCGCCGGCACATCCATCGGCGCGGTTGTCGGGGCCTGCCATGCGGCCGGACATCTCGATGAATTGGAAGGCTTTGCCCGCGAGCTGACTCGCCGCCGCATCTTCGGCTATCTCGATTTCAACTTCGCCGGCACCGCACTCATCAACGGCCAGAAGTTGTGCGACCGGCTCGAGCGCCAGCTCGGCGATCTCAACATCGAAGATCTGGATCCGCATTTCACCGCCGTCGCCACCGAACTCGGCAGCGGTCACGAAATCTGGCTGTCCCGCGGCCGCCTCGCCGACGCGGTGCGCGCATCCTATGCGCTACCCGGCATCTTCCGGCCAGTGAAGATCAACGGCCGCTGGCTATTCGACGGCGCGCTCGTCAATCCGATCCCCGTGTCCGTGTGCCGCGCCCACGGCGCCCGCTACGTCATCGCCGTCAACTTGAACTTCGATATCTGCGGCCGCGGCACCATCGTCCCGCACCTGGAAACCGACATGTCCGATGAGGTGCTGCCCGAGCCGACGAACGGCAAGAACGGCAGCGGCATGCGCGGCCTGCTCAAGCGTCAGGTGCTCGGCAAGAGCGAGGCAACGCCCGGCATCTCGACCGTGATGGTCGAGGCATTCAACATCGTGCAGGATCGGATCGCGCGGTCGCGGCTTGCCGGCGATCCGCCGGACGCCATGATCAACCTGCGCTTGTCGGACCTGGGGCTGTTCGATTTCCATCGCGCCGACGAGCTGATCAGTCGCGGCGAGGAAGCGACGAAGCGGCACCTCGCCGAGATGCATCGCGAGATCGACGCGCGCCGCATCGCGCCTGGCGCGCATACGGGCATCACGCAGATCGCCTGAAGGCGCTCCGCTGCAACGCGAGCTGCCGCTCGGATCAGCCGGTGACGAAGTACCCGCGCATGGCGGTCACTTCCATTTCCACCTCGGCGATGTGGTTCTTCACGACGTCGCCGATGGAAACGATGCCGACGAGCGCGCCATCCTCGATGACCGGCAAATGACGGAAGCGGCCCTGTGTCATCAACTCCATCAGCTCATCGAGCGTGGTCGTCTCCTGACAGGAGATGACGTTGGCGGTCATGCTCTGCGACACGGGCTCGCTCAGCACTTCCGGCCCGCGCTCGCCGAGCTTACGGATGACGTCGCGCTCGGAAATGATGCCTGCCAGCTCGCCATTGTCGCCGACGATAACGATGGCGCCGATCTTCTTTTGCGCAAGCTTGCCGACGATCTCTTGAAGCGTTGCGTCGGGGCGCGCCGTCGCCACCGCTCGGCCCTTCGCCTTCAGGATCTGCCCAATGTTCATTGCATCTCCTCCCACTGTGCTTCGACAGTCGAAGTCCGGAAGCGGAGTGCGGAAGCTCCGCGTGACCACATCCGGCAGTCGACGCAAAGTCATTCTGCCTTTTGGCCGAGCCAGCTCGTCACGGGCGCGGCAAAATCATCGTGCTGCAATCACGTCGATGACGCAATAGGCTCAGTGCATAACGGTTCCGGATGAATCGTCCGTTTGCACTGCATCAAAGAAGCCGAATGATAAAAGGCCGGCGAAATAGCCGCCGATATGCGCCTCCCAGGCGATGCCGCTTTCCCCGATGCTGCCGAGACCAAATACCGCGAGAATGTTTGCTGCCAAGAACACGGCGGTGACGAGCACGACGCGTTTGTCGGTCAGCGCTCGACGAAGTGGCATCAGCGGCGCCGAACGCGGATCCTCCCGCAGCGCAGCAAGACCGCGACCATCAACCGCGGTGAATAAAAAGCGCATCGTTCCCCCCATGAGCCCCGAGATGGCGCCGGATGCGCCGATCACGGGCACGGGGACGCCAGGGTTGAAGGCCCAGAAGGTTGCAGCGCCCGCGATAGCGCAGAAGGCGAAGAAGAGCAGGAAGCGAATCGTACCGATACGGTTGGCCACGGCTCCGCCGAAGGCAACGAGCCAGGCGGCATTGAGCCCCAAGTGCACCCAGTCACCGTGGACGAAGGCATGGGTAAGGAACGACGTTACAGCCGTGACGTCGCCACCCGGCAGCATCTCAGCGAGGCCGGCATAACGCGCCGGGATGAAGGCGAGCGCCAGCGTCAGCCAAGTGTCCCAGTCTTCCGACAGACCCATCCGGACGAGATGCACGGCAACCATCGCCGCCAACAGCGCGAGGACGCTGGACTGCACGTTGAACATCGGCTCGTGTCGGCTCACCGGTCGCTCCTTTGTCCGCGGCAGCGGGGCCGGCAGAGTTAACGACACCCCTCCCCTCCGGCAACCATGATTTGCCCCCGGCGCACTGCCTGCGACCGGCTGGCATGGTTGCTGCTCCTATGACCCTCAAGAAGGATCGTGGTCCGCATTTTGTCCCGATCTGGAACGACCTTTAACCGAGCACATACGGCAGGGCGGGGCGCTACGGGTCCGAT
Source organism: uncultured Alphaproteobacteria bacterium (assembly GCA_963795225.1). Classification (GTDB taxonomy): domain Bacteria; phylum Pseudomonadota; class Alphaproteobacteria; order Rhizobiales; family Hyphomicrobiaceae; genus Hyphomicrobium_A. The sequence continues at coordinate 92,707 of CAWCHB010000015.1, read as the reverse complement.
CATGAAATTGAAGCACAAGACCAGCCAGGCTCTCTTCGCATATTGGGACAAGGTGCGCGCCGATCGCATCACCCCGCGCCGTTTCGAGATCGAACCCGGCAAGATTGCCGGCATCCTGCCGTCGACCTTCATCCTGGAACGGATCGACGCGGAGACCTATCGGTTCAGGCTCGCCGGAACGCATGTGTGCGAGTTGTTCGGCGTAGAACTGCGCGGCACCAACTTCCTCGATGGATGGTCGGCAGCTGATCGCGTCTCTCTCGTTCGTCACTTCGCAGCGCTCGTCAAGCAGGGCGCGGTCGAGACGCTGCTCATGGAGGCGGCGCCCGTCGCCAGAGGGTCATCGCCGTTCGAGGTGTTGTTGCTTCCGCTGCGACACTCCGGCGAAGTCATCGACCGGATCCTCGGCGGCTTCTCGCCGCTCGATGCGCCGCAGTGGTTGGGCGAGTTGCCCTTGGCGGCCAAACGCATCATCGCCCACGAGCTGACATGGCCTGCAGGCGCCCCCAAGGTTGCAGAGCACACCATGCCTCCCCACACGCCAGTGATGCTTGCGACGCGCCACGCACGCATCGTGCGCTCCGAGCGACGCCAGTTCCGCGTCTTCGAAGGCGGCCGCGGCGACAGCGACAAGGCCTGACACTGCGACCGGACTGGAACGCAGCAGGGCTCGCGGCGGGCGCGCTTTGACATTTCATACAGAAATGACGCGACGATTAGCCGTTCGTTAAGCCCCACCCCTCCATAGTCGTCTCCGGAACAGAGCCTCTAGCGTACGCGTTCTGGCCCAGCTTCACGGATATCGGATCGCCCGTCAGGGCGACTCCTTGGCGGGAACGGCTATGTCTACGGGTGCGGATGCATATCGGCCGATTGAGCCCGTCGGTGCTGGGTTCGAAGGCCGCAACAAGCGAAAATATCCGCGTTACGCGCTGACCCTGGCCGGGCGCTTCATGCGCGCCGACAAGCTCGATCATCCCTGCCGTCTCATCGACATCTCAGCCGAAAGCGCGGCGATGACGACGCCGGTGCCGCTCATCGTCGGCGAAAAGCTCATCGTCTATCTCATGCACCTCGGCGGCCTCGAGGGAACGGTCGTGCGGCTGTTCCCCGGCTCCTTCGCCATGATGATCAGCGGCACGCAGCGCAAGCGCGACAAGCTCGCGGTGCAGATACCGCGCTTGGCCGCGCAATCGGAAATACCCGAAGGCGAGGAGCGCGAATATCCGCGCGTTTCCGGAGAGCAAGCGGCGCTGCTGGTGCTCCCCGACGGCAGCACACATGGTTTGTCCCTTACAGGATTTGTCGATGTCGGGCGCCTCTGTCCTGACGCCGGCGCGCCCCGAGCTCGGTTCGAAAGTGATGATCGACAAGCGTCATGCCGTCGTCGTGCGCCACCACGAGCTGGGCATCGGCGTCGAGTTCGTTAATGCGGGATTCACAGAACGTAGCGCCTTCGGTCTCGGCTTAAGGCGCGAGCTACACAAGTGAAGGAACGACGACTTAATCGCTTCAAATCCGGGGACGTAGGTTCAGCGTAATTCGAGTTCTGTCGGGTAGCTTAGAGAGGAAGAGTAACGGGGTCGGGTCATGCGGGTACACGTCAACGCCATCGTCCTTGTCGGCAGCTTGATCGCCTCGACGGCGGTCAGCGCACAAGGCGTTTCGAACATTCAGAAGCCCGACAAGGCGGAGGCGGCCACTACCGCGCGCACCTCCTCGTTCATGCGCATCTACGGACCGGCACAGCCTCCCCACGGCTTCGTGCGCTTTTGCGAAGCGACGCCAACCGAATGCGCGAGCGATCACGCCCAGGAAAGCCGCTTTGAAGCTTCCGCCGAGCGGCTCAAGGAGCTCGACGAGATCAACCGCTCGGTGAACAAGGCCGTCGCTCCGGCGACCGACCTCGAAGTTTACGGCGTCAATGAGTACTGGACGATGCCGCGTACGCGCGGCGACTGCGAGGACTACGCCCTGCAAAAGCGCCATGACCTCATCGCCAAGGGCTGGCCGGTAAGCTCGCTGCTGATGACCGTCGTGCGCGACGAGAAGGGCGAAGGCCACGCCGTCCTGACTGCACGCACCGTGCAGGGCGACTACATCCTCGACAACAAGATCGAGGACGTGCGCTTGTGGAACAAGACCCCCTACCAGTTCGTGATGCGCCAGTCGTATCTGAACCCCAAGGTTTGGGTTGCGCTCGACAGCCGCCAGGGCCCGCTGGCAGCCTTGTCGGGTCTCGACAACCAGAGCGCCCAATAGCGCGAGGGCCGCAGGCGGATCACGCCTGCGGTTTCATTCCGGCAGCGAACCGCTTCCAGTTCTTCACGTAGCGTCCGGCTGCGCCGCCGAAACGCGCCGCGTCCTCGTCCGAAAGCTGGCGGATGATCTTGCCGGGCGACCCCAGGACCATTGAGCGCGGCGGAATCTCCTTACCTTCGGCGATCAGTGTGTTGGCGCCGATCAGGCACTCCTCGCCGATCTTGGCGCCGTTGAGGATGATCGAGCCGATGCCGATGAGGCTGCCGCGTCCGATCGTGCAGCCGTGCAGCATGACCATGTGGCCGATGGTGCAGTCGGCTCCGACGTTGAGGGGATAGCCCGGGTCGGTGTGCAGCACGCAACCTTCCTGCACGTTGGAGCGCGCACCGATGCGGATCGGCTCGTTGTCGCCGCGAAGCACGCTGCCAAACCAGACGCTGGCCTCCTCCTCGAGGATCACCTTGCCGATGAGGACGGCGGTGGGCGCCACCCAGCAGCGACCCTCGCCCGGAGTTTCGACGCGGACGCCGTCGAGCTCAAACAGCGACATTGTCGATCAGGCCTGCTCGAGATCGAGGTCGAGGATCGCCATCTGGAACTGGTAGGAGACCTCGCCCTCCTCTTCCTCGCGGAAAAGCACGGCGATGAACTCGCCGTTGACGAACACCTCGGCCGAGTCCTTTTTCTTGGGGCGCAAGCGCACCTCCAGCGACGCAGTGCCGAATGTCTTGCGCAGATAGGCCTGCAGCCGCGCCGCTTCTTCCTGGTTCACGTGCGTGATCTCCTTAGAGCAGCGGGTTCGACGCCGCTGCAGTATGACAATTGGAAGCTATCTCACAGACCGCCGAAATCATCGACCCAGGTCTGTTCCATTTCGAGGGCGGGCTCGGCGCAGCCGGCCGACCCGACGATCTTGGCCGGAACGCCGGCCACCGTCACGTGGGCGGGAACGGCCGTCAACACGACGCTACCGGCGGCCACGCGCGAGCCATCGCCCACCGTGATGTTGCCGAGCACCTTGGCGCCCGCACCGATCAGAACGCTCTCCCCGATCTTCGGATGCCGGTCGCCGATGTCCTTGCCGCTGCCGCCGAGAGTGACGCCATGCAGGAAGGAGCAATTGTTGCCGACCACTGCTGTCTCGCCGATGACGATGCCGGTCGCGTGGTCGATCATGATGCCCTGGCCGAACTTGGCCGCCGGATGGATGTCGACACCAAACGTGCGCGAGGACTGGCTCTGCAGGAACAGTGCGAAGTCGCGGCGCCCGTCGTGCCACAGCGCATTGGCGAAGCGGTGCGTCGCCAATGCGTGGAATCCTTTGAAGTAGAGCAGCGGGTCGATGTAGCGGTTGCAGGCCGGATCGCGATCGAACACGGCGGCAAGGTCGGCCCGGAAGATCCCGCCGAGGTCCTGGCGTTTCTCGAGCACCGTCTGGAACGTCTGATTGATGAGGACGGCTTCGACCTCCGAATGGTCGAGCCGCTGGGCCAGCCGGTGGCAGATAGCGTCCTCGAGCCGGTCATGGCTGAGCAGCGTCGCGAAAATAAAGCTGCCCAGCGCCGGCTCGGACGCCATGGCGCTCGTCGCCTCGCGGCGAATCTCCGACCAGATCGGATCGTAGGTCTGCACCTTGCCGTCGGCTGCCGTAAGCGTCTTGGCTGCCATGTCGAACTCCTCGCGCTGATAAGCGCGTGCCGCTGCGCCGGTCCGTCCTCCGGCTCAGACCGGCGTACAAATATGCCGCCGCGCCGTCAACGCCTTCCGGCGGCGGGCAGCCCCCTTGCGCCTTGAGACGATGCGACCGATTGCGGCTGAAAGCCTCCACTGCTCTATAAAGCGCGAGCGCCAAGAGGGAATACCCATGCAGAATGCGCCTACCGAGGCACCGCATTTGCGGTTCAGCCGTCAAGGCGACATCGGCTTCGTCATCGCCAGCAACCCGGCTCGCATGAATGCCTTTACCGCCGGCATGTGGAAGGCGGTGCCGGAGGCGCTGGCCCAGGCCGAGGCCGACCCTGCCATTCGTGTGATTGTGTTGCGCGGCGAGGGAACGCGCGCATTCTCCGCCGGCGCCGATATTTCCGAGTTCGACACCGCCCGCGCCGGCGATGCCACGGCAGCCTATGACGCCCTCAACGACGCAGCGTTCCGCGCCCTCAGCCAATGCACCAAGCCGACCCTCGCCATGATCCATGGGTTCTGCCTTGGCGGCGGTTTGGCGATCGCGCTGTGCACCGACATCCGCCTCGCAGACGAAAACGCCGAGTTCGCCATCCCGGCCGCCAAGTTGGGGCTCGGCTATAACGCCCGCTGGGTGCGTCCCCTGCTGGCCGCCGTGCCGCCGGCGAAGGCGAAGGAGATGCTGTTCACCGGGCGCCGCTTCAAGGCCGCCGAGGCGCAGACCATGGGGCTGGTCAATGCCGTCGTACCCGCCGCCGAGCTGGAAGCGAGGACCCTGGCGCTTGCCGGAGAGATCGCCGCCAACGCCCCGCTCACCGTGCGCGCCGCCAAGCGCACGATCGATGAGCTGGTGCGCAATCCGCAGACGCCCGACCTCGCCGCACTCGATGCGTCGGTCGCGGCTTGCTTTGAGAGTGAGGATTATGCCGAAGGGCGGCTCGCTTTCAAAGAGAAGCGCAAGCCGCGCTTCCAGGGTCGCTGATCAGCCGACCTCGAGGACGACGCGCCCGCGCACCTTGCCGGCGAGAATTTCCGGCGCCAGCGCGACGACATCGGCAAGCGGACGCGTCACCGACATCTCCGCGAGCGCGCCGCGATCGAGATCGGTGGCAAGACGTTCCCATGCCCGCTCGCGCTTCACCCGCGGGGCCATCACGCTGTCGATGCCGGCAAGGGTGATGCCACGCAGGATGAACGGCGCCACCGACATCGGCAGGTCGAGGCCCTGCGCCAGTCCCGTGGCAGCGACACAGCCGCCGTACTGCGTCATGGCGATGGCATTCGCCAGAGTGTGCGAGCCGGCAACATCGATGGCGCCTGCCCAGCGCTCCTTGCCGAGCATGCCGCGCGCGGGAGACGACAGCTCGTCGCGGGAGATGATTTCCGCAGCGCCAAGGCGGTGCAAATAGCCTGCTTCCTGTGCTCGTCCGGTCGAGGCGATGACGCGATAGCCGAGCTTGTGCAGCAGCGCCACGGCAACGCTGCCGACGCCGCCGGCGGCACCGGTGACGAGCACCGGACCCTTGTCCGGCGTGATCTCGTGATCCTCCAGCGCCAACACTGCGAGCATTGCGGTATAGCCGGCCGTGCCGATGGCCATCGTGTCGGTATTGGCGAAGGCAGCGGGCCGCTTGATCAGCCAGTCCCCGGGCACCCGCGCGCGCTCGGCATAGCCACCCGGGCGGCGCTCGCCGCAACCCCAGCCGTTGAGGATGACGTCCTCGCCCGGTGCAAAGCGCGCGTGCTCAGACGCGAGAACCGTGCCGGCAAAGTCGATGCCGGGCACCAGAGGTAAGCGCATACCCGGCAGCCTCCCGGTCAGCGCCAGTCCGTCCTTGTAGTTGATGGTCGAGTGCGTGACGCGCACGGTGACATCGCCGTCTCCGAGATCGACGTTCTGCATCGGCGTCCATGCGGCCGACAATTCGCCGCCGTCGCGGCTGAGGAGGATCGCGTTGTAGCCGCTCATCTTCAATCCTTGGCAAATGCCAACAAACTAGTCTCGCAGCGCAACACGAAATCGGCCACGCCGCAACACAACCCGGCAGGGGCGAGTGATGCAATTGTGCTCACGAACCGCAACCAGCAGGGGCGCGTCGCTCAAGGTGCAGCGGGCAGACGGGGCACACCTGGTGTGTCCCGGCCGCCAGAGCGGCGCGGGCGGCATCTCGACGGAACCGGCCATAGGTTCGCCGCGTCGCAAAAAATAATTCGCTTGGCAGAGACTTCGCAGCCAACTTACGGTTTTCCCTTCGGCATGGCTTTGAGTGTTTCCCCATGCACGAAATCGAGCCGCCAGCATAAGGCGGCCGTAGACCTGGAGGCGACGATGGAACTGGTGGTACGCTTGAACGTGCTGGCTGCGCTTCTATCTTTCGGCTTCATCGCTGCGATCGTGTTCGGCGTTGTCTGACGGCGCAGCCGCTCAAGCCTTTAAACGGACAAGGCGCGGAGAGCCCTCCGCGCCTTTGGTATTTCTAGACCGGAAAATGGTCAGGCGGCCGCTACCCGCAACGAGCGCGGATCGTAGTTGAGCACCGGCGCCAGCCAACGCTCTGTTTCCTCGATCGTCCAACCCTTACGCCTAGCGTAGTCCTCGACCTGGTCGCGCTCGACCTTGCCGACACCGAAGTAGTGGCTGTCGGGATGCGCCAGGTAGATGCCGGAGACCGCCGCGCCCGGCCACATGGCGTAGCTCTCGGTGAGCTCGATACCGGCGGCGTTATGCACGTCCATGAGCTTCCACAACGTCGCCTTTTCGGTGTGATCGGGCTGCGCCGGATATCCGGGCGCGGGGCGGATGCCACTATACTTCTCCAAGATAAGGTCATCGTTGGAAAGCGCCTCGCCGGCAGCGTAGCCCCAGAACTCGCGGCGCACGCGAGCGTGCAGGCGCTCGGCAAATGCCTCCGCCAGCCGGTCGCACAGCGCCTTGCAGAGGATACGGCTGTAGTCGTCGGTCACCTTGATGTGCGCGTTGATGGCTTCTTCCTCACCCAGACCCGACGTGACGGCAAAGCCGCCGACATAGTCGGCAAGCCCCGTCTCTTTGGGCGCGACGAAATCCGCAAGCGCCGTGTGGGCGCGGTCGCGCGAAGGATCGCGGGCGATCTGCTGGCGCAACGTGAACAGCGTCGCCAGCTCCTGCTTGCGCTTCTCATCGGAATAGAGAGCGATGTCGTCGCCGACGCTGTTGGCAGGCCAGAAGCCGATGACGCCTGCGGCGCGCACCCATTTCTCGGCGACCATGCGCTTGAGCATGTCCTGCGCATCGTTGAACAGCTTCTGCGCCTCGGCACCCACCTTGTTATCCTTGAGGATCGCCGGGTAGCGGCCCGTCAGCTCCCAGGTCTGGAAGAAGGGCGTCCAGTCGATGTACGGCACCAACTCCGCGAGGGGATAGTCGATGAAGGCCCTGGTGCCGAGGAACGTCGGCTTGGGGGGCGTATAGTTTTTCCAGTCGATGGCGAACTTGTTGGCCCGCGCGGCGACCAGCGGGATGCGCCGCTTGGAGGCTTCGTTGCGCACGTGCGCCTCGGCCACCTTCACATACTCGGCGCGGATTTCGGCGACGTACTTGGGACGCTCGGCGTCGGACAGAAGCTTGGAAACGACTCCGACGGCGCGGCTGGCGTCGAGTACGTAGATCGCCTGCCCCCTCTCATAGTTGGGGCTGATCTTCACCGCCGTGTGCACGCGGCTCGTCGTGGCGCCGCCGATGAGCAGCGGGCATGCGAAGCCCTCGCGCTCCATCTCGGCGGCGACGAAACACATCTCGTCGAGCGACGGCGTGATGAGGCCCGAGAGGCCGATAATGTCGGCCTTTTCGCGTTTTGCCGTCTCGAGGATTTTCGCCGCCGGCACCATGACGCCGAGGTCGATCACCTCGTAGTTGTTGCACTGGAGGACGACGCCGACGATGTTCTTGCCGATATCGTGGACGTCACCCTTGACGGTCGCCATCACGATCTTGCCGGCCGCCGGCATGGCCTCGAGCCCGGAGATCTTCTTCTCCTCTTCGAGGAAAGGTTGCAGGTAAGCGACTGCCTGCTTCATCACGCGGGCGGATTTCACCACCTGCGGCAGGAACATCTTGCCGGAGCCGAACAGGTCGCCGACGACGTTCATGCCCGCCATCAACGGGCCCTCGATGACGTGCAGCGGCTTGTCGGCCTGCTGGCGAGCCTCCTCGGTATCCTCTTCGATGAAGTCGGTGATGCCATGCACCAGCGAATGCGTCAGCCGCTCCTGCACCGGCGCCTCACGCCAGGAAAGGTCCTTCTCCTTCGGCTTGGCGCCGCTGCCGTCACCCTTGAACTTGGCGGCCGCGTCGAGCAGGCGATCGGTCGCGTCGGGGCGGCGATCTAGGACCACGTCCTCGCACAATTCGCGCAGCTCCGCTGGGATGTCGTCGTACAGCGCCAACTGCCCGGCGTTGACGATGCCCATGTCCATGCCCGCCTGGATGGCATGGTAGAGGAACACCGAGTGCATGGCCTCGCGCACCGGCTCGTTGCCGCGGAAGGCGAACGACAAGTTCGACACGCCGCCCGAGATGTGCACCAGCGGCATCTTCTCCTTGATGCGCCGCGCCGCCTCGATGAAGGCTAGCCCGTATCCGTTGTGCTCCTCGATGCCGGTGGCGACGGCGAAAATGTTTGGGTCGAAAATGATGTCTTCCGGCGGGAAGCCGACGGTCTCGGTCAGCAGCTTGTAGGCGCGTTCGCAGATGGCCACCTTGCGATCCGCGGTGTCAGCCTGACCTTCCTCGTCGAATGCCATGACGACGACGGCGGCGCCGTAGCGCAGCACCTTCTTGGCGTGATCGAGGAAAACCGCCTCGCCTTCCTTCATGCTGATCGAGTTGACGATAGCCTTGCCCTGCACGCACTTGAGGCCGGCCTCGATGACGCTCCACTTCGATGAGTCGATCATCAGCGGCACGCGCGAGATGTCGGGCTCCGAGGCGATGAGGTTGAGGAACGTCTGCATCGCCTTCTCGGAATTGAGCAGGCCCTCGTCCATGTTGATGTCGAGGATCTGCGCGCCGTTCTCGACTTGGCTGCGCGCGACGGCGAGCGCCGCCGGATAGTCGTTGGCCTCGATCAGCTTGCGGAATTTTGCCGACCCGGTGACGTTGGTGCGCTCACCGACGTTGATGAAGGTCTGCGCCGCGTTTCCTGTGGTCATTTTTGGGAGCCTTCGACGCAGCGACGTTTCTTAAGTTCCCTCCCCCTTGATGGGGGAGGGTTAGGGAGGGGGTGGCGCTCGCGCGTCTCAAAGTTTGGTGGCTGCAATTTCATGTCACCCGTGGACGAAGGGTTCGAGGCCCGAGAGACGCATCTTCGGCGCGATCTCGGGGATCTTGCGCGGCGGATGCGCCTCGACGTGTTGGGCGATGTCGCGGATGTGGTCTGGCGTCGAGCCGCAGCAGCCCCCGACGATGTTGACGATCCCGTCCTTGGCCCACGGCTCCATTGCGCACGCCATGTCGTGGGGCGTCTCATCGTACTCGCCCATGGCGTTGGGCAGGCCGGCGTTGGGGTAGGCGGAGACGCGCGCATCCGCATGCGCTGCAAGCTCGGCGAGGTACGGGCGCATAAGCTCCGCTCCGAGCGCGCAGTTGAGCCCGATCGAGAACGGCTTCAGGTGGCGCATCGAATACCAGAAGGCTTCCGGCGTCTGCCCCGATAGCGTGCGCCCCGACCGGTCGGTGATCGTGCCGGAGATCATGATCGGCAGCTCGGTGTCCTTCTCCTCGAACACCTCGAGCGTGGCGACGCCCGCCGCCTTGGCATTGAGTGTGTCGAAGATCGTCTCGATGAGGATGATGTCGGAGCCGCCGTCCATCAGCCCGCGCACCTGCTCCTTGTAGGCTTCGCGCAGCTCGTCGAAGTCGACATTGCGATATCCGGGATCGCTGACTTTCGGTGAGATCGAAGCGGTCCGGTTGGTCGGCCCGACGGCGCCGGCGACGAAGCGCACCTTGTCGGGCGTCTTCTTGTTCCACTTGTCAGCCGCCGCACGCGCGATCTTCGCCGCCGCGACGTTCATCTCGTAGGCGAGGTCCTCCATACCGTAGTCGGCGAGCGAGATGCGCTGCGCGTTGAACGTGTTGGTCTCGAGAATATCGGCGCCGGCCTCGAGGTATTCCTCGTGGATCTTGCCGATGATCTGCGGCTGCGTCAGCACTAGCAGGTCGTTGTTGCCCTTTATGTCGCGGTGCCAATCCTTGAAGCGCACGCCGCGATAGCCATCCTCATCCAGCTTGTAGCGCTGGATCATCGTGCCCATGGCCCCGTCGATGATGAGGATGCGCTTGTCGGCAGCGGCCTGCAGCGCGGCGAATGTCGGCTTTCTCTGCATTGCGTTATCCTCAACCCGCCGCGCGCGCTTTGACCGGCGCGCTAGCTGCCGCGGCATCGTGTGGACGCAACCCCAGCAAGTGGCAAATGGCGTACACGAGGTCGGCGCGGTTGAGGGTGTAGAAATGAAACGTCTTCACGCCCTCATCGACGAGATCCATGGCCTGCTCGGTAGCGACGGCAGCAGCGACGAGATGGCTCGTTGCCGGGTCGTTTTCCAGGCCGTCGAAACGTCGCGCCAGCCACGACGGCATGGACGCGCCGGCGCGGGCGGCAAAGGCCGCAACCTGCTTGAAGTTGTGGATGGGCACGATGCCGGGCGTGATCGGCACCCAGATTCCCGCGGCGCGGGCACGCTCCAGGAAGCGCAGGTAGTGCGCGTTGTCGAAGCCGAACTGAGTGATAATGCGGTCGGCGCCTGCATCGACCTTGGCCTTGAGGTTGTCCATGTCGGCTGCAGCGGTCGGGCTGTCCGGGTGCTTCTCGGGATAGCCGGCAACGGACACCTCGAACGGCGCAATACGCTTCAGGCCGGCGACGAGATCGGCAGCGTTGATATAGCCGCCCGGGTGCGGCTCATAGACTGTGTTCGGGCCGCCGGCGGGGTCGCCGCGCAGGGCGACGATGTGACGTACGCCCGACTCCCAGTAGTCCTTGGCGACGGCATCGATCTCTTCCCGTGAGGCGGCGACGCAAGTGAGATGCGCGGCAGGCTTCAGCGCCGTCTCGTTGACGATGCGCACCACGGTGTTGTGCGTGCGCTCGCGCGTCGAGCCGCCCGCGCCGTATGTCACCGACACGAATTCAGGACGCAGCGGCGCCAGACGCTCGACGGAGCTCCACAGCGCCTGCTCCATCTTCTCGGTCTTGGGGGGGAAGAACTCGAACGATACGTCGATCTCACCGGCCCCGAGCAGCCGGCTCTTGCGTTCCGATGCAACGGCCATCACGGAGCCTCCTGAAGAGCGCGAGTGCGCGCCGGTTTGTCGAATGTCGCCGCCGCCGGAAGTCGCTCGCCCAGCCACAACGAAACGGTAAGCGCCTGCGGGCCGGCCTCGGCAGCGGGAGCCAGATCGCGCTGCGGCCGCGGCTCCAACCCGGCGTCTTGCATCCAGTGCTCCACCTGCGCGCCGGTGAAGCCGAGCCGGTCATGGGCATGCTCCTCGCGCAGGAACTCGAGGTCATGCGGGGCGAAATCGACGATCAGCAGCCGACCGCCGGGTGCCAGCACGCGCGCCGCCTCCCTGATCGCGTGCGCCGGATCGGATAAGAAGTGCAGTACCTGATGCATGACGACGGCATCGGCGACGCCATCGGGCAGGCTGAGTGCATAGAGGTCACCATGGCGCACCTGGGCCCGGGAGAGCCTTGCCTTCGAAAGGTTGCTGCGCGCATACGCGAGCATGGCGTTGTTCAAGTCGAAGCCGATGCCGCGCTCGTACCGGTCGGCGAGCAATTCGAGGATCCGCCCGGTGCCGGTGCCGAGGTCGACAAGCAGCTTGAACGGCCCGCGCCCGAGACCTTCCACGATCGCCTGCTCGACATCCTGCTCGGCGATGTGCAGGGCGCGGATGCGGTCCCAGTCGGCGGCGTGCGCTTGGAAATAGGTCTGCGCCGACGCCTCTCGCTCGCGCTTCAAAGCCTCGGCGCGCTCGCGATCACGGGTGATGACGCGATCCGAACCATCAACCAGACCGAGGATGTCGAGCGCGAGCCTCCCGCCGGCGGATCGGTCGGAGACGTGGAAATAGGCCCAGCTGCCCTCGCGGAAGCGCTCGACCAGACCCGCTTCGGCGAGCAACTTCAGATGCCGGCTAATGCGCGGCTGGCTCTGCCCCAGGATCACCGTCAGATCTTTGACGCTCAACTCTCCCGCCGTAAGCAGCACAAGAATGCGCAGGCGCGTCGGCTCGGCCGCCGCCTTGAGCGCCGTCACGATGTCGTCGCTGGCGAATGATCCTGCCACTACGTGCTCCTTCTGGCCGCGGAGCATATAAAGATATGTTTATGTGTCAAGCGCGGCGAGCTGGCAACATGTGGGTTCTTTTCGGCACGCCGATTAACCGAGCAGTAAGCACGTGCGTTTACCTTCGGCTGCAACCACCACTCGATCGGCGGATACCATCTATGCGCGTCGCTATCTACGACCGGGTCGAGCCCCCGGTGCCTGCTCAACTGCCCCTTCGCCTTTCCCAAACCTGCTCGCAGCGCGCCGCCATCGCCCTGCTTGTGCTCGTCGTTCCCGCCGCCCTAGGTGGCACCTTCGCCGCGCTCATCGTCATCTTGCAAGCGCTCTTGGCGCCCGACGCGCGCGCCGTGGTCGAACAGCATCCGGCGCTGGGCATTGAGATTCTATTCGCTATCGGCTTCATCATCTATCTCCTGGCGCTGCCGACGAGCCGCCTCGTGGCGCGCCTTTCGACGACGCGCACGGTCGAGATCGCCGATGGGTTCGTCAGGGTCACTGAGGGCAGCCATTTCCGCTCCCGGACGTGGGCTGCGCCGCTGTCATCGTTCACGGGCGTGGCGCATCACGTGCGTGCCTCGCTGTCGGGCACGCGCCACGAGCTGATCCTCGTGCACCCGACGCGCGCGATGAGTGTGCTCTTGAGTGTGGCACCGCGGACAACACAAAGCGAAGTGGACCGCGTTGCGACACTTCTCGGCCACAAAGAGATTCCGCCCAGTGAACTCTATCGCTTCAAGGCCCTATGGCCGCGAATGACGCCGTCACCTTTGCCGGATGCCGCCCATGCCTGATGTCGCCGCCGTCCAAAAATTCGACGTTATCTCTCGTCACCCTTTGACGGAGAGAGGCCGCGCATGGCTAATACAGCCGAAGAGGCCAGGGCCGGCCGGCGTCAAAACGGCTGCCGTTGATAGTTTGTACCCCCTCTGCAGGGAGCCCGACCGAATGAAGTCCCCCGTGACCCTAACTGCGCCGCGGCCAAGCTTCTTGTGCGCGCTGGCGTTGTCCGGCGTGGCGCTGCTGGCGATGTCGGTGACCGCCTCGGCTCAAACGCCGGCGGTGAAAGTGGCGCCTCCGGCCGCGAAGGAAGCCGCTCCGGTCGTGCGCCGGGAGAGCCCTGCGGGCTTCATGAAGCGCGTCGGCAACGAACTCCTTGCGGCTTCGCGTTCGGGCTCGACGACGCAGTTCGCCATGGTGCTGAACTCGAACGCCGACATCCCCTCGATCGGCATCAGCGCGCTCGGCGAGTACGCCCGCAGCCTGCCGAAGACGGACCGTCCCATCTATTACAACGGCATGATCAATTTCATCGCCCGCTATGCTTCGAAGGAGGCGCCGAAATATCCGATCGCCCGCTTCATTGTCACGGCGCAGTCGAAGGACGACCCGCGCGGCACCTACGTCGACAGCCGCATTACGCTGGCCAGCGGCGACGGCTATGACGTGCGCTGGCTGGTCGTCAAGCGCGGCGATACCTACAAAGTACGCGACGCGCAGGTGATCGGCTTCTGGATGACGTCGTTCCTCGACAACCTGTTCCAGAGCTTCATCAGCGACAACGGCGGTAACCCGAAAGCACTGGTCGTCGCCCTCAATCGCTGAGGCGCTGCACATCGGCCAAAAGATCCCTGCATCCCCGGACCTCGTCCGGGGATGTTTGTTTGTGAGCGCTGCGCTGCTCAGGTCTCCGACCAGTGGCGGATGAGATTGTGATAGTGCGCGGTGAGGCCCACAACGGCCGGATCGTCGTCGGGCAAACGTGACCGGATGCTCATGATCGCCACGTCGAGGTCGTAGAGCATGTGGCGGCGCCAATCGTCCTTGACCAGCGACTGCGTCCAGAAGAACGACGCCCAGCGGCTGCCGCGGGTGACGGGCGTCACCGAGTGCATGCTGGTCGCCGGATAGACGACCATGTGCCCAGCCGGCAGCTTGACCGCGTGCGTCCCGTAAGTGTCGTGCACCACAAGCTCGCCGCCGTCGTAGTCCTCAGGCGGCGTCAGGAACAGCGTCGAGGACACGTCGGTGCGCATGCGCGTGCCGGAGCCCGGAATGGAGCGTACCGAGCCGTCGACATGGGCGCCGAACGTCATGCCGACGTCGTAGCGGTTGAACATTGGCGGCAGCACGCGCAGCGGCAGCACTGCGGTCATGAACTTCTGATTTGCGCCCAGCGCCTTCAGGACGATCTGGCCGAGTTCCTGCGCGGCCTGCGAGTCCGGCGGGACCTGCAGGTTGTGCTTCACCTTCCCGGCCTGATCGCCGGCCGTGCTGCGCCCATCGACCCAGTTGGTGCCTTCCAACACGCGGCGGATGTGTGCCACCTCGTCGGGCTTCAGCACGTCGGGGATGGTCACCAGCATTTGGACGGCTTCCTCAAACGCAAGATTTCCGGACGCTGCCCGGCATTCTCGTCGTAGGGATTTCGCCGGCCGAAGAGAAGCGTTTCGGCCGGCGATGGTTAGTGATCGAGATCAGTACTTCCACTTGACCGTCAGGTAGCCCGCTCGGCCCGGCGCCATATACGCGAAGCTGTTTCCGCCCTGATAGATGGCGTCGTAATAGACTTCATCCGTCAAGTTTAAGCCATGGACGATGATCTCCCAGTGCTTGTTGATCTCGTACTCGGCGAATGCGTCAAAGCGCCAGTAGGGCACCGAGTGGTAGAAGGTATCGTTCTGCGCGTAGTGCCCAGCATAAAACTCGCTTTGGTAGATGGCCTGGCCGCCCACTGCGAGCTGATCTGTTAGCTGGTACTTCGACAAAAGAGCGAACTGGGTGAGCGGGGTGTTGGCCATCCGCCGTCCGATCTCTGCAGCAACGTCGGAATCCAGGACCTCGGTATTGAGCAACACGACGCCGCCGAAGACGCTCCACGCGTCGGTGATGTTGCCAGCCACACCTAGCTCGATGCCACGGACGCGATACTCGCCCTGGTTACCCACCGCCAGCGGAGTCGCAGCGTTGTTCACGCCGCGATTCGTGCGAGCGTCATCCTTGTCGGTCTGGAAGATGGCGGCCGTGGCCAGCAATCTCCGGTCGAAGAGTTCCCACTTGGTGCCGAACTCGATGCCGGTCGCCTTTTCGGGATCGAGAGCGGCGTTGAACCGCGTCAGACCGTTGTACTCGCCCCCCGTCGAATCCAGCTCGTTGCCGATAGGCGTTTCCGATGTCGCAATAGCTGCATAGATGCTGGCGATCGGTATGGGCTTGTAGACGATACCGGCGTGCCAACTGACGAGATTTTCCTCGACTTCGGCCGTGTTGTTCGCTTGGCCCGGGCCGCCGACTTGGTCGCGCTTGAAATTGTCGAGCCGAACGCCTCCGTTGACGATCCACTGGTCGGTCAAATGTATCGTATCGCCGATGTAGGCTCCGACGTTGTCGATCGTCGCGTCGAACAAGAGACTCTTGCCGGTCTTCTGGCGCGGATTGCGGTACGGATTGGGATTGCGGATCGAGGTCGTGGTCACGCCGGTAGTGACGATCGTATTGGCGTAGCGGCTCATCTCCTCGCGACTGAGATCGAGGCCCGCGACGACGGTGTGCTTCCAGCTACCGGTCTTAAACCTGATGTCGAGTTCCGTCTGGTTCGCGTAAAGAGTCGTATCCTGGACGCGCTGCGGATTGGTGGTGTTGGTCAGTCCATCGATGTCGATCTGGGTAGGGCCTGGACGCGCGGCGGTGGCGATGTAGTCGCTCAAATTCGAACCGATGCGCGTCTTGTTGGTGAGGGTGATGTTGTCGGACAGGTTGGCTACTACCGTGGCCGTACCGACGTCGGATTCGTCTTTGATGTAGTCCAAGGACAGCTGGCCGTACCAGTTGTCGCGATCGACGCCGAGCTCGGTAAACGGCACCCGGGCGGCGGGGCTGACGGGAACGCCCCAATCCGGCAATCCATCGGCACGGTATCGATAGTAGTCGAGTGTGATCGAGAGATCGTCGGTTGGCGTCGCCTTCGCGGACAACAATCCGCCCCAACGCTCGTCTTCGGTGAAATCGCGGCCCGCGACCTCGTTCTGATTGTAAAAAATGTTTGCTCGCACCGCGAGGTCGGGTGTCACGACCTGATTGGCGTCGAGCGTAGTACGGAACGTTTCATCGGTGCCGATCGTAGTTTCAACCTCATAGAAATTGTGGCCTAGCACCGGCTGCTT
This sequence comes from uncultured Alphaproteobacteria bacterium, assembly GCA_963795225.1. Classification (GTDB taxonomy): domain Bacteria; phylum Pseudomonadota; class Alphaproteobacteria; order Rhizobiales; family Hyphomicrobiaceae; genus Hyphomicrobium_A. The sequence goes on along the minus strand of CAWCHB010000015.1, from coordinate 76,268 downwards.
GGTGATGAAATTGAACGCACCGCCAGGCGTGCCACGGCCGGATAGAACGCCGCTAGGGCCCTTGTAGATCTCAAGCTGCTCAAGCGCGAAGACATCGCGGCCGATGTTGCCGGGATCGCGAATGCCGTCGACGAAGATGTCGTTACGGGCGTTGTAACCGCGGATTTCGAAGTTGGTGCCGAAGGAAGCGCCGCCTTCGCCGGCGTGAATGGTCACGCCGGGTGTCTGGCGCGCAAGCTCGCGCAGGGTCGTGGCACCCTTGTCTTCGATTACTTCCTTAGAAATCGCCGTCACGGTTTTTGGCGTGTTGACCAGCGGCTCGGTCAACTGACCCGCGCCCGACTTCTGCACCTGGTATGGCGCGTTGGGATTGGCGTAGGGGTTGGCACTGGGATCAGCCTGCTGCGTGGAGGCCTGCGTCGGCGCCGGCTGCGGCGCGGGCGAAACCTGCGTGGTCTGCGCAGCTTTCTTCGGAGCGCCCTTCTTCGCCGCCGCCTTCTTCTTGGCGGTCGCCTCGACGTTCAGCTGCGGGAGCGGCACGGCCTCGGGCGCCTCCTGCGCGCCGGCCGGATAGGCGATGCACGACGCGGCACCGAGCAGCAGAGCCGATTTGAAGGCCCGCCAGCTCGAAGATGCGCGCTGATCGTTACGTGCGACCGCGCTGCCGTCACCACTATTGTCGGCAACCAATGACCAGCCGTTGGCCAGCTCACCACCCAAACTCATACGCCACCCCTACGCTTACAAACTCAACACCTTGATGGGAGCTGATGTGCTGGAACGCAGCTCCCTACGCGGCCATCGAGCAAAACTTGACTAATACAGTCAAGCTTTAGAGCGGCGTCCATTGCAGATGTGACAGCGTGTGGTGCGGATCGGTCACTTCCAAAATTATACGAGCCGCGTGCACATGCGCTTCCCGTACGCCGATCAAAAGTGGGGTCGAAGGCGTCTAGCGCGTGCGGCGAGGCCGGTTCTTCTGGATGATGGCGGCGATGATGAGCCCGAACATCGCTAGGCGCGCAATATAATAGAATGGTTCTAGCTCATCGGAGGGATGGCTGAGCGCGAGCGCCACACGCGAGACCGCATCCAGCGCAAAGGCCGCGGCGAAAAACAAGAAGAGCGTATCGCGCGTCTGTGTCCAGAAGCGCAGGAAGAACACCGTCGCCACCAACGAGGCCATGGCGACGGCGCCCATCAGCATGGGGTAGAGATCCATCTCCATCACTCCGCATCCCAGATCAGGCCGTACAGCAGCACGGTCATGGCGGCGAGCGCCACGGACGTTCGCCAGAGCGACAAGTCTATGTGCGGCACGATGACCTTGTCGGCGACGAGGAGCAGATTGTTGAGCGTCAGGCCGACGAAACACGTGCCGCTCCACAGCAGCAGCCGATAACCGCCGCGGCGGTAGGACTGCAGCAGCAGGAAGGCGCACGTAGCTGCTGCGAGGGCGCATAGGCTGTAAATGAGGGTACCCATATTACTTGTCCTTGCGGAATTTGAAGGCCGCCGCAAATTTGCGGATACCCGACGGCTTGCCGTGGACGAGATTGGTCACGGGTATGAGGTGGTTGGAATAGAGATGGGCTAGCCGCCGCACGACTTCCAATTGGCCAGTCGGCGCAGTGTTGAACCAGTAGACGTCGTCGTTGCAGCCGGCCAATCCGTCCTCGCACAATTGCTGCAGAACCTCGGCGGCCTGATCTGTCTCGATATAGAGATGGTCGGCAAGGCTCGATGCGCTCCACTTGACATCGGGCTGCTGCAGAAGCAGCAGCAGCGCCTCCAAGTGGGCAATGGAATCAATGTGTCGCAGGATGAACTCGCGGACATCGGGCGGGATCAGTTCGTCCCCCATGCCACCTCCCAACGTGTGCCGATCAGCTTGCTCACTGGCCCGCTTTGTCGCCTCTAGGAATGATTTGCGCTGCTACGTCACCCCATGCGGCGAATGATGGCTCGCGTCAAGGCCTTAGAGGCGCCTGAATTGCATTTCATGAGCAATGTCGGGGACGATCATAGACGAGACCCGGCAGGGCTCGCGTTCGGGGGAACGACAATGTTTCGTAGGATGGGAACGCTGGCGCCGCTGCTTCTATGGCCGCTCGCCGCGCAGCCAGGTGGCATCAACGATCAGTTGATGAAGCTCGATCCGGAAGAGCGCGCGCATCAGGTGTGCGTCATCAAGGGCATCGACACCATCCGACGCGAGGGAAAATTGCCGAAGGCCGACCGCCTCAAGACCAGTATCACCGGACGAGCGGCATATACCGGCACCCAGGTGGCGACCAAGGGCGGAGCGGTTCGCGCCAAGTCGCATTGGTACGGGCTGCAGTTCAAGTGCGATGTGACGCCCGATCAGATGAAGGCGCTCTCTTTCACTTATGAGATCGGCAAAGAGATCCCGGAAGACAAATGGGAAGATCTGGGCCTTTGGCGCTGACGCGTCGAGCTTCGTTCATCGCGCCGTCCGCACATGCTCACTGTCCTTCGCGGCCTTTGCCGCGCGCATGCTTGATGCGTCCCTGTATCTGACTTCGATCGTGTACCCAAGTTCGTTGTCGCGACGCATCGCGCCGAGTTCGAAGCCTTCCGCTTCGAGCTTACTTGCTATCTCCTCCAACCAGATACGCCTAGCCGCCGAACCGGAATCGGCGCTGACCGCCGGCGCGACCAGCAACGTCGTTAGTACGAAAGCGATAGAGCCGAGGAGTAACCGCATGGTGCGCCTCCAGAGCCGTATACCGAATCTCCCTCCCCCTGGACGGGAGAAGGAGAAGCCGTCGCGTTAGTCGGCGTCGTAGCCCATCAGCAGCTCGCCGGTGGCGGGATGCACGTGGCCCTCGACGCGCGTGCCGTTCTTGTCGACCAACTCAACCTCGTAGGCGCCGTCGTCGGTCTCGATCTCGGTCACGCGATAGCCGGCGGCGACCAGCTTGTCGGTGATCTGCGCCGGGCTCATCCACTCCGCGCGCGGGACATTGAGGCGGGTGCCGGGCCCGGGATCGGCAACGGCCGGAATGGCGGTGAGCGAGAGGGCGAGGATGGGAGCGAGGATGATCGTGCGCATGAGTTGCATCTCCTGATTGTTTAGTATTGCGGCCTTACTGTCCGACCGCCGAGACGGTCGGCTGAGACGCACCATGTACGAGCCGCCCTGACAGCCCTCTGACCCCCCTCGTCAGGGAGTTGTCAGCAATTGGCCCGCAGAATTGGAGACATGCCGATGCGCCGCTTCCATCGCCGATGCACTTTCGCCGCAGCGCTTTTCGCCTTGCTGTCGGGCGGCCTCGCGCACGCCGACGACATCGGGCCGGAGGCCGCCAAGCGGTTGCTCAGCGAGGGCCGCATCAAACCGCTTTCTGAGATACTTGATGCGGTGCGGCGCCAGGTGCCGGGCGAGATGCTTGAGGTCGAGCTGGAACTCGAGAAGACCGGCTACGTCTACGAGCTGAAGCTGTTGCGGCCCGACGGCAAGGTGCAGGAGATCGAGGCGGACGCCGCTTCCGGCGACATCCTCAAGATCGAGGATGACGACTGATGCGTCTTCTCATCGTAGAGGACGAGCCGCGCATCAGCGACGGTATCAAGTCCACGCTCGACGCCGCGGGCTATGCTTGCGACGTCTCCGCCGACGGCGAGGACGCTTGGTTCCGCGGTGACACGGAAGCCTACGATCTCGTCGTGCTCGACCTCGGCTTGCCGAAGCTGGACGGCCTCTCCGTGCTCAAGCGCTGGCGTGCCGCAGGGCGCAATATGCCGGTGCTCGTGTTGACGGCGCGCGGCACCTGGCCCGAGCGCGTCGAGGGCATCGACGCCGGCGCCGACGACTATCTCGCCAAGCCGTTCCGCACCGAAGAACTGCTCGCCCGCGTACGTGCCCTCATCCGCCGCTCCGTAGGCCAGGGAAATGCGCTGATCGAGGCGGGCCGGCTAGCCCTCGACACTCGCCAAATGCAAATCCTAGCTGGCGGCAATCCGGTGCAGGCCTCTCCGCTCGAATACCGGCTGGTTGCTTACCTGATGCACCACAAAGGCCGCGTCGTGCCCCCGCACGAGCTGATGGAGCATCTCTATGGGGACGACGATGCACGCAATGCGAACGCGCTCGAGGCTCTGATCATGCGCCTGCGCAAGAAACTCGGTTCCGAGGCCATCGAGACGCGACGCGGCTTCGGCTATCTGATCACGGATGGCGCCGCATGAATTTCGGGTCGCTGCGCCTCAGGCTCCTCGCCGGCGCCGCCGCCTTCGTCGTCGCTGCCATCGCCCTGTCGGCAGTCGGTCTGACATTCCTGTTCGAGCGGCACGTCCAGCGTTGGGTGGACATTGAGCTCGCGACGGATCTCGATCAAGTCATAGCCGGCATCGACGCCGGTCCGGACGGCAAGCTCGCCATCGTCCGCCAGCCCGCCGATCCACGCTTTCAGCGCGCCTTGTCAGGTCTCTACTGGCAGGTGGTGGTCGAGGCGGACGGACCCGTGCTGCGCTCGCGCTCGCTGTGGGACTTCGATATCGCCCTGCCGGCGCAACGCGAGGTGGACGACGAGGTGACCAGTCACAACTTGCCTGGGCCCGACAGACAAACCTTGCACGTGCTGCAGCGACGCATCGAGCTCCCCGAGCGACTGGGTCGCCGCACGGCCCGCGTCGCGGTCGGCATCGATGACGCCGAACTGAGCGCTGCGGTTCGTCGTTTCGCCGGTGCCCTCATACCCTTCCTCGTCGTGCTTGCGGTTCTGCTGACGGCGGCGGCGTGGGCGCAGGTGGCCATCGGCTTGCGTCCGCTCGCCGCCATGCGCGGCAAGCTCGCCGCGATCGGCTCGGGTGAGGCGCGACGGCTCGGCACCGATTTCCCCGACGAGGTGCTACCGCTTGCCCGTGAGATCGACACGCTGCTCGACGCGCGCGAGCGGCAGGTCGAAAAAGCTCGCACACGCGCCGCCGACCTCGCCCACGGTCTCAAGACACCGCTGCAGCTTTTGAGCAGCGACGCGGAACGCTTGAAGGCGAAAGGCGAGAGCGAGCTCGCCGAAGAAATCGAGGACATCGCCGGCAGCATGCGCCGGCACGTCGAGCGCGAGCTCGTGCGGGCGCGAAGCGGTGCCAACGCCGCCAACGCATCGGCGAGTGTAGCGGTGGTCGCGCAACGCGTCGTGCGTGTGGCCGAGCGTACCCCGCATGGAAAGCGCGTGACCTGGACCGTTGACGTGCCGCCAGGCCTCTTGGCGCGCATCGACACCGAGGATCTGACCGAAGCTCTCGGCAACCTCGCCGAGAACGCGACGCGTCATGCGCACTCGCAAGTCACCCTGCGCGCCAGGGCGGAGGAAGCCGTCGTCGTTCTAGCCGTGATCGACGACGGTCCGGGCATCCCGCCCGAGCGGGCACAGGAAGCATTGCGACGCGGTGGGCGCCTCGATCAAAGCGGCTCGGCGGGCCTTGGTCTCGCCATCGTCGGCGACATCGCCGATGCGTGGGGCGCCTCGGTGTCGATCGAGGCTCCGGCGCACGGCTGCCGCGTCGTGCTGCGCATTCCCGCGTCGCGCCTTCCCGGCTTGCCTCCCGCCTGAATCAGCCAAAGTGGGTTTCTGTAACGTCCTGCGCCGCCGCTGCGTATGATGCGGTACACCTCGCTTCGCCCGCCCCCCGGAGGATCAAATGCAGGCCGTGAAATTCATCAAGTTTGCCGCCGTTGCACTCTTTGCTGTCGCCGCGAGCGCCGGAGCCGGCTGGGCGTTCGATGAAAAGCCTTTCGATGCTAAAGCATTCGCCGCCGCGCAAGAGGCTGGCAAACCGATTTTGGTCGATGCGTTCGCTCCGTGGTGTCCGGTTTGCAAGGCGCAGCAGCAGGTGCTCGAGAATATGAATGAGGACGCCAAGTACGCCGGGGTTACCGTGTTCAAGATCGACTACGACAACCAGCCCGACGCGTTGAAGAGCCTTGACGTGCGCAAGCAGAGCACGCTCATCGCCTTCAAAGGCAAAGCCGAGACCGGCCGCTCGGTCGGCGATACGAAGCAGTCGTCGATCGCGGCGCTGATCGACTCGGCGTTGAACTAGCGGCCGGGGATACCCAATGCTTCTCGGCAGCGCGCTGTTCGCCCTCCTCGCCGGCATCCTCTCCACGCTGTCGCCATGCGTGCTGCCGCTACTACCTATCATTCTCGTCACCGCCGTCAGCGAGCATCGACTAGGGCCGCTCGCCCTCGCCTCCGGACTGGCGCTGTCGTTCGTCGCCGTCGGTATGTTCATCGCCACCATCGGTTACGGCATCGGCTTGGATGCGGGCTTCTTCCGCATCATCGCCGCCACGATGCTGGTGGCCCTCGGCGTCATTCTGCTCGTGCCGCAACTACAGACGCAGATCGCCGCCGCTGCCTCGCCGATCAGTGGCTGGACCGAGGAGCGCTTCGGCGGCATCGAGACCGCCGGCCTTTCGGGACAGTTTGCGCTCGGCCTCTTGCTCGGCGCCGTGTGGAGCCCCTGCGTCGGACCAACACTCGGCGCCGCCTCCGTGCTGGCGGCGCAGGGGCAGGATCTGGCCCAGGTGGCGTTCGTCATGCTCGCTTTCGGCCTCGGCGCGGCACTGCCCCTGCTGCTGCTCGGCCTCCTCTCCCGTGATACGTTGATGCGCTGGCGCAGCCGGCTGCTCGATGCAGGCAAGGGCGGCAAGCTCGTGCTCGGCGGCTTGCTCGTCGTGGTCGGGGTGATGATCCTTTCAGGTCTCGACAAGCGGATCGAAACTGCACTCGTCGAGGCGTCGCCAGCTTGGCTTACGGAGATCACAACGCGCTTTTGAGATCGATGCGCACGTCAACGCTGCGCAGCGAGGATCGCGAGAAAAGATGACCATGGCCAGCTCAGCCGCCGTTCCTCATACGGAGATCGTCTACCGGCACACGCTGGCAGTGCGCATCACGCATTGGGTGAACGCCTTCTGCCTGCTCATTCTCCTGCTCAGCGGGCTGCAGATTTTCAATGCGCATCCGACGCTCTACTTCGGCGAGAAATCCGAGCCTGATCGCGCCGTGTTGAGCATGGATGCCGTGCAGCGCGACGACGGCAGCTACGCCGGCATCACCACCATCGGCTCGACAAGGTTCGACACTACCGGCGTGCTCGGCCTGTCGCGCGGTGCCAACGGCGAGCTCGAGGGCCGTGGCTTCCCGCATTGGATCACGCTCCCCTCCTATCGCGACCTCGCCACCGGGCGGCGCTGGCACTTCTTCTTTGCCTGGCTTTTCGTTCTCAACGGTCTCGCTTATCTCGCCTACGCGGCCTGGAGCGGCCATGTGCGCCGCGACCTCGCCCCGACGCGCGGACAGTTGCGCCACATCGGGGAATCGATTTGGGAGCACGTGCGCTTCCGCTTCCCCAAGGGCGAGGAAGCCAAGAGCTATAACGTGTTGCAGAAGCTGGCCTACCTCGCCGTCATCTTCGGCCTCCTGCCGCTCATCGTGCTCACCGGACTGACGATGTCGCCGGCGATGAACGCCGCCTTCCCGTTTCTGCTCGATGTGTTCGGCGGACGGCAATCGGCGCGCACCATCCACTTCCTTTGCGCCACCGGCATCACTCTGTTCGTCATCGTGCACGTGTTCATGGTTTTCGCGTCGGGCGCCTGGAACAACATCCGCTCGATGATCACCGGTCGCTATGTGATCGATCCGGAGGAGTCCACGCATGGCAAATGAACGCCTCAGCCGGCGCGGCTTCCTGATCCGCGGCGCGGCAGCCGGCGGTGCCGCGCTGCTCGGCGGCTGCGATCAGCTTTCGCAGAGCCCGTCGTTCCGCGACATGCTCTACCAGGCCGAGGGCGTGACGGAGCGCGTGCAGCGCCTGGCGCTGTCCTCGCGCTCGCTGGCGCGCGAGTACACGGAAGCGGACCTGTCGAGCCACTTCAAGGCGAACGGCTCCACCAACGTCACCGACCCACTCTATCAGCAATCGGCGCAGACAGGCTTTACCGACTGGCGGCTCGAGGTTGGCGGCCTCGTCGAGCGTCCGGCCTCGTTGAGCCTCGCCGAACTGCGCAAGCTGCCGGCACGTACGCAGATCACCCGTCATGACTGCGTCGAGGGCTGGAGTGCCATCGGCAAATGGACCGGCGCGCAAATGGCGCCGCTGCTGCAGAGCGTCGGGCTCAAGCCGGAAGCGCGCTATCTCGTGTTTCACTGCGCCGACACGCTCGGCCGCAACGGCAAGTACTACGAGAGCATCGACCTCATCGACGCTTTTCATCCGCAGACGATTCTCGCCTACGACATGAACGGAGCTCCGCTCGGGGTGCCGTACGGCGCACCCATCCGCCTGCGCATCGAGCGCCAGCTTGGCTACAAGCACGCCAAGTACGTGCAGCGCATCGAGGCGGTGCCGAGCTTTGCGATGATCCGCGGCGGGCGCGGAGGCTTCTGGGAAGATCTCGGCTACGAATGGTACGCCGGTATCTGATCTGAGCGCGGCTCACTCTCCCGTGCGAGATGTCAGTGCGCTGCTCGGCGGCGCGGGCAGCGCCCCCTCGACTGAGAGCCATCCCGTTCCGCAATCGAAGAGGACGCGCGCTCGCCGCCTCAGAAAGGGCGCGCGGGGAAGCAAGATGTGTTCGCGGACGGTTGTGCCGCCTACATTTGCTCTGCGTCACCGTCGTCCGGACAGGCGTTCACTGTTGCGCATTACCCGCTATACCTCTTTGCGTTGTCACATAATTGAGTTCAAACTTGACATGTATAGTCAGGTATTACCTATGGGCTTTGAACTTTCCAGCATTGGGACAGAATTCGGCGCCATGGCTTCAAGTCGCTCGCTATATTCGAATGCTTCTAAACTGGCCGGTATAGCGTTCGTGCTGACGCTCGGCGGACTAGCTGCCGCCGTCGCGCAGGAAAGCACGCAGCCAGCGCCGACGGCGTCTCCTTCGACTAGCGCGCCTGCCAGTCCGACGCCCAGCGCAACATCGCCTGCTGCCACGCCGGCGCCCGCCGCACCAGAGCCGCAAGCGGGCACGACATCTCCATCCGCTTCCGAGGCGGTCCCGGCGCCTAGCGCAACTACTGCACCGTCCGCAGCCGACGCGGCGACGACCCCGACCCCAGCAGCCGACGCAGCCTCTCCCTCCACCAATGACGTGACGGCACCTGGCACACCTGCGCCGCCTACGGTGGCCACCAGCTCACCAGCGCCCATGGTTGCGGCTCACAACCTTCCTCGCGATCTGTCGCCGTGGAACATGTTCATGGAAGCCGACATCGTCGTGAAGTCGGTGATTATCGGTCTCGCCTTCGCCTCGGTCGTTACCTGGACGGTGTGGTTTGCCAAGAGCATCGAGCTGTGGGCCGCCAGGCGGCGCGTGCGCTCGGCGCTGCGCAAGCTCGCCGCAGCCAATTCGATCGCCGAAGCGGCGAGCCTCGTCGACGCCAAGCGCGGCGCCGTCCCCGCCATGCTCCGCGCCGCCATCGCCGAGACCCGCGCCTCCTGGGACGTCGCCGATAAATACGCCATCAAGGAACGCGTCTCGGCGCGCCTCGACCGCATCGAGCTTGCCGCCGGCCGTGATGTCAATCGCGGCACTGGCGTCCTAGCCACCATCGGCTCCACGGCACCCTTCGTCGGATTGTTCGGCACCGTATGGGGCATCATGAACAGCTTCATCGGCATCTCCGAGGCGCAGACCACCAACCTCGCCATCGTCGCGCCCGGCATCGCCGAGGCGCTGCTGGCGACCGCCATCGGTCTCGTCGCCGCCATCCCTGCGGTGATCATCTACAATCACTTTGCGCGCGCCATCGGCGGCTATAAGGCCCTCATCGGCGACGCGTCTGTCAGCGTCCTGGGACTTCTGTCGCGTGACTTCGATCGCGGCGTGCGGCCCGAGTTGCGCGCCGCGGAGTAGGAGTAGGCCATGGCCAGTCGCCTGCGGGACGACGACGACATTTCGGAAACGCACGAGATCAACGTCACGCCGTTCATCGACGTGATGCTCGTGCTGCTCATCATTTTCATGGTGGCAGCGCCCCTGTCGACGGTTGACGTGCCGGTCGAGCTGCCAGTATCGGCAGCGAAGCCGGCGGCCAAGCCCGACAAGCCGCTGTACGTGACGCTGAAGGCCGATATGTCGCTCGCCGTCGGCAACGACATGGTGCTGTGGAGCGGCCTAGGGCCAGCGCTCGACGCGCAGACCAGCAGCGACCGCAACAAGCGCCTGTTCCTGCGCGCCGACAAGTCGGTGCCCTATGGCGAGCTGATGCGCCTTATGGATACGCTGCGCGCCGCCGGATATTTGAAGGTTGCCCTCGTCGGCCTCGAAGGACCGCCCGTGCAGGGCGCCCCAACCGCACCGGCAGCACCGGGTGCCTTCCCGCCATCCGCACCACCGGCCGTCACGCCGACCGTCCCGTCGGCCGGAGCCGAGCCCTCCGCCCCATGAGCGCGCATCTGGAATTGCTCGAGGGCGCGGGGGCGCGCGCGCGCCGCTGGCTGCTCGCCGCAGCGCTGATGGTATCGATGCACGCCGCGGCAGGCGCCATCGCCGTCATCAACTGGCCGGAGGAGGAGGCGAGCGAAGAGGACGCCGGTTCCTTCTTGCTCGAACTCGCCCCGGTAGCCGTCGCGCCGCCGACCGAAATGCTGAACCTCGCCATCGGCGTGCGCGCCGAGGAGGCAGCGGCCGCCGTGGCGCCGACCGAGGAGATCAAGGAGAAGTCCGAGATCGAGGTGCCCAAGGTCGAGGAGGCCCCGCTGGCACCCGAACCCGAAATCGTTCTGCAAAAGCAGACGCCCGTTGAGGAGATCGAGACCGAGGAGGTCGAGGAGGATCCGCGCCCCGAGCAGAAGGCCACGCCGCAGCAGTCGGCGGCCTCGCAGGAGACAAGCGCACCACCGCCCGTCGACGCGCCGCCGGCGGAGAAGCCTGCCGCCCCCAAGGCCGGCGTTTCCTCCAAGCCCTCAGAAGCGGCCATGAGCTGGCAGAAGTCGCTGGTCTTCCATCTCAACAAACACAAGAAGTATCCGCACGACGCCCGCAAGAACGGCCACGAGGGCGTCGCCAGCGTGTCGTTCACCATCGACCGCTCCGGCAAGGTGATCTCTTCCACCCTGGAAAAGAGCTCAGGCTCGGACCTGCTTGACCAGGAGGCGATCGAGGTACTCAACCGCGCCAGCCCGTTTCCATCGCCGCCGGCCGACGTTCCCCAGCTGACGATCCATCTATCGCTGCCGATCCAGTTCCGCATCAAGCGCTGACAGTTCAGTCTCCGTCAGATGGCGCGCGACAGGTGCGACAGCTCTTTGCCACCGACATGGCGCAGATGCGCTGCCGGCGAACGACGCAGGTCCTCGAAGATGGCGAGGCCGTCCGGCCAGGGGCCGAAGCCGGACGCGGTATCGAGGCCGCCGACACGCCCTGCGTTGACGAACTCGGCGCTCCAGAAGCCCGCCCAGAAGGCCGCCTTGCTGAGCCGCATGTGCGGATCATTGGAGCTGCCGACGATGACGCTGGGAAATCCGAGCGGCTCCTCCGGCAGCAACCACGCCAGCCGCAGGTTGTCAGGATCGAACGGCGCGGCTAAGAGCGCGCCCTCGATGCGGTCGGCGAAATCGAATGCAGCGCGGACGGCGGCGAGGCAACCAAATCCGTGCGCGATGATCGACACCGGCTCGTCGATGCGGTCGATATGCCAGCGCACCGAGGCCGACCACGCCGAAAGGTCCATACTTTTGAGGTCTGGTTGGACGACACGCCGCGTGTCGGGGATCGATGCTTCGACCCAGGAGAGCCAGTGGCCTTCGCCACCGCCGTCTAATCCGGGAACAAGGAGAGTGGTAGCCATGGTGGTACCTCGCTCTGATTGCTGGTCGATATCCCCGTGAGTAAGCGCCCTTCCGATCGTAGCTCGTGCCCCGGCGCCGAGCCTACGCGCGTTGCAACAAATTGGGCAACGAAGAAATCGGCATGTCGATATTCTATTTTCTGCTGCATCGGCGCATGTCGCTAACCCGACGCTTCCTGCTGCGCCGCACATTGTCACATATTCTATCGAAGCAGATTACGCGGCAGCCAACCGACGGCGCGCCACCAGCCGCGCTGCGACAATACCCGCGAGCATCGCCGGCACGAAGAGCAGCGTGCCGCGCGCAAGCAGCGGCAGCGACACCACGGCGGGCCCGGGACAAAAACCCGTCAGTCCCCAGCCGACCCCGAAAATACCGGCGCCTATGAGCAGCGGGCGATCGAGCGAGCTGCTCGAACGCACTGCGAACTTGGGCGAAAGCAACGGAGCCGGCCGGCGCATCGCCAGCCGATAGCCCAGGAATGTCGTCGCAACGGCCCCCGCCATGACGAAAGCAAGGCTCGCGTCCCATGCGCCGAAGAGATCAAGGAAGTTCTGCACTTTGGCGGGGTCGGCCATGCCGGAGATCAATAGCCCGAGACCGAATAGCAGCCCTGCAATCGCGTTGACGAAAAACGGCACGGCTCAAACTCCGATCAAGTGGCGCACTACCAGCACGGTCAGAAAGCCCGTCGCCATGAAGACTGCGGTGGCGATGAGCGAGCGGGGCGATAGTCGCGCGATGCCGCATACGCCATGGCCGCTGGTGCAGCCGCCGCCATATGCCGCGCCGAAGCCGACGAGCAGGCCGCCGCCCACCATGAGCGTTGCATTGGCGGACACGGTCTGCGTGATCATGCCGCCGGCGGCCGTGTAGATGAGGGGCGCGGCGATGAGGCCGGCGAGGAAAGCTGCCGCTTGCATGGGCTCGGCGTCGGCATGCGGTGGTAGCAGACGTCCGATGATGCCGCTGATGCCCGCAACGCGGCCATGAAAGAGCATAAGCATTACGGCAGCCAGTCCGATAAGGACGCCACCTATTGTCGCGGCGATCGGCGTGAATTCCGTCGGCACCGGCACGGTCGCTGCTCCGTTAAGGATCGCCGCCGCAATGGCGAGCGTCGACAAACACTAGCCCGGCGGCAGGCCGTCCGTCGATTGTCGCGTAGGTTCTAAATATTGCAGCTCTTCGTATTTGACCTTCGAGCCTCCCCCACCCATGTATGGACGCGTCGGCTTGCGTCGGCCGCGGTGATTTGCAGAGCAGGTTGCGCCGCGAAACCAAACGCTAAGGTGCCGTGTTAGTACGCACGGCCTCGGCTCCAAGGAGAAGAACCATGGCAAGCGTCGTGAATTCGACCAAAGACCGTCACCCGCCGATCGGCGGCTCGATGAGCCATTCCTGTTGCACTTGCTGTTGAAGCGTAGCTAGGCGGCGCTGAGCGCCAACCCCGCGAAACAACTGTCATCAAAGCAATGCAAAGGAGCGCCGGTCACCCTGGCGCCAAGGTGAGTTCATGTCTTCACAAGCCTACATTATCGAAATCGGCAGCGATGCCGTCGGCATCGTCGTGCGCGAAGCCGGCGAGGCATCATTCCAGTTCCACTCGGCGCTCAGCGCCTATCGCTCGCTCGACGGCAAGAAGTTCGCGACAGCGCAGGCCGCACACCGCGCAGCCCTCGATCACGGCGCCCATCGCACGCGTCGATCAGTTGGTCGCCGCGTGCCGAAGCTGGAATACGTTTGACGCGTTCGGACCGCATTCCGTGCCCACGCCTGATGGCTGCGGGCAGGTGGCCGGTCAGCGGTTCGCCTCCGCCCTAGCGGAGAATTTGCCCCCGCGTAGTTCTTGGACGCTGCGCCGGGGCATCGTTTATCTGCAATGTTCGCGTCCACTCTACATGTCGATCTTGGCGAGAAGCTATTGAGCGGGCTCGCGCGGACAAACCAAGAAGACGTGCAATGCTTATGACGGTCTCGACCGCTGGCTTGGCAAATGGGCCGGCCACCCTGCGGCGGCCGGCTCCAAGTCGGCTGCGTTAAGCCGCCATGTCGAATACAAGCACCTCGGCGTCCGATGTGCCGCTCAGCTGCAGCTTGCCGGCCGCCTCGACGGAGACGCCGTCACCGGGATAAAGCTGCTCGCCGTTGAGCGTGGCGCTGCCGCGAGCAACTTGCACCCAGGCGACACGCCCGGTCTTCAGCTCGTGGCTGACGGTGTCGTTGTCGCCGAGCACGGTGGCGTACAAGTCGACGTCGCGGTGAATGGTCACCGAGCCGTCACGCCCGTCGCGCGATCCGACGAGGCGCAGCTTGCCGCGCTTGTCATCCGCGACGAACGTCTTTTGCTCGTAGCTCGGCGTGAGCCCCCGCTTCTCTGGGACGATCCAGATCTGCAGCAGGTGTACCGGGTCGGTCTTGGAGGCATTGAACTCCGAGTGGCGGATGCCCGATCCGGCCGACATGCGCTGCACGTCGCCGGGACGGATCACCGATCCGGTGCCGAGGCTGTCCTTGTGCTCCAGCGCGCCTTCCAGAACGTACGTGACGATCTCCATGTCGGCGTGCGGATGCGTAGGGAACCCCCCGCCGCCGGCGACGCGGTCGTCGTTGATGACACGCAGCGGGCCAAAGCCCATGTGCTTGTCGTCGAAGTAGGAGCCGAAGGAAAAGCTGTGGCGGCTGTCCAGCCAGCCGAAGTTGGCGCGGCCGCGCTCCTCGGCTCTGCGAAGGTTCAACATGTTGCATCTCCCTTTCTGGGGCACCGGAAGAACCCGGCGTCTACTGCCCGCCTATATCGGCCGTCGACCCTAAGCGCTCAATCCACAGATTGTGAACCACTCTGGTTCCATATTGGCGACAATGGACAAGCTCGATGCCATGAATGCGTTTGCCAAGGTCGTGGCCTCCGGCAGCTACGCCGAAGCGGCACGTCGGCTTGGCCTGACACGCTCGGCGGTGAGCAAGGCGGTAATGGAGCTCGAGCAGATCCTCGGCGCCCGCCTGCTCGACCGTACGACGCGGCGGGTGACGCCGACCGAGGCGGGACTGGCCTACTACGAGCGCTGCATCTCGATCCTCGCCGACGTCGAGGAGACCGAAATCCAGATCTCGCGGCTGCACGATGAGCCGCGCGGCGTCCTCAAGATCAACGCGCCGATGTCGTTCGGCACCATGTATCTCGGGCAAGCCGTGGCCGAGTTCATGGCGCGCTACCCGGAGTTGCGCATCGAGTTGGTGTTGAGCGACCGTTTCATCGACCCTCTCGAGGAAGGTGTCGACGTTACAGTGCGCATCGGTGCCTTGGCGGATTCGAGCCTCATCGCCCGGCGGCTTGCCCCGGCACGCCTGGCGCTTGTCGCCTCGCCCGATTATCTCGCCGCCAACGGCACGCCGCTGGTCCCGCACGACTTGGCAAAGCATCGATGCCTCGCCTATGGCCACATGGCGGCGGTGCACCGCTGGCATCTGCGGCAAGGGGCCGAAGTTATCTCCGTGCAGATTACCTCGGCTCTCTGCTCGAACAACGGCGAAGTCCTACGAACGTCGGCGCTGGCCGGAAACGGCATCGCCAGTCTGCCGACCTTCTTCGTCGGCCCCGATATCGCATCGGGATCGTTGGTGCAGGTGTTGCCAGCCCATCCGCCGCCCGAGCTTGGCATCTTCGCGCTCTATGCGCCCAATCGCTACCTCGCCGCCAAGACGCGCGTGTTCATCGATTTCCTCTCCTCGCGTTTCGGCGAAGAGCCGACCTGGGACGATTTTGGGGACTCGGCGCGCCGCTGACGCTACTCCTCCCACTGCGGTCGCAGCGAGCGCTCGAGCGTCAGCCCGCAGACATATAATGCCGCGATGACGAGGATGACCTGCGTCCACAGGGCCGGCGGGAATCCATGCCAAACCGCCGCGACGGCGGCGATCGACCAGGCGACGGTAATGCCTAGCGTGATGCCTTGCAGGCGCTTCACGCGCATCGGGTGCACCCAATGCATGGGCACGAAGGTCAACGCCACGCAGGCGATGAGGATCCCGTATGTCAGCCAACCGGGTGGCGACAGCGCGAAGACGTAGAAGGCGACGATATTCCAGACGGCGGGAAAGCCGATGAAGCTGTAGTCCTCGCCTTTGCTGGCGAGATCGGAAAAATGGTAGAGCGACGACAGCAAGATGAGCGCGGCAATCACCAGCCCGGCGGTGCCCGTGAGGTAGCCGGCGCGCAGCAGTGCCAGGGCCGGCACGAACACATAGGTCACGTAGTCGACGACGAGGTCGAGGCGTTCGCCGGAGAAGCGCGGTAGGCGCTCCTCGACGTGGGCCATGCGTGCGAAGGTGCCGTCGATACCGTCGATGACCAGCGCCAGGCCAAGCCAGGCGAACATGCGCTCCCAGGCGCCATCAAAGGCCGCCAGCGCGGCCAGCAGGCCGCACACGGCGCCGAGCGCGGTGAAGAGGTGGACGCTTGCGGCTGCCAGATCCTTCCATCGGAGGGGCAGCATGGGCGTCCCCTCCGCGCACCGAGGGTCAGAAGCGGTGCTTGACCGAGCCGCGGACCGTCAGGTCGTCCTCGGGATTGGGGGCCGGCGTCGGCTGGCCCACGGCCTGGTTTTCGGCCGCCCCGTAAAGCAACTCGAGGCCGAAATCCATTTTCGGCAGGACGCCGAGCTTGCCGAGGCCCGGGATACGGATCTCAGTGCCGGCCTCGGGCTTGGGCGCGGATTCGTCGGTGAGCCCCGCCTTGGCGTCGCCGGGCGCGGCTTCAGCGGGAGCCGGCGCCGCTTCTGAAGGCGGCGGGGTGCTTCCCTTCTGCTCCTGGAACGCAAACGCGCCGTGGCCGGCGAAAACCGCCGCAACCAACGCCAGCGCAACTACGAACCGGCTTCTCATCGTGAAACCCCGCAACATCATCTCTAGTCGCCCCGACGCAAAAATGCTGTCTGGGGCCGTTGAAGACAAGGATGTTTTAGGGCCAGTTAAGCCCAGGTAAACGATTGTCCCAGCAAGTGTGTTCGTTGCGCCATGTGGCAGATGCGCATCAACAAGAGCGCCATCCACTCTGATCGCGATTTACCCCCGTTTTGCCCAAGCCGAACCCGAGATTCGCCGCAAATGAAAGAGCCGCCCGGTGAGGGGCGGCTCTCGTAGTTCTCGTGGTGTAGCGGAAGGATCAGAACTTGATGATGGCGCCGCGTCATCAGGATGTCGAGATCCTCGAGCGGATCGGAGTCCTGAACCAGCCGTACCGTTGCGACAGCGTGACGTCGGCCTCGTAGTGGCGATAGAGAGCGTAGAGCTTCATATCGGCCGCCTTGATGTCCTGAGCGATGCCCAGGCCGAACATCTCGACCTCGCTGGTGAAGATGTCGAGCCGCGCCGGCAGAACGAGTTGATCGCATCGCCTGCGCGCGACCGCCTGACGTGCGTTGGCGCCGCCATCGTAGTCGTAGTACTGGCCGAAGATCGTCGTCGGGCCGAGATCGATCCACTTCTTCTGGATGCCGGCTTCGACCGCCCAGAAGGTGCTGTCGTCGTCGGCGTGCAGGCCGGCAAAGCTGCGCTGCCGGCAACGTCCTCGTCCTGGAACCAGCCGGCCGCGAAGTTGCGTGTAGAGGCCCGTCGGTTCGTGCATGACGCTGACCGAGCCGCCGACCTGCTGGCAGTGTGCGCCGTCAGTGCGGTGTCGATGCAGCCGAAGAATGCCGCGTCATCGCTGGCGGTGTCGGTGTTCTCGCCGTAAGCGATGCCGGCTTCGATCTTGAAGCCGTTGAACTCGCCTTCGTAGCGGAGGCCGGCATCCCAGCTGTCGTCGGCGCCCCAAGCGGCGCTGGCGGTGAAGCCGGCGAACTCGGGGATGATGTAGAGAACGGCCTGACGGCGATCGCCTTCACCGGGCTGGTCGCCGGTGTGCTTGATCAGGCGACGCCATTGCACGGCGCTCAGGCCGCCTGCCGATGTTGCGCAGGAACATGCCGAGGCCGCTGTCTTCCACGTCCGAGTACTTGCCGACGGAGTTGGTGCCGGCGAGATTGGCTTCGGTGATCTCTTCGAGTGCGGTCGGCGTGTGGCCGACCTGGAAGGTGCCGTAGGTCTTGCTCTTCAGGTTCCACCAGACGTGGCGAACGTCGAAGCCTGATCGTCGCAATCGCCTGCGGATCGTCCTGATTGGTGCGCTTGGAGTTCGCCGTGCGCACGCCGATCTCGATCTTGAAGTTGGCCGACCAGTCGTCGTTGATCTTGGCGCCGCCCTTGAAGCCGAAGCGCGAACGCGAAGCGTCGTTGGTGACGACGTAAGCGTTCTGCTCGAAGCCGTCGTCCCAGAACATGACGGCCTCGTTGACCTGACCGTAGATCGGTCGAGCTTGACCTTGCGGTTGCCCTTGCGGGCCGTGGTCGCCTCGAGCTCGGCAACGCGCTCTTCCAGATCCGCGCAGCAATCGCCGCCCAGATCGGCTGCCTGAGCGGAGACGCTGGTCCCCAGCATCAAGCCGCCCGTGACGAGAATGGTTGCCCATCCCGCCTTACCTACTCCCCCGAACATATACGCAACTCCCACGAAGGTACGCCTCAACTCGGCCTTCGATCGACGCAACTGCACAGCAACTACACACGCTACGCACTTACGCTGACCACGCCGCTCAGCCGTGCACCGCCGTATTCCCCGCCGGTGGGCCTCGCTGGGACTAGGCTTACGCGAGTGATTCGAGGATCGTAAACGGCAAAGCGATGTGTGACAGTTTGTGACAACTTCCCGTGGCGGCGTCGCCACGAGATCTATTGAAATTACGCGGTCTTTTTAGTTCTGCTCGAAAATGGGGTAGTGTGGGTCTGTCATGAAAACCGACATTTCCTTCGACGTTGCCGTCGTCGGCACCGGCCCGGCAGGACTAGCGTCCGCGCTGGCGCTCGCCGGCCTCGGCGTACGCGTCGTCGCCATCGGCGCGGCGCCGGCCAGCCGCGACACGCGTACGGCGGCGCTGTTTGGGGGATCGATAACGCTGCTGAATAACCTGGGCGTCGGCGAAGTGTGTCGGGAAGCCGGTGAACCCATCGCCGGCATCCGCATCATCGACGATATGGGGTCACTGCTGCGCGCCCCCGAGGTGACCTTCACCGCCGCCGAGGCCGGTTTGAAGCGCTTTGGCTACAACGTGCCGAACGCTCGCCTCGTCGAAGCCTTGCGCACGCGCGCGGTCCATTTGCCCCATCTCACCCTCATAGAGGCGAACGTCAGCGATGTCGTTGTCGGCGAGGCCGGTGCTGAGATAAATCTCGCCGACGGACGCAACCTCGCCGCCCAGCTGATCGTCGGCGCCGACGGCCGCCAGTCACTCTGCCGCAAGGCCGCGCAGATCCCGGTAAAGTCTTGGGCGTACGAGCAGAGCGCCGTGGCCTGCACCTTCACCCACCAACGCCCGCATGGCGGCATCTCGACCGAATTCCATCGGCCGGCGGGGCCGTTCACTGTGGTGCCGTCGCCGGGGTGCACGTCGAGCCTCGTATGGGTCGAACGTCCCGAGGTCGCCAAGGAACTCGCCGCGCTCGACGAGACGGCGTTCCGGCACGCGCTCGAGAAGCGCTTGCAGGGAATGCTGGGCACCGTCGGCGCCATCGGTCCGCGCGGCGTCTTCCCGCTTACGGGCATGGCGGCGCAAGCCGCCGGCCGCAATCGCGTCGCCCTCGTTGGCGAGGCGGTGCACGTCATCCCGCCGATCGGCGCGCAGGGCTTGAACCTCGGGTTGCGCGATGCAGCCTGCCTTGCCGACTGCGTCGCTGACGCCCTCGCGACCGGCGGCGATATAGGAGCGCCGGCCGTGCTCGAAGCCTACGGTCGCATGCGGCGCACGGACATCGCCTCACGCATTTGGACGGTCGACCTGCTCAACCGCAGCCTGTTGTCGAGCGCCGCCCCGGTGCAGGCTCTGCGCGGCATCGGGTTGCATATCCTGAAGAACGTCGGCCCGCTGCGTCGCTTCGCGATGCGCGAGGGCCTCGCGCCGTCGTTTATCGCGCCACGACTGATGCAACCGCCACCGTCTGCTGCGGCTCCTAGCCCTTGACGCAGGGTCATGGGCTGGGCATGACCGCTGCCCTTGGAACGTGAGATTGCTACTGGCCGATGCAGACAAAGGAACGCCTTCGCGACCTGCAGTGGCGCGCCGAATACGTGGTGCTACGGCTAGTCGCCGGTTTCTTCCGCGCCCTGCCGCTCGGCGTCGCCACCGGTGCTTCGGCTTGGTGCTGGCGGCGCCTAGCACCCATCATCAATCCCAAGCGCCATAAACGCGCGCTCGACAATCTCGCCGTCGCCTTCCCCGAGAAGACCGACGCCGAACGCCTGGCCATCGCGTTGGCGCACTGGGAGAACCTCGGCCGCGTCATGGTCGAGACCATGCGCATCGATCGCTTTCTTGCCGAGCCAGAGCGCATCGACATCGTCAGCCAGAACATTTTCTCGCGCTACAAGGACAAGCTGGGGCCCGCCGTCGGCGTCAGCCTGCACATGGGCAACTGGGAGCTGGCGATCCTCCCGTTCACCTGGGCAGGCGCCAACCCCGCCGCCGTCTATCGCTCCGTCACCAACCCCTATGTCGATCAGTATTTGCGCGATCAGCGCAAGGAGCTCTACCCCGACGGCTTGTTCGGCCGCGGCAACGTCGGCGATCACGGCGACGACCAACGGACGGCGCGAGCCATCATGGACTTCGTGCGCCGCGGCGGCCGGCTCGGTCTCGTGTGCGACCTCTACGATCGCACCGGCATGCCCGTACCGTTCTTCGGCCGCGATGCCAAAACGCAGGCGATAGGCGCCATGATCGCGCGGCGCGTCGGAGCGCGCATCTGGCTGTCGCGCTGCAAGCGCATTGGCACACAAAGCCGCTTTGAGATCGAGCTGAAGGAACTGCGCGTGCCGCGCACGGCAAATCAGGCGGAGGACATCCGCTGGACCATGGTCCACATGCAACAACAGTTCGAAGCGTGGATTCGCGAGGCTCCCGAGCAGTGGATGTGGAGCAATCGCCGCTGGGGCTGACGCCGCCGGTCCAGGTCTGATACCGTTTGATTGGGTGCGAGGGACTTCGTTCAGTATGTTCGAGCGCTCCCCGGAGGCACAGGGTACGCACGAGCGGGGCCGCGCATGGACAAGATCCTCGCGATGTCGGAGTTCCACCCCCGCGATCGTCTCGCGTATTGGTACGACGTTGCCTGCAAGGTCTTCGTCAAGCACGAATGCCGCGTGGAGAAGCCGCCGGCGTTTGACGCGACGATCCACCGAGCCACGCTCGGAGAACTCGGCGTCGTCGAAGTCGACAGCCTCGGCCTGAGCTATGCAGCTGTTACCCGACGCGACATTGCGCACGAAGAGGGCGACGTCTTCTTACTTGGCCTGCAGCTCGAGGGCACCGCCACTCTGATTCAGGATGGGCGCGAGGCGACCCTTAAGCCCGGCGACTTCGCGCTGCTCGACGCGCAGCGGCCCTTTTTCACTCACTACTCGACGAAATGGCGGCGGCTCTTCCTCAGGATCCCGCATCGCGCGCTGAAGGCGCGCCTGGCGCCAAGCTCGCAGCTCACCGCTCACGCGGTGCGGCGAGGGCCGGGCATTAGCGGGCTGGTCTCCGACTACCTGCGCATTCTCCCACAACACATTGGTGCGCTAAATGAGGCGTCGCGGGCGCAGATCGGCGAGCAGGTTCTCGATCTCGCCGCCCTTGCGCTTGCGGAGCAGGGCGCCAAGGACCGGCCGGCATTGTCGTCGGCGCGGACGACGGCATTACTGCGACTGCGCCGGGAAATCGAACAGCGCCTCTCCGATCCGGCCCTCGATCCGGAAACGGCCGCTGGCGCCGCCGGCATCAGTGTGCGCTATGCCAACGCGCTGCTCGCCAAGGAGGGCCTGTCTATCCAGCGGCTGATCGTTCAACGGCGCCTCGAGCGCTGCCGGCTTGCTTTGTCAGACGCGGCGCAAGCGCACCGGACGATTGGCGATATCGCATTCGGCTGGGGCTTCTCGGACCTGTCGCACTTCACGCGACGCTTCAAGAGCGTCTTTGGCTGCGCGCCGCGCGACTACCGCAAACAGCACAGCATGTGACGCCGCGCGAGCTCTCTCACGCACACATCGCCTGCCCCCTGCATCGCTAAAATCCTCTGTAATTGCAGCTGTTTTCGCTGAACGCCGCTCCTTACCAAAGCGTATGCGGTGGGTCAGGTGACCACAAAGGTCGGGGTGCAGTTTGCTGCGCGGGTGATCATGAAGCGCCCGAACAAAGAGATGGAGAGTCCAATGTCCAAGAAGCTGATGACCGCCGCCGTCCTTGCCGCCGTTGCCTTCGGCGTCGCCGCCCCGGTCATGGCCAAAGGAGCCCCCAAGACGAAGGCCGCCTGTGAAAAGATCTCCACGATGAAGTGGGACGACGCCGGCGCCAAGTGCGTGAAGAAGTAACCCCAGCGCCTCGTTGCGGCAGGCCCGAGGGCCTGCCGCCCTTCTGCTGCAAACCGGATCGCGAGATCCAATTCTGTCCTCCGCGCGTCTCGGCGCGCGGGACGCTCGGGAGTTTTCACCATGAAACACTACATCCCGCTGTCGCTCATCGGCAGCGCCATCGTTCTCTGCCTCGCAGCCACCTCCGGCCAGGCAGCCGGTCCCGGTGCGAGGGTGGCGGTCCCCGCCGCGTCGCATCTGTCCCTCATCAGCAAGACTGGCTGGCACCGCCACCGCCATTGCTGGTGGAGTCACCATCACCGTCACTGCCGCTAACGACACGCAAACTCCTCCGAACGCCTTCCTTGGTGCAATGCCCCGTGCATTGCACCTTTTTTCATGGCCATGCCTGGTCAGGCGCGCGGAAACGAGACCTCGACGCGCAGCCCCGGCGCATTGTCGTTGAGCTCCACGGCGGCGCCGTGCAACTCGGCAATGGCGGCAACCAGGCTGAGACCCAAGCCGCTGCCGGGGGTGGAGCGTTCGCGCTCCAGGCGGTAGAGGCGGCGAAACACGTTCTCGCGCTCATCTGTCGGGATGCCGGGACCGTTGTCGGCAACGAAAGCGACGTGATGCTCGCCGCGATGCGTCAGGCCCACGTCAATGCGCGTGCCCTGCGGCGAATGACGGATCGCATTCTCGATGAGATTGGCGAACAGCTGCGTCAGCAGCTCGCGATCTCCGGTCACCTGGGCGCGTTCGACGACAGCCACCGTGCTGACGAGCCGACCGCCTGATTCTTCAGCTACCGGCTCGTAGATGTCGGCGATATCGGCCAGCACCGTGCCGAGTTCCACGCTCGTGAAACGCGCCCGCCGCGCACCGGCCTCGAGCTGCGTGATCCGCAGCAGCGCCTCGAACGTCTCGACGATGCTGTCGAGCTCTTCGAGCGATTGCTCTACTTGGGCTCGGAACGCGTCGGCATTGTCGGCGCTGCCAAGCGCCAGCTCCAGCCGGCGGCGTAGCCGGCCAATCGGCTTCTTCAAATCGTGGGCGATGTCGGAGGACGCCTGGTTGACGTTCTCGATCAGCTTCTGCAGGTGTGCCAGCGTGGCGTTGATCTGCGCTGCAACGTGATCGAGGTCGTCATGCGAGGCGGTCACGGGCACGCGTTCGGAAATCTCCCCGCGGCTGACCTTCGACAGCGTCGTCGCGAACAGGTCGATCTTCTGCTGCGCCCGCCGCGCCAGATACGTCGCCGAACCGGCGGCAAGCAGCAACGTGGCGACCAGCCCCCATCCAAGACCGTGCAGCAGAATGCGGCGAACCTCGCGGATCTCCCTGTCGCTGCCGCCGACGAGGAGATGACCTTTCGAGACGGGCGTCCATATCGCGAAGAAGCGGTCGTCGGGGTTCCCCTTGTCAGCCACCATCGGCAGCCACGCGCGGTCGAGCTCGCCCCACCCCTTGAAGAGGCGCACGTTCTGCACGTTGCCGGCGCGGAAGGATCCATCCTCGCCCCGCAACAGAAAAATGCTGTCGAAGTCACGAACCGACTCGGCTTCCTCGGTAACCACCGCGGCGAGATCGTCGAAGCCCTGCTGCCGGTCGATCGCCTTCAGCGTGTCGCTGATCTCCTCGACATGCTGGCGGATGGCGGCATCGAGCTCGGACACGAGGGTGAAATAGAGGACGCTGACGAGGGCGATAACCGTCAGCGCGAAGAGTACGGCGAAAGCGCCGGCGAGGCGCACAGGCGTTCTCTTGAAGAAGTCATTGCTGATCATGCATGGTGTAGCCGGAGCCGCGCACGGTATGGATCAGCTCCTTGGCATACGGGCGATCGATCTTTGTGCGCAGGCGCGAGATGTGCGTCTCGACGACGCTGGTGCGCGGCTCGAAGTGGAAGCTCCACACGCGCTCGAGCAGCATCGTGCGGGTGAGAACGCGGCCCTTGTTGCGCATCAACACCTCCAGCAGGCGGAACTCGCGGGGCTGCAGGTCGATGACGTCGCCGCCGCGGGCGACCGTGCGGGCAATGAGGTCCATCTCGAGATCGCCGACGCGCAGCACCGTTTCGGCATCCTTGAGGTGCGGGCGCCGCGCCAGCGCGTTGACGCGCGCAAGCAGCTCGGAGAAGGCGAAAGGCTTCACGAGATAGTCGTCGCCGCCGACGTTTAGTCCGTCGACGCGATCGTCAACGCCGCCCAGCGAGGTGAGGAAGATCACCGGCACCTTGTGACCGACCGCTCGCAAGGCGCGAACCAGCGACAGACCATCCAGGCCGGGAAGCATGCGATCGACAACCAGGATGTCGTAGGTTTCGCCCATCGCCTGGGAAAGACCATCGCGTCCATCGTCCAAAGCTTCGACGACGTGCCCCTCCTCGGCGAAGCCGTGGGTGATATAGGCGGCGGTTTCGGCATCGTCTTCGACGACCAGGATGCGCATGTGTTTGGCTCCAGCCTGCGGCCAGATCCTACGCTGCGTGCGTTGCCAACTGATGTCCGCAACATTACCGAAGCGTAAGCCTGGTGCGACAGGCGCTCGGCGGAACAGGCAAATGGTCGCAACTAGCGATTGGCCGCAAGCTGCAGTTGCCGCCGGTAGTCGCCGGGGGGCATGCCGAAGGCGGCGCGGAAGCGCCGCGTAAAGTGCGAATGGTCGGAGAACCCCCAACTGAAGGCGATCTCGCCAACCATGCGATGGTCTTGCAGCGGATCGCCTAGCGCGCTGCGACACCGCTCCAGGCGCCGGCGCAGGATATACCGCTCCAGCGAGGAGTTCTCCTCGGCAAGGAGGTCATTGGCGTAGCGAACGCCGATGCCGGTCGCGGCGGCAGCGGATGCCGGCTTGAGGTTCGGATCGCTGAGGCGCGCTTCGATCGTCATCTTCAGGCGCAAGAGCGCGGAGCCGCGCGGCGAAGAAAGTGCCGGCGTGCCGTTGGCGGACGAGAAGGCGAGAGCGATCAGATCAAGTGCCTGCTCGGCCAAGCGCCGACGCACGGTTTCATCGAGCATGCTGGCGCGTGCGGCGAGCTGGGTGAGGAATTCTGCCGCCAGCCCGGCAATCGGGGCCTTCGTCGAAGAGGTACCGGATAGCGCCGCGTCACCCAATCGGGCCTGCAGAGCGGCGCGCGGCACGGTGACGAATATCGATTTCGTCAGCTCGAGGAACTCGACCTCCATCGGTCGCCCGGAGTCCTGCAACATAACTGTCCCGGGATCGACGACGACCTCGCGGTCGCCCTGCTTGAAAAGTGAGCGGCCCGAAAGGCGAACACACAAGATGAGGTCGTCGATATCGTCGCGTGCCACGTCTTGCCGCGTGCGCGTTACATGGCACGGACCGCAATCGCAGCGGGACAAGACGATACTGTCGAGCTTCTCGGCGTATAGATTGCCGACGAACGTCACCGCCGATGCGTCGAAGCCATGCTTGAAGTACGCCTGGGTCGCCACATCCACCCAATAGGGTATGCGATCCCGCGGGTTCAGATCTCCGGTTGTAAAGGCGACGGACATCGCTCCCCCTGCGAAAACTCCCCCACGGTCAACCGATTGTGCCGCGTCGGTCAAGCAGGATGGTCGTTTGTCTTGTCTAATCAGTCCACCGAGAGTTCAGGATTCGGAGGTTGTCCGGCGCAACCTCTACCGGGCTCTAGCCAGCAACACTCGCCCCAGGTGGTGATCCTTGAACCTATCGACCTTGCATCTCCTCCATCGCGTGCATCAATGCGCCGGCGAACTCTTCCAATCGCACATGAACGGGCTCGACGTGACGACCACCCAGTACACCGTGCTGGTGGTGGCGGGCGAGAAGGACGGCCTCAGCCAGCAGGATATCATCAACGCCACCGGCATCGACCGGTCGACGGTCTCGCAGGTCGTGCAACTGCTGGTCCGCAAAGGCTTGCTCAGGCGACGGCGCACGCGCCACGATGCGCGCGCGTATGCGGTGTCGCTCACCGATGCCGGAAGGGATGTTCTGAAGACATCCGAACCCATCGTCGGACGCATCGAGGAAGCGCTGGTTGAGTCGCTGCCGGCGACCCGTGCGAAGGCGTTTATCGCCAACCTCCGCACCATCGTCGAGGCTCTCGAACCCGCCAAGCCGTAGGGTTGCGACCTCACGTCCCGCGCCGCGCGCCGCGGCAGCGCTCTCGTTGAACTCGCGCCCGCGGGCCAATAGAGTGCGCTGCGCTGCAACACGGGAGTTCGAATTGCGATGGCCGCCAGCCGCACCCCTCAGAAATTTTACGCCCCGCTCGCCATCGGTGCTCCCGAGCCCTACCGCGCGCTCCCCGTGAAGTTGGAGCGCATGATCCATTTCGTGCCGCCGCACAACGAGAAGATCCGCTCCAAGATCAAGGACATCGCCGGCCAGGTCGACGTCGTCCTAGGTAATCTCGAAGACGCCATCCCCGCCGACCAGAAGGAAGCGGCGCGCGCCGGTTTCATCGCCATGGCGCGCGAGAACGACTTCGGCTCGACCGGCCTGTGGACGCGCATCAACTGCCTCAACAGCCCGTGGATGCTCGACGACGTGCGCGAGATCGTCGCCGCCGCGGGCGACAAGCTCGACGTCATCATGCTGCCCAAGGTGGAGGGGCCCTGGGACATCAACTACCTCGACCAACTGCTTGCCCAGCTCGAAGCCAAGCATAACGTCAAGAAGCCGATCCTCATTCACGCCATCCTCGAGACGGCCGAGGGCGTCAACAACGTCGAGGCCATCGCCGCCGCCTCCCCGCGCATGCACGGCATGAGCCTCGGACCGGCAGACCTCGCGGCTTCGCGCGGCATGAAGACCACGCGCGTCGGCGGCGGCCATCCCGACTACGGCGTACTCGCCGACGGCAGCGGCGACAGCAGTACCAAGCGGGCCTTCTACCAGCAGGACCTCTGGCACTACACGGTCGGCAAGATGGTCGACGCCTGTCTCGCCTACGGCCTGAAGCCTTTCTATGGGCCGTTCGGAGACTTTTCCGACGCCGCCGCCTGCGAAGCGCAGTTCCGCAACGCCTTCCTGCAGGGCTGCCTCGGCGCCTGGTCGCTGCATCCGAGCCAGATCGACATCGCCAAGCGCGTGTTCTCGCCGGACGACAAAGAGGTGGCCTTCGCCAAACGCATCCTGGAAGCGATGCCCGACGGCACCGGCGCCGTCATGATTGATGGCAAGATGCAGGACGACGCCACCTGGAAACAGGCCAAGGTGATCGTCGACCTCGCCCGCATCGTCGCCGCCAAGGATCCTGAAAAGGCTGCTGCCTACGGGTTGTAGGGTGCGGTCGGAATGCCGCACTTCGTGAACCGAGTTTGCCGTGTGCGATTGACAGCCGCGACCCGCTCACTTCGAATGGGCCAGGGATAAACGGACGCGCACTATGGGCACGGTGAGGCAGGCGAAATTCTGCAGTGGGGCAGGTCGTGCGCCACCGCTTCTATCCGTTCCGCGGCGTCGTCTTCGACATCGATGCCGAATTCGACAACACCGAGGAATGGTGGCTGTCCATTCCCGAGGAGATCCGTCCGCACAAGGAGCAGCCGTACTACCATCTGCTCGCGGAGAACGCCGAGACCGAGTACATCGCCTACGTCTCCGAGCAGAATTTATTGCCCGACGAAACCGGTCAGCCGCTGCGCCACCCGCAGGTGAGTGAGCTGTTCACCGAAGACGACAAGGGCGGCTATCGCGCGCTGTTCCTGCAGTCCCACTAGATCGGATTATCGGTTCAACAAAAAACCGCCCGGCCATGCAGCCGAGCGGTTTTCTTGTCGTGCGCGAATGGCGCGAGCTTACTTCTTGGCGGCCGGAGCTGCCGGTGCCGCACCGGCGGCGCCCGGAGGCGGCGGCGGCAGGTTCTTCATCTGCTCGGCCTTGTACTTCTCGACCGCAGCCTGCTGACGCTCGCGGATCTGCGCCATGAGCTGACCGCGCGCCTTGGCGTATTCCTTGTTGTCGACCGGCTTGCCGGCAAACGCCTCGACGAAGCCGTCGAGCGGAACCGGGAAGCCGATCGGCTGGGCGCCCGCGTTCATGGCGATGACCATGATGCCGCCGCCCGTCTTCATCTGCTCGACGATCTCGGCCGTCGCTTCGACCTCGGCGGTGCAGCCGGCCGCATGACACAGCGAGTACTTGAGCGAGATCGGCTTCAGCGTCTTCTCGTCGATCTTCTCGTTCTTCGCGGCCTGAGCCCACTGCTCCTTGGTATAGACCGCGGCGCGCAGACCCGGCGGCAGCGCCATGCCGAGCGGCACCATCACCATCATGCTCTTCTTGTCGTTGCCTTCGATCTCGCGGATCGCGGCCGACACCATCACCATGCCCGTGTTGCCATCGAGGCGCTCATGATGCGTGAGGCAGATGTTCTTCTCGTTCTTGACCTCTTTGCCGTCCTTGTCCTTGGTGTTGAACGGCGCCTTCTCGCACAGCTTCACCCATGCGCTCTTCTTGTCGGCAGCGGCAGCGCCGGCCTTCGCAGCGGGAGCGCCGGCGGCAGGAGGTGCCTTGGCAGCAGGAGCCGCGGGCGCCTTGGCAGCCGGAGCCGGAGCCGGATCCTGCGCGGATGCGGGAGTTACGATCACGGCGGCCAACCCGACGGCGGCGCACATGGCAGCGACCCCGCGAGCGCTCCGCCCCTTGCCCAGGAGGTGCGCAACGTTATTTGTCATGAATACAAACCTCTCTTAGAGAGCTGGTCCGACCAGCTCACCCCTCGGGGGCGAGCACGAATTGCGCGCCCCATATGACGCCCCTCGGCGCTCATGGGTGCGGCAGTAAGGCCCGGATTGCGGCAATCCCGTGGCCGTAGAATTGGCGTCGCGCGCGAACGTGTCATCGCGTTCATCCATCGTTGCAAAGACGCAACGCAGGATGTTGCCGGAACCTGCCGTCGCGCGGCGTAGTCGAAGCGCTAACGTGTGATAATAGGGCAGCAATTCGCCTCGCAGCCGCAAAAGTAGACAGGCGCCCGGAGTCCGAATGCTGCACAAGCTGACCGCCGCCCTCACCTTCGCGCTGCTGTCTTTGATGCCGCGGGCCGTTGCCGAGCCCGTGCATGGCATTGCGCTTTATGGAGCGCCGAAGGAGCCGCCGGGCTTCACGCACTTCTCCTACGTCAATCCGAACGCGCCCAAGGGCGGCCGTCTCGTGCTCGGCGCCTTCGGCTCGTTCGACAGCCTCAATCCGCTCATCGTCAAAGGCGTCGCCGTCAACGGCATGCGCGACTTTACGATCGAGAGCCTGATGGCGCGCGGGCTCGACGAGCCCTTCACGCTTTACGGGCTCATCGCCGAGACGGTGGAAATTCCCGAAGATCGCTCGTCGATCACGTTCAACCTCAATCCGCAGGCGCACTTTTCCGACGGCAAGCCGATCACCGCCGACGACGTCATCTTCTCGTTCGAGCTCTTGAAGGAGAAGGGCCGTCCCAATCACCGCACCTACTTCGCCAAGGTCGCCAAGACGGAGCGGCTGTCGGATCGCAGCGTGCGTTTCACCTTCGACTGCTGCGGGCGACCGCGAGATCCCGCTCATTCTTGGCCTTCTGCCGGTGCTGCCCAAACACGCCATCAAGCCCGAGACGTACGACTACACGACACTCGAGCCGCCCATCGGGTCGGGGCCCTATCGTGTCGGCAAGGTGGACGCGGGGCGCTCCGTCACTTTCGTGCGCGATGAGAACTACTGGGGTCGCGATCTGCCGGTGAACCGCGGCCGCTTCAACTTCGACGAAATCCGCTTCGACTACTTCCGCGAAGGCTCGGTGATGTTCGACGCCTTCAAGTCAGGGCAGATCGACCTGTGGCCGGAGGAGGATCCGCGCCGCTGGGCCAACGGCTACGATTTCCCCGCCATGCGCGACGGGCGTGCGGTGAAGCGCGAGTTCGCCATCGCCTTGCCGGCCGGCATGACGGCGCTGGTGTTCAATACACGGCGCGCGGTGTTCAATGATGCGCGCGTGCGCGAGGCGCTGATCTACCTGTTCGACTTCGAATGGATCAACCGGACGCTCTATGCCGGCCTCTACAGCCGCACGCAGAGCTACTTCGAGCGGTCGATACTCGCCTCGGCGGGGCGCCCTGCCGATACGCGCGAGCAGGAGATCCTAGCCCCCTTTCCCGATGCGGTGAAGCCGGCTTTCATGGCCGGCACCTACCGCTTTCCCTCGACTGACGGGTCGGGCCGCGGCCGCGAAAATCAGGAGAAGGCGTTCCGGCTGTTGCAGGAGGCCGGATACGAGCTGCAAGGCGGACGCCTGGTCGAAACCAAGAGCGGACGCCAGATCGAGTTCGAGATCCTCGCCTCGTCGACGTCGCAGGAGGGACTGCTGCTGTCGTTCGCGCGCGATGTCGAACGACTCGGCATCAAGGTGAAGCTGCGCGTCGTCGACGGCGCCCAATATCAGCAGCGGCTGACCAACTACGACTACGACATGATCCAGAACACGTGGTCGTCCTCACTCTCGCCAGGCAACGAGCAACTTTTTCGCTGGTCGACGCAGGCGGCGAAAACGGACGGCACCTATAACTTTGCCGGCGTCGAGAATCCGGCGGCCGACGCCATGATCCAGGCGATGCTGGAGGCCAAGACCGAAGAAGATTTCGTCTCGGCGGTGCGCGCGCTCGACCGCGTGCTGCTGTCCGGCGACTACGTGATCCCGCTGTTCTTCATCCCCAAGCAGTGGGTCGCCTACTGGACGGCGGCTGCGGCATCCCGAGCGGACACCCCTCTTCGGCTACAACGTCGATAGCTGGTGGTCGGACGCGAAATGACCGACGCCGCCGATATGCTCCCGCAGCGCTTCAACATGGCGGCGTATGCGATCGGCCGAGCGGCGACGGCGCGGCCGAAGCATCCGGCGCTGATCGTCATGGCCGCGCCGGGGCGCGCCAGCCGAGGTCTGGACATTTGCCGACCTCGAAGACGCCGTGCTGCGCATCGCCGGCGGCCTGAAGGCGGCGGGCATACCCGCGGGCGCTCGCATCCTCATGCGGCTGGAGAACACCAGCGCCTACGCGCTCACCTTCTTCGGCGCCATCGCCGGCGGTTTCGTGCCGCTGCCGACCTCGCCGCAACTCACCGACCGCGAGGTGCAGTTCCTTCTCGACGACAGCGGCGCCGCGAGCCGTCGTGCAGGGAGGCAATCTCGGCTCGACTGCCGTCCCACCGGGCGTCATGCAATTGGATGCCGACGCCATCGCCCGCATGCTGCGCGAAGCGCCGCGCGCCGCCTACGTCGATACCGCGGCCGACGATCCGGCCTTCCTCATCTACACCTCCGGCACGACCGCAACGCCCAAGGGCGTGCTGCACGCGCATCGCTCCGCGTTCGGACGCCGGCCGATGTATCGAAGCTGGTACGGCATCGGCCCTGAAGACCGCATGCTGCATGCGGGCGCCTTCAACTGGACGTTCACGCTCGGCACCGGGCTCACCGATCCCTGGGCCAATGGCGCAACGGCGATCATCTACACGGGCGAAAAGGATCCGGCGTTGTGGCCGCGCCTGATGGCCGAGACCGGCGCGACCCTGTTTGCCGGCGTACCCGGCGTCTACCGCCAGATGCTCAAGTACGGCAAACCCGCGCCCACTGACTTCGGCGTTCTGCGCCATGGGCTGATGGCCGGCGAAACTCCGCCGCCGGGTCTCTTCGAGGACTGGGAAGCGCGCACGGGCAGGCCGCTCTATGAGGCGCTCGGCATGAGCGAAATATCTACCTACGTGTCGTCGGGTCCCGGCGTAGTGCGCAAGCCCGGCGCCGTCGGCAAGGCGCAGGCGGGACGGCGCCTCGCCGTGCTGCCCCTCGACGGCGGCAGCGAGCCGTTGCCCCCCGGCGAGGAAGGGCTGCTTGCCGTGCACCGCTCCGACCCCGGGCTGATGCTGGGCTATTGGCGGCGGCCGCAGGAAGAGCGCGACGTCTATCGCGGCGAATGGTTCGTCGGCGGCGACCTCGCCGTCATCGACGCCGACGGCTACGTGTTTCACCGCGGCCGCGCCAACGACCTGATGAAGGCGCTCGGCTATCGCGTCTCGCCGTTGGAGGTCGAGGCGGTGCTGGCCGAACATCCCTCAATCGCCGAAGTGGCCTGCGCCGAGGTCAAGGTGCGCGCCGACGTCAGTGTCATCGCCGCCTTCATCGTTCTGCAGGCGAACGCGCACCCTGATGCCGGCGACATCGAGCGCTTCGCCGCCGCGCGCCTTGCCGCCTACAAGCGCCCGCGCTGCATCGTTTTTGTCGACGCACTGCCGCGCACCGCCAACGGCAAGCTCATGCGCCAGGCTCTCCGCCTTCCGGATGGATTTTCCACAGGCTAGCGCTGTGGCATCCGCGCCGCGGGCTTAGTTTTTCGTCCCCTGCTTTGCACACGTCATAGATTTGAGTGCTAATGGCAGTTGGCTGAGTGGCCGGGTTCACGACAGCGCCAAGGGGGACGCAGAGCATGCTGGACGAGCTGATCCAATATCTTAGCGCGCATCCCGGCGTCATGACCGCGATCGTCGCCACCGCTTTGCTGGCGGTCGTAGGTCTTTGGTACGTCGTCTCGCACCACCTGCAGGCGATCATGATCACCCTGCTGACCGCGGCCGGCATGGGCTCGGGGCTGCTCGTGCTCTATCGCGGCTTCAGCGCCGAGATGAAGGATCTGATGGGCATCGGCCTATTCCTGATCGTCATCTTCCCGATCATCTTCTGGCAGGCGATCAAGATGATGGAGCCGATGGCGCCGGAAGAGCGCGGCCGCCGTCCGACGCCCTCGCGCGCCTTCTTCAAGAAGAAGACAACCTGACGCCGATCACTGTCGGAAATTGATGCCGACGCGCGCGACCTGCGCCGACAGATCGGCTTCGACGTGCATGGTCTGCGTGTAGGCAGCCGTATTGCTGGTTGCTACGTCAATGCTCGTCGAGCCAAAATCCAAGTAGAGATACTCGGCCTTGATCGACCAGGGGCCGTCGAGCAGCCACTCGCCGCCGCCGCCGAGGGTCCAGCCGACCGCCACGCCGGACTTCTTGCCGAAGCCGGTGCCGCCGGGGTAGGTCGGGTCGATGGCGTTATCGCTGTATCCGCTCGCAAACTTGAAGTCGCTGAAGGCGATACCGCCGGTCGCGTACAGCAGAAGTTGCGGCGCAATCGTATAGCCGAGCCGCGCGCGCAGCGTGGCGAGCCACTTCGCCGACATGCTCTCGCTCAGCGCATAGGTCGTGCCGAGGAACGGGAAGGGAAAAATTCCCGCCGGACTTGCCGACCCGCCCACATCGAACGCGCCGAAGTCACCCTCACCGCCATAGACGATACTGCCGTTTTGCCAGTTGTAGCCGCCTTGAATGCCGCCGGTGAACCCGGACGACGAGAGATCGCCGCGTACCGCTCGCAGCGACAGCGCTACCGTTCGACGCGGAAGGATCAGGAGCTGCGCCGCAGAACGTAGCGTTGAGGGAGGAGGGCAGACAGCCGGGATCAGTGGCGTAGCTCGCCGAGCCCCAAGCGGCACCGGCGTTGAGGCCGACGTAGGCGCCGCTGAACGAGGCAGCGTGTCATCCGCAAGCGCGGGCATGCCAATGGCGAAAAGCGCGATGGCCGCAGGACGAGCAAAACCAATTCGCACGTGCGCTTCCCGAAGGATCACGCCGCCCTCTGTTGCTGTGGATAAGCCTATAAGTCGTGCGACACCACGCATTGACATTTTGCGTGCTCGCGCCGCCCACTCCGGCGCTTTCGCTAACCCGCCTACGCCGCCTTCTTGGCTTTGGCGGCAACGGCGGCGAGCTGGCCGATGAAGGCGCGCACGCCTTTCAGGCGCTCGGCCGGCAGATCCCACTCGGCGCGATAGACGAGCTTATGGTCGGGCTGCACCTTGAGGTGCCCGCGCGAGGACTGCACGTACTGCACGAGGCCTTCCGGGTTGGCGAACTCGTTGCGATAGAAGCCGACGACGGCTCCCCGCGGTCCCGCGTCGACCTGTGCGACCCCCGCCTGGCGGCACAGCGCCTTGATCTCCATGACGTCGAGCAGATGCTCGACCTCCTCGGGCAGCGGGCCGAAGCGGTCGACCAGCTCGGACGCGAAGGCATCGATCTCTTCGCGCGTCTCCAGGGTAGACAAGCGCCGGTAAAGGCCGAGCCGGAGTTGCAGGTCAGCGACATATGTCTCGGGGATGAGCACCGAGGTGCCGAGCGAGATGGTCGGGCTCCACTGCTCCGTGGCGCCTTCGAGGTCGCCGCCCTTCATCGAGGCGACGGCCTCCTCCAGCATCGACTGATAGAGCTCGAAGCCGACCTCGCGGATGTGGCCGGACTGCTCCTCGCCCAGCAAATTGCCGGCGCCGCGGATGTCGAGATCGTGCGAGGCGAGCGAGAAGCCGGCGCCGAGCGTGTCGAGCGACTGCAGAACCTTGAGCCGCCTGTCGGCGCCCTCGCTCAGCGCCTTGCCGACGGGGATGGTGAAGTAGGCATAGGCGCGCGCCTTCGAGCGGCCGACGCGACCTCGCAACTGGTAGAGCTGGGAAAGACCGAACATGTCGGCGCGGTGCACGACGAGCGTGTTGGCGTTCGGCAGGTCGAGACCGGACTCGACGATAGCAGTCGACAGCAGCACGTCGTACTTGCCGTCGTAGAAGGCGGTCATGACGTCTTCGAGTTCGCTCGGCGCCAGTTGGCCGGTGGCGCGGGCGAAGGTCAGCTCGGGCACGGCCTCGCGCAGGAAGTCGGCGATCTCGTCGAGATCGGCAATGCGCGGAGCGACGTAGAAGCTCTGGCCGCCGCGATAGCGCTCGCGCCGCAGCGCGTCGCGGATGATCATCGGATCGAACGGCGAGATATAGGTGCGCACGGCGAGGCGATCGACCGGTGGCGTCGTGATCAGCGACAGCTCGCGCACGCCGGTGAGCGCCAATTGCAGCGTGCGCGGAATGGGCGTCGCCGACAGCGTCAGCACGTGCACGTCCTCGCGCATCTTCTTCAGGCGCTCTTTGTGGGTGACACCGAAGTGCTGCTCCTCGTCGATGATGAGCAGGCCAAGGCGCTTGAAGTCGATCGACTTGCCGAGCAGCGCGTGCGTGCCGACCACGACATCGACGGAGCCGTTGGCCAGACCCTCCTTCACCTCATTGAGCGCCGCAGTACCGACGAGGCGGGACGCCTGGGCGATGCGGATGGGCAGTCCCTTGAAGCGGTCGGTAAAGGTCTTGTAGTGCTGCCGCGACAGTAGCGTCGTCGGCACCACGACAGCCACCTGCAGCCCGTTCATGGCGGCAACGAAGGCCGCGCGCAGCGCCACCTCGGTCTTGCCGAAGCCGACGTCGCCGCACACGAGACGGTCCATCGGACGCCCGGAAGAAAGATCGCCGAGCACCGCCTCGATGCTGGAATCCTGGTCCTCGGTCTCCTCGTAGGGGAAGCGCGCGACGAACTCGTCATAGGCGCCCTCCGGCGCGGCGACCGATGGCGCTTCCTTGAGCTGGCGCAGCGCGGCGATCTTGATCAGCTCGGAAGCGATCTCGCGCAGCCGCTTCTTGAGGCGCGCCTTGCGCGACTGCCAGGCGACACCGCCCAGCTTGTCGAGCTGCGCATCGGATTCGTCGGCGCCGTAGCGTGACAACAGCTCGATGTTCTCGACCGGCAGGAACAGCTTGTCGCCGCCGGCATAGTGCAGCTCCAGGCAGTCGTGCGGAGCCTTTAGAACGGTGATGGTCTTGAGGCCGGAAAAGCGACCGATGCCGTGGTCGGCGTGCACCACGAGATCGCCGACGGAAAGGCTCGTCGCTTCGGTCAGCACGTCGACGGCGCTGCGCTGCTTGCGGCGCGGACGCACCAGGCGATCGCCGAGGATGTCCTGCTCGCCGATGACGGCGATCTCCGGCGTCTCGAAGCCCTGCTCGATGCCGAGCACGCCGATGGCCGTCGCCTGCGCGGGCAGCGCCAGCGCCTCGGCGTAGGATTCGACCCGCGTTACATCCTTGAGGCCGTGGTCGGAGAGCAGTGTCGACAGACGCTCGCGCGCGCCGGGCGTCCAGGCGGTGACGATGACGCGGCGCGGCTCGCCTTGGAGACGCCGTATGTGACCGACGACGGCGTCGAAGACGTTGACATCGCCCTGCTGGCGCTCGGCGGCGAAGGTGCGCCCGCCGCGCCCGCGCCAGGACCGCACGTTGGGTCCCTCGCCTTCCTCGAACGGCGTCAAGCGGAACGTCGGACGGTCGGCCTGCGCCGCGGCAAAGGATTTGGCATCGAGAAACATGCGCTCCGGCGGCACCGGCTTGTAGGGCGGTCCGCCGAACCTGTGCTCCTCCAGCGCTTCGGTGCGTGCCGCGTAGTGCTCGGCGATCTGCTCAAAGCGGCTGTTGGCGGATTCATCGCTGCGATGATCGAAGCTCACCGGCACGCCGGGCAGGTAGTCGAACAGCGTTGCCAACTGATCATGGAACAGCGGCAGCCAATGCTCCTGGCCCGGGTAGCGGTGACCGGAGCTGACCGCCTCGTACAGCGGATCATCCCCCGTATTGCCGCCGAACAGCTCGACGTAGCGGCTGCGGAACAGCTTCTCTGCGTCGGCGCCGAAGGCGACCTCGCTGATCGGCATGAGGGCGAGCTTCTGCACCGGCTTGGTGGTGCGCTGCGTCGTCACGTCGAAGGCTTTGATCGTCTCCAGCGTGTCGCCGAAGAAGTCGAGCCGCACGGGGCTCGAGCGCCCGGGAGGATAAAAGTCGAGAATGCCGCCGCGCACTGCGTACTCGCCCTGCTCCATGACGGTGCCCGAACGCGTATAGCCCATGAGGGCGAGACTTTGCGTGAGCCGCGCCATGTCGATGCGCTGGCCCGGCGCCATCGCCTTGATGGTGCGCTTGATGAAGCCTGGCGAGGGGATGCGCTGCACGACCGCGTTGACGGTCGTCAGCACGATGGTTGGATGCTTGCGTGTCGTCAGCGCCAGCTTGGCCAACGCCGCAATGCGGCGGGCGACGATGTCCGAGCCCGGCCCGACGCGGTCGTACGGCACCGTATCCCAGGCGGGAAACGTGATGACGCGTACGTTGGGCGCGAAGAACGACAGCGCCTGCTCGAGCTGTTCCATGCGCCGGTCGTCGCGGGCGACGTGCAGCAGCGTGCCCGGCGCCTTGTCGGCAGCGGCCTCGTTGACGAGCTGGGCCAGCACCAGCGCGTCGAGACCTTCCGGCACGCCGGTAACGGTGCGGGCAGTATGATCGATCTCGCTCAGTCGGGCGCTCATTGACCTTCCAAACCTTCGCCGGCGGGAACCGGCGCCAATCCGTGATAGGCTCGCAGCGCGTCGATCACCGCCGCAAACTCACCAACGTCCCCTGACGTTGCACCGTGCGAGAACCACAGCGTCAATGTGGGATCGGGCAATGCCAGAAACCGCTCGAAAGCGTCGAGCTCGGGGCCGTGCATACCGGGTAGCCGTGCCTCGGCATAGCGGCCGAGAATGATGTCCATCTCCTTGGTGCCGCGGTGGGACGCCCGATAGGCCGCGCGACGGCGACGCATCTCCAGATCGTCGGACATGTGATGAACCGCTCTCTTGATAACCCGAGCACAAGACTTGACGCCACTCGCACGCGCCGCCACCCTCTTGGCGCCGGGACGTTGATATAGCGCCCGTTTTCCATCGCGCAAAGGGCGTATGGCGCGGGTTCTCCTCTAACGCGGCGCGACGCTTTCCCGCGCCAGCCCACCGAAGTCAGTCGAGGCTATGCGGCCCATTGAGCTCACGCCCCTCTTTGCCTCGCTGCAGTCGCTGACCGGCATCGGTCCGCGCCTGATCCTGCTGATGCGCAAGTGCGTCAACCTGCCGGCCGGGATCACCGAGCCGCGCGTGCTCGACCTGCTCTGGCACCTACCTAACGGTGTCGTCGACCGGCGCGCCGAACCGGCGATCGCCGAGGCCGTGCCGGGCTCCATCGCCACGCTGAAGGTGCGCATCCTCAAGCACTACCCGCCGCCGCGCGGCAACAACCGCGCGCCCTACAAGGTGCGCGTCGAGGACGAAACGGGAAAGCTCGATCTCGTCTTCTTCCACGCCGAGCGCAAGTTCATCGAGCGCCAGCTTCCCGTCGGCGAGGAGCGCTATGTATCGGGGCGCATCGAGCGCTATGGCGAAAAGCTGCAGATGTCGCACCCCGACTACATCGTGCCGCCGGAGGCGCGCGGCGACCTGCCGATGCTCGAGCCGGTTTACCCACTCACCGCCGGGCTGTCCGGCAAGATCGTGCAGAAGGCGACGCGGCAGGCGCTGGAGCGATTGCGCGAGGTGCCGGAATGGCAGGAGGCCACCTGGGTGAAGTCGCGCGGCTGGCCGGACTTCTGCGCGGCGCTGCAGCGGCTGCACAAGCCGACGGACGCGAGCGATGTTTCGACCGGCGGCATGCCTTGGCAGCGGCTCGCCTATGACGAGCTGCTGGCCGGCCAGTTGGCCCTCGCTCTCGTTCGGCAGAACTTCAAGACGCGCCCCGGTCGCGTGGTGAAGGGCGACGGCCGTGTGCGGGCGAAACTGGCCGACGCACTTCCCTTCTCGCTGACCAACGCCCAGCGCGAAGCGATGCGCGAGATCGAGGCCGACATGGGCGCGCCGCGGCGCATGCTGCGGCTGCTGCAGGGCGACGTCGGCTCCGGCAAGACGGTCGTCGCACTACTCGCCATGGCCATTGCGGTGGAGTCCGGGGCACAGGCGGCGCTGATGGCGCCGACGGAAGTCCTGGCGCGCCAGCACTTGGATACGATAGCCCCGCTGGCCGAGAAGGCGGGCCTGCGCATCGGCCTCCTGACCGGGCGCGAGAAGGGCCGCGCCCGCAAGGACCTTCTCGATCGCCTTGCCCGCGGCGAGATCGACATCGTCATCGGCACGCACGCTCTCTTCCAGCCTGACGTGGTATTCCGCGACCTCGCCTTCGCCGTCATCGACGAGCAGCACCGTTTCGGCGTGCACCAGCGCCTGTCGCTGCAGTCGAAGGGCGGCAGCGCCGGCACCGACGTGCTGGTCATGACGGCAACGCCCATCCCGCGCACGCTGGTGATGACGCACTATGGCGACCTCGACGTGTCACGCCTCACCGAGAAGCCGCCCGGACGCAAGCCGATCGTCACCAAGGCGCTGCCGACGGAGTCGATGGAGCGCCTCATCGACCGATTGCGGACGCAGTTCGCCGAAGGCGCGCAGGTGTATTGGGTGTGTCCATTGATCGAAAGTTCCGAGGTGTCGGAGCTCGCCGCCGCCGAGGAGCGGCACGCGCACCTCACGCAGCTGTTCGGCAAGGAGAACGTCGGCCTGCTGCACGGCGGCATGCAGGACAAGGCGAAGGACGCCGCCATGGAGGCGTTCTCGTCCGGCCAGCTGAAGATTCTCGTCGCCACGACGGTGATCGAGGTGGGCGTCAACGTGCCCAATGCCAACATCATGGTCATCGAGCACGCCGAACGCTTCGGCCTCGCCCAGCTGCATCAGTTGCGCGGACGCGTCGGCCGCGGCTCGCGCGAAAGTTTCTGCATGTTGCTCTACAAGGCGCCGCTCGGCGAGACCGCGCGCGCGCGCCTGGAGATGATGGAGAACACCGAGGACGGATTCCTCATCGCCGAGAAGGATCTGGAGCTGCGCGGTGGCGGCGAGGTGATGGGCGCGCGGCAGAGCGGCGCGCCAGGCTTTCGCGTCGCCGAGGTGCCGGGTTTCGAGGCGCTGCTGACGGCGGCGCGCGATGATGCGCGCATGGTGCTGAGCAGCGATCCGATGCTGTCGACCCCGCGCGGACAGGCGCTGCGCACGCTGCTCTATATCTTCGAGTGCGACGAGGCCGTGCGCCTCTTCCGCGCCGCCTAGCCCTCTACAGGGCCGCTAAGTGTCATCCCGGGGCCTCGGATGTTCGCCCGGGATCCATTCATCCGCGGGCTCTGTCCCTAGACGTGAGCTGGATCCCGGCAACAAGTGCCGGGATGACAACCG
The DNA here is from genome assembly GCA_963795225.1 of uncultured Alphaproteobacteria bacterium. Classification (GTDB taxonomy): domain Bacteria; phylum Pseudomonadota; class Alphaproteobacteria; order Rhizobiales; family Hyphomicrobiaceae; genus Hyphomicrobium_A. Next base: position 36,054 of record CAWCHB010000015.1, on the reverse strand, counting down.
GCGCGACGCTACGCGGCCGGGCCGGTGTTGATCTTCGGCTTGCGCCGCGCCTGCTCGGCCAGGTCGCGCAGCTTGGCCTGCGACTCCGGCGTCACCATGCCGGCGGAGATGATCACCTTCGCCGCGTCCTCGATGTTCATGTCGAGGAAGACGACGTTGCGGCGCGGCAGGAAGCAGACGAATCCCGTGGGCGGCACGATGCCGGTCGGCATGAACACCGTCAGCAGGTCTTCCTCGCCGCCGGGCATCATGGCGCCGACCTCGCCGGTCGTCTCGCCGGTGACAAAGACGATCGACCACAGCCCTTTTGAGGGAAACTCGATCAGCCCGACCTTCTGGAACGCTTGCCCCGGCCCGGTGGCGCTGACGACGGATTCGAAGATCTGCTTCAGCGCGCGATAGACGTTGCGCACGATCGGCATGCCGCCGACCATCTGCTCGCCGAATGAGATGAGCGTGCGCCCGAGCAGGTTGGCGGCCAGCGCCCCGATGAGCGTCAGCGCCGCGATGCCGACGACGAGACCGAAGCCCGGCATCGGGAACGGAAGGTAGGTGTCCGGTAGATATGCCGCCGGCACGAACGGCTTGATCCACGCATCGGTGACGTTGATGAACCACCAGGCGAAGTAGAGCGTGATGGTCACCGGGCCGACGATGACGAGGCCGGTGAGGAAGTAGTTGCGCAGGCGCGCGCCGAGGTGCCAGCCGGCGGTGGATGGGTCCTCGCGCACCAGCCGGCGCAGCCCGGCGCGCAGCTCGGAGGACGCGTCATTGGGGCCTTTGCGCGGGTCGGCTGGGCTCATCGAACGTCCATGGTGGGTCCCCCAGCGGGCATGCGCCCGTCGGCAGAAGTTGCCGGACTTTCCCACGGATTTCTGCCGGGCGTAAGGGCGCAGCTTTACCCATCACCGGCTATCGGCCCTGCACGGCGTCAAGCCGCGAAGCTATTGGCCGACGACGAGGCAGTCGAAGCCGTCCGAGCGCAGCGCCACGCACAGTTGCTCGGGCTCATCGGCGCTGGCGTAGGGGCCGAGCCGGACCCGGTAGAAGGTACCCATGCTGCCGATCACCGTTTCGTCGACCGCGGGCTTGCGTCCACCCAGCTGCTCGGCATGGCGGCCGACCACGAGGCCGGCGAGAGCCTCGGCTTCCGAGCGGGTGCGCACGGCGGCGACCTGCAGCTTGTACTTGCCCGACGGCGATGAGCGGGCGACAGGGGGCGCGTCGGTGGCCGAGGTCTTGGGCTGGTCGACGGCGGCCACCTGAGTGACGAAGGGCGAAGCGATTTCTGGCGCCCGCTGTGGCGGCATCGCATCCGCCGGCGAGACCTCGGTGGTACCGCCCCAGCCGGAGCTATCCGCCGGGGTGATGGAGGCGGTGGTCGCCGGCGCCTCGGCCGGCTTTTCGGAGCTCGATGATCCGCCCCCGAAGAGACTCGAGAAGAACCCGCTGACGCCGCCTGAACTCGACGATGTTTGGGTCGGCGCTGCCGGAGCGTCGGAGGCCGCAGGCGGGCCACCGGCCATCGCCGTTTGCGTCGCTGCCGCGTTGCTCTGGCCGGGCAGCGCCGGCACCTCGGCGTAGGAAGATTGCGGAACCGGCGGCACCTCGCTGATGCCAGCCTCGTTGTAAGCGAGTGCACGAACCTTGATGGCGTCGGCGCGCTCGGCTTCGGACAAACCGTTCTTGAGCCACAGCGCGCTGGTCAGATCGGAGATGGCAAAGCCCGGCTTGCCGAGCTTGCGGAAGGCGAGGCCGCGATAATAGAGGGCGCGCGGCATCTGCGCGCTCGGCAGGCCGTTGCGTATAGCAGCCTCGAAGGCGCGCATCGCCTCCTCGTTCTTGCCGGCGCCGTAAGCCTTGATGCCGGCATCGAATGTCTGCTGAATCAGGGCGGCGGTCTTGCTCTTCTCGTCACCGGCAGATTGCGCCGGCTCTTCCTGCTGCTTCTTGGCGGCAGTCGACTTCTTGGCACCGGACTGCTGCGTCGGGCCATCGAACGCGACGGCGGGCAGCGCCAGCGCTGCCACGGCGGCGAGAAGCGTCAGATTGCGCAGAACGACCCCCATAGTCCGACCAAATCCCCTGCAGGAACCGCCCCGTATCGGCGGCGACGGTAAGCCAAGCGCAATATAGAGGCAAATCCGCGGCCAACCGTAAGGGACTTTTCCCCTTATTCGACCGTAACGGACTTGGCGAGATTGCGCGGCTGATCGACGTCCGTGCCCATGATCACGGCCGTATGATAGGCCAAAAGTTGCACCGGCACGGCATAGAGCAGCGGATTGGTGAACTCCGCCGCCGTCGGCATGACGATATGCGCGGCGACGTTGCAGCCCACCGCTTCCGGTGGCGCATCGGAAATAAGGATGATCTGGCCGCCGCGGGTCGCCACCTCCTGCATGTTGGAGACGGTCTTCTCGAAGAGCTCGTCCTTCGGGGCGACGACGATCACCGGCACGTTTTCGTCGATGAGGGCGATGGGGCCGTGCTTCAGCTCGCCCGCCGCATAGCCCTCGGCGTGGATGTAGGAGATCTCCTTCAGCTTCAGCGCGCCCTCGAGGGCCAACGGGTAGCTGGTGCCGCGGCCGAGATAGAGGACGTCGCGCGCCTTCGACAACATGTGGGCGATGGCCTCGTACTGCTCCTCGTTGCGCAGGATGGTGGCGATGTGGCGCGGCACCTCGATGAGGGCCTGCACCAGCTTGCGCTCCTGCTCGCGATCGAGCGTTCCGCGCGCACGGCCGAGCCCCAGCGCCAGGCAAGCAAGAACCGCAAGCTGGCAGGTGAATGCTTTGGTGGAGGCTACGCCGATCTCGGGACCGGCGAGCGTCGGCATCACGATGTCGGCCTCGCGCGCGATCGACGAGGTGCGGACGTTGACCACGGCGGCGATGCGTTGCGCTTCGGATTTGGCATGACGCAGCACGGCCAGCGTGTCGGCGGTCTCCCCCGATTGCGAGACGAACAGCGAAAGACCGTCCTTCGCCAGCGGCGGCTCGCGATAGCGCATCTCCGAGGCGACGTCGATTTCGACGGGCAGCCGCGCGTAGCGCTCGATCCAATACTTGCCGACGAGGCCGGCGTAATAGGCGGTACCGCAAGCGGAGATGGTGGCGCGCGGCAAGCTGACCGGGTCGACGCCGAGATCGGGGATTTTGACGGTGGCTTCCGCCATGTCGATGTAGTTGGCCAGTGTGTGGCTGATGACCTCGGGCTGCTCGTGGATCTCCTTCGCCATGAAGTGGCGGTGGTTGCCCTTGTCGACCAGCAGCGAAGAGGCGACCGACTTGACGAGCGCGCGCTCGACGCGCTTGCCGCTACGATCGAAGATCTCGACGCCCGACCGGCGCAGCACGGCCCAGTCGCCTTCGTCGAGATAGGTGATGGCGTCGGTGAACGGAGCGAGCGCGATGGCATCCGAACCGAGGTACATCGCGCCCGTGCCGTGGCCGATGGCCAGCGGACTGCCCTGGCGCGCGGCGATCATCAGGTCATCGTGTCCGGCAAAGATGATGGCGAGGGCGAAGGCGCCCTGCAGGCGTCCGAGCGCGCGGCGCACAGCCTCTTCGGGACCGTGGCCTTGCGCCAGCTCGTCGGCGACGACGTGCACGATCGCCTCGGTGTCGGTGTCGCTCTCGAACACATAACCCTTGGCGCCGAGCTCCGTCTTGAGCTCGCGGAAGTTCTCGATGATGCCGTTATGGACGACCGATACCTGGCCGTTCATGTGCGGATGGGCGTTGCGCTCGGTGGGACGCCCGTGCGTCGCCCAGCGCGTATGTCCGATGCCCGTGTGCCCCCTCAACGGCTCTTGCAGCAGGCGGCCTTCGAGATTGCGCAGCTTGCCCTCGGCACGCCGGCGCTCCAGGTGGCCGTTCTCGACGGTGGCAATCCCGGCCGAGTCATAGCCGCGATACTCGAGCCGACGCAGGGCGTCGACGAGGTCCGTGGCGACAGCCTTTTGCCCGACAATTCCGACGATGCCGCACATGCGTTCCGAATCCTTCCGCTCGCGCCGCTACTATACTGCTAGCGTTTGCTTAATATGCCCCTCAAATCACAGTATGTTTCTGTGACTTTCCGAAGCCGGAGCCCCGAATTGCTGGCCTAATTCCTAACCAGCCTTTGCCTTCCGTTTGGACATCATGAGGCGAAACTTCGCCGCCCAGCCTGGTCGCTCCTCCTGGGGGGAGCGTTCGAGGGCCAGGGCGCCGGCGGCAACGTTCTTGGTGATGACGCTACCCGAGCCGATGTAGGCGCCGTCGCCCACCTTCACGGGAGCCACGAGCGAGGTGTTGGAGCCGACGAAGGCGCCCTCGCCTATCTCGGTGCGATGCTTAATGAAGCCATCGTAGTTGCAGAAGATGGTGCCGGCGCCGATGTTGGCGCCCGCGCCCACCGTGCCGTCCCCCAGGTAGGACAGGTGATTGGCCTTGGCGCCGACGCCGAGGGTCACATTCTTCACCTCGACGAAATTACCGACATGCACATCGGTGCCGAGCACGGAGCCGGGGCGTAGACGCGCGAACGGCCCGACGCGCGTGCTCTTGCCGATGCGGGCGCGCTCGAAGTAGCAGTTGGCCTTGATCTCGGCGCCGTCCTCGACAGTGACGCCGGGACCGAAGAAGACATTCGGCTCGATGATGACATCGCGGCCGATCCTAGTGTCGTAGGAAAGCCAGACCGTCTCCGGCGCGATCAGCGTCGCGCCCTCACGCATCACGTCAAGGCGCGCGCGCCTCTGGAAGATCGCCTCGGCGACGGCAAGCTGCTCGCGCGAGTTCACGCCGAGCACGTCGTCTTCGCTGCACGTGACGACCGCTCCACGCGCCCCGCTCGCACGCGCGATCTCGACAGCGTCGGTGAGGTAAAACTCCCCCTTGGCATTCTTGTTGCCGATGCGTGAAAGCACGCCAAGAAGATCGTCGATCCTGAACGCCATGACGCCGGAATTGCACAGCCGCACGCGGCGTTCCTCGGCGCTGGCGTCTTTGTCCTCGCGGATGGCCTTCAGCCAGCCCTCGCCCGCCGTGAGCAGGCGTCCGTAGCCTGTCGGATCGGCCGCCTCGAACCCTAGCACCGCTATGTTGGCACCCTCATCCAGGCGGGCAAGCAGCTCGGCGAGCGTTTCGGTCGGCAACAGCGGGGTATCGGCATAGAGCACGAGCACATCGCCCTTATGCCCCGCGAGAGCCTCGCGCGCGGCGAGCACCGCGTCGGCGGTTCCGCGCTGATGCTCCTGCACGAACACCTTGGCAGCCGGCGCTTGCGTCAGAGCTTCGGCGCGCACCGCGTCCATGTTGGGGCCGACGACTACCGAAAGCGCGTCGGCGCCGAGCTGTTGAGCCACGGCCAGCACGTGACCGAGCATCGAGCGGCCAGCGATCTTGTGCATCACCTTGGGGAGTGCCGACTTCATGCGCGTGCCCTGACCGGCAGCAAGGACGACAACCAGCAAGGGGCGGCGGCTCATCAGGCACTCGCGTTTTTGTGGATGGAGATGGCGCGGCGGGACCAGGCCTTAGCGGTCAGGCCGACTCACGCGACGAAACAAGATACGCGTCCAGTTCTATACCGAGCCTCGCCAGGTCCCAACATGGCGGCGACAATGTGTCGGCTCGAGTTGCGGATAGGCTGCACAACATGTTGCTAAGCAGGCACATGACGTCCAACAACCTCGTTGGTAATCAATCCCTTAGTTGGGTTGCCGCCGCCATCCACAGGCACCGCTGCGGCTGCCCCAGCGCTGTCGTTGCCCTGTGCGCCCGACTCACCGAGTCTCCGCCAGTGATTTCAGGGCAGATCGGCGCGGAGACCGTCCCGCCTCACCTGCCGAATGCCAGCCCTGTGCCGCGTTGAAAACCGTGGAAGCAGCAGAAATGTCCGTTCTCCCCTCTATCGGCCCGACGCGGCGCCGCACGTTCACGCTGAACGTGATCATGTTCATGGGCCTGGGCGCCTTGGCTCTCGCCTACTTGATCTTTGTCGGAGCGCGGCCGGATCTCGTCGCCGCCTGGCGCGACAAGCCGAACGAGGCGCAAACGGCGATCGCCGAAACACAGCGCACCGTCGAGCGCGCGCTCGCCGACCTCGATCCGATCAAGCAGGGCGTCGGCGAGATGAAGATGGACGTCGAGAACATGAAGACCGGTATGCAGGAAGCGATCGAACGCGACCGCATCCTGCTGACGAAGGTCGAGACACTCGAGCGCGCCACCGCACGGGCGACCGAAAAGGTCGCCGTTGCGCCCGCCGCCCGCTGCGCCAAAGAAAGCGGCCCCCGCGCCAGCGGCAGCCAAGCCTACCGCCGCAGCCGCAGCGGCGAAGACCATCGAGACGGGGAGCATCGAGCCCCCGAAGGCTGCGGCGCCCGCCAAGCCCGCACCAGTAGGCGTGCTGCTCGCCACCGGCCCGTCGCTCGAACTCGCTGCGCCTCTCCTGGCAGATCCTCAACGACCGCCACGGCGCTTCGATGAAAGCGCTGCAGCCGCGCTACGTTGTCAGCGGCAAGCCGCAGGAGCGCACCTATGGCCTTGTTGCCGGCCCGCTCGAGACGGTCGCCGACGCCAAGTCGGTGTGCAAGACGATGACCGACAATGGCATCGCCTGCGAGGTCAGCCAGTACCGCGGCAACGCTTTCTGAGATTTGCGAGCGACGCGCTAGGGCTGCGGCACGGCGAACGTGTCGCACGCCTCCATGTCGCCAGTTTGCGCTCCACGCAGGAACCAGCGCTGGCGCTGCTCACCCGTCCCGTGCAGGCCGACGCGGCGCACCTTCGCCGTCGGTTGCCCTGTGAGGATCGTATCGTCGCCGATGTCGGTGAGCACCGCCAGCAAATCGGCCCGGAACGCGGACGACGTCGCCCATGCGGCGCTGTCGTGGATCCACACGCCCGCTAGGCAATCGGCCTGCAGTTCGAAGCGGCGCACATAATCCGGCCCATCCTCGGGCGAGGTGTAGATCGCCTGGCTGAGTGCGTGAAAGCGGCCGTTGAGGTTCTGGATGTGGTGGCCGATCTCGTGGCCGATGAGGAAAGCGATACCTGCCTCCGCCTGTGGGCCGAACTTTGCCATCAGGCGGCCGGCGGCCGCCGTACCGACGAAGACGGTCTGATTGCCGCTGCAGTAGGCCGGCCCATCCCCCGCATACAGCCCGTAACAATTGGCCGGCGCCAGGCGCGAGACGAACTCGACCGTCACCGCGGCGACCTCGAGCGCGCGCCCTTGCATGAGGCGGCTCCACGTGGCGATGGAATCGTCACGCGCCCGCATGACGATGGCGCGCAGGCGCATGTCAGCGGGAGGCATGCCGCTATCGTTCGAGTGCGGGCCTGCAGGAAGGGACATGGCGCCGGGCGGTGCGGCTGTGGCTTTTTGGACATGAAAGAAAACAATCGAAAGGCCGGCCGCACCCGTGAGGGCGGCAACTGCGAGCAACCGGACCTGTGCACGTCGCTTCATGGCCAAAAGCCTATGGGCACGATCTTAGCGACCAGCATAACTCCTATAGAGGGCCAAGAGTTTCTGACGCCTTCCTTCAAAGACTGCTCGCATTGAAAGTATCGCACTCGCTGACCTCTCCCGCCTCCAACCCGCGCTTGAACCAGCGCACGCGCTGCTCGGAGCTGCCATGGGTAAATGCGTCAGGGACGACCTGGCCCTGGGTGCGGCGCTGGATCATGTCGTCGCCGATCTGGCTCGCGGCGTTGAGGCCCTCCTCGACGTCGCCCGGCTGCAGCCGGTTCTTTACCTGATCGTTGAGGTTGGCCCACACGCCGGCGAGGCAATCGGCCTGCAGTTCCATGCGCACCTGCAGCGCGTTCGCATCCGTCTCATCGGACTGCTGCTTCAGCTCCTGCACCTTGTCGGCGATGCCGAGCAGCTTCTGCACGTGATGGCCGACCTCGTGCGCGATCACATATGCCTGCGCGAAATCGCCCGGCGCGTCGAACTTGCGTTTCATCATGTCGTAGAACGAAAGGTCGATGTAGATCCGGCGGTCGAGCGGGCAGTAGAACGGTCCCATCTGCGCCATGCCGGTGCCGCAGGCGGTGCGCGTGGCGCCGGAGAACAGCACCATCTGCGGCTCCGTGTAACGGCGCCCGAAGCCGGTGAACACGCGTGTCCACACGTCCTCGGTGTCGGCGAGAACCTGCGACACGAAGCGCTTCATGTCGTCCTCGGTGCGCACGCTGGTGCCGCCGGGCAATCCCGGAATGTCGGGGCCGCGATTGGCTTGCCGGCCGGGCGACTTCGGCACGTCGGTCTGCTGCGGCATTTGCGGAACTTGCGGGTACTGCCCCTCGCTCAACAGGTCGAGCGGATTGATGCCGAGAAACAGCATGATGACGCCGATGATGACCAGCGTCGTCAGGCTGATGCCGCCGCCGCCGACTGGGATCTGGATGCGCGTGCCCTCGGCGCCGCCTGGAAACCCGCGCGGAAAACGGAACATCGGTCCGCCCTGGCCGCGCCGGTCCTCCACGTTCTCGCTCTCGCGATCCTCGTCACCGTAGCGCATGGCCATCTCCGACTTTGCGAACGGAGCTCAACCTGAGGCGCGCGCGACGTCCGTCGGCGTCGGCGCAAGGCCCATTGTGCATGGGGAGCCCAATGAGTGACAAGGGGCACTCAGCGCGGCAACACAACCCTTTAGCACGAGTTCAGGTTTCCAGCTTTTCCGGCTCCGGGGCCGGAAGCGCGGGCGGCTGGGGTCTCTCATCGGCGATCGTCCGGGCCTTTGGCTTGAGCTTTAGCAGGCCGCGGACCGCGCGCGAGGAGGCGACCACCCCCTCGTTGGCGTACGCCTCGTGATTGCGCTCGATCTCCTTGGGGTCATAGCGGTAGTTGACCATCAGGCCGTAGGCCTCGCGCAGGCTCTTTTCCGACGTATCGGCGAGGAAATTGATGCGCTCGAGACGGGCGCCGTTGCCGAGATGGAAGCGGGCGACGGGATCGACCGGGCGCCCACCGGCCCCCTTGGCGTTGAGGAAGTAGTGGGCGGCGAGCACCATCAGCGCCGTTTCGACCTCGGCATATTCGCTGTCGCTGGCGCCTTCCGGCCAATTCGTGCGACGCATCAGCTCGAGCAGCGCCCGCGCCCGCCGCCGGCCGGGTCATCGTCGGGCTCGGCGGCGACACGCTCCAGCCATGCGGCGAACTGCGGTACGGGCGACAGGGTCACGAAGTTTTTCAGGCTCGGCTTCTCGCGCGCCAGCTCCTCGACCACCTGCTTCAACAGGAAGTTGCCGAAGGTGATGCCCTTCAGCCCTTCCTGGCAGTTGGAGATGGAATAGAAGACCGCCGTCGTCGGCGGCTTGCCGGGGAGCTCGGCGTGCGGCTCCTCCAGCACCTGGCCGATGGCGTCGGGCATATCGCGCATCAGCGCCACCTCGACGAATACGAGCGGCTCGTCGACGAGCGAGGGATGGAAGAAGGCAAAGCAGCGCCGGTCGGCCGGATCGAGGCGCCGGCGCAGGTCATCCCAGCCCTGGATCGCGTGCACCGCCTCGTAGCGGATGATCTTGTCGAGGATTGCCGCCGGCGTGTTCCAGTCGATGCGGCGCAGGACGAGAAAGCCGCGGTTGAACCACGCGTAGAACAGGCGCCGCAGATCCGCGTCGACGGCGGCGAGCGCCGGATCGTTCGGCGGCACGCGCAACAGGTCGTGGCGCATGCCGACGATCTCGTGCGTGGCGCCGGGCGCGAGGTTGAGCCGGCGGAAGAATTCGACGCGCGGGCTCTCGAGCGCCTTCTGCAGCATGGCGAGGCTTGCATCGGAGGGATGCTCGAGGTGCGCCCGCGCCGCCTCGGTGACGCCGTCCGCATCGGGGCGCATCTGCGTGGCGAGGAAAGTGAAAAAGCGCAAGCGCTCCGCCGCGTCGAGCCGGGCATAGCGGTCGAGCAACTCGCGGGCGATGGCGACGCCGGAGGCTTCGCCGCGGCCGGAGACGAGCGCCCGCGTCAGCTCCTCGACGTCATCCCCGGCGTCGGCGCCGAACAGCGACTTCGGCAGCAACGCTCGGCTCTGCTCGGCGACCGAGCTCAACAGCTCCTGAAGAAACGAAACGTTCAAGGTGCAGTCCTTCGGCCATTCGATGAAGCCACGATAGCGCGGCGGTCCTTACTGGGGACTGCATCACGTCGGCACATGCCGCGTGCGTCCGGCTGACTTGGCAGGTGGGTGTGACCCCCGTGCGGCTCAAGCGCTGCCCTGGGCAATCGCCTCATAGGTGAGCACGCGGCGCGTGCGCACCCACGGGTCGGTAAGAATGCGAAAATCGGCGTAGTGGGGAAGCTCGCGATGCGCGAGGTACGCCGCCTCGTCCTCGTAGACCTGGTAGAGCAGGAACGAGGCGCCCTCGAGCGGATCGACCGAAACGTCGTAGCGCCGGCACCCGGGCTCGTTCTCGAGACAGGCCTTGCCGCGTGCAGGCGCAGCGCCGTGCGCAATTCCGCCTCCCGCCCGCGTTCGGCCTCGAGGAAAACCACGACGACGTGCATTGCTCGATCCCTCTCTCCCATCCCCGGAGACGTCCGTTAACCATTCGTAAACCTCTTACGGTGACATTTCATTAACCACCATTCGCGGCGTCGCAGGGACAATCGGGCATGGAAAATCTCCCCGGCATTGAGCGGATGACGTCCAGCCTGTCGGAGGCCAAGAACGACACCGGGCGCACCGCCTTCTGCGGCCCCTACGTCCTGTCGGCCATCACCGGCTATCCGATCTCCAAGATCGAGGAGATCATCCGCACAGATCGCAATTGCACCCGCAAGACCGTGGTCAAGGGCACCGGGGCCGACGAGGTCGCCGCGGCGCTCGCGCAGTTCGGCTACGAGATGACGCTGAAAGAGACGCACATGGCCAAGGCGCGCAAGGAGCGGCCGACGCTGTGGACGTGGATGCAGAAGCCGCGCAACGTTTGGGCGCACTACATCCTCGCCGTGCACAAGGGCAAGGAAGGCCACTGGATCCTCGTGAAGGGCGTCAAGATGTGCGACACCTACACCGAGGGGCGCTGGACCTTCGTCGTCGACGGGCCGCACCGCGGCGCGCGCATCATGGAAATCTTCGAAGTGCGCAAGTCGCTCGGAGCTTGAAGCTGTCATGCGCGGTGTTCGCGGCATTCTGGCCATCGTCGCCGCCCTGTTGCTCGCCGACGTCGCGCCGGCCGTGGCCGACGATGCCGAGGTCATCGCCGCATGCCTCAAAAGCCCCGACGCCGACAACGGTAGCGTCGCGCGAGTGCATCGGCCGCCTTGCCGACGCCTGCCTCGACAAACCTGAGAACCAATCGACCCATGCGATGGTCAGCTGTTCCAGCAAGGAAACGAGATCTGGGACCGCCTACTCAACACCGAGTATCAGCGGCTGCTCGCCGCGGTCGAGGGGAAGGCGAAGGACGATATCGTCAACGCGCAGCGCCAGTGGATCGGCCTGCGCGACGCCGACTGCGCCATCCCCGACGCCCTCTTCGAAGGCGGCACCATGGCTCAGCCGATTGCCGCGAACTGCGTGATGGAGAATACGGCCGAGCGCATGCTGCAAGTGCGCGCCTGGCGCATGATGGTGCAGCCGGAAGACAACTGACGCAGACGAGCGCGTCAGTCCTTGGCGCGCTCGACGTAGGAGCCGTCGGCCGTCATGATGACGACGCGGGTGCCGGTGCCGATGTGCGGCGGCACCATGATGCGGGCGCCGTTCGCCAGCTTCGCCGGCTTGTAGGACGAGGAAGCCGTCTGCCCTTTGACGACCGGGATCGGCTTCGACGATCTCCAGCGTCACGCGGGCCGGCATCTCGATGGCGATCGGCACGCCCTCGTGCAGCGACAGCGTGCACGACATGCCTTCCTGCAGCCACTGCGCCTGGTCGCCCATGACATCCTTCGACACGGTGATCTGGTCGAACGTCTCAGGGTGCATGAACGTGTAACCGTGGTCGTCCTCGAACAGGTAATTGTAGTCCTTGTCGTCGAGATAGGCGCGCTCCACCTGGTCGGTAGTGCGGTAGCGCTCGGTCACCTTCACGCCGTCGGCGATGCGGCGCATTTCCAGATGCGTGACGGGCGTGCCCTTGCCGGGGTGGATGTTCTCGGCATGAATGACGACGGCCAGCTTGCCGTCGAGATCGAGCACGTTGCCCTTGCGAATCGAAGAGGCGATCACCTTAGCCACGTACGTCTCCGTTATAGGGGTCCGGCGGCGGCGCCAGACGCGCTCGCGATCGGCCGATAAGGGGAAAGTTGGCGCTCTCATACCCTTTCCCGCAGCAAAGGCCAAGGTGGGGGCGATCTCGGCGCGATCCCCTGTCCCGGCGTCGCCCAGCCAACAGAACGTCATCCCGGCGCAGGCCGGGATCTACGCCAGCTTCAACGCTCTCTCTTGGGGAGATGTTCGCGACGAGCGGGCTGGCGGTCTTGAACAGTGCCTCTCCCTCGACTGGAGCCTTCGTGGAGACTTGCGTGGGTCCCGGCCTGCGCCGGGATGACGGGAGTGTGCCAGTCAACCGGATCGGGTAGAGAAGCGGCATGAGCACCGATCGCCCCTGGTGGCACCCCGAAGCGCATGCCGACCGCCGGCCGTTCCTGACGGTCCGGGCACGCATCAAGACCGCCTTCCGGGGCTGGTTCGCGGAGCAGGGTTTTATCGAGGTCGAGCCGGGCATCCTGCAGGCCTCGCCCGGCAACGAGACGCACTTGCATGCCTTTCGCACCGAGCTTATCGGGCCGGACCTGACGCCCCGCCCGCTCTATCTGCATACCTCGCCCGAGCTCGCCTGTAAGAAGCTGCTGGCGGCCGGCGAAGAGAAGATCTTCGCCTTCGCACCCGTGTTCCGCAATCGCGAGCGCGGCGCGCTGCACGCCCCCGAGTTCACCATGCTCGAATGGTACCGTGCCGGCGTGCCCTACGAGACTGTGATGGACGATTGCGCGGCGCTGCTGAAGCTCGCCGCGGAGACCGCCGACAACCGCTTCGTCTCCTGGCGCGGGGTGACGAGCAATCCGCGCGCCGTGCCGGCGCGGCTGACGGTCGCCGAGGCGTTCGCGCGCTACGCCGGCATCGATCTCCTCGCCACCGTGGGCGCCGAAAGCAATGACAGAGACGCCCTTGCCACAGCCGCTGAAGGCGCCGGCATCGCCCCGCGGCCCGACGATACCTGGGCCGACATCTTCGCCAAGCTGCTGACGGCGCTGATCGAGCCGAAGCTCGGCAACGGCCGCGCGACGCTGCTGACCGGCTACCCGGCGAGCGAGGCGCCGCTCGCCCGCGTCTCAGGCGACGATCCGCGCCTTGCCGAGCGCTTCGAGCTCTATTGCTGTGGCGTCGAGCTGGCCAACGGCTTCGGCGAATTGACCGACCCCGAGTTGCAGCGCCGGCGCTTCGAAGCCGAGATGGACAAGAAGCAAGAGCGTTACGGCGAGCGCTATCCGATCGACGAGGACTTCATTGCCGCCCTGGCGCACATGCCGCCCGCGTCCGGCTGCGCCATGGGCTTCGATCGCGTGGTCATGCTGGCGACGGGCGCGACGCGCATCGACCAGGTGCTATGGACACCTCTGCCGCGCGCCTGACGCCGACGCCGCATCGTCTGGACTTTGCGAAGCAAAGCGCCATATTTCATGCATGACCAAGGCTCGTGACATGCGTCTATCCGACAAGCAGTTCGCGCAGATCGCGCGCGCGCTCGCCGAGCCGCGCCGCTATCAGATACTCGAGCAGATCGGCAGCGCCGACCCGGCCCTGCCCTGCAGTGCGCTGCACGACACGCACGAGGTCAGCGCCGCCACGCTCTCGCACCACCTCAAGGAGCTCGATAGCGCGGGACTGATCGACGTGACGCGCGTCGGCAAGTGCATGAACATGACGCTCAACCGCGACGTCCTGCGCGCCTACCTCTCCCGCCTTTCCCAGATCTAACCCGTAGATTTGGTCGCACCCCTTCCCCGCCTTGACGGAGCATGGAGCCATACTTAGATGCTCATCGAAGTAAGATGACTATCTAAATGAGCATGGAGACGGGTGTCATGGGAAAACTAGCAGGCAAGGTCGCCATCGTAACCGGCGCGTCCAAGGGCATCGGCGCCGGCATAGCGAAGGCCTTTGCGGTTGAAGGTGCCTCGGTCGTGGTCAACTACGCCTCGAGCCGCGAGGGCGCCGACAAGGTCGTTGCCGAGATCACCGGCAAGGGCGGCAAGGCCATCGCGGTCGGCGGCGACGTTTCAAAGACAGCCGACGTCAAGGCGCTGTTCGATGCGACGCAGAAGGCATTCGGCAGGCTCGACATCCTCGTCAACAATGCCGGCGTCTACAAATTCGCCCCCATTGAGGACGTCACCGAGGCGGACTACCGCTGGCATTTCGACATCAACGTTCTCGGACCACTGCTGACGACCAAGGAGGCGCTGAAGCACTTTCCGGCCGAGGGCGGCTCGATCATCAATGTGAGTTCGGTCGCGGCTTTCAGCCCCATACCTACTGCCACCGTCTACTCTGGCACCAAGGGCGCGCTCGATACGATCAGCCTCGTGCTTGCTCACGAGCTCGGCGCGAGGAATGTGCGCGTCAACTCGCTCAATCCGGGTGGCGTCGAGACGGAAGGCACGCACAGCATCGGCGTCATCGGCAGCGAGTTCGAGAAGGACATGGTCCGGCGCACGCCGCTCGGGCGCATGGGCCAGCCGGACGACATCGCCAAGGTGGCCGTGTTTCTCGCCTCGGACAACTTCCGCCTGGGTGACCGGCGAGCGCCTTACCGCGTCGGGCGGCTTGCGCTGATCGAACAGCATCAAGCGGTGGCCAGCCGCGGCTGGCCACCGCAGCGGTCAGTAGCCGATCTTGAATGAATTGAAGCGATAGTTGATGCCGGCGCGCACTAGGCTGCCGTCCGTCTCGACGTTCCAGGTGTTGGCGCCGATGCCGGTGCCGGCCGGCGTCGTCGACGTTCACGGACGCCGAGGTCGTAATAGAGATATTCGAGCTTCGCCGTCCACGCGCCTTCAAGCGCGGTCTCGAAGCCGGCGCCAAGCGTCCAGCCATTGCGGAATGCTGAACTCGAAGCGCTGACCACCGGCGTGGCGCAGACAGACATCGCAGGCTTCGAGCACCGATACCGTCGTGTCGGCACCGAGATAGCCGCCGGTGAAGTACAGCATACAGCCGTTCATCAGCACGCCGAGACGGCCGCGCAGCGTCATATAGAAATCCGCGTCGGTCGTCGTTGACGCGTCGTACCCGAGGGGCACGTAGTAGCCGCCGCTGCCGGCAAGTCCGAGATTGCCGAGATCGGCCTCGACGCCGTAGATCATCGGCCCGAGCTGCCAGTTGTAGCCGAGCGTACCTCCGACGACGAGGCCGCTGGGCGAATAGCTCCATGAATTGTTGAGGGTGACGCCGGTTTCCCCATTGGCTTCCGAGCTGCCCCACGTGCCGCCCAAGTGCGCACCTAGGTAGAAGCCGCGCCAGCCGACTGGGGGCCGGCGTATAGGCCGGGGCAGCGTCGTACGACGAATATCCGTCGCTCAACGCTCGCTCCTTGGCGCCGACGATACATACGCACGCAACCAACACCGCAAGCACATGACGACGCATAAACGCCTCCTCGTAATCCACGGACTGAAGGGACGCATGCACTGGAAGGCGCCATCGGTACGCGAAAACGGGCAGCCAGCGTGCGGAGTTGTCCAATAGTCTCCCCGCTATCAACAGCGCTTCGGCGGAACTCGTCTCACTGTTGCTCTGGCGGCACGCTATGCTCTTCGGCACGGGCAATGCTTTCGGAGCGCCGACATGACCGCCTTCCGCAGAACATTGACGACGACAAGCGATCTTGCCGACGCCGGGCTCGTTTCCAAGCAGCATGCCGCGTCGATCGAGGCGGTCGGCGCGCGCTATGCGGTGGCAATAACGCCGGCCATGGCGGAGCTGATCGACGTCGCCGACGCCGACGATCCGATTGCGCGTCAGTTCGTGCCCGATGTCCGCGAGCTCGAGCGCCACCCGGCCGAGGATGCCGACCCGATCGGCGATGGCCTCAAAAGCCCGGTGCCCGGCATCGTGCACCGCTACCCGGACCGCGTGCTCTTGAAGCTCGTCAGCGTATGCCCGGTCTATTGCCGCTTCTGCTTCCGGCGCGAAATGGTCGGCCCCGGCAAGAGCGCGGCGCTTTCCGAAGCCGATCTGACGACCGCCTTCGCCTATATCCGTGACCACCCTGAGATCTGGGAGGTGATCTTGACCGGCGGCGATCCGCTCATCCTCTCGCCCCGCCGCGTCGCCGAGGTGACGGCCGCCCTCGGCGATATCGAACACGTGAAGATCATCCGCTGGCACTCGCGCGTGCCGTCGGTGGCGCCCGAGCGCGTCACGCCGGCGCTCGTCGAGGCGCTGCGCTCGGCCTCGAAGACAGTCTACGTCGCGCTGCATGCCAATCACCCGCGCGAGCTGACCGACGCCGCCCGCGCCGCCTGCCGCCGCATCGTCGACGCCGGTATCGCCATGGTCAGCCAGAGCGTGCTGCTGCGCGGCGTCAACGACGACGTGCAGACGCTGGAAGCGCTGATGCGCGGCTTCGTCGAGATGCGCGTCAAGCCCTACTACCTGCACCACGGCGACCTGGCGCCGGGTACGGCGCACCTGCGCACCACCATCGACGAGGGCCAGGCACTGATGCGCGCGCTGCGTGCACGACTTTCCGGCCTGGCGCTGCCGACCTACGTCCTCGACATTCCCGGCGCGCACGGCAAGGTTCCCGTCGGCCCCGCGTTCGTGCGGCGCTCCTCGCCCGGCTGCTACAGCGTAGAGGATCGCCACGGCGGCGTGCATGTCTATGAGGATGTCTGCGCCCCGCCGGCGAGCACGTCCGTCCGTAGACTGACTCGCCTTGCGCCCCTGCTTCGCCTGGGTCAGACTGCCGCACCGGCCGCAATCGAAGCCCATCGAGAAGCTTCGGCGCCAGGCAACCTACCGGGAGGACACCAATGAACGAGCAGCTCAACCCCGCCAAAACCTTCTTCGGCGCCTGTCCGCACGACTGCCCGGATACGTGCGCGATGATCTACGAGGTGGATGACGGCAAGCTCGTCAATGTGAAGGGGAACAAGGAGCATCCGATCACGCGCGGAACGCTGTGCGTGAAGCTCAAGGACTTCCACGACCATCATCACAATCCCGATCGCTTGATGTACCCGCTGCGCCGCGTCGGCCCCAAGGGTTCGGGCCCCAACGGCGGCAACAACTTCGAACGCATTACCTGGGAAGAAGCGATCGCCGAGATCGGCCGTCGCTGGCGCGACATCATCGCCGAGTACGGCGCGCAGGCGATCATGCCGCAAAGCTATCTCGGCAACATGGGCCTCGTGCAGGGCATCAACTCGGGGGATCCGTTCTTCAATCGCCTCGGCTCGACGGTGAACGAGAAGACCTACTGCACGTCGGGCTCCTCGTCGGCATGGCTGCTGACGTACGGACCGACGGGCGGCGTCGACCCCGAGAGCTTCGTGCACTGCAAGTACATCGTCATCTGGGCGTGCAACTCGATCTCGACCAACCTGCATCACTGGCCGTTCGTGCTCGAGGCGCAGAAGCGCGGCGCCAAGGTCGTGGTCGTCGACGCCTACAAGTCGCGCACCGCCAAGGCCGGTGACTGGCACATCTGCCCGCGACCCGGCACCGACGGCGCGCTTGCCATGGGCGTCATCAATTCGATGATCGAGCAGGGTCTCGTCGACCAGGACTACGTCGACAAGCACGTCGGCGGCTTCCCGGAGCTGAAGGAGCGCGCCAAGGAGTTCACGCCCGAGTATGTCGAGCAGGTCACCGGCGTGAAGGCGGCGGACGTCGTCAAGTTCGCGCGCGAGTTCGCGACCAGCCAGCCCTCCGCCATCCGCATCGGCGTCGCCATCGAGCGGTCGGCCGGCGGCGCCCAGGCGGCGCGCGCCGTCTACGCCATCCCGGCGCTCGCCGGCTCGTGGCGCCACGTCGGCGGCGGCATGCTGCAGCTTCCGCTGTGGGATTTCCCCGTCGACTGGGTGAAGGCCGCCCGTCCCGACTTCATCAAGCCCGGCACGCGCGTCGTCAACAACCTGCGGCTCGGTCAGGCGCTCATCGGCGAGATGCGGCTCGATCCGCCCATCAAGAGCCTGTTCGTCTTCTGCACCAACCCGGTCAGCCAGTCGCCGGAGACGAACAAGATCGTCGAGGGGCTGAAACGCGAGGACTTGTTCACCGTCGTCGCCGAGCATTTCATCAACGACACGGCGAAGTATGCCGACATTATCCTGCCCGCGGCCATGGCCGGCGAGGCCGAGGACATGATGTGGTCATGGGGTCATTTCTACTTCACGTACAATCAGAAGGCCGTCGATCCGCCCGGTGAATGCAAGCCGACCAGCGACATGTGGCGTCTGCTCGCCGCCGAAATGGGCTTCGACGATCGCGGTCTTCAAAATGACCGACAGCGAGCTGTGCGAGGCCTACATCAACTGGGCCGACCCGAAGATGGGCGGCATCGACATGAACTACTTCAAGGAGCACGGCTACTACCGGATCGACGTCGGGCCAGTCGACACACGCACGCCGCACGCGGAAGGCAAGTATCCCACGCCCTCGGGCAAGGTGGAGCTGCTCCTCAACGGCGCCAGGAACTTCGTCGCGCCGCCGTTCCGCGCCATGTACGAGGGCGAGCAGGACGGCACGCTGCTGGATCCATTGCCGGGCTACCAGCCGGTGCGCGAATCTCCGGAGACCAATCCGGAGCTGGCCAAGCGCTACCCGCTCAACATCATCTCGCCCAAGAGCCACGCGTTCCTCAACTCGTGCTACGCGAACGAGCCGCACAAGATCAAATTGCAGGGCGAGCAGTTCGTGCTCATCTCTCCGGTCGATGCGGCCAAGCGCAACATCCGCGAGGGCGATCCCGTGCGGGTGAAGAACGACCGCGGCGACTTCGAGGGCGTCGCGCGCGTGACCGAGGACGTGAACCCCGGCATCGTCGTGGCGACGCTCGGCTACTGGCGCCAGCTCAACCGCTCGGACGGATCGGTGAACTCGATCTCGTCGGATGCCTGGTCGAACATCGGCCGCGCCCCGACGTTCTCCGACAATCTCGTCGAGGTCTCGCGCGTCAACTGACGGAGCCGGCAACGGCCGGATCGCACCTTCGCACCGCGGCAGCAATGCCGCGGTGCTTGCGTTTGGACGTCACAGATCGCGGCCCAACGGCAACCCTCCCTGATTCGTTCATCGCCCGGCGTTGTGTCCCGAAGGCGAATCTGACGATGACGAAGGGCGTTATTTCATTAGCGACATAAATCCGCACAGTGCGTTTGGCCGTCCAACCCAGGTGACGCCATGCACGCCATTGCCAATTCGCCTCGGCAAGGCCGTCGTAGCCCTTCTTTGCATGTGTACTGCCGCCGTTGCCGGCGAGCCTGCCGTGTCGGGTCCGAACGGCAAGTTTGCGGTGGAAGGCGGCGGCGGCGCGGACGAAGGCGAAGGCATCGCCACCGGCAGCTTCGCCCTGCCCATCGGTCACGATTTCGGGATGCAGGCCGACGGCGCCGTCGGATCCTTCGAGCGACGAGCTGCTTGGCGGCCTCGCACTGCATCTCTTCACGCGCGATCCGTCCCGCTACCTGTTCGGCGTCTACGGCAGCTATCACACGTGGGATCGGATCAACATCTGGCGCGCCGCACTCGAAGGCGAGCTCTACATCGGCCCCGTCACGCTCGAAGGCATCGCCGGCTACGAGAGCCTCGACGTGCCGAGCTTCGTCGACGGCCAAGCGGTTCTCTCGCTCGACGACAATCACCTCTTCGGCCAGGCGGACGTCGGCTACTACATCACCGACGACTTCAAGATCTACGCAGGCTACCGCTACATCAACGAGACGAGCTTCGGCGCCGCCGGCACCGAGTACCTGATCCGCGGGCTCGAGGTGCCGGTGGCACTGTTCGCGCGCGGCGACTTCGGCGACGAGTTCGTGCAGAACGTCACCGGGGGCGTGCGCATCTATCTCAGCGACGACCCTGACAAGTCGCTGATCGACCGCCACCGCAAGGACGACCCGAAGGTCTACGCGCCGACCTTCCCGACGCTGGCCGTCGCAACGGACGCGTCGCAAAAGCCGATGCCGCAGTGCTCGATCGCCGCCTTCAACCAGGTTACGGGTCACCCGCCAACGGCAACTGCATCTGCCCCTCTGGCACCAACACGCCCGGCCAGAAGCCGCAGCTCAGCGGCGGCGGCGGCTACTACTGCTCAAACCTTTAGCTTCGATCGCGCGGGTCGCAACGGGCTTGCAACCCTTGTGCGTTAGCGCCGTTTGAACGAGGGTGCCGCATAATTGCGGGCCGCCAGGAGCGTTGGTCAAGATGAGCGTGCAACAGCTAGGGTTGGTCGGCGACATCGGCGCCACCAACGCGCGCTTCGCGCTCGTTGAGCCGATGGCGCCCTGATCGCCCACGCCAACCTACCTGTGCGAGGACCATGCCAGCTCGGCCGACGCGCTCGCCGCCTATCTGCGCCAGCCAGTCGACGGCGTCAAGCCGGCGCACGCCGTCGCTGGCGGTGGCGACGAGCGCCGCATGGCGATCGCGTGCGCTTCACCAACAATCCCTGGTCCTTCTCCGATCGCCGAACTCGAGCGCGCAGCTCGGCGTGCACGCGCCTGCGCGTCATCAACGACTTCTACGCCAACGCGCTCGCCGTGCCGCACCTCTCGGGCAGCGACTTGCGCCAGGTCGGCGGCGGCGCAGCCGGTACCCGCGTACGCCGATGGGCGTCATCGGGCCCGGCTCCGGCCTCGGCGTCAGCGCCGTCGTGCCGCACGGAGCCGGCACATGCCGCAATTCCCGGCGAAGGCGGCCACGTCACCATGCCGCGGCCGACGACGACGAGGAAGCCGCCGTGCTGGCGCTGATGCGCCAGCGCTTCGACCACGTCTCGGCCGAGCGCGCTGCTGTCCGGGCCTGGGCTGGTCAATCTCTACAATGCGCTGTGCGAGCTCGACGGCAGCCCTCGGCGAGGCGTTGACCGCGGCGCAAATCACCGATCGCCATGACCATGGCCGAGGACGCCTGCGCCACCCGCGCGGTGTCCATGTTCTGCGCCATGCTCGGCACCGTCGCCGGCAACCTGGCGCTGACGCTCGGCGCCCGCGGCGGCGTCTATATCGCCGGCGGCATCGTGCCCAAGCTCGGGACCGCGTTCGCGCACTCGCAATTCCGCGCGCGCTTCGAGGACAAAGGTCGCTTCCGCGCTTACCTCGCGGCCATCCCGACCTTCGTCATTGTCAGGCCGGACGCCGCGCTGCTTGGTGCCGCGCAGCTCCTAGCCGAACCGGCCTCCGATTAGGCGGAGATGGCCCCCGGCTCCTCGCCTTCGTCGATCTCGTCGGTAATCAGCAGCGGCGGCTCGTGCAGATAGCGCGTCGCCCGGCGCTTCGCCTCGATGTCGGCCCAGACGACGTTGACCTGCTCGACGGTGAGCCCGGCGGCGCGCGCCACGTCGGCGGCGGGAATGTCGTTCTCGAGGCCGTACAGGCACAGATCCATCTGCGCATACGGCAACGCGAAGTAGAACTCCTCCTGCGTCTGCTCCATCGACCACGTGTCCGTGCTCGGCGGTCGCGCGCAGATTTCCCTCGGCACCCCGAGATCGGCGGCGAGCTGGTAGACCTGCGTCTTGTAGAGGTGGGCGATGGGCTTGAAGTCGGCGGCGCCGTCGCCGTTCTTGACGAAGAAGCCCTGATCGTACTCGAGCCGGTTCGGCGTGCCGGCGACGGCGTAGTTGAGCCGGTCGGCGTGGTAGTACTCGAGCTGCTTGCGCGTCCGCTGCTTCATGTTCGTCGCCGCGACGACGGCCTGATAGATGGCAAGCGGCATACGCGCCTCACGACGCTCGCCCGTCGGCGACTGCACGACCAGCTTGGTCAGGTTGTAGCGGTTGCCGTGCAGCGCGTTATGCAGCACGACCTTGCAGCCCCAGTCGGGACCGAAGTCGGGAAACAGCTCGCGGATAGCGCCGTCACGGCGCAGGTAGCAGCCGGCGGCCGACAGCGTCGGCGCGATGTCCTCGACGACGTGGCGGATGCCGAACGTGTCGGCGACGATGCGGCCCAGACGCAGGCTCTCGGGATCGGAATCCTTTTCCGGCATGAGCACGCCCAGCACGTTGCCGGGCCCAAGCGCGGCGACGCACAAGGCGGCGGTGAGGCTCGAATCTGATTCCGCCCGACAGGCCAACGACGGCGCCGCGCCGGCGCAGACGACGCAGGACCTGGTCGCTGATCCCGCGGGTGATCGTGCGCGTCGCGGCGGGCGTGTCGAGACGCAGGCTGTCGGCCGAGAAGTTCAGCCGGAGTTGTCGGAATGTCGCGTCATGGTGCATCTCGGCTTTGGGTTTCGGCGACCAGGCGGCGGCTGATTTTTCCGGAATCCGTCTTCGGCAGCGACGGGCGAAATTCGACGAACTTGGGAACCATGTAGTCCTCGAGGAAGCGGGCGCAATGGCGCACGATCTCCACCGCTTCCAGTGCCGCGCCCGGCTCGCCGGCGACGACGGCCTTGATGGCGCTGCCGAGGATCGGGTCCGGAACGCCGATGACCGCCACTTCGGCGACGCCGGGGAACGCGTAGATGACGTTCTCGACTTCCTTCGGCGCGACCTTCTCGCCGCGCGACTTGATGATGTCGTCCTTGCGGCCGACAAAATACAGGAAGCCCTCGTCGTCGGTACGGAAGAGATCGCCCGTGTGCAGCACCCGCTCCCACTCGTGCGGGCCGGGGCGCAGGGCGCGAGCGGTGGCCTCGGGGTTTTCCCAATAGCCTTTCATGACGTGCGCGCCGCGGATGACCAGCTCTCCGACGACGCCCGGCGGCGGCCCGCCTGCCGTCGTCGTCGACGACGATAGGCCTCGGTGCCGGGGATGGCGATGCCGACGGAGCCGATGCGGTTCTTCAGCTCGGACGGCGGCAGCCACGTGCAGCGCTTGCACTCGGTCAGGCCGTACATGGAATACAGCGCCACGTGCGGGAACAGCGCCTGCAGCCGCTCGATGTGCGCGGGCGGCAGCGCCGCGGCCGTGTTGGTGATGTAGCGCAGATGCGGCAGCGCGCCCGGCGCCAGATTGCGTTGGGCAACGAGGATCGCCGCCATGGTCGGCACGAGC
Source organism: uncultured Alphaproteobacteria bacterium (assembly GCA_963795225.1). Classification (GTDB taxonomy): domain Bacteria; phylum Pseudomonadota; class Alphaproteobacteria; order Rhizobiales; family Hyphomicrobiaceae; genus Hyphomicrobium_A. The sequence continues at coordinate 12,879 of CAWCHB010000015.1, read as the reverse complement.
GGCAGGCCGGTGACCTTCTCCTCGGCGCAACGATTGAGGATGACCTGCGGGAACGCGAACGACTTCTCGAGGACCAGCGTGGCGCCGACCTTCACGGCCATGAGCACCTGATAGAGGCCGTAGTCGAAGGCAACCGGCAACACGTTGAGAATGACGTCGTCGGCGGTGTTCTCGAGGTAGGTGGTGATCGACGTGGCGGCGGCGACGACGTTCTGATGCGTCATCATCACGCCCTTGGGAAAGCCGGTCGATCCCGAGGTGTAGATGAGCATCGCCAGGTCGATGTCGATGCCGGAGGCGCCATTGAGCAGGGCGAACTTCGGGGCGCTCAGCACCTCGTTCCAGTGCGCAAAGCCGTGAGGCGCCACCTCGCCGTCGGCGACGATGGTCACGGCGACCGAAGGCGCACGCCTCCACCGCGTCGGCGGCAACGCCGGCAATCTTCTGCTGCGTGATGATGCCGCGCGCCCGGCAGTTGTTGAGAATGAACGCGAGCTTGTCGGCTTTGGTCGATGGGTTAACGGGACTGAACACGGCGCCGGCCTTGAGCACGGCAAAAATCGAGACAACCGCCTCGGCACTGTTGTCCAGAAACAGGACGACGCGATCGCCGCGCGCGATGCCGCGGTCGAGCAGCCCCTGGGCCAGCTCGTCGGAGAGATCGTCGAGCTGGCTGAAGGTCAGGCGCTTGCCGGAGGCGACAAGTGCGGTCTTGTCCGGGAAGCGAACGGCGCTGTCGCGCAGGAACTGTTCAAAGCGCATTTGCCTCTGTCCTCATGCCACCAGCCGGGGCCGGTATTAGCTTGCGGCGGCGGCTGCCACCGGTGCGCCGGCTCGCTTGTGGTCGACGTAGGCGGCGATCCGCCCGACGGAATCGAGGTTTTCCGGCACGATCTCTTCGTCCTGCACGACGATGCCGAACTCTGCCTCGAGGTAGGAAACGAGCTCGAGAATGCCGGTGGAATCGATGAGGCCGGCGCCCAGCAGGGATTCATCGTCCGCCAGCCCCTGGCGCCCCTCGCGGAACAGGAAGCTGGTCTCGATGAACCGGCGGATCGATTGTTTGAGGTGCTCTGCCATGATAGCTAACTCGCTAGAGACTGGATTGTGGATTGGCCTGTGGGGCCGTGGCGCCGGATTGCCGAAGCGCACTCGCCTTCGGCGAAGCAAGCGCTATGCCACGGTTACCGGCGCGCCCCGTTAATGAAGGTCTCGTGCCAGACCTGCGTCGAAAGAATGCCGACGAAGGCGAGGTTGTCGCGGAAGCCGGTCGACGGAAGCCGCGCGCACTTCTGCACCAGCCGGTCGACGAACTCCGCATCGAAGTAGCCTGCGGCATCGATGTTGGCCGGCGACATATGGTCGAGCACGGCGGCGGCCGTGCCCGAGCGCAGGAACGCGTGGCTCTCGGGTGCGCGGTACGGCTGCTTGGGGCGCGTGGCGATGCTGCCGGGAAGCAGGTGCCGCATGCTCTGCCGCAGGATGTGCTTTTCGGCGAGACCCTTGAGCTTCAGGCGCGGTGGGATGCGCGCGGCGAGCTCTATGAGGCGGTGGTCGAGGAACGGGAAGCGGCCCTCGACGGCGTGCGCCATGCCGACGCGATCTCCCTGCGAGGAGAGAATGTAGCCCGGCAGCAGATACGCGCTTTCCAAGTACTGCGACTGCGACAGCGGATGCCAGCGGGTGAATTCCGCCGGCAGGCGCTCGCGCAGATCGGCGAGCGCGTCGTAGTCGCCGATCTCCTCGCGCAACTCGGCGGAGAAGAACGCCTTGGCGCCGGCGCTCGAGCGGAAGCGCGGCAAATGCGAATACAGCGGGTCGTCGAGCGCGCTGGCTCCGGCTCCGAAGAACGCCTCGAGGTAGCGCTGCGACTGGCCCTGCAGGCGCGGCATGTAGGGATAAAGCTTCTTCAGCAGCAGCGGACGGCGCTTCGAGTTCGGCTGGGCGGCGCAGAAGCGGCGCACCTTCGCCTCCTTGAACACGTCATAGCCGGCGAACACCTCGTCGGCGCCTTCGCCCGTCATCACCACCTTGAAGCCGCTGTCGCGCACCAGGCGCGACAGCATCAGCATCGGCGCCGGCGCCGTGCGCATGATCGGCCGCTCGGTGTGCGTGATGAGCTGTGGCAGCGCGGCGGCAATGTCGGCGTCGCGGCATAGAGTGGTCGAGTGCTTGAGGTCGAGCGCGTCGACCATCTCCCGCTGGAACTCGCTCTCGTCGAACTCGGCGTTCTCGAATGTCACCGAGAACGAGCGAAGCTGGTCGGGGACGAAGCTGCGGATGGCCGCCGTGGTGATCGAAGAATCGAGGCCGCCGCTCAGGTAGGCGCCGATGGGAACGTCGGCGCGCAGGCGGATGCGCACGGCGTCGAGCAGCAGCGCGCGCACCTCGCCGGTGAGGCGGGCTTCTTCGGCGGCCGACACCGGCCGGTCGTCGGCCGCGTCGGGATACTCGAAGCGCCAGTACTGGCGCGTCGATATGCCCTGCGCGCTGGCCACCAGGACGTGCGCCGGCGGCAGCTCGGCGATGTCCTTGAACGGCGTGCGCGGCGCCAGCGGAAACCAGAATGTGAACATCTGATCGAGGGCGATGGGATCGGCGGCGGCGCTGATGCCCGGCACCTCGAGCAGCGCCTTGACCTCGGAGGCGAAGGCGAGGCCGCCATCGCGCACCGCGTAGTAGAGCGGACGCACGCCGGCGCGATCGCGCGCCATCACCAGGCGCTGCTTGCGCGCGTCCCATATGGCGAAGGCGAAGTCGCCGTTGAGCTGCGTCACGCAATCGGGACCGCGCTCCTCGTAGAGGTGGACGATGACCTCGGTGTCGGAGCTGGTCTTGAAGGTGTGGCCGCGGGCGATGAGATCGGCGCGCAGCTCGAGGTAGTTGAAGATCTCTCCGTTGAAGGTGATCCAGACGGTGCCGTCCTCGTTGCACATCGGCTGGCGGCCGCCGTCGACGTCGATGATGCTCAGGCGCGCGTGCGCCAGACCGACGTCGCCATCGACGTAGAATCCGTTGCCGTCGGGCCCGCGATGCGCGATCGACCCGATCATGCGCGCGAGCAGGCCGCGGCGCTCATCGGGCGCGACAGGCAGACGGTAGTATCCGGCTATTCCACACATGTCGTCAGCTCCAGAGCGCTGCGCGCTCGCTTACACAAACTTTCCGCCGATGAGACGCGTCCAACTTTCGCCCGCCAGTCCGGTGAGCATCGAGCGTGCGTTGCGAACTTCGGCGAGCAGCGACTTGTCACGCGCATGCACCATCATGGCCGAGACGTGAAACAACAGGCAGCCGCGCACGATGAGCGGATCGAGGGTGTCGAACTCGGAGCGGCCGCGCACGCCGACGCAACCCAACTCGGCGGCGTGGTCGAAGCAGACTGTCGAGTGCGATGCCCACGGCCTCCGGGCGCGCCAGCAACTGCAGCACGCGGCCGATGCCGCCAGCGTTGCCCGTGGTACAGGTAGCAGCCGACGGGTGCGCCGTTGCGGTCGTAGACGATGCGCCGATGGATCGGCCCGAAGCGCTCCTTGGTTTCCGCGTGCGCCATGAGCGCCGGCAGATCGGGCATCTGCCAATCGGGGTGCAGCGCGTAGCTTTGGCTCAGATCGCCGATCACTTCTGCTGATCTCGTCGGCGGTGGCGTCCGCGTCGGTGAAGTCGTCGCGCGCTCGGCAATCGACAAGAGCGGTGTCTGCTGCGCGCCTGGATGACACGATCGGCGATCTTCGCCAGCGGGCTCAGCCACCCGGCCGGCGCAAACGCGTTTCCGGCCATGTGCGTCGCCAAGCCGGCTGAGGCGCAGGATGCGCAGCCAATCGACGCTCGTCGCCGTCAGCCGCTCGCCGCCGGCCTTCTGCCACATGCGCTGCGAAATGTCGTTCGACGTCTCGCTGAACGAAAGATCCTGCGGACCGGAGAGAAAAGCGCGCAGCAGCCGCGCGCCGGCTGTGGGATGCTGCTCGGGCCGCTCGACCATCAGCGAGCCGGCGGCGGCGGCCTCTATGTTGCGGCCTTGCAGGAGCATGGGCCGCGGCCACACGCCGATGAAGCCGCGCACCTGACCTGCGGCGTCGACGAACACGCGCGAGCGCGCCTCGCCGCGGTGGAGTTCGCCGTCGAACACCAGTTTGTCGAAATACCGCACCAGCCCGTCGGCCGGCGGGCGCGTCTGCTTCAGGAACACGCGCGAGAACATGCCGGCCACAGTCGGAATGTCCTCACGTCGGCAGGCGCGAATAGTCTCAGCCATGGCCGGCACACTCACCCTGCAATCTCATATCCGCCATCGGCCGCTCGCGCGCGAGCCGCCTTCCAATGCGGCGTCCGTCACTCGCCGGCGCCGCCGCTCGTCTGAACGCTCGACAGGATATGCATAGGCCACACCAATGCTCGCACGCTCAGCGCGCGAAGGTGGGCGCCACTTCGTTTATAATTTGATTACGAGAATTAACCTCGCCGCGGTCCCCGGCAGCGATCGATCGCGTCTGCGATTGCCGCGGAAAAGCCCGCAAAATCCGGCTCAATCGCGCGGTGCACGGCAGCTCGCATATCGCTAACGGCAAAGCTTAATGGGCCGCGGCGCTGCAGCAATTGTCGGATGCATGCTTAGTAAAGCGTGAACCAGATCGTCCACGCATGGCGCGGTCAGCGGCGGAGCGCTAGCGCCGCAGGCTGACATCCTCGGCAAGGTAGTAGCGGTTTACCCAGCCCTTCAGCCGGCCATGCTTGATCGGGCACCACGTGTCGCGGCAGGTGCCGACGATCTGCACGCCGCGTCCGCTGGCGGGAATACGTCCGACGGCCGGATGATATTCCGACGGGCCGCTGCGAACGTTCAGCGTGTCGCCGTCGATGACGCCCGCCACACGGAACGAGACCTGCACCGGCTTCGCGCGTCGGCTGCGCGCCGGCGCGCTCTTGCGGGCAGGCGGGGCACGCACGGCGACGGCGCGGGCTTGGCCTTGGGCTTTGGATGATTTTCATCGCGCGGCGGCGGGCGGGCGCGGCTTCGGCGGTCGGCTGCTCGTCGACCATCGGCGCCGGCGCGGTTTCGACAGGCGTCGTCTCACCCATGCCGAGCTTCGAAGGCGTGATGGGCACCGGCTTCGGCATCGCTTCGGCGAGTGCCGCGGCGGCGAACTGCAGCGCCGGAACCGTATCGGATGTCGCCGGTGTTTCGGATACGGCCGGTGTCTCGGATGTCGCTCGTGTTTCGGAGGCCATCGGCATCTCGGATGTCACCGGCGTTTCGACCGGCGCCGGCGTTGCCGCGATCTCGGTTGCCGGCGGAGGATCGGTGATTTTCGGTAGGCGCCTCGACCGGCTCGGTGAGCGCCGCCGTCACGACGCGCTTTTCCTTCTTCGGCTACGCGGCGCCGCCGCTGACGACGGGGCGTGCTTCGGTGATGGTGGCGGTGCCGCTCTCGCCGCTGCCCTCGGCCCATTGGACCTTGTTGCCGTCGCGATGCAGGACCATGCAGCGCGGCTTGGCGTCGAACCACCTGAACCACTTCATGCAGAGCTGGTCGCCGTCCGTCCACCAGCGGCCACGGTCCTTGAGGGCGCCGAGGGTCAATCCAAGGGCACCGGCCTCGGCGGACACGATCCCGCCGTGGAGCGACCGTCACCGGGATCGAGATGTGCAGCGGCGTATCGATGGCGAGCACCGCCCCCGGCTGCATCACGCGCTTGATATCCTCGCCGGTCATGCGGACTTGCTGGGCCATGGCGACGTTGGCGCCGCCCAGCAGATCCGATCACCATGACCATTCGAAACATCGCTACTCCTACGAGCTCCGTGGGAGCCTTTGATGGTATGAGAAAGTGGCAAGAAGCCGGTTGGCCGCCCCCGGAATCGACCGGCGGCGAACAAATCCTGCCCCTGCCGCCTCGCTGCTCCGATCGCTAGCCAGCGGTCCCTGCCCGGACAAGTTGAGGCTGCAAATCGGCGACGGCACGGCGCCCGCTTGGCGCCGCCTGCAAGAATGATCGCTAAGGATTAAAGAGTGGTGGGCAGACGCGCGCGGTCAGCGACCGGGGGCCAACAGTTCGCTCCGCAACAGATCGACGTATCGTCGGGTGATCCTCCTGGCCGTTTGCCGAGGCCGGCATGAAATACCGTGTCGCCCCGCTCGTCGTCCGTGAGCTCCACCGGCGAGTTCGCGATGACCTTGATGCCTGTGCCGGCAATGACCCGATCAGCCTCGACGAGATAAGAGCGCGCATGCCCCGAAGCGGCGAGCGCGCGGGCAAGCACGGGCCCGTGCGCATAGAGGCAGTTCCATTGCCTCTCGGCGCAAAGCTGCGCAATCACCTTCAGGTAAGCCGCCGAGCGGGGTTTCACCCTTCCAGGCACGCGATAGCCCAACCGATCGAGTGCCACTTGCGTATCGGCGATCACGTAGTCGTCCGCATACAGATCCTTGGGCAGCGCATCTTGCCTGACGCCACCGTGGAGGAGCTTGCGCCACAGGATTGTCGCCGAACGGCCACTGAGAAGTGTCGTGGCGTAGACGCGTAGCAGACCGAGTTGCGCACCCCACGTCAGACCCTCCACCAGCGGACGCGGAGAAACGAAAACGTGGCCCGAGTGTCCCGCTCCTCGACGCCATGGCATCGATGGAATAGACGAGTATCACGTTGCGGATGGGCTGGCGCGCCGCGAGCTGGCGCAAGAGTTCGAGGCCGCCGGCAAACCCGAGAGTTGCCGGTAAGGGCAAGGCTGCTGGCACGCACGCCGGCGGCGGCGACGAACACGCGAATGTCGATACCATTGCCGAGCGAGCTATCGCCGATGAGCACGGTATCGATCGTGCCCGCCGGCAGCCGCGCGATCTTCTCCTCCTGATCACCCTCAAAAGCTGACCGAGGCGCGGGTCGAGCCTCGTCGAGATCGGCAGGACCCAGAACCGGTAGGCCGACAGCAGGCCGAGCCCGACTATGCCTGCCAGGACGAAGCATGCAGAGGGCAAGGAGGTAGCGACGCATGCAGATCTCAAAATCTGGAAGTACAGGAACGGGCTAGGGCGGAAAAGTGTCGCCACCGCGGCCACGAAGATGACGCCGATGCCCGCGGCCCATGCGATCGAGGGCTGCCACGCCAACCAGCCTTGCTGCCCGGGGCGCAAATCGATCTTCTCCGGCTGGATGGCGCTCGTAGCTGAGCGGCAGGGCGCTACCGCGAACGATCTCGTTGCTGTTGGGGAACAGCAGGGCGACGCACGCACAGAAGCAGAACCACTACGCCGGCTTCCGGCGGAAGCGACGCGCTAGCAGTCGCGGCTTCTGACACGCCGAACATACTACCAAGCAGCGTGAAGGCCGCAGCGAACGTGTCGGCGCGGAAGAACACCCAGGCAACGACGACCAGCACGCAGCGCGCCAGATGGCGCCCGTGGCATATCCGGTGGGGCGCCAGTTGTTGGTCAACTCGCGGAAGAGGTGATTGATGGCGAGGAATACGCCGTGCAGGAGCCCCCAGGCGATAAAACGTGAGCCCGGCGCCATGCCACAGGCCGCCGAGCACCATCACGACGATGAGATTGAGGTAGCGCCTGAGTGGGCCGCACCGGCTGCCGCCCAATGGGATGTAGAGGTAGTCGCGCAGGAACCGTGACAGGGTGATGTGCCAGCGACGCCAGAAATCGATCATACTTTGCGACTTGTACGGCGAGTTGAAGTTTTGCGGCAGCCGCAGCCCGAACATCATTGCCAAGCCGAGTGCCATGTCGGAGTAGCCGGAGAAGTCGAAGTAGATCTGCATGGAATAGGCGAGCACGCCGATCCAGGCATCGGACGTGCTGAGACCGCTGCCGGTTGCAGCAGCGGCAAACGTGGGGGCTGCAGAGAGCGCCGCCGTGTCGGCCAGCAGGCATTTCTTTCCTAGCCCTATAATGAAGAGCGTCAGCCCGGGAGCGAGGTCGGCAGCCCGGACGCCGATTTGCGCAGCTCAAGTTCTGTTCCTGCCAATTCACGGTAGCGGATGATCGGGCCAGCGATCAGCTTGGGAAAGAACGTGACGAAGAACAGGTCGCCAAGCCAGGCATCTATGCGTCGCAGGGATTGGGGCGGAATGATACGAGCCAAAATTATGATCGTACCTCATGAGCACGAACAACACCGCGACCTCGATGCGCCGAAGCCGGGCGACACGAACTCGTAGACCGGGGGGAACTCCGCGGGCAAGTGTGTGTTTCGCTAACGAGTTATGCCCTGGTTCGGGTCGACGGCTCAGCAGCCCCTCAGTCAAGAGAGATCACATGCGCCCCCCAGCAGCGGCTTTGAGTGCCGCACTCTTCGCCATAACCTCCAGTGTCTACGCCCAGGAGACGCCCGGCGTCGGCGCTGATCCCAGAGCTCCCCAAACCCCAATCCTCTCTCGTGCCAACGATCAATATTGCTCCCGCGACGAGCTGGCCGCAGGGCGTCAGGCCGACAGCCGCAAGCGGCCTCCAGGTGGCAGCATTCGCGACAGGGCTCGATCATCCGCGCTGGATCTACACGCTGCCCACTGGCGATGTTCTCGTCGCCGAGACAAACGCACCGCCGAAGCCAGCCGAAATGGGCATCAAAGCCTGGCTTATGAAGTTCTTCATGCGCCGCGCTACCGGTGCACAGCAGAGCGCGAACCGCATTCGGCTGCTGCACGATGCGGACGGCGACGGCGTGGCCGAGGTCAACAAGGTGTTCCTCGACGGCCTCAACTCGCCCTTCGGCATGGCGCTGGTCGGGGATAACTTCTACGTCGCCAATGCCGACGCCATCATGCGCTTCCCCTACAAGGACGGCGAGATCACCGGCGCCGGCACGAAGGTCGTCGATTTGCCCGGCGGCCCGATCAACCATCACTGGACCAAGAACATCATCGCCAGCAAGGACGGCGAGAAGCTCTACGTGACCGTTGGCTCCAACAGCAACGTCGGCGAGAACGGCCTCGACATGGAGAAGGATCGCGCCGCGATCCACGAGCTGGATTTAGCCACCGGCAAGATGCGTTTGTTCGCTTCCGGACTGCGCAACCCCAACGGCCTTGCCTGGGAGCCGACGACAGGTGTGCTGTGGACGGTCGTCAACGAGCGCGATGAGCTCGGCAACGATCTCGTGCCGGATTACCTGACGAGCGTGAAGGATGGCGCCTTCTACGGCTGGCCCTACAGCTACTGGGGCCAAAACGTCGACGAGCGCGTGAAGGAGAAGCAGCCCGATCTCATCGCCAAGGCGATCAAGCCCGATTACGGCCTCGGCGCGCATGTCGCCGCGCTCGGTCTGACCTTCTACGACGGAGGGCTGTTGCCGGCGCAGTACCACGGCGGCGCCTTCATCGGCGAACATGGCTCGTGGAACCGAGAGCCACGCAGCGGCTATAAGGTAGTTTACGTGCCGTTCTCCGGCGGGAAACCTGCGGGGCAGCCGATCGATATTCTGACGGGCTTCGTCAATGCCGACGGGGATGCGCAGGGAAGACCCGTGGGGGTCGCGTCCGACAAGGCGGGCGCGCTGCTCGTCGCCGACGACGTCGGCAACACGATCTGGCGTGTCACGCCAAGCAAGGACGCAACGACGACGCCTACCCCGACGCAGTAATGTCCCGAAGTGTTCGGGCTATCTGGCGGCGACGCTCACCCTTGACGACAAGCTGATCGCCCACCTAGTCAACGTTTTCATTGAATTGCCCGCAGCAATCCTGATCCTCTCACACAACATCGGATCCAGGTCGGAGTCCCGCGCATGCAAAAGGCCCCAAAGGGAGGATGGGGCCTCTTGAGATTTTCTAGCCGGCAAAGGGTCTCTCCTCCTCGCCTGCGAACTGGAGCCTGAGCTGCATCGGTTAACAAATTGTTATCCTTGCCGCCGGCCGAACACCCTGGGCTTGGCCACCCCGGACCATTGCCCCTCGTCGATTGAACACACCGACGTAGGAGGCTTCTCTCCACACCACCCCTCCGCGCCGCGCCTGTGCGATGCTGTCCTCAAGCCCCGGTCGTTCAGCGCGGCGAGTCCCCTATGCCACGCAGGGCGATAAGCTTCAGCCGCACAGGATCCCGCTCGCCATCGTTTGCAGCGGCCAGGATGCGCATCGCGAGTGTTGAACGCATCTCCACCGCATCGAGCGGATTATTCCCAACCATGCCTTGAGCGTCAGACCACGCGGCGTCAAACACGCGTGTGAGCATGACAAGAGTTTCGGCGTCATAAGAAGGGGTAGACATTTCTCGGCCCTCCATAACCCTGGAAGGGCGAGTGCATTGGCTCGGGGAGGGAGGAGTCAGTTACACACTCGCCCATCACCACGGCGCGCTGAGGGGTCGCACGATGCGGCGCCACTGAGGATATTAAACCCGTAAGCTGCAGTCTGCTAGTCGAAACCTAGTTTTTACCGTCGTTTACATGAACTCGCTCATAGCGGTTCACAACCTATGGAGCGTCCACTTCCGCCGTAGCACTGCCAGATAATCCGGCCATGCAGGTACTCGATACCCTGCTTTCACCGACTCCGGCCCGCCACTATGAGCACCGGGTCATTTGCAAGGCTTCCCTCAAGCGGATTAACGCAGCGACGCGAGACCAACGTGCCGGGCCGCATTGCGTGCGATCTCCCGATGGCAGCTTGGCGGGATTGTTCTCCGCGCGCTTTTCCCAGCGCCGGCGCACTGCTTCCGGGAGTGCGGCCAACAACGCGTCACTATTAGGCGTGGGGAGCTAAACTGAGTCACCTCACCGCACTCTTTACCAAGAGCGTATTTCGTAAAGAGTGTGCTATACTGCTTCTAGGAAACACCGCACGTTTCGGAGGGGCAAATGAAGGCGACCGAACGGCGAAACGTAAAGAGTGGTGCAGCCGACGCTCACGAGCGCGCAAAGGACTACCTGGATCCGCCGGAAATGGAGCGGCTGCTCGATGCGGCGAAGGATGGCCGACACGGTGCCCGCGACCACGCCTTGCTGCTCGTCATGTACCGGCACGCCTTGCGCGTCACCGAGGCCGTCACCATGCGGCTGGATCAGCTGAACCTGAAGCAGGCGCGAATCTGGGTCAAGCGCTCGAAGAACTCGCTCGATACCGAACAGGCGATCGAGGGCGACGAGCTCCGTGCCATCAAGCGCTACCTAGCCACCCGCGACGATCATCTGCCCTGGCTATTCGTTTCCGAGCGCGGGCAGCCGATGACGCGCCAAGCGGTCAACTACCTCATCGGGAGGCGGGCCAGCGCGCTGGCCTTGGTCGCGTATGGCCCCACATGTTGCGTCACAGCGCCGGGTACGCCTTGAGCAATAAGGGCCACGACTTCCGCCTACTGCAGGACTTCATGGGCCACCGCGATCCGCGGCATACCTCCCGTTACACGCGCACGGCCAGCCGACGGTTTGAGGGACTGTGGAAATAGTTGCGAAGCGCCAAAAGGAAGGTTGATTGGGTCGTGAATTACGAAATGGGGGGAGCGTGCGCCAAGCCGAGCGAGGTGGAGTTCCAGCTTCGCCGGTTATGTTCGCAGAACCACAGCCCCGCATCACCATCGAGCATCAGGAGCACGCCCACGTCTGACCTCAAGCGAGCCGCCGACATCTGCGCTGAATTGAGCGCGAGGCTCCGCGCGGCGGTCGCGAGCGGCAGGGCACACGAGATGATCGACGAGCTGGTGGCTGCCTGCGTGCGGGCCGCGCGGAGATCGCCGCGCTGGTTCGACAAGAACGCGAGAAGGGCGCATGGTGAGGACATCTGCAAAGGCAGTCCAACATGCCGTTCCCGCGTGAATTCCACGGCCCGGAGCTGCTCGTCGTCGCAAGGCGAGCGATGGAGGATGCCTGCACGCAGGTGCGCAGAACCGGCGGGGATGACGGGCCTATCCCGCGCTTGATGATGTCTGTGCGCGTCATGGCAGCCATCGCTACAGGCGAACGCGATCCGGATCGCTTGAAGCTCGTTGCACTCAAGGCTGTGGACGCCCCCGCACCGCCAGATGATCGCGCTGGCGGCTCCTGATGCGCCTCATCGGCGGGGCGCAAAAGTCATGAGGAGCGTCGGAGTTGCAGGTCTGTTCGGCATCGCCGGCTTCGCCTTAGGATGGGTGACACGCCCGCTCGCCGAAGCGAGAGCAGTAGCACTCACTTTTGAGGAGCTGGTGTCGCACGTGTCGGGTTCGCTTCACCCGCTACTAGTGCCCTCGGCCAACCAGACTCTGATCCACCTTGCCCTCTACGGCCTATCGTGCGGCCTCCTGGGGTTCGTCGTGGCTCGTCTCGCAAGGAGATAATCAGAGGTGACCCCGGCGGGGCTTCACTCCAGCCGAGGTCGAGGTGCTGCCATCATGGCGTGAGTGACAGCGAGCCCATTTTACAAGCAGTTTGCGCACTGAGGAACTGGTTTCTGGTCAGCCCCGGTACTTCGGATCACCGACGCGGTGCCAAAGCCACTTCGTGTGGAAGACGGCCGCATAGTGGATTGCGGCCGACGCTTGTCGGCCAGCGGTGTCCTCGTCGAGGTCCGGTCGTAGATCGTGTATGGCAGCGCAAGCGGCCAGCCACGCGGGGTGATCAAGCTCGCCGGACTGGCGCACCTTGCGGTAAGCGACGCACGCGACGCGCCATGCGGGCTTGAGGTCCTTGGCGGGTAGCATCGTTTGCGTGGGATGTTCGCCGGCCATTTCACCATCTCTCCTGGAACTGCCGAGATCGCTGCTTATGTCAGGTCGGCGCTAACTAGAGCGTCTACAATGCGACCAGATATCTGAACGCGCCCTTCATTAAAGACCCGTCACGTGGACGGCATGCCCTTTTCTGCTGCCCCCCACGATGCCCATACGATCGGCTTAATGACGGCCGCGCTTGAGACCGCGTGGATGGCGGCTCGTTTGGGTGTTCCGAATTTGGCCGACT
>CAWCHB010000014.1:0-11858 GCA_963795225.1 uncultured Alphaproteobacteria bacterium | reverse complement strand
GCGCGCCTTGGCTGTCGCGCAGGGCGCGATCGATGGGACCGTCGGGACCGCCGGTGAGCGCGATAAGGCCGCCCGCATGCTCGGCCAGCACCGTCCCCGTCGTGTGCGCCGTCTCGACGTCGGCGGCATCGAGGTGCGCCCGCGAAACGAGCTTCATGAGGTTGGCGTAGCCAACCTCATCCATGGCCAGCAGAGCGATGTTGCCGTCGCCGGGCTGCCGCACCGCCGGCACGCCCGTGATGTCGCGCTCGCTGCGGCGGTCCTCGAAATCGATCGTGAGGGTGACGCCGACGATCGGCTGGATGCCGGTCTCCGCCAGCTTGTCGGAGAACTCCAGCGCGCCGTAGAGGTTGTTGGTGTCCGTCAGTCCCACCGCCGGGAAGCTGTGCGCGGCGGCGAGCTTCGCCAGCTTGCCGATGGGCAGCGCGCCCTCCAGCAGCGAATAGGCCGAATGCACCTTGAGGTGCACGAAGCGCGCGCGTGCCGGAGTGGCGGGGCCGGCGGGCAAGCGAGTCGGAGCGTTCATGCCCCTAGGTAAGCTAAGCGACGCTTCAGTTAAACTGACGCCTGCAAACGCTCCACTACAGTATCGTCAACGGCAACCTTTTCTCCCTCCCCCTCGATGGGGGAGTGCAGCACCCTTGGATGTTGTGGACACCCCCCTCCCCTAACCCTCCCCCACGTCCATGCGAAGCATGGCTCCGCCATGACGGGGGAGGGAGCAAGGGTGAGAACGCTGCCATCCCCTAGCGAGAAGCCCTTCAGCGCACCGAGGCGGGAGCTACCTCGACGAGCAGGCCGTCCTCCAGGCGCAGCACGCGGTCCATGCGACGCGCCAGCTCCAGGTTGTGGGTGGCGATGAGCGCGGCGACCCCGGTGGTGTGGATGAGATTCAGCAGCGCGTCGAACACGTGCCCGGCGGTGTGCGGGTCGAGGTTGCCGGTCGGCTCGTCGGCGAGGATGAGACGCGGCTCATTGGCTAGCGCACGGGCGATAGCGGTGCGCTGCTGCTCGCCGCCCGACAATTGCGCCGGGCGGTGATTGACGCGGTCGGCGAGACCCAGCGCGCCCAGCATCTGCGCGGCGCGCTGCGCAGCGATGCGGCGGCTGCGGCCAAGGATCATCTGCGGAATGACGACGTTCTCGAGCGCGGAGAACTCCGGCAACAGTTGGTGGAACTGATAGACGAAGCCCATCTGCACGCGGCGCACGCGCGTGCGATCGGCATCGCCCATGCCGGTGCAGTCCATGCCGTTGATGATCACATGGCCGCCGTCCGGTGTTTCGAGCAGGCCGGCGATGTGCAGTAGCGTCGACTTGCCGGCCCCCGAAGGACCAACCAGCGCCACCGCCTGCCCGGGCCGGATGTCGGCCGACGCACCGTTGAGCACGGCGATCTTGCGCGCTCCCTGATGGAAGGTGCGCACCAGCCGGTCGAGCCGCAGCACGGGGAGCGACGACGCGTACTCACGCACATCTCGCACTTCTCGCACGGATTGCAGCTCCTCGGCCAAGGCTTGCATGCGGTCGCTCATTCGTAGCGCAGAGCCTCGACTGGATCGAGTGTGGAAGCGCGCCAGGATGGATAAAGCGTGGCGAGCACGGATACTGCGAGCGCCATGAGGACGATGGTCGCCGTCTCGCGCGGCTCCATGTCGGCCGGCAGGCGCGTCAGGTAGTAGACGTTGGGGTCGAACAGCGTGGTGCTGGTCATCCACGAGATGAGCTCGCGAATTCTCTCGATGTTGAGGCAGAAAACGACGCCGAGGATCAGCCCGGCGATGGTGCCGACGACGCCGATGGAGGCACCGGTGATGAGGAACACGCGCATCATCGCCCCGCGCGTCGCCCCCATGGTGCGCAGGATGGCGACGTCGCGGCCCTTGTCCTTCACCAGCATCATCAGGCCGGAGATGATGTTGAGCGCGGCGACGAGTACGATAAGCGATAGGATGATAAACATGACATTGCGCTCGACCTCGAGCACGGTGAAGAACGTCTCGTTGCGTGCCCGCCAGTCGGACACATGATTGGTCGGGCCGGAGATAGCCTTGATCTCGCGCACGTAGCTGTCGATGCGCTCGGGGTGGTTGACGACGACCTCGATGGCGTCGACCTCCGCCCCGCGCGAGAAGTAGCGCTGCGCTTCCAGCAGCGGCATGAACACCATGGTGCGGTCGTATTCCGCCATGCCCATCTCGAACAGCGCCGCGACGACGTAGGGCTTGGTGCGCGGCGCCGTGCCGAACGGCGTTGACGCGCCGCGCGGGGAGACGAGCGTGATCGTGTCGCCGACGTTGACGCGCAGCATGTTGGCGAGGCGCGTGCCGATGGCGATGCCGGAGCCCTGGCCGAAGCCGTCGAGCGAACCGTAGCGGATGTTGTCGGAGACAAGCGGCAACGAGCGCAGCCCTTCCTCAGTCATGCCGCGCACCAGCGCGCCTGTCGCCTGCACGGCGGAGGAGACCATGACCTGTCCCTCGATCAGCGGCATCGCCGACTTGACGCCCGGCACCCCCGCAATGCGCTTGGCCACCGCGTCGTAGTCCTCGAATGGACCGCCGATCTTGTTGACGATGACGTGGCCGTTGAGACCGAGAATCTTCGAGAACAGCTCGTTGCGGAATCCGTTCATCACCGCCATGACGATGATCAGCGTGGCGACGCCGAGCATGATGCCGGTGAACGAGAAGCCGGCGATGACCGAGATGAACCCTTCGGCGCGACGGGCGCGCAGGTAGCGCGAAGCCAGCATCCACTCGTAGGCCGAGAACGGCAGGTTTTCGCGCGGCGGCTTAGCCTTGGCGGGCTTGCCCATTGCTGCCGAAGCTGCGCTCGCCATGCCGCAAGTTCCCCCGTGTTCAGAGCCTACTTACGTAGGCGCGCATCTCGACGAGATTGCGCCGGCCCTGCACCGCTTGGATAAGCCACGCAACCGCCGCTGTCATCCCGCGAAACTCCAGGGCAGAGCTACCGCCGCAATCGGGCCAGATTGCGAACCGCACACCTTGCGTCTGCCGGCTCTAGACCAGTCCCCATGAAGCGGAGCCACTTCACTTCCTTCCCCCTCCCCCTTGATGGGGGAGGGCTCGGGGAGGGGGTGGTGCAGCACCTTCAATGTGGACACCCCCCACCCTAGCCCTCCCCCGCAAGGGGGGAGGGAACTTTTTGAACCACTCTGAACGGAAGTTGGTCTAGTAGGCGCGCCCGATCAGGACCTGCTCCCGCGCCGGATTCCCCGTGAATAGGCATGCGCCCTCAGCCGGCTCTTGGTCGAGCGGCGCGTTGCGAATCGTCAGCTTGAGCGATTTTAACCTTTCCGCGATCGCGTCCAGCTGCGCGCCCTCCGGCTTCGACCACGCGACGTTGGCCCAGCCCTTGAACGCGCCACCTTTGTCGTCGTCTGCCTCGGCCGCGCCGAAATATGCAACGAGCTCGTCGAAGGTCTTGATGCCGGTGACGATGTTGCCGTCGAGGCGCGCCTTGGCTTCGGCAAACAGCCGCGCTTGAATTTCATCGAGAAGCTTTTGCGCGCCAGCGACGAACGCCGCCCGCGGCGAGGTATGCGAGACGACCTTGTCACCCTCGCGCAGCGCATCGCGGCGCATGTACGTGACGTTGCCGCCGGCGGCATCCCGGCCGCCGATCTCGACGATCACCGGCGCGCCGCGGCGCACCCAGTTCCAGCGCTTCTCGGCCGACTTCACCGGCTTGGCGTCGATGAGTACGCGGATGCCGGTGGCCTTCAGCTCCTTCTCGAGAGAAGCACAGTAGTCGAGCAGCTCTTTATCTTCCGGCTTGTCACGCAGCATGGGGACTATGACGATCTGGCGCGGCGCAATCTTCGGCGGCAACCGCAGACCGTCGTCGTCGCCGTGCGTCATGATCACGCCGCCGATGAGACGCGTCGACACGCCCCAGCTCGTCGTATGGCAGTATTCGAGCTGGCCCTCGCGGTTCTGGAACTGGATGCTCTGCGCTTTGGCGAAGTGCGTGCCGAGATAGTGCGAGGTGCCGGCCTGCAGCGCCTTGCCGTCCTGCATCATCGCCTCGATCGAATAGGTGTTGTCGGCGCCGGGGAAGCGTTCGTTGGCGGGCTTCTCGCCGGCGATGACCGGCATCGCCAATACGTTCTCGGCGAACTCGCGATAGACCTCGAGCATCTTCAGCGTCTCGCCCATGGCTTCGTCACGGTCGGCGTGCGCAGTGTGTCCCTCCTGCCAGAGGAATTCGGTGGTGCGCAGGAAGAGCCGCGTGCGCATTTCCCAGCGCACGACGTTGGCCCACTGGTTGATGAGCAACGGCAGATCGCGATAGCTCTTGATCCAGCGCTGGAACGCGTCGCCGATGATCGTCTCCGACGTCGGCCGCACGATCAGCGGCTCCTCAAGCTTTGCCGCGGGATCGACGACGAGCTCACCGCCTACATTCTTCAGGCGGTGGTGCGTGACGACCGCCATCTCCTTGGCGAAGCCTTCGACGTGCTCGGCTTCCTTGGCGATGAAGCTCATCGGGATGAACAGCGGGAAGTAGCAGTTTTCGTGGCCCGTTTCCTTGATGCGCATATCAAGCTCGGCCTGGATGCGTTCCCAAACGCCCCAACCCCACGGCTTGATCACCATGCAGCCGCGCACCGGGCTCGTCTCGGCCATGTCCCCGTCGCGCACGGCAGCTTGGTACCACTCGGGGAAGTCCTGCTCGCGGGTGATGGTTAGCGCGCGCTTGCTCATCGGGCCGCCTCCAGCGGGCCCGCAGCCGATCGATCTTGCCTTGGCGAAACCGGCGGGGAGAGGCGGGAATGGCGCATGTCGGGCCGATCTTCAGGATGGCGCCGCGGGTCGCGCGCGGCGCGTGTTTTGGGCTTTCGCGTGCCCCCTGGTGCGGGCCGGCGTGCGCGGCTGGTAGCGTTAAACGACGCGGGTGGCAATCCCGCACAGGCCCGGCACTGTGCGCAGTTTTTAAGCGGAACATAGGTCATGTCGACGTTTGCGAAATGACGTGTACGCCGGGTGCGCTGCACCATTGATTGCACGCACGAATTGCAGGTCGCTGCACCGTAAAAAATTTTCGCAGCGGCGCATGAAGCCGCGTGACAGAAGGCCGCGTGTCGAGTAAACGTACTCGCCATAAGGGTGGGTCATAAGCCGCATCAACAAGTGGCAGATAGCCCAAGTCTAGGGAAGACACGGCGCAGGAAGACTACCCACAGAGGTAGCCAATCTAGTGCCCAACGTGTTGAGCGCACTGCAAATTGCGGAAGCGCTCCACGAATACAAAAACAAAAAGAAGTCGCGCGAGAGCAAGGTTCAATGGACCTTGCTCTTCGCGCGTTTGTGCGTCCGCTGCGCGCTTACCAGGGAAACGTCTCCGGCGTGATGATTTTATAGACGATCGCCCCATAAACGAGCGCGAAAACGATGCTCGCCACCACCGTGTTGATGAGGAAGATGCGCACGATGCGCACCTTTGCCGGAGCGCTGCCGGGCGTGCCGGGGACGACGCTACCCGCCTCGTCCTGCGTGTGCACGCCGAACGGCAGCACGGCGAACAGCACGATCCACCAGATGAAGATGTAGATGGCTACGGCCATCACATTGTCCATGGGCGTCCTCCTGAGAGCGCGAGGCATTGCACCGCGACTTTCCCTCCCCCCTTGGGGGGAGGGAGAAGAGTTAGATGAAGCCTCGGCTGCGCAGTGTTCTACGATCAGGCCTGCTCCAGTTCCACCAGCGTACCGCAGAAGTCCTTCGGGTGCAGGAACAGAACCGGCTTGCCGTGCGCGCCGATCTTGGGCGTGCCGTCGCCAAGCACCCGGGCGCCCTGCGCCTTCAGCTTGTCGCGGGCGGCGAGGATGTCGTCGACCTCATAGCAGACGTGATGGATGCCCCCGTCCGGACTTTTTTCCAGGAACTTGGCGATGGGGGAGCTGGCGCCCATCGGCTCCAAGAGCTCGATCTTGGTGTTCGGCAGGGTGATGAAGACGACGGTGACGCCGTGCTCGGGCTGTGGCAGCGGCGGCGTGACTTCGGCGCCCAGCCCGTCGCGATAGACGGCGGTCGCCGCGGCGAGATCCTTCACCGCGATGGCAACGTGATTGAGACGTCCGATCATCGAAGCTTCCTCTAGTGTCCTTGCGTGCTGGAACTCCTCGCCGCCGGCCGTGTAGTGCCGTGGCGCTAGGCCTCAGCCCTTAGTATCGACCACGTTCACCAGCACCTTGCAAATGGGCTTCTTGCCCCAAGCATTGTTGACGGCGGCACGCACCGAGCGGCGCACGGACTCAGCGAGACTTTCGGGATTCTTGCGATGCTTCTCGGGGATGGAGCGCAGCGTCCCATCGACGGCGTCGAGCACGATATCGAGCATGTCCTCGCCCTCGGCATCCTCGGCGGGGACCCCGTCGATGATGGCCTGCGGGTCGCACAGCACGGTGCCCTTGCGCGATACGACGAGGCTGACGATGACCACTCCGACGATCGACAGCTTGCGCCGCTCGCGCACCGGGCCGTCGAGCGCGGGAACCAGCAGGCGGCCGTCGCGGAACAGGCGCCCGACCGGCGCGTCGTCGATAACCGCCGGATCGGGGGCAATGCGCAGGACCTCGCCGTCGGTCAGCGTGAACGAGGCAGGAACGCCCATCTCGCGCCCCAGCTCCGCCTGCGCCTTCAGATGGCGCGCCTCGCCGTGCATGGGAACGACGATTTTCGGCCGCATCCAACGGTACATCTGGCGCAGCTCGTCACGCCGTGGATGGCCAGAGACGTGCACCAGCGCCTCATTGTCGGTGAGGATCTCGCAGCCGGCGCGGGCGAGTGCGTTCTGGATGCGCCCGACGGCCTTCTCGTTGCCGGGGATGGTGCGCGAGGAAAAGACGACGATATCGCCCTTGTCGAGCGAGATCTCCGGATGCTCCTCCTCGGCGATGCGGGCGAGGGCTGCGCGCGGCTCGCCCTGGCTGCCGGTGCACATCAGCACAATCTCGCTGCGATCAAGATAGGTGAACTGGTCCTGGTCGAGGTAGCGGAAGTCCTTCGGCAGGTAGCCGGTCTCGACGGCGACGTCGATGACACGATGCAGCGCGCGGCCAGCGACGACCAGCTTGCGGCCTGCCGCCTGCGCCGCCTCGGCGACGCCTTTGACGCGGGCGACGTTGGAGGAGAACGTCGTCACGGCGATGCGGCGCGGGGCCTTCTTGATGATCTCGGCGAGCGAACGCGCAACGTCGGCCTCGGACGGCGACAGGCCCTCGCGGAAGGCGTTGGTGGAATCGATGACCAGTGCCAGCACGCCCTCGTCGCCGAGCTTCTGCATGCGCGCGGCATCGACCGGTGCGCCGATGGTCGGCGTCGGGTCGAGCTTCCAGTCGCCGGTGTGGAACACGGTTCCAAGCGGGGTGCGAATGGCCAGCGCGCTCATCTCCGGGATGGAGTGATTGAGGCTGAACAGCTCGACGTTGAACGGGCCGGCGGCGAATTTGGAATCGAGCGGGACGACGTGAATAGGGATCTGCAGCGAGTTACCATACTCGGCGAGCTTGGCCTTCAGCATGCCGGCGGTGAACGGCGTCGCGTACACCGGTGCCCTGAGGCGCGGCCATAGCTCGATGACGGCCCCGATGTGGTCTTCGTGCGCGTGCGTGATGACGATGCCGGCGAGGTCGGCGCGATGCTCCTCGAGGAAACGCACGTCGGGAAGGATGACGTCGATGCCGGGATCGTTCTCGCCCTCCGGAAAGGTAATGCCGCAATCGACCATCAGCCAGCGGCGCGCATCCTCCGGCCCCAAGCCGTAGAGATAGGCGTTCATGCCGATCTCGCCGAGGCCGCCGAGCGCCAGGAACACGAGTTCATCGCCGCCGGAGACGCGGCCTGCACTTCGCTGCTGCTGGATCATGCGCCGGTATCTTTCGCGGCGAGCGAAACGTCGCCGAAGGTGAAGCTGAGCTGGCGGCCATCCGCGTCATCGATGAGCAGCGCACCGCTGTCGTCGACGCCGGCAAACGATCCAGTGACGGGACCGCTCGCGGTCTTGACGGTCAGCGTCTCGCCGAGGCTGCCGGCGCGCGCCAGCCAAGCCTCGCGCACAGGCGCGAAACCTTCGCCGTTGTTCCAGATGCCGATCCAATCGCTCATGGTCTGCGCCAGGAAGCACAACGCCTCGCGCGGCGAAAGCTCTAATCCGTGGGCCGCGAGAAATGTCGCGGCTCTCCCCAGGTCGTCGGGCGCGGAGACGAGGTTAAGCCCGACGCCGACAACGGCAATTGGCCCCGGCTGCGGCAGCCGCGCGGTGCTTTCAACGAGAATGCCCCCCGTCTTCGCCGTACCGACGAGAATGTCGTTCGGCCATTTGAGCCGCAGACCGGGAACGTCTCCCGCGCACCGGATGGCATCGATGACGGCGATGCCGGCAACGAGCGAAAGCTGCCCCGCCCTGGCCGGCGGACAGTCTAGCGCGGTGATGAAGCTGGCAAAGAGGTTGCCGGGCTGTGACGACCAGGCGCGACCGGAGCGGCCACGGCCGGCCGTCTGCCGCTGCGCGATGACCCACATCGGCCCGCGCTCGCCGCCCAGCATGCGGCGCATCGCCTCCGCATTGGTGCCGTCGACCTCGTCGAGCTCGACAAGCTTGCAACCCTCCGGCACGCCCGCCGGCGACTGCGTCATTGGATGGCAGCGGTGGTAGCGACGTGCAGCGCGCGCGCGGCAGTCAACGCAGCATTGGCCAGCGGCGCCGGCGCCAGGACGTACAGGAGCACGAAGGCGCCGGACAGCGCCATGACGGCGCCGGCCCCGCGGTCGACGGGAAGGAAGGACACCTTGGCATCGTCGAAGAACATGATCTTGACGAGCCGCAGGTAATAGTAGGCGCCGACGACGCTCGATAAGACGCCGATGACGGCGAGCGTGATGAGGTCGGCTTTGATCGCCGCGCCGAACACGTACAGCTTGGCGAAGAAGCCGGCGAGCGGGGGAATGCCGGCCATGGAGAACAGCAGCATGGCCAGCACGAAGGCCATCGACAGGTTGGTCTTGGCTAGGCCGGCAAGCGATTCAATATCCTCCACCGGCCCCTCGGCCGTGCGCATCGACAGGATGCAGGCGAAGGTGCCGACGGTCATGGCCAGGTAGATGGCGAGATAGATGAGGACCGACTGCGTGCCGGCTTCGCTGTTGGCAGCGAGGCCGATGAGTGCGTAGCCGATGTGGCCGATCGACGAGTAGGCCATCAGCCGCTTGATGTTGCGCTGGCCGATGGCGGCGAAGGCGCCGAGCAGCATCGAGGCGATGGAGAGGAAGACGATGATCTGCTGCCACTGCACGGCGATGCCGGGAAAACCCTGCAGCAGCGTGCGCACGAGCAGCGCCATAGCGGCGAGCTTCGGCGCGGCGGCGAAGAAGGCGGTGACCGGCGTCGGCGCGCCCTCGTACACGTCGGGCGTCCACATATGGAAGGGCACGGCGCCGACCTTGAAGGCGAGGCCAACGAGCAAAAACACCAGGCCGACGATGAGGCCAATGTTCTGCGCGCCCGTCTGCCCCTGCGCCACAGTGGCGATGACGGCGAGATCGACGGAGCCGGTGAACCCATAGATCAGCGAGGCGCCGTACAAGAGCATGCCGGACGACAGCGAGCCGAGCACGAAATACTTAAGACCCGCCTCGGACGAACGCACCTGATTACGGTCGATGGCGGCGATGACGTAAAGCGCCAGGCTCTGCAGCTCGAGGCCGAGGAACAGGGCGATGAGGTTGCCGGCCGAGACCATCAGCAGCATGCCGGTGACGGCGAGCAGCGTCAGCACGCAGAATTCCGCCGTCAGCAGCTTGGCGCGGGCGAGGCTATCGAACGACATGACGAGAACCAGCGCGGCGCCGGCGAGGACCAGCAGCTTGGAGAAGCGGCTGAAGGCGTCGGAGATGAAGGCGCCCTCGAACAGCACCTCGCGCGCGTCGCCGCGGTAGGCGACGAGACCGGCGGCAATGACGAGCACGACGACGGCGAGCCAGCCGGAGGCGAAGTCGGCGCCGGGGGCGCTTTCCTTCTTGAACACGCCGAACATGAGGATGGCCATGGCGCCGAGCGCCAGCGTGATTTCCGGGAGCATCGGCGCATAGATCGACAACTCTTGCATGCGGCCGATCCTCTACTTGGGTGCTGGTGCTGGCGTCGCCGGTGCGGGAGCCGGAGCGGCGCGCGGCTTCGCCGGACGCACCGCGGACTCGTAGCTGGCGACCAGCTTCTTCACCGACACGGCGGTGACGTCTAGAATTGGCGCGGGATAAAGGCCGAAGAAGATTGTCAGCGCGACGAGCGGAGCGAGAATGCCGATCTCGCGGTAGCTCACGTCCTCGATGTTCTTCAGCGCCGGCTTCACCAGCGCCCCGTAGATGATGCGCCGATAGACGTAGAGCGAATAGGCAGCCGAGAGGATGACGCCCGTGGTCGCCAGGAAGGCCACCCATGTATTGACCTTGAAGGCGGCGAGCAGGGTCAGGAACTCGCCGATGAAGCCGGAGGTGCCCGGCATGCCGACGTTGCCGAGGGTGAACACCATGAAGATCGCCGCGTAGATGGGCATGCGATTTACGAGGCCGCCGAACACGTCGATCTCGTGCGTGTGCATACGGTCGTAGATGACGCCGACGCAGAGGAAGAGGCCGGCGGAGATGATGCCGTGCGACAGCATCTGGAAGATGGCGCCCTCGACGCCTTGCGTCGTGAAGGTGAAGATGCCGAGCGTGACGAAGCCCATGTGGGCGACGGACGAATAGGCGATGAGCTTCTTGAGGTCGGTCTGTGCCAGCGCGACGAGCGACGTGTAGATGATGGCGATGACCGACAGCGTGAATATCAACGGAGCGAACTGCTCGCTGGCGATCGGGAACATCGGCAGCGAAAAGCGCAAGAAGCCGTAGCCGCCCATCTTCAACAGGATCGCCGCCAGCACGACGGAGCCACCGGTCGGCGCCTCGACATGCGCGTCCGGCAACCATGTGTGCACCGGCCACATCGGCAGCTTCACCGCGAACGAGGCGAAGAAGGCGAGCCACAGCCACCACTGCATGTCGACCGGGAACTGCGTCGTCATCAGCGTCGGGATGTCGGTGGTGCCGGCATGCCAGTACATGGCCAGCAGTGCCAGCAGCATGAGCACCGAGCCGAGCAGCGTGTAGAGGAAGAACTTGAAGGTTGCATAGATCCGGTTGGCGCCGCCCCAGATGCCGATGATGAGAAACATCGGAATGAGGCCGCCCTCGAAGAATACGTAGAAGAGCACCAGATCGAGTGCGCAGAAGACGCCAATCATCAGCGTTTCCAGCACCAGGAAGGCGATCATGTACTCCTTGACGCGGTCCTCGATGACCACCCAGCTCTGCAGGATGACGAGCGGCATGAGGAACGTCGTCAGGATGACGAACAGCATCGAGATGCCGTCGACGCCGAGCTTGAACTTGAAGAGGTCGAGCCAGGCGCGCTGCTCGACGAATTGGAAGCCGGCGTTGGTCGGATCGAACTTCACCCAGATGATCAGCGAGATCAGGAAGGTGATGACCGTCGTCCACAACGCCACCCAGCGCGCGTTGCCCTTGGCGTCCTGATTGAGGAAGCCGATGATGACGGCGCCGACCAGCGGCATGAACATCACGATCGACAGCAGCGGGGCGTTGGCGAGATCCATCTAGTGTCCTGATCGCGAAATTCGTCGTTTAGTGCCGCATATGTGGAACGAATTTCGCGATCTGAAGGACACTAGCAGCATCAATCTACTAGTATGATTTAGATCGAGAAGTTCGCTTCTCGACCCGGCCCGCATAGGATTTGGCGAACTTCTCGATCATCATACTAACGCGGCCCAC
>CAWCHB010000013.1:0-27535 GCA_963795225.1 uncultured Alphaproteobacteria bacterium | reverse complement strand
TGGGCGTCGGCGAGTCGGCGCAGGAGGGCTGGTGTTAGCGGTAACGTCGTTGGTGGAGCTTCTGAGCCGTAGCCGACTTAGGCGATGCCCGTCCCGCACCGGGTTGGTTTTCTTCTTTGCGCCACTCTGCAAACAGCGCTTCGACTTCGGCGTGCTGGGCACCGTAGGCGGCCTGGGCCTTTTTTGGTCTCCGATGTCTTCAGCGAACGCCAGATCTGCGCGGCCGGCCAGCGGCGCGCAGCTCAAGCGGAACCATCCGCTTGTAGTAGAGGTTCTGAGCTGCCCTTGCGGCCGCTCAGATAGGGGAACTTCGCCATCTCGACCATCCCCTTGCCGGTAGCAGCAAAAAGTAGCAGTCGAGTTAGCGAAGCCCTTGAGAACAAGGGCTTCTGGCACATCAATGGCTTATGGGTTGTATGGCGCCCCGTAGGGGACTCGAACCCCTGTTCCCAACGTGAGAGGCTGGTGTCCTAGGCCACTAGACGAACGGGACAGCGCTGGAGCGAACCTATATGGGAGCGAGGGCGCTTCGATCAAGCCGTTTCTTTCGCTGCGCCTGCGGCCCAACATCCCGCGCCTTATTGCTGGGCGCGCGCGCGCTGATGCCGACCGAGGTGATCGTTTGCCCGGTCTGCAGGTCGAGAATGGCGATGCCGTCGGCGCCGCCGGCTTCGTAATGTACCGCTAACCGATTGCCCGACAGCGAGACCGAGCGCACCGCGGCCCCCGCGGGAAGTGCCAGGATCTGCTCCGGCCGCAGCGCCAGGCTCGGGGCGGCCGGTTGCGTCGACGCGCCCGACGCGAGATAGATGATCCGCCCGACGATGGCGGCGAGGCCGGCGAAGATCAGCAGCGCCAGAGCGAAGACGACGATCTTCAAATTGCGCTGCAGACGCGCGTCCGCCGATGTCGGTTGAGCGACAGCATCGGCGGATGGCGGAGCGTTCATCGTTTCGGTCGCCTGCATTCATCTTCCTCCATCGTCGTGGAGGTCATTCGGAGGCCGGTTTGCAGGCCATGACACAGGCCGTCGATCGACACGGCGCGCAGCGGATCGAACTGACCGTCGCAGAAGCCGACGCCGGAATCCGCTTGGACAAGCTGCTCGCTCAGCGCGTCGACGGCCTGAGCCGCGCACGCATCCAGGCCCTGATTCGCGCCGGCCACGTCAGCGGTCCAGGCGGCGCGACCATAGGAGATGGGTCCTATCGGGTCAAACCGGGCGACGCCTTCGCGGTAGAGGTGCCGGAACCGCAGCCGGCCGAGCCGGCCGCCGAGGCCATCGCGCTCGATGTCGTCTACGAGGACGCCGACGTCATCGTCGTCGATAAGCCGCCGCACCTCGTCGTGCACCCGGCCGCCGGACATGCCAGCGGAACACTGGTCAACGCGCTCATCGCCCATTGCGGCGACAGCCTCTCCGGCATCGGCGGCGTCAAGCGTCCCGGCATCGTGCATCGCCTCGACAAGGGAACCTCGGGATTGCTCGTCGTTGCCAAGAACGACGCGGCGCATGCAGTCGCTCAGCGAGCAGTTTGCCGCGCACGGTGCCGACGGGCGCATGCACCGCGCCTATCTGGCGCTGGTCTGGGGCAAGCCGCTGCGCCCGCGCGGCATCATCTCGGCGCGCCTGCAGCGCAGCCAGTCGAACCGCACCAAGATCGGCGTCACGCGCGGCGAGGGCGGACGCCACGCCGTGACCCACTACGAAGTGGTCAAGACATTCGACACCGACGCCGGACCGGTCTCGCTGCTGCGTCTCGAGCTGGAGACGGGCCGCACGCATCAGATCCGCGTGCACCTGGCGCACATCGGTCATCCGGTGCTCGGCGATACGACCTACGCCAGCGATTTCAAGACCAAGGCGACCAAGCTGGGCGAAGCGGCGCGGACGGCGCTGGCCGCGCTTGGCCGGCAGGCGCTGCACGCCGCCGAGCTTGGCTTCGAGCACCCGATCACGGGCCGATCACTTCGCTTTGAAAGCCCGCTGCCGTCCGACATGCAGGCGCTATTTGCGGCATTGCAGGCCGATTAGCGCCAAATCGTCCGTGCGGCGCAAAGCAACCGTTAGGGCCGTTGGCCCTTTGTAGCGGTCGGCCGGGCCCCATTGGCCGCCGGCGAAAACTGCAACATTGCCAATGATTAACGCGACGGTGGCGTGAGCCAGGATATCACAACGCTGCGTTGCGGCTGCGACATAGGTGACGTGCAACATTGTAGCGCCGGCTTGCGTATGATCAGAACGAGCACGATCTGCAAGCCGACGGAATTTGACGGTTTCGGCGTTAGGGAGAGTGGGCGCCCAAAGTAGAAATGCCCCGCGCGACGGTGTCGCGTAAACTGTAGTGAGGGACCGCCCCTGGCACTGGGCGGCTGGTAATCACATGGCGACCAAACTTCCCGGTTATCGCGCAAGGCTCCCTGGGCCTTTCCCGCTATCTGGAAGAGATTCGCAAGTTTCCGATGCTGGAGCCCGGCGAGGAGTTCATGCTGGCGAAGAGCTGGCAGCAGCACTCCGACCAGGCCGCGGCCGAGAAGCTCGTCACGTCGCATCTGCGTCTCGTGGCGCGCATCGCCATGGGCTATCGCGGCTACGGGCTGCCGATCGGCGAAGTCATCTCCGAGGGCAACGTCGGCCTGATGCAGGCCGTCAAGCGCTTCGATCCCGACAAGGGCTTCCGCCTCGCGACCTACGCGATGTGGTGGATCCGCGCCTCGATCCAGGAATACATCCTGCGCTCGTGGAGCCTCGTGAAAATGGGCACCACGGCGGCGCAGAAGAAGCTGTTCTTCAACCTGCGGCGCGCCAAGAGCCAGCTGCAGGCGCTGGACGACGGCGACCTGCGTCCCGATCAGGTGCAAACCATCGCCCGCAAGTTCGGCGTCAGCGAAAACGACGTCATCTCGATGAACCGGCGGCTTGGCGGCGACGCCTCGCTGAATGCGCCGGTGCGCGCCGATACGGAGGCCGGCGAGTGGCAGGACTGGTTGGCCGACGACCAGCCGACCCAGGAAGACACGCTCGGCGAGACGCAAGAGCTCGACCAGCGCAAGAACTACCTGTCGAATGCGTTGTCGTCGCTCAACGATCGCGAGCGGCGCATCTTCGAGGCGCGCCGCCTCGCCGAGCAGCCGGCGACGCTCGAGGATCTGTCGAGCGAGTTCGGCGTGTCGCGCGAGCGCATCCGGCAGATCGAAGTGCGCGCCTTCGAGAAAGTGCAGAAGGCCGTCCAGTCGGCCGCGCACGCCGACGACGCCAGCCGCCTGCACTAAGGCCGCCGACCGGCAAGCCGAATTGGATGGCGCCGCGTTACTGCGGCGCCGTCACTTTGAAGTCGCTGATCAGCCAGGTGTCGCCGTTCTTGCTGGCCGCCGACGCCGCCATCATGCCGATGTAGCTCGGCGTGTGCGGCGGGTCGGCTGTGAAGCTGGCGGCCGGCTGGCCGTTGATGGCGATCTGCACGTCGCGGCCCTTCGCCGTGATGCGCAGAACGTTCTTCTCTTGCGCGCCGGATTTTGATCGCGGGCACCTTCTTCCACTCGACCGGGCGCTTGGCGACGGCCTTGCCGTCGGCGATGCGGGCGACGGTGAAATAGCCGTTCGGCGCGATCACCGCCTGATAGTAGTTGCGGCTGTCCTCGACCCAGAAGATCAACCCGGCATAGCTGGTCGTCGGATCGGTGGTCGCCTTGGCCAGAGACACGCTGGCGCAGGCATCGAGATCGCCGAACACGAAGCCGCGGTTCCAGCGCAGCGTCGGCGTGCCCGGCGCCGGATCGAATTCCGCCTGCCCGTTCGCGATGTCGAGTTCGGCGCTCTTCGCACCCCAGAGCGGATCGTGCACCTTGAACTCATCGTCGAACAGAACCTTGCCGTTGCCGCAGCCCGCAACTGGCGCGGCGCTCACGGCACCGGTGGCATCGGCCGGCTGCATCGGAGCCGCGTTCGTTGCAGCGGTGGGTGCGGCGGCCCCTTCCGTCACCTTGAGATCGGTGAAGCTCCAGGTGTCGACGGCGGCCGGCGCCGACGAGGCGACGAGACCGACGTAGCTCGGCGCATCCGGTGCCTGCCCGCGGAACCGCGCGATCTCCTTGTCGTTGATGCGCACGATGACGGTCTGCCCTTCGAGCGTCACGCGCAGCGTGTTCTTCTCATTCGGGCCCGTCTTGACGGCGTCTGACTGCAGCCAGCCACCGGCGCGGTCGGCACGATCTTGCCGCCCACCTTGCGCGCCACGGTGAACATGCCGTTGGGCGCGATCACCGCCTGATAGAAGTTGTCCTTGTCGACCACCCAGAACAGCATGCCCGCGTAGCTGCGCGAGGCGTCGGCGGTGACCTGCGGCATGGCGATGGTCACGCACGCGTCGAGGTCGGTGAGCGGCGTTCCGGCGTTCCAGCGTGCCGACTGCGTGCCGACCTGCGCCGTGAATACGGCCTCGGCCCCCTTGAGCTGGAACTGCGCGTCGGATTCGCCCCAGGCCTTCTCGCCCGACTGGAAATCGCCGGAGATCTTGAAGCTAGGTCCGCTGCAGGCGAAGGCAGGGCTGGCAACGAGCAGCGCGGCGAAGGCGATCAAATGGGAGCGTCGCATGCGGATCCTCGGAGCGGGCGATTCGGGGCTGAGCGAGTATGCCGCAGAAAACGGCGAAGAATGGCCCTGAAGACCCGTTTTTCCGCTGCCTTGCAACAACACCGCACATGCAACATTAATTTGCTGCGCCGCACCCCTCGTGTCTGTGGACGAATTGCTTACTCTGGTGTCGAGGGGGCCGACCTCTCGCGGTTTCCGCTCAGGAGCCGACTTCGAGTGCGCGTCAGAGAAGGAGGCCTCTTGGCCTTGACGTCTCTGAGCCAGAATTGGCTAACCACTGGCACCTATGGCCGGTTGGATGCGTGGCGGGCATGGATAGGGCCGCCCCAGGGAGCATCCGCCGGTCGGGTCTGTCGGCCTCTGCCGAACCCTGTCCGCGACCGCCGTAACCTCCTGCAATCCCCGACGACCGCCGTTCAGCCGCCGCGCCCTTCCCGGCCGGTTTGCTGGCGCGTGGCGTCCGTCGGCCGTTGCGTACCGGATCGCAGGCCGGGGCTACGGCATACACTTGAAGATGGAGTGGCAAATGCTGAAGCGCCTTCATCAAGCGAAGGTCCCACACGCCGTATCTTCTCGTTCACGCGTCGCTCGTTCGCTTCGGCTCGAATTGGAATGGTTTCGAGTTCTGCTCTGGCGCCACAAACAGATGCGTCCTCCGAGTAGAACTTGACGGGGGCTTAGCCGAGACGGGTGTGCGACCCAACTTGGCCACATGAAAGAGGCCGGTCCCTCGGGACCGGCCTTCTCTGTTTCAGACGCCGCCGTCGCGACCTCACATGGGCAACTGGGCAACCTGGTTGGAGAAGTAGTTGTCGATGGCGGTCATGATCGAGTCTGTGACCTTGTCGCGCCAGGCTTCGGACTGCAGGTTGGCCGCATCCTGCTTGTTGGTCACGTAGGCGAGCTCGATCAGCACCGAAGGAAACTGCGCCGTCTTCAGCACGCGGAAGCTGGCCTGCTGGTCGGGCTTGTTGCGCATCGTCGTGCTGGCACCCATGGTCTCGATCACGGTGCGCGCGAACACGCTGGTACGATCCTGCGTGGCGTCGACCTCACGCTCGGCGAGATCGGCAAGGATTCCCTTGACCAGCGTGACGTCTTCGCCGCCGCCGGCCTTCTTCACCTTCTCGACCTCGCCCTTCGACAGAACATTGCTGGCGACATCGCCGCGCGTCGAGCGACGCAGGCTGTCGGCGACGCTGTCGCGCAGCGAGTAGATGGTCGCGCCGCTGGCCGTGCTGCCGGTGTCGGCGTAGTCGCAGTGCACGGCGATGAACAGATTGGCCTTGTGCTTCTCGCCGTAGGCGACGCGGTCGCCGAGCGGAATGAACACGTCCTCGTCGCGCGTCATCAGCACCTTGAAGCGTCCGGTGGCATTGAGCTTCTTGGCGAGGGTCTTGCTGAACGCGAGCGTGATCTCTTTCTCGACGGCGCCGTTCTTCATGGCGCCGGAATCATGTCCGCCGTGCCCGGGGTCGATGACGATGACCGGCTTGAACGACCGTTGCGCCATCACATCCGGCGACACGGCCGGGCGCGGAAGCGGCGGCTGCAGGCCGGCGCCGCCCAATGCAAACGGCGGCGGCGACATGACCGTCTTCTGCTTTGGCGGCGGGGCGATGCTGGCGGTGACGGGAACGAACGAAGCGATCTCGACGACGAGATGCTCGGCAGTTCCGTCTTGCGACTTCTCGATGCGCGCGCTGGAGACGATGACCGGCTCGGTGACGTAAATGATGACGCGGGAGCGATCGGTTCCGGCAAGCCCCGCCTGGAACGACTTGATGAGCCCGACCGGCGCAGTCTTGGGTTGCGCCGGCAAGCGCAGCTTGGTCTCGGTCACCTGCACGACGACCCGATTGGGGTTCGACAGCGAGAAGACCTCGAACTCCGTGGTCTTCGGCAAGCCGATGACGAAGCGCGTGCGTTGCTGATTGGTTTGCAGCGCGCCGGTGGTGACCGGAGCCTGTGCCGCGGGCTCGGGGGAGCCGCCAAGAAGCGCGCCGATGTCGCCGAATAGGCTTTGCGCCTGCAGCGGCTGGTGCGCGCAGAGAATGGTAAACGCGAGTAGGATCCCGCGGCGCAAGCGCCACGGCGTGCCGTGAACCATGACGTCTGACCCCCGTCTACGCGGTACAAATCGAAGTGGTAAGGACAGTCAGGTTTGCCTGAGATGATGGCGTTTTGCAGTCCGCCTTCAGACATTGTTAGGGTTATCGCGCCGTAACCCTTAAGACTTCGCTAACGGCGAAGTTGATGCTGCAATTACTTAATTTTGAAAGCTAGCGCCAACGCTTGGCAGCACTTTCGTCTTCTTCGCGGGCCGCGACCCACGCGCTATCGCCTGAGGCCGTCGTTTCTTTTTTCCAGAACGGCGCCCGCGTCTTCAGATAGTCCATGAGAAATCCCGCGGCCTCGAAGGCGGCCTGGCGATGCTCTGATGCGGCGATGACCAGCACGATATTGTCGCCGGCCTTCAGCTCTCCGACCCGGTGAATGACGAGCGAAGCTTGTAGCGGCCACCGCGCCGTCGCCTCGGCCTCGATGCGCGCCATCTCCGCTTCGGTCATGTCGGGATAGTGCTCGAGCGTCAGCGCGGCGATCTGGCGCCCGTCGTCCTTGCCGCGCACCCGCCCGGTGAACGTGACGATGGCCCCTATGTCCGGATGGCCGTCGATCAACTTTGCCGTCTCGGCGCCGACGTCGAAGTCTTCCCGCTGTACGCGCACGGCCATGGCGCTAGTGTCCCGATTCCGAAATTCGCCGTAGCTCGCGGCTGGGGCGGGGAGCGAATTTCTGATCATCAGACTAGCCTCCGGTGACGGGCGGGAAGAAAGCGATCTCGCGCGTCGCGCCGAGTACCGTCGTCGGCTTCACGTGAACCTTGTCGAGCGCGGCGCGCACGACCTGCGGGCGGGCGAAAGCCTCATCGTATTGCGGCCCGCGCTGTTTCAGCCAGCCGACGAGGTCGGCAACCGTCTCGATATTAGCTGGCAGATCGACGTCCTCGGACTCGCAACCGACCTTCTCTCGCACCCAGGCGAAATAGCGAATCCGCACGCGATGTGCCGCGTTCTCACCCATGCGCCGTCAGCGCTCCATGGCATGCACGATGCCGGCTTTGAGGTAGTCGTACCCGGTCCACAAAGTCAGCAGGGCCGCGATCCAGAGAATGACGAGGCCGCCGGTCGTGATCCCCGGGACGATCTTCTCCGCCGCCGGACCGGCGAGCAGCACGCCCAAGGCGATCATCTGCATCGTCGTCTTCCATTTGGCGAGCTGCGTCACGTGGATCTTCACATTGAGCTCGGCCAGGAACTCGCGCAGACCGGATACGAGGATCTCGCGCACGAGGATGATGATCGCCGCCCAGATCGACCAGCCGGTGATCGTATTGTCGTGCACCAGCATCATCAACACCGCGCCGACGAGCAGTTTGTCGGCGATCGGATCGAGCATCCGGCCAAGCGTCGACTGCTGCTCCCAGATGCGGGCGAGGTAGCCGTCGAGCCAGTCGGTCAGGCCGGCAAACACGAACAGCGCGAAGGCCGACCAACGCGCCGCGTCGCCTTGCAGGAAAAACAGACAAGCGACGAGCGCCGGCACGGCCGCAATACGAACGTAGGTGAGGACGTTCGGCAGGCTCATCGGCAAGGCGCGGGAGGCGGCAGCTTGTTCCATGGGGTCTTGGTACACCATCCGGCCAACGGGTCGTCAATGGCGCACGTGGACCGCCCGAATTAGGGGCGGTTGCCGCGACTTCAGTGGCACACGCCGTGGCTCGACCGGCGCACCTTCATATCGAGGTGGAAGTGATCCCGGTGCGCTTCGTTGGCCTCCGGCCCGAGCACCGTCGCAAATAGCCCGCAGGAGCCCGTGTGCAGGCGCTTGAGGAAGACCGCTTCCTTGGTCGTCGCCGGCTTTAGATCGACGCTGGCCGCCTCGGCGGGCTTAACTGCTTCCGGCTTGAAGTCCGTCTTCTGGACCCGCCCCTTCTGCTTGACCTCGGCTTTCTTGCCGGCTTCCTCGATCGAGGGCGTCGGCGCAACCGCGGCTGTCTCGTCGGCCTTGGCCTTCTCGGGAGACTTGGCCGCCAGCAGTTTCTTTTCCGCTTTCTTCTTGGCGGCGACGATGTCGCGCTCCGTCGGGCCCCAGCTCTTCTTGACGGTGATGGTTCGACCATCGGCGGTGACGAAGGCGGCAATATCGATGGCATTGCCGGTCGCATGCTCGCTCAGCGACAGCTTCGGGTTGCCGTAGATATTGCGACACGAGTAGGAGCCGGAGCCGAGAATGCGGGTGATGCGCGAGCCCAGCGCCTGCTGCGCCGCCGGCTGCAGCACTTTGTCCACCCACTCGCCCATCGACGCGGCGAGGCGACAGTTCATGGTCGGCGCCGGCGCGAACTCGACCTTGTCCCTGCCGCCGGCACTCTTCAGGGCAAGCGGCGCCGGCGTTCCACACTGGCCATGCTTCATCGGCTCTTCCATCGCCACGTCGGCGGTGGCCGGCGCCAAGAGCTGGACGCACTGCCGCAATCCGGCGGCCAGCTCTTCCGGCGTCCACACCTCGGGGGGTGGAGGCGTCGTGATGGCTGGCGGCTGCGCTCCCGCCGCAACGGCTGGCGCGGGGGGAGTGGCCGCGGGCGTCGGCGCGCTTCTCGGCGGCGGCGACGCCGACATGGCCACGGCGGGAAGCGGTGGCTTGGCGGCCGGCGGTACGCCTTGTACGGGATCGGCGATTGAGGACGACTGTAGTTGCGCCGGCTTGGCCGTCGTTGCAATTGCGACCGGCGGCTGCACGGGGACGGCCTTTGCGGCTGTCGACGCAGGAGGGGGTACGATAGGGGCGGGTGAGTCACCTTCCCGCATCGGCAGGAACGCCAGCGCCATCACTCCGGCAAATGCCAGCGACGACATCCAGGAAGAAACACGGCTCAGCGTTTTGTCGACGGAGGCAATAGTCGCCATGCTCACCTGCAGGTCGATGACATCCGGAAGCTGTGCGTGTTCCCCTGTCGCAGCCTCGCCGAGGAGCGCGGCGAAAATGGGATTGCATCCTATCTAGGAGGGATGAAGGTGCGGTTGCTTGGTCCGCCCGGCAACGATTCTCGAGGAGTAAACGCATGGACGGTTTCGAGAACGATCGGCGCAGTCTGCGCGGCAAGGCGGCGGTCGACCGCCGCGAAATGCTCACCGCGAGCCTCGCGGCCGGTTTTGCCGTGGCCGTACGACCAGTTGCGGCGCAGACCGTCGATCCATACAGACAGCGACGGCCTCGAAGCTGGCCAAGTGAGCGTTCCGGCCGGCGATAGGGACATCCCGGCCTATCGCGCCATGCCGGCCAAGGGCGGCACCTTCCCCGTCATCCTCGTCGTGCAGGAGATCTTCGGCGTGCACGAGCACATTCGCGACGTGTGCCGCCGTCTCGCCAAGCAGGGTTACATGGCCATCGCACCGGAACTCTATGTGCGCCAAGGCAGCGTCGCAGAGATGGCAAACGTGCAGGACATCATCTCCAAGGTCGTGTCCAAGGTCCCCGACGCACAGGTGATGTCCGACCTCGACGCCACCGTCGCCTACGCCAAGGCCTCTGGGCATGGCGATACGGAAAAGCTCGGTATCACAGGCTTTTGCTGGGGCGGGCGTATCACTTGGCTCTATGCGGCGCACAGCGCGCAGGTAAAGGCCGGCGTCGCCTGGTACGGAAAGCTCGTCGGCGACAGCTCAGCGAACACGCCGCACCACCCGGTCGATATCGCACCGGAGCTCAAGGCGCCCGTGCTCGGCCTATATGGCGCCGCCGACCAGGGGATCCCCGTCGAAACCATCGATCGCATGCGCACGGCGTGCAAAGCCGCTGGCAAACAATGCGAAATCGTCGTCTACCCGGATACGCCTCACGCCTTCAACGCTGATTATCGCCCGAGCTATCGGCCGGAGACGGCAAAGGATGGGTGGGCGCGCATGCTCGCCTGGTTCCGCACCCACGGCGTCGGCTAGTGTGATGATCGAGAAATTCGCCAACTAGTGCGGCGAGGTATCGAGCGAATTTCTCGGTCTGAATCACACTAGCAAGTCTATGATTCTAGTGTCCCTTATGGTTTCGAAGTTCGCTCCCTGTTCCAGCAGCAAGCTCTGGCGAACTTCGGAACCGGGACACTGGTGCGATCCGCAATCGTTCCGTCATAACAGAACGCTAGACATTCCTACTGCGCACAAGGGGTTGCCTGCGCGGCCTTGCAACTAGGCTGTCGTTGGCGGAAACTGTCTGCGCAAGAGCACATGTAATCGGCCCGCGAAAAATGGGCTTCTAGGGGGAGTTGTTGGTATGCCTGAATTGCCGTTTGACCTGGCGACTGTCGATTGGCAGACCGTCGGCATTTACGCGGGTATCGCTTTCCTCGCATCGATCGTCGGCAGCATCGTCGCCTTCGGTAATCGCTTCATGGGAGCGATCCTGACCGCGGTGTTCTTTGCCGTGTTCTACGTGGCGTGGGTCTACTGGCTTGCGGCGATCGCTATGCCGCCGGCTGGCGCGCCGCCTGTCTAAACGCTCGACGGCACTCGTCGACGCACAACGCACGTGGCCGGGACACGATCCCGGTCGCGTCTTCGTATTTTCAGTTAGCTGCGACGTTCGTGGAAGTGGTCGTAGATGCGCTGCGCCATCTCCGCCGATATTCCGTCGACCGCCTTGAGATCTTCAACGCCGGCCCGCGATACAGCCTTCGCCGAGCCGAAGTGATTCATCAGCGCGCGGCGACGCCGGGCGCCGATGCCCTCGATGTCGTCGAGCGGGTTGGCGCTGATCGCCATCGCCCGGCGCGTACGATGCGAGCCGATGGCGAAGCGGTGGGCCTCGTCGCGCAGCCGTTGCACGAAGTACAGCACCGGATCGCGCGGCTCGAGCATCATCGGCCGTTCGCGTCCGGCGAGATGAAAGTGCTCGCGTCCGGCATCGCGGTCGGGCCCCTTGGCAACGCCGATGAGGCATATGTCGTGCAGGCCGAGGTCGGCCATCACCTCGCGGGCCACCGCAAGCTGCCCGGCACCGCCGTCGATCAGCACCACGTCGGGCCGATCGGGGAACGCGTCATCGTCATCGATCTCATCTGGTGACGCGCCGACAGCCGTCGCGGCCATGGCAACGAGGTTGCTGGTGGCTTCCCGAACGACGCCGACGATCCCGTCGTCCTTCTTCTCCTGCTCGTTCGTCTCGATCACCAGTCGCTTGAAGCGCCGGGTCAGCACCTCGCGCATCATGCCGTAGTCGTCTCCCGGCGCGAGGTTCTCCGACTTGATGTTGAACTTGCGGTACTGGCCTTTGACGAACCCGTCGCGGCCGGCGACGATCATGGCGCCCACTGCGTTCGAGCCCTGGATGTGGCTGTTGTCGAACACCTCGATGCGGCGCGGCGGGGTCGCCAGACCGAAACGCTCAGCCAGCGCATCCAGCAGCCGCCGCTGTGAGGAGCCTTCCGCCAGCTTGCGGCCGAGTGCCTCGCGCGCGTTGGCGAGCGCGTGCTCGACGATGCCGGACTTGGTGCCCCGCTGCGGCACGCGGATCTCCACCTTGCGGTCGGCTTTGATGCACAGCGCCTCCGCCAACAGCTCGCGATTGGGGACGTCCTGCGACAGCAGAATGAGCCGCGGCACCGGCTTGTCGTCGTAGAACTGGGCGATGAAGCTATCCAGCACCTCCTCGACCGGCAGCGCGCGATCCGCCTTGGGAAAATACGCGCGGTTGCCCCAGTTCTGGCCGGTGCGGAAGAAGAACACCTGGATGCACGTCTGGCCGCCGTCTTGCGCGGCGGCGAACACGTCAGCCTCCTCGATGCCTTCCGGATTGATCGACTGATCGGCGGTGACGTGGGCCAGCGCCGACAGCCGGTCGCGGAAGCGAGCCGCGCGCTCGAACTCGAGTCGCGAGGATGCCTCCTCCATCAGCTGCCGATACATGATGCGAACGTTTTGGCTCTCGCCGCGCAAGAATCTCACCGCCTCGTCGACGAGACGCCCGTAGTCGTCGAGCGCGATCTCGCCGGTGCACGGGGCCGAGCAGCGCTTGATCTGATGCAGCAGGCACGGCCGCGTGCGGCTTTCGTAGACGCTATCGGAGCAGGAGCGCAGCAGGAACGCGCGCTCCAGCATGTTGATGGTGCGATTGACCGCCCCGGCCGAGGCGAACGGGCCGAAGTAGTCGCCTTTGCGGTTGCGCGCACCGCGATGCTTCATGATCTGCGGCGCCGGCTTGTCGCGGGCGATGAGGATGTAGGGAAACGACTTGTCGTCGCGCATCAGCACGTTGAAGCGCGGCCGGAAGCGCTTGATGAGGTTGGCTTCCAGCAGCAGCGCTTCGGCCTCGGTGCCAACGGAGACGAACTCCATGCTCGCCGTCGTGGCGATCATGCGGCCGATGCGGTTGGTGTGCCCGCCGAGCCGCGTGTAGTTCGACACGCGCGCCTTGAGATTGCGGGCCTTGCCCACGTAGATGACATTCCCCTCCGCATCGAGCATGCGATAGACACCCGGCGAAGACGGAAGCTGCTTGAGGTAGCGCGCGACGGCGCCGGGACCGCTGGCTGCCGGAGCGGCGTCAGATTCGGTCAGCGGGGCCTCCGGCGCCGGCATCTCCGGCGTGGGCGTGCTCGTGTCCTTGTTGGGCATCGATGATAAATCGGCCCGCCAGCCCGCGCCGTCAAGCAAGCGGGGCGCGGATTTACCAGGTGAGCTTCTTCATGGCCGCGATGGGCCTCGACGCCCCGGCGGGAAACAGAGCCTCGATGGCCTTCCTGTCGAGATCGCCTTGAACATGCACCCCGCTGGCGACGAACACCGAGCGCACGCCCGCCTCGGCGGCCCCGGCAATGTCGGTGCCTATGCCGTCGCCGATGGCGAGCAGCGCCGCCTTGGCCGAGCTGCCGGGTTTCAACTTCTCCAGCGTCGCGAACGTGAGAGCATAGATCGGCGCGTACGGCTTGCCGGCGTACTCCACCTTGCCGCCCAGCGCCTCGTAAGCGCGCGCGACGGCGCCGGCGCAGTAAATCATCCGCCCGCCCCGCTCGACCATCACGTCTGGATTGGCGCAGATCATCGTCAACGAGCGCGCGGCGCATCGCTTGAGAGTTGCAGCATAGTCATCGGGGGTCTCGCGCTCGTCGTCGAACAGTCCCGTGCAGACAATCGCTTCGGCAGCCTCGGCGGGCACGCGCTCGACGTCTAGTCCTGCGAAGATGGGGAGATCGCGCTCGGGGCCGATGTGAAAGATCGGCCGGCCCGAATAGCGCGCGATCAGCGTGCGAGCGACGTCACCCGAGGTCACGATCGTATCCCAGGCCGCGCGCGGCACGCCTATGCCATCGAGCTGCGCCGCGACGCTGCCGTTCGGACGCGGCGAGTTGGAGACGAGGACGACAATGCCGCCATTCCGGCGATAGCGCGCGCAGGCCTCGCACGCCTCGGCAAACGGCTTCTCGCCGTTATGGATGACGCCCCAAATGTCGACCAGCCACGCCGCCGTTCCTTCGGCGAGCGGAGCGATCGATTGGATGAGCGGGATGGCGGGATCGGGAGAGGACGCGGGCGGCATGGCAATTGCCTAGCTGCCGCCCGCGCAAATCTCAAGCGGCAGCGTGGCTCGCTGCGGCAAAGTCGTCGCCCGGAACCGGCAAGGGGGCGCCGTAGAGGGGCCCCTGCCCGAGCGGCACGCCGGCAGCGAGCATTTGCGCCCGCACCGCCTCGTCGCCGATGTTGTCGACGATGAGCGTCAGCCCAAGCTCGCTCAAGTTGCGACAAACCTCTTCGCCCGACATCGTCCCGTTGGGGGCCGCAAGGCCAGCGAGCAATGTCGCCGCGTCGAGCTTCACGAAGGCGAAACCGGCCGCGCACAGTGCGGTGAACTCGTAGTCGAAGTCGGTCACGTCTTCGACGCCGAAGCGGAAGCCGAGATCGCGCATGTCAGTCAGCGCGCTCCACTCGGAGCCTCCGAAAGTGCGGATGTCGGCCTGCGCAAACGTCACCACCAACTCGCCGGCCAGCGCCTCGCGGTCGCGATAGGCATCCGCCAACTCGTCGAGGAAGCTGTCGTTGGCGAGCGACACCGCGGTCGCCGCTGCGAACACACACGTCTCTCGGCCCTCATCGGCGAACGAGCGGGCGATGCGTGCAGCCTGGCGCAGTCGCGCGCTGTCGAGCAGCGGCAAGAGGCCGGCGAGCGCCAACTGCGGGTCACGTGTGGTCGCCGACAGTACCGTGCCGCGCTCGTCGCGCGGACAGGCAACGACCTCGTAATAGTGCACCTGGTGATCGGCGAGGCCGACGATGGGCGACAACGCCGCGTCGATGCGTCCGGCGGCGACTGCCTCGGCTAGCGAGGCCAGACGCGTGTGCGACGGCATGATCGGTGGCGGCATAGGC
Organism: uncultured Alphaproteobacteria bacterium; assembly: GCA_963795225.1. GTDB lineage: Bacteria > Pseudomonadota > Alphaproteobacteria > Rhizobiales > Hyphomicrobiaceae > Hyphomicrobium_A. Next base: position 12,523 of record CAWCHB010000013.1, on the reverse strand, counting down.
GCGCCGGCACGCGGCGGCCGCCGGACTTACCGGCAGACCATCTTTCTTCTTCGACGCGCGCATGACATTGGCCGTTGTCTGCAACGCGTTCAGCGAGGCGCGCAGAACACTTTCCTGGCGCACCGGCGGCAGACCATCGAGCGAAGGCTCATCGGCGACGTTCACCTCATCGGCCAGTCGCTTGATCATGCCCTGCACTGCGTCGAGATCGGTTTCGCGATCGGCAGCAACGGCAACCGGCGGCAATGGGGGCAGCTCGATGCGCGGCCCCTCGGGCAGCGACGGCTTCGCCTGGCGGGCGGGCCAATAGTCATGCATCTGGCTGGCGCCGGCCGCCTGAGGCGCCGGCGGCGCCGACCAATCCGGCAACGAGGGTCCCGGCGGGACCGCATCCCCGCCAAACATCGGCGCCTGGGAAAGTACCGGGTCGGGACGCACTGGTTCTGTCAGGGCTGCGCCCGGGCGGAGCGACGCCAGCGGAAGCTCGGGCTTGGTCAGGTCGGCGCCCGGTGCGCTACGGAAAATGCGCGGCGGGTTGGCGGCAGCCGGCGGCACCGGGGGCGCGCCCCTGGCGAGCGGCCGCATCGGCGGCATAGGTGCCACCGGGGACGACGGGGGTCTGGCCGCCGCGGGGGGCGCAAATGCGGGCGCCCGCTCGTTCCGCGTGCCAAATGCGGCAGGCGGAGCGACCTTCAGGCGCGCCACTTCGTCCTCGAGACGGTTGACCTCGTAGACGAGGTCGCTCTCGCGCTCGCCTCGCCGCATCACGGCGTGCACCAAGAGCAGCACAATATAGACCGAGAGCGATGCGATGAGCGCCATCCAGAACGTCGCCTGGAATTGCAGATATGCGCCGATGAAGAATGCCACCGTGACCAGCGCGATGGCACTCTTCACGATGAGGTTGGCGACGCCGCTTTGCTTCGGCATGCCGTGTTCGCTGTTGTCGATGCTCGCCATGGAAGAGTGACGACGCCCCCTTAGCCGATTCGTTGTGTCACCGAGCTTTTCGCCGGACACCCTCGCCACGCAATGACGGCGCGGCCACTTTCACCAGCTTTCTCAACAGCGGGTCGATTCGTGTCGTCGGCGTGGCGGCGAGCAAAAGTCCGAGTTACCGCGCCGCTGCATAACGGCACCGATTCGTCCACAGGGGATTGGTGTCTCGGCGGGAACTCCGCAACTGCCCGGGGATTGCCATGCACCGCCTCAGTCGCGCCGCACGTCGGCCCCCGCCCAACCGGAATCGGGGTGCTGTTTAGAACTCGTTAGGCGAATCGACGTGGTATCAGTTGTGTCGGGGCGTTCCCTTTAACCTCCCGGCGTATAATGAAGGGAAAGCCGATGCTGATGACGGTGATGGGTCGCAATTCGAGTGCGTCGTATTATGGTGAGCTTGCCGGCGTGCGCGCGCTTATCACGGGCCTGTCGCCGGCTTGCGGCGTAGACGTTGCTCGCAAATTCGCCGATCACCGTGGCCGCCTCGTTGTCCATGCCACCGCTGCCTCCCCCGAGCTGGATGCCGTCGCCACCATGCTGGCCGAAACGGCGAGCGAGGTGAAGCTGTTCACCGACGCCTGCCGCGATTCGGAATCATCGATCAGCTTCGCCAAAGCCGCCGCGCAAGCGTTCGGCGGCCTCGATGTCGTCATCAATCTCATTCCCATCGGCGCCGCCGACATGCAGGGTCGCGCCAGCATCGACGAGATCGAGGATCTCGTCGCCGAGAAGCTGATGCTGCCGCTGCATGTCACGCGCATCGTCGCCAACCGCATGCGCCTGACGCTCAACGAAGGCCTCGTTTTGAACGTCATGACCATGCCGGCGCCACGCAACGCCGGCGAGGCCGCGATTGCCGGTATCGTTCGCTCGGCGCTCGCCGCCGTCACCCGCGGCGAAGCCCAGCGTTGGGCGCCGCAGGGCATTCGCGTCAACGCCGTCGGCCCGTCCGCCACGATGCCTGATCCGGGCGCCGCGCTCGCCAGCGAGCCGGACATCGCCGCGCTCGCGCTTTACCTCGCATCGCGGCCCGGCCGGACGCTTACCGGTCAGATCTTCGACGCCGCCGGCATCGCCAAGCGCGGCTGCTGAGCGGTCAGCGCCGCAAGCCGTGCAGCATTGCATGCAAGCGGCGGAGAAACGGAAACGTCGATCCGGCGAACGCGGCGAGCTCGGGCGTGCGCTCGGCGATGTCGCGGAGATTGAGACGCAACTGGCCGAGCGCAAAATCGAAGGCCATGAGCCGAATGATGTCGTCCATCGATAGATCGCGCGTCTCACCCAGCGCCCGCATCTCCTCCAGTGCGATGCTCGATGGCGGCGAGCGCGCTTTCGACCTCCGACAGGTTGGGCGCGGCATAGGCGGTCGTCGGCATCGCCAGGTGCTTGGCCACATCGTCGATGGCGGCGCGCAACGTCTCGATGTGCGGACCAAGTATCTGCACCGCCTTCTCTGGCAGCGGCTGCGCGACGGCGCGCATCAGCATGATCTCCGTGTGCCACAGGCGGCGCAATGCGCGCAGGATGGCCTCGGGATCGGGGCTGTCGGCGATGTAGCCGGCAACTTCCAGCCGCGCCTCGCGCGCCAGCGTATCGCCCTCGGCGAAAGCGGCACGGATGCGCGTCCCCTGGGCGCCCATAGCCTCGATGTCGAGCGGCTGGCCCATTGCCGCCGACAGCGTATCGCGCGCCACTTCGAACAGCGGCGTGAAGGTGCGTGTCACCTGCCTCGCGAACGAGGGACCTGCGCGCGAGGGAAAGACGATCAGCGACGTCAGGATGGCGACGACCGTGCCGACCACCACCTCGATCATGCGGTTCTCGGCCGACGCGATCGGTGGCCCGAGGCTTGGATCGCCGAGCACGACGATGGCGGCGGTCACGCAGGCGATGCGCAGCGAGGGACGACGTGCCGAAAAGAAGCCGAGGACGAGTACCGTCACGGCGAGGCCGGCGAATTTCAACTCTTGCGCATCGGCGAGAGCTACTGCCACAGCGCCCCCGACGATGACGCCGAGCAAGCTGCCCCCGAGCCGTTCCGCGGCGAGACCGAGCGAGGCCCCGACATTCGCCTGCGTGACGAGGATCGCCGTCATCACCGCCCAGAAGCCCTGCGACAACGCTAGCGCGTCGACGACCACATACGCGAGGCACGCGGCTATCGTCGTCTGGATGGCGAGGCGCAGGCGCGGCCACATCTCGGCGCGCGTGCCGGTCCACGGGGTCAGGTCGATCACGGGCGATTGCCTCGCGCAATGCAGCGCGCCAAGCGTCCAAATTAACGGCTCGTTGGCCACGTTGCCGCTAAACGAAAGCGATGCGCCCGCCCCCTTGCGCCTTTCTTGACAGGTCTCATCGCCGGCGCGTATCACCTCGTCGCGCTTGGCACTCTCATAGAAGCAGTGCCAACGCTTCCCATCGAATGTCGCCGGCCCCCGGCCGTGCCCCCTACCTGGAGCAAGATTTCTCATGAACTTCCGTCCTTTGCATGACCGCGTCGTCGTCAAGCGCGTCGACAGCGAGACGAAGACCTCTGGCGGCATCATCATTCCCGACACGGCCGCCGAGAAGCCGCAACAGGGCGAGGTCGTCGCCGTCGGTCCGGGCAGCCGCGACGAGGCCGGCAAGCTCATCGCGATCGAGCTGAAGAAGGGCGACAAGGTCCTGTTCGGCAAGTGGAGCGGCACCGAGGTGAAGATCGATGGGCAGGAGCTGCTCATCATGAAGGAAAGCGACATCATGGGCGTCTTGGAGAAGTAAGCGAAATCGCGAGTAGCGAATAGCGAATAGATCGCGTACGCAGCTCGCGCGCTCCTGCCCATCCCCGCACCTTCTCTATTCGCTACCCCCTATTCGCTATTCGCTCGCGTCGAGCGACGGCAACATCCAAGGAATTCCCACAATGGCTGCCAAAGAAGTTCGCTTTGCCGCCGACGCCCGCGAGCGCCTGCTGCGCGGCGTCGACACCCTCGCCAACGCCGTGAAGGTGACCCTCGGCCCCAAGGGCCGCAACGTCGTCATCGAGAAGTCGTTCGGCGCGCCGCGCACGACCAAGGACGGCGTCACCGTCGCCAAGGAGATCGAGCTCGAGGACAAGTTCGAGAACATGGGCGCGCAGATGGTGCGCGAGGTAGCCCAGAAGACCAACGACCTCGCCGGCGACGGCACGACCACCGCCACGGTCCTTGCTCAGGCGATCGTGCGCGAAGGCCTCAAGGCCGTTGCCGCCGGCATGAACCCGATGGATCTGCGCCGCGGCATCGACAAGGCGGTCGTCCAGGTCATCGAGGAGATCGCCAAGCGCTCCAAGAAGGTCAAGAACTCGGGCGAGATCGCCCAGGTCGGCACCATCTCGGCCAACGGCGAGAAGGCCATCGGCGAGATGATTGCCGAAGCCATGCAGAAGGTCGGCAACGAGGGCGTCATCACGGTGGAGGAGGCCAAGGGCCTCGAAACCGAGCTGGAGGTCGTCGAGGGCATGCAGTTCGACCGCGGCTATCTCTCCCCCTACTTCGTCACCAACGCCGAGAAGATGATCGCCGAGCTCGAGGATCCCTACATCCTCATCCACGAGAAGAAGCTGTCGAACCTGCAGCAGCTCCTGCCGGTCCTCGAGGCGGTGGTGCAGTCGGGCCGCCCGCTGCTCATCATCGCCGAAGAGGTCGAAGGCGAGGCGCTCGCCACGCTCGTCGTCAACAAGCTGCGCGGCGGCCTCAAGGTCGCTGCCGTCAAGGCTCCCGGCTTCGGTGATCGTCGCAAGGCCATGCTGGAGGACATCGCCGTCCTCACCGGCGGCCAGACGATCTCGGAAGACCTCGGCATCAAGCTCGAGAACGTGACGCTCGACATGCTCGGCCGCGCCAAGCGCGTGTCGATCACCAAGGACGACACGACGATCGTCGACGGCGCCGGCAAGAAGAAGGACATCGAGGCGCGCGTCGGTCAGATCAAGGCGCAGATCGAGGAGACGACCTCCGACTACGACCGCGAGAAGCTGCAGGAGCGCCTGGCCAAGCTGGCCGGCGGCGTCGCGGTCATTCGCGTCGGCGGCGCTACCGAGGTCGAGGTGAAGGAGCGCAAGGACCGCGTCGACGACGCGCTCAACGCAACCCGCGCCGCGGTCGAGGAAGGCGTGGTTCCGGGCGGCGGCGTCATGCTGCTGAAGGCCGCCAACGCCATCACCGCCAAGGGCGACAACTCCGACCAGGACGCCGGCATCGCCATCGTCAAGCGCGCGCTGCAGGCGCCGATCCGCCAGATCGCCGACAACGCCGGCGTCGAGGGCTCGATCGTCGTCGGCAAGGTGCTCGAGGCGCGCGGCCAGGCCTACGGCTACGACGCGCAGACCGACGAGTACGGCGACATGATCGAGAAGGGCATCATCGATCCGGCCAAGGTCGTGCGCGTGGCGCTGCAGGACGCGGCGTCGGTCGCCGGCCTGCTGATCACCACCGAGGCGGCCATCGGCGAGGCGCCGAAGAAGGACAACGGCCACGGCCACTCGCACGGCCACGGCGGCATGGGCGGCATGGGCATGTAGTCCGCGCCACCACAGCCAAAATCGAAAGCCGCTCGCAGGAAACTGCGGGCGGCTTTTTCGTTGGCGGCTCGCGATCGGCAAAGGTGCAGCTACGGCTGGGAGTTCCAGCCGAAGGCACGCAGCTCGGTCGGCATCATCGGGTCTGTTTCCGGCTTGGGTGCTGCCGGATCGACCTTGATCAGTGCTTGCACCGGAGGGGTCCGTGCTGCGGTCTGCTGCACCGCCTGGCGGCCTGGGGCAGCGGCCGTATTGCGCTTGGCAGGCTTTGACGGCTTGGTCCCCATGTCCTCGATGACGGGAGCGTCATCGGTAGACGCGGTTACTTCGGTAGCGACGCCGTCTGCGGCCGGGGCCAGAACTTGCTCGCTACCGGCTGGCCTGGCTCGGCAGCATTGGCGCCTGCGGTGATCGAAGCTGTTTCGGTCGGAGCGGCGCCCTCGGCCGCTGCCGCAGCGGCGGCGGCCGACTCCGCGCCGGCGCCGAAGCGGCTGCTCAGCTCCTCGGCGCGGGTGCGAACCGCGGCGGCTTCGCGGCTCGTCTGCTCCGTGCGCGTCACAGGTTGCTGCGCCACATCGGCTTCAGGCGTCGCCAGTTCGCTGGCGGGCTGTACGACTGCGGCATCGCTCTGGTCGCTGAAATGGGCGCGCCAGGCGTCCTGCAAATCGGGGAGACGGGCGCCGTCGAGGAAAGCCGGCAGCGTGAAGGCCGGCCCATCTCCCGTCGATGGTGCGCGCTGCTGATTGATCTCCATGGCGGTAGCGCCCGAGACGAGGCTCGTCGCAACCAACATGCCGAACAGACCTGTGCTTCCGTAGGCATTCATACGCTTTACCCCCCGACCGAGACGGCCGGCTGCAGGCGACCCGAAGGCGCGCCTTTGATTAGCACATGCAGGACAATCAGCGTCCCACCCACCCAGTGTTGCCCGCAGCTTTTTTGCAAGCCGCCGGCATCTCGAAGACGGCGCGCCCGATGAGAGCTCTGCCCCGCTCCCGCGCGATTGCACCTCGCGACGGCGTCCGCTTCGTCCAAGGGAAATATTAAAGCGCTACAAGGCGACAACATGGCGCCGGGGAAGCCTTGAAGCAGCGGACAAACCTCGGGGTGCAATTGCCTTTCGCCGGCCGGAAGCTCGATGATCGTGGCAGCGGCGAGGCCGTTCGCTCGGGTCGCGGTCGAGCTCCTCGGCCTGCCCCAACGATAGACGGCACGATCCTGCCTCCGGAGGGGCACGATGGACATTCGGCAGCTCCAGTACCTTGCTGCGCTCGCCCGCGAGAAGCATTTCACGCGTGCTGCCGCGGCCTGCAACGTCACCCAGCCGACGCTGTCGGGGCGCATCCGCCAGCTCGAGCTGGAGCTCGAGGTGCCCATCGTCGAGCGCGGCCAACGCTATCGGGGGCTGACCCCGGAGGGAGAGCGCGTCCTCAAGTGGGCGCACGTGATCCTCAAAAGCTGGCAGTCGATGCAGGAAGAGCTTGGGCACCTGAAGGACCATGACGCCGGCCTGTCGGGGCGCCTGGTCCTCGGCGGCATCCCCTCGGCGCTGCCGATGATCCCGCTGCTGACCAAGAAGCTGCGCATCAGTCACCCGGGCATCGACTTCACCATACTGTCGCAAAGCTCCGAGGAAATACTGCGCGGCATCGCCGACTTCTCAGTCGACGTCGGCATTACTTATCTCGACAACGAGCCGATAGAGGGATTGCTGGCGACGCCGCTCTACGTCGAGCGCTATTGCCTTTTCGTGCCGGAAACGCACCCCATGGCCAACCGCACCTCGGTGACGTGGCAGGAGGCGGCGTCACGAGCCGCTATGCCTGCTGACGCCCAACATGCAAAACCGTCGCATAATCGACCGTGCCTTCGAGACGGCGAAGTGTCATCCGAGCCCGCGTCTGGAGACAAACTCGGTCATTAATTTGTGTTCGAATGTGCGGCTGATGGGGCTCGCCAGCATCATGCCGCAGTATATATTGGATGTGCTCGGGAACATGTCGGGCGTGAAGGCCATTCCGCTCGATGCACCGACGGTCGAGCACAGTGTCGGTCTGGTGGTGGCCGCCCGCGATCCCCTCTCACCGTTGATCGAGGCGTTGCGCGAAACCGCTGCCTTGCTGACGCCGGCGTCGTTCGACGCGCGGGTGGATGCCTGAAGCGCGGCGCCTACACCGCCCTGATGCTGCAACGCAGCATTGGCCTGCTCGATTGGCACATCGAGACGGCCGATTTGATCCGCAGATCACAAGTTGAGAGAAGTCAGTTTGCCGCAGTAGAAGCCGCAAAGGCACGCGTGAATGTCTAAGACTACTCTAGAAGTCATCAAAGCAGAAGCCCCTCCCGGCAGCGACGTTCGCGCGCTCAGCATTTGCGCCGCGCATGACAACCGCCCGGATGAGCTGCTGGAGATCTTCCATGATCTTCAGCACGAGCTCGGCTACATCCCGGATCAGGTCCTTCCGGTCATCGCCAACGCGCTCAATCGCTCGCGTGCCGAGATCTACGGCGTGCTGACATTCTACCACGAGTTCCGCCGCACGCCCGGCGGCCGGCACAACGTCAAGATCTGTCGCGCCGAAGCCTGCCAGGCGATGCACACGCAGACGCTCTGCCGCCACGCGGAGGAGAAGCTCGGCGTGAAGTTCGGCGAAACCACCGCCGATGGCCAGTTCAGCCTCGAGGCCGTTTACTGTCTCGGCAACTGCGCGCTGTCCCCCGCCATGATGATCGACGGCGATCTCTATGGCTGTGTCGACAAGGAGCGCTTCGACACCATCATCTCCGACCTCGATCGCGGAGCCGCCGCATGATCAAGGTTTTCGTTCCGCGCGATGCGGCCGCGCTTTCGATGGGCGCCGATGCCGTCGCCAAGGCCATCGCCGCGGAAGCCAAGAAGCGCAACGCCAAGGTCGAGATCGTCCGTAACGGCTCGCGCGGCATGCTGTGGCTCGAGCCGCTGGTCGAAGTCGAGACCGCCGAAGGCCGCGTCGCCTACGGCCCGGTGAAGCCGGCCGACGTGCCGGGCCTCTTCAAGGCCAAGTTCCTCAACGGCGAGAAGCACAAGCTGTCGCACGGCCTCACCGACGAGATCCCCTACTTCAAGAACCAGGAGCGCCTGACGTTCGCGCGCTGCGGCATCACCGATCCGCTGTCGATCGAGGACTACCGCGCTCACGGCGGCTTCAACGGGCTCACCAACGCGCTCACCATGGCGCCGCTCGACATCGTCACCGAAGTGACGACCTCCGGCCTGCGCGGCCGCGGCGGCGCCGGCTTCCCGACCGGCATCAAGTGGAAGACCGTCCACGACGCCAAGGCCGACCAGAAATACATCTGCTGCAACGCCGACGAGGGCGACAGCGGAACGTTTGCCGACCGCATGCTGATGGAGGGCGATCCGTATTGCCTCATCGAAGGCATGACCATCGCCGGCATCGCCGTCGGCGCCACCAAGGGTTACATCTACGTCCGCTCCGAGTATCCGCACGCGGTCAACACGCTGCGCGAAGCCATCCGCATCGCCACCGCCGCCAACTGGCTCGGCCGCACCATCCAGGGCTCGCCGCACGACTTCGAGCTGTACGTGCGCATGGGCGCCGGCGCCTACATCTGCGGCGAGGAAACCTCGATGCTGGAAAGCCTCGAGGGCCGCCGCGGTCTGGTGCGCTACAAGCCGCCGCTTCCGGCGATCGAGGGCCTGTTCGGCAAGCCGACCGTCATCAACAACGTGCTCAGCCTCGCCTCGGTGCCGATCATCCTCGACAAGGGCGGCGAGTACTACCGCGACTTCGGCGTCGGCAAATCGCGCGGCACGCTCGCCTTCCAGCTCGCCGGCAACATCAAGCAGGGCGGACTAGTCGAGAAGGCTTTCGGTGTGACCGCACGTGAGCTCATCGAAGATTACGGCGGCGGCACGCTGTCGGGGCGCCCTTTGCGCGCGGTCCAGTTCGGCGGTCCGCTCGGCGCCTATCTTCCAAATGACAAGCTCGATACCCAAATGGACTACGAGGCGTTCGTCAAAGTGGACGCCATGGTGGGACACGGCGGCATCGTCGTCTTCGACGACACGGTCGACATGGCGCAGATGGCCCGCTTTGCCATGGAGTTCTGCGTTATCGAGTTCGTGCGGAAAATGCACGCCCTGCCGCATCGGGTCGGTACGCGGCGTCGAGACGATGGACCGGATCATTGCCGGCGTCGAACGCGAACGGAACATCGAGATCCTCGAGGATCTCTGCAATACGATGACCGACGGCTCACTGTGCGCGATGGGTGGATTGACGCCCATGCCGGTGATGAGCGCGTTGCGTCATTTCCCTGAGGACTTCAACCGCCCGGCGACACGCGCCGAAGCGGCCGAATGAGAAACGAGACGAGGAAACCCATGACGAGCGAAGCCACCGCCATGACGCTCATCAAGGAAAAGGACTACGGGACCAAGAGCGTCCACGCCGTCAACAACAAGACGGTGACGCTGGAGATCGACGGGCAGGAGGTCACGGTGCCGGAGGGCACCTCGATCATGCGCGCCGCGGCCGACCTCGGCATCATGGTGCCGAAACTGTGCGCCACCGACAGCCTCGACCCCTTTGGCTCCTGCCGTCTCTGCCTCGTCGAGATCGAGGGCCGTCGCGGAACGCCGGCCTCGTGCACCACTCCCGTCGCCCCAGGCATCAAGGTCGCCACGCAGAACGACCGGCTCGCCCGCATCCGCAAGGGCGTAATGGAGCTCTACATCTCCGACCATCCGCTGGACTGCCTGACCTGCGCCGCCAACGGCGATTGCGAGCTTCAGGACATGGCCGGCGCCGTCGGCCTGCGCGAGGTCCGTTACGGCTACGAGGGCGAGAACCACGTTTTCGCACGCGCGAACGGCGAAGCAAATCGCGCTCTGGCAGCCGAAGGACACTTCTAACCCCTACTTCCAGTTCGAGCCGTCGAAATGCATCGTCTGCTCGCGCTGCGTCCGCGCTTGCGAGGAAGTGCAGGGCACGTTCGCACTGACGATCGACGGTCGCGGCTTTGCCTCGCACGTGTCAGCGGGCGAGGACGAAGACTTCCTGCAGTCCGAGTGTGTTTCCTGCGGTGCCTGCGTGCAGGCCTGCCCCACCGCGACACTGATCGAAAAGTCAGTCGTCGAGCACGGCCAGCCCGAGCATAGCGTCGTCACCACTTGCGCCTATTGCGGCGTCGGCTGCTCGTTCAAGGCCGAGATGCAGGGCGAACGCGTCGTGCGCATGGTGCCCTACAAGGACGGCGGCGCCAACGAAGGTCACTCCTGCGTCAAGGGACGCTTCGCTTTCGGCTATGCCACGCACAAGGATCGCGTGCTCAACCCGATGATCCGCGAGAAGATCACCGACCCGTGGCGCGAAGTGTCGTGGGACGAGGCGATCCAGTACGCCGCCGATCGCTTCAAGGCGGTGCAGGCGAAGTACGGCAAGGGCTCGATCGGCGGCATCACCTCCTCGCGCACGACCAACGAGGAAGTTTACGTCGTGCAGCGCATGATCCGCGCCGCCTTCGGCAACAACAACGTCGACACCTGCGCCCGCGTCTGCCACTCGCCCACCGGCTACGGCCTGAAGCAGACGTTCGGCGAGTCCGCCGGCACGCAGGACTTCAAGAGCGTCGATCTTTCCGACGTAATCATGGTCATTGGCGCAAACCCGACCGACGCCCACCCGGTGTTCGCTTCGCGCATGAAAAAGCGCCTGCGTGAAGGGGCGAAGCTGATCGTCCTCGATCCGCGCCGCATCGACATCGTGAAGAGCCCGCACGTCAACGCGGACTACCATCTGCAGCTGCTCCCCTCGACCAACGTCGCCGTGCTCAATGCCATGAGCCACGTTGTCGTCACCGAGCACCTCGTCGACCGCAGCTTCGTCGCTGCCCGTTGCGACAAGGAAGCCTTCGCCCGCTGGGAGAAGTTCATCGCCGATCCGAAACACTCACCGGAGGCGCTTGAAGCCGTAACCGGCGTGCCGGCTGATGAAGTTCGCGGCGCCGCGCGCCTCTTTGCAACCGGTGGCAACGCCGCCATCTACTATGGTCTCGGCGTCACCGAGCACAGCCAGGGCTCCACCACGGTGATGGCCATCGCCAATCTCTCCATGGCGACTGGCAACATCGGCCGTGAGGGTGTCGGTGTGAACCCGCTGCGCGGCCAGAACAACGTGCAGGGCTCGTGCGATATGGGCTCGTTCCCGCACGAGTATCCCGGCTACCGCCACGTCTCTGACGAGGCGACGCGCCGGCTGTTCGAGAAGGAGTGGAAGGTCAAGCTCGACCCCGAGCCCGGCCTGCGCATTCCCAACATGTTCGACGAAGCTTCCGGCGGCACCTTCAAGGGCCTGTTCGTGCAGGGCGAGGACATCGCCCAGTCGGATCCCAACACCAGCCACGTCGAGCACGCGCTCGAGTTCGCTCGAGTGCCTGATCGTGCAGGACCTGTTCCTCAATGAGACGGCCGCCTTCGCGCATATCTTCTTCCCGGGCACCTCGTTCCTGGAGAAGGACGGCACCTTCACCAATGCCGAGCGGCGCGTTAACCGCGTGCGTCCGGTGATGCGCGAAAAGCAGGGCATGGCCGAGTGGGAGATCGTCTGCCGCCTCGCCACCGCCATGGGATACCCGATGATGTACTCGTCTGCCGCGGCGATCATGGACGAGATCGCCCACATGACACCGACCTTCAAGAACATCTCGTTCAAGATGCTCGATGAGCGCGGCAGCGTTCAGTGGCCGTGCAATGATGAGGCGCCGGAAGGCACCCCGGTCATGCACATCGACGAGTTCACGCGCGGCAAAGGCCGGTTCATGCTGACCGAGTTCGTGCCCACCGCGGAGCGCTCCAACTCGCGCTTCCCGCTCATCCTCACCACGGGGCGCATTCTCAGCCAGTACAACGTCGGCGCCCAGACGCGGCGCACCGAGAACGTGGTCTTCCACGACGAGGACATCCTCGAGATGCATGCGAGCGAC
>CAWCHB010000012.1:0-74525 GCA_963795225.1 uncultured Alphaproteobacteria bacterium | reverse complement strand
CGAACCTTGGCGATCTCGTCGGCAACGCCGAGCTCGCGGCGCTTGGCGTCGCGGTCGGCTTCCTGCTTCTCGAGATACTCGCGCGCACGCGTCTGGATCTCGTTGGCGGTGTGCTCGTCGAAGCCTTCGATGTGCGCGATCTCGGAAAGGTCGACGAAGGCGACTTCCTCGATCGACGCGAAGCCCTCGGTCACCAGGAGCTGGGCGATGACCTCGTCAACGTCGAGCGCCTCCATGAGCATATTCGAGCGCTCGGCGAATTCCTTCTGCCGACGCTCGGACTCTTCCTGCTCGGTGACGATGTCGATGTCCCAACCGGTGAGCTGCGAGGCGAGGCGTACGTTCTGGCCACGCCGACCGATGGCCAGCGACAACTGGCTCTCGGGCACGACGACCTCGATGCGGTTGGAGTCTTCGTCGAGCACGACCTTGGTCACCTCGGCGGGCGCCAGGCCGTTGACGATGAAGCTCGCCGCATCCGGGTTCCACTGGATGATGTCGACCTTCTCGCCCTGCAGCTCGTTGACGACTGCCTGGACGCGCGAGCCGCGCATGCCGACGCAAGCGCCGACCGGATCGATCGAGGAATCCTTGGAGATGACGGCGATCTTGGCGCGGCTGCCCGGGTCGCGGGCGACCGACTTGATCTCGACGACGCCGTCGTAGATCTCCGGCACTTCCTGCGCGAACAGCTTCGACATGAACTCGGGCCGGGCGCGCGATAGGAATATCTGCGGGCCGCGCGGCTCGCGGCTGACGTTGTAGATGTAGGCGCGGATGCGATCGCCGTAGCGCACGTTCTCGCGCGGGATCATCTCGTCGCGGCGAATGATGCCTTCGGCACGGCCGAGATCGACGATGACGTTGCCGTACTCGACGCGCTTCACGGTGCCGTTGACGATCTCGCCGATGCGATCCTTGTACTCGCTGTAGTGGCGCTCGCGCTCGGCCTCGCGCACCTTCTGCACGATGACCTGCTTGGCGTTCTGCGCAGCGACGCGACCGAAATCCAAAGGCGGCAGCGGCTCGGCGATGAGGTCGCCGACTTTGGCGTCGGCGTTGCGGCCCTGCGCATCGGCAAGGTTGATCTGCGTGGAATTGTTTTCGACCGTGTCGACCACCGCCAGGACGCGCGACAGCCGCGCCTCGCCGGTTTTCGGATCGATCTCGCAGCGGATGTCGTTCTCGGCGCCGTAGCGCGACTTCGCCGCCTTCTGGATTGCGTCTTCCATCGCCTCGATGACGATCTTGCGATCGATCGACTTCTCGCGTGCCACCGCCTCGGCGATCTGCAGGAGCTCCAGCCTGTTGGCGCTGATGCCGGCCATTGCCATGGTTCTTATTCCTCCTCGCGGTCCGTGCTCGGCTCGGAAGCCTCGTCGGATCCTGATGCGTTACTCTTCTTTGCGCGGCGCAAGGCCTCGCGGATCAATTCGTCGGTCAGCACGAGACGGGCTTCGCCAACGAGCTCCATCGGAATGCCGATAATGTTCTTTCCAGCCTCTCCCAGATCGACCTCGATGCGCACTTCGCCGTCGGCGAAACCATCGAGCATGCCGCGGAAACGCTTGCGGCCGTCGATCGGCTGCTTCACTTCCAGCTTTGCCTCGTACCCGGACCAGTCCTCGAAGTCCGAGGGCCGCACCAGCGGCCGGTCGATGCCGGGCGAGGAAACCTCGAGCTGGTAGCTGCCGGCAATCGGATCGTGCACGTCGAGCAGCGGCGATATCTCTTTCGAAATCGCCTCGCAGTCGGCGATGGTCAATGTGCCGTCGCTACGCTCGGCCATGATCTGCAACGTCTTGCCCTCGCGCCCGGAGACGGCCACGCGAACGAGACGGTAGCCGCGGTCGCTGAGTGCCGGCTCGATGAGCTCGGCGACCCGCGCGGCGGCGCCGCTTTCCACGATGAACCTGTCGCCTAAGGCGCCTTCTTCGCCAGCGTGCATATTCGAGAGGTTTCCGGCCAGCTTTTGCCCGATCGCCTGCGCCAATACAAAAAGAGCGGACCCAGACGGGGCCCACTCCTGAAAGTTGAGATGATCATGAGCAGGCAGATATTACGGGATCGTGACTGCGGATTCAAGGGGCTCCGGCGAAGGGAAGGCCATCCGTCCGGATAAAGCGTAAAAAATAGCAGCGGCGCCCTTCCCGGATCGCCTTCGCCTCGTAACGAGTTTGCGGCCAGTCGGCCGGCCGCAAGCGCCAGTCCTGCGCGCCTTGTACCTGCCAGGCGAAGTCGGCACGCCCGCGCGCCGCAAGCAGCATGGTACGCAGATAATCGGCGATATCGGTGCCGATCCGCAGCTCCGCGCCAGGCCGCATGACGCGGGCCAGTTGGTCGAAAAGGCCCCGGTTGACCAGCCGCCGCTTCACGTGACGCTTCTTCGGCCAGGGGTCGGGAAACAGGACGAAGACCCGCTCGAGCGACGCGTCCGGCAGTCGCCGCAGCAGCTCACGGGCATCGTCCGTGCTGAGACGGACGTTGGCGAGGCCGCGTTGCTCGATCGCCGACAGCGCCTTGACGACGCCGTCCTCGAACACCTCGCAGCCGATGAGGCCGACATCGGGATTGGCGTCCGCCTGCCAGATGAGGTGCTCGCCGCCGCCGAAGCCGATCTCCAGCCATGTGCGGGTGGTGGGCACGGCGAACAGCTCGGCGATCGATGCCGGCAGCGGCTGCATTGATGGAAAGCGTCACGCGCGGCAGCACGGCATCGAGCAGATGCTGCTGGCGCGCACTCAGCTTGCGGCCGCGGCGGCGGCCGAAAGAGCGCAGCTCCTGCCGATGCTCGCGTGTCCGTCGTGACCGCGCCGAGCTCAGCCGGCGGCCTTCTTGATGGCATCGGCAAGGTCGGTCTTCTCCCAGGAGAAACCGCCGTCGGCCTCCGGCGCACGCCCGAAGTGGCCGTAGGCCGAGGTGCGCGCGTAGATCGGCTTGTTGAGGTCGAGATGCTTGCGGATGCCGCGCGGCGACAGATCCATCACCTCGGAGAGCGCCTTTTCCAGCGTCGCCTCGTCGACCTTGCCCGTGCCGTGCGTGTCGACATAGATCGACAGCGGCTTGGCAACGCCGATGGCGTAGGAAAGCTGGATGGTGCAGCGGTCGGCGAGGCCGGCCGCGACGACGTTCTTGGCAAGATAGCGCGCCGCATAGGCGGCCGAGCGATCGACCTTGGTGGAATCCTTGCCGGAGAAAGCGCCGCCGCCGTGCGGAGCCGCGCCGCCGTAGGTGTCGACGATGATCTTGCGGCCGGTGAGCCCCGTATCGCCATCCGGTCCGCCGATGAAGAACTTGCCCGTCGGGTTGACGTGCCAGACCGTGTCCTTGGTGATCCAGCCATCGGGCAGCGTCTTGCGGACGTACGGCTCGATGATGTCGCGGATCTTCTTGGAGGACAGGTCTTCCTCGATGTGCTGGTGCGAGACGACGATCTGCGTCACGCCGACGGCCTTGCCGTCCTCGTAGCGGACGGTCACCTGGCTCTTGGAGTCGGGCCCGAGCAGCGCGGCGCCGCCTTCCTTCTTGTGACGGGCGACGGCGAGATCGTGCAGGATGTTGTGCGCATAGTAGATCGGCGCCGGCATCAGCTCCGGCGTCTCGGTGCAGGCGTAGCCGAACATGATGCCCTGGTCGCCGGCGCCCTCTTCCTTGTTGTCGCCCGGCTGCAGCGCATCGACGCCCGCGGCGATATCGGCCGACTGCGGATGCAGCAGGACCTCGATGTCCGCCTTGTCCCAGTGGAAGCCGTCCTGCTCGTAGCCGATGTCGCGGATGGCCATGCGCGCCACGTGCGCGATCCAGTCCTTGGTCACGGTCTCGGGGCCGCGCGTCTCGCCGGCGATGACGACCTTGTTGGTCGTCGCCAGGGTCTCGCAGGCGGCGCGGATGGCCCACGGGTCGATGCCGGCCTTGGGGCCCTCGCGGAAGAACAGATCGACGATCTCATCGGAGATGCGATCGCACACCTTGTCGGGGTGGCCCTCGGAAACGGACTCGCTCGTGAAGAGGTAGGATTTGCGTGCCACCCGGGGCCCCCGTGCGCTTTCGGCATGTCTCGAAAAACGCCGGGTTGTCTCAAGCTTTGCGCGTGGGGTCAAGGACGGCCCAACGCGCCCCGGCGGCCCGCAGCCTGGCGAGGCCTGCGGCGCTTAGGCACGCCGCAGCGATTGTGACAGCGGGCGGCCTACTCGGAGGCCGCTGCTTCGCCAGCGAAGGCGCGAACCAGGTCGACGATGGAGCGGCGAACCTTGGAGTCGGTGATGCGCGCAAAGGCCTTGTTGAGCTCGAGGCCTTCGCGGCTGCCGAGAAACTCGACGGCATAGCTCTCCGCCGGGCGCTCACCGAAACCGGCCCCGGCGGCTCCGGACACGGCCAGTTCCTCGTAAAAGAACTGCACCGGGACGCCGAGGACTTGCGAAAGATCGAACAGCCGGCTGGCGCCGATCCGGTTGATGCCCTTCTCGTACTTCTGAACCTGCTGGAAGGTGAGGCCGAGGTGCTCGCCGAGCTTCTCTTGGCTCATCCCGAGAAGCATTCGGCGAAGACGTACGCGACTTCCGACGTGTACATCGACAGGGTTTGCGCGCCGCGAGCCACGCTCTTCTACTTCCGCGCCCAGCGCATTTTCTCTCGCCATTACTGCTTACCTTATGCCCCGCTACAGTGTTGATTTTGCACGTTTTGATTGCGGGTTCTTTACCCATCCAACCTGGAGCCGTGCGAGTTTCACTCGCTTAGCGGCTCCGCGCACGCTGCTTTATGACTGCTGAGTCCCGTTGAAACAACATCCAAATTGTCTCTAATCCCGGTCGCGGGACCGCAGGACTACTGCGGTCACCAGGAAGATGAGTGCAAGGACTACGAAAGTACTATCACCGGCTGTAGCGTAAACGGTCGCACCTATAGAGCCCGGAATTTGGCTGTCGATAACGCCGCGCGCGTTAAGGTTGAGCATTGCGACAACTCGACCTTGACCGTCGATCACTGCCGAGACGCCGTTATTTGCCGAACGGATGATCGGCAGCCCTTCTTCGACAGCGCGTACGCGCGTCTGGTGAAAGTGCTGCCAAGGGCCGGTGGTGTCGCCGAACCAGCCGTCGTTGGTGACATTGATCAGCAGGCCAGGACGCTGTTCGCCCTGCACGATCGCGGTGGGAAAAATGGCCTCGTAGCAGATCAGCGCTCCCACGGGGGGCAGCCCGCGGACAGATAGAAGCGGCCGCGGCACCGGACCGGAAGCAAAGCCCCCGCGCCACCTCGTCAGTTGCTCCAGCCCGACGCTCTCCAGCAGCGCCTGCAGCGGCAGGTACTCGCCGAACGGAACGAGGTGGATCTTGTCGTAGGTCTGCTCGAGGTTACCCGTGTCGCCGAAGACCATGAGGCTGTTGTAAGCCTCGCGCGTCGGTCCGGACGCCGGCTTCTTCAGGCGCAGGGCGCCCGACAGGAGTTGCGTCCCCGCCGGCAAGAGATCGCCGATGGCGGCCTGCGCCTCGGGATGCTCGAGCGGCAGGAAGGGCATCGCCGCCTCCGGCCAAACGAGGTGCGTGATGCCGGCCAAGTCGTCCTGGCGCCCCGCCGCATCCCGGCGCGACAGCGCCAGTTGGTCCTCGAAGATCTGGCGCTGCTTGTCGGGGCGCCACTTGTCGCGCTGCGGGACGCTCGCCTGCACGATGCGGACGTTCACGTTGTCGAGCATCGCCGCAGGACCCGTCGATAGCCGCCAGACCCCGAGGCCGTACAGCATGAGCAGCGGAACGACGGCCAGGGCGATGGCGCGCACGACGGCGCGCTGGCGCGCGGGGCCGGTGCCTGCGTCGGCGATCACGACCAGCGGTCCGGCGAAAATGGCGACGCACAGCAGCGTCAACCCGTAGATGCCGAAGACCGACGCCGACTGCATCATCGGCAGCGGCCACGTCAGCGCATAGCCGAGAACGTTCCAGGGAAACCCGGTCAGCACGTGCCCGCGCAGCCATTCGGTCGAGGCGAGCGCCAGCGCCAAGACGAGGACGCGGGCGATGCCAGGCGACCAGGCAAGGCGCGCCGCGCCCGCCGCCAGAGCGGTGAACAGCGCCAGGCCGGCCGGGAGCATCAACACGGCGAACGGCAGCAGCCAGGCGAACACTTCGGCTTCGACCAGAAATGCCTCGCCGATCCAAAACAAGCCGAGCAGGAAGTAGCCAAAGCCGAACCACCAACCGGCACCGGCGGCGCGCATGATCACCCGGCGCTGCGAAAGTCCGGCGCCGGCGGCGCCGTCGATCAGCCAGACGAGAACGGGAAGCGTGACGAAGAGTACCGGAGAGAGGAAGAACGGCGCCATCGCAGCAGCGGAGACAGCGCCGGCCGAGAACGCCGCGAGCGCGCGCCGCCATCCCGAGAGACCGCCAATCGTCACGGAAAACCGCGCAATGACATCGGCGCAGCGGACGGCGAGCGAGCCCGCACCCGAGCGCTGCCGGTCGAGCGATGGCGAGTCGACCTTCACGCCCTGTCGGCGTCGGGCGCCGGCGTCGCGACGACGCGCGGCTGGTGGATCTTCACCTTCTTCAGGCGGCGCGCGTCGGCGTCGAGAACCTCGAGCTCCAGGCCGCTGGGATGGCGAACGACCTCGCCGCGCGCCGGGCACGCGGCCGAGCAGCGAGAACATCAACCCGCCCAACGTGTCGATATCCTCTTCCTCCTCGGGCTTCAGCAGCTTGATGCCGAGGTGCTCCTCGAGTTGCTTGATGGGCGTGCGCGCAGAGGCGACGAGACCGTTCTTGGGCTCGGTGAAGATGTACGCCGCCTCGGCGATATCGTGCTCGTCCTCGATATCGCCGACGATCTGCTCGACGAGATCTTCGATCGTGACGAGACCGTCGGTGCCGCCGTACTCGTCGACGACCAGCGCCATGTGGATGCGCGTCGACTGCATGCGGATGAGCAGGTTGGTCGCCGGCATCGACGGAGGAACGTAGAGCACCGGGCGCCGGATTTTCGCCGACGCGATGGGTCGGGAAAGATCGACGAGGCCCAATTCGAGCTGCTGGGTCGGCGTCTGGGCGGCGGGCGCGGCCTCGAGCGTATTGGCCGGGGGAGCCACGGAGATACGCGTATTGACCGCGTCCGCGGCCGCTTCCTGCGTGAGCCAGCGAAACAGATCCTTCACGTGGATCATGCCGCGCGGGTCATCCAGCGTCTCGCTGAACAGCGGGATGCGCGAAACGCCGGCCTCGCCGAACGTGCGCAGCAGCTCCGCCAGGCTGTCGCTCTCCTCGAGGGCGATAATGTCGGCGCGAGGCACCATGATGTCATCGACGCGCAAGCCGCCGAAGCGCAGCAGCCGGCGCAGCATCTCGCGCTCTTCGTTCGAAAATGCGGCGACCGCGTCAGCGTCGACCTCGCCTTTGAGGTCGGCCTCGAGCATCTCGCGCAGGCTGGGCGAGCGCAGCCCGATGCGGCTGAGGAGCGCATTGAGCAGGCTCTGCGTGCCGCTGGCGAACTGCTCGCCGCCGCTCGCCGGACTGGGTCGGCGTTTCTGCCGGTTCCTTGGGTAGGTGTGCGTTGCTCATGGCTTTGGGTGCAGACCAGGCTGCTCGTTAGTACGCGTCGGCTCCCCTGCCGCTGCGTAGGGATCGGCGATGCCGAGGCGTCCGAGAATGCCTACTTCGAGGCCTTCCATGACCTGCGCTTCCTCGTCCGTCGTGTGATCGTAGCCGAAAAGATGCAGCAGTCCGTGCACGACCAAATGTTGCATATGGTGCTCGACCGGGATTCCCTGCTCGGCCGCCTCCCGCTGCAGCGTCTCGAGCGCCAGCACGACGTCGCCGAGGAATCGGGGGTCGTCGTCGTCGATGGGAATGCCGGGACCCGCCGGAAACGACAGCACGTTGGTCGGCACCGGCTTGCCGCGATAGCTGCCGTTGAGCTCGGCGACTTGCGTCGTCGCAAGACAGCGCGACGCAGACCTCGCTGCGTGCGAGCTGCAGCGAGGAAGCGACCTCGCGCGCGGCAAGGCGCACGCGATTTTCGGCGTCGGCGACCGTTGACCAGTCGCCGCCGTCGTGCACGACATCGATGTCGAGACTTAGCGGAGGTTCGTCGGACCCGGCCGCGGCTTCGCCGCCGTCGGCAATAGCTTTCGTCACTGGCGCAGTGTGTGGCATTGCACGCGGGCTACTTTTGATTGTCGTAGGCTGCGACGATGCGTGCGACGAGATCGCGGCGCACGACATCGGCGCCGGTGAAGCGTATCGCCTCGATCCCGGGGACGCCGGCCAGCAGCGAGATCGCCTCCTCGAGGCCCGACCGCATGCCGTTCGGCAAGTCGATCTGGCTGGGATCGCCGGTCACCGTCATCTTGGACCCTTCGCCGAGGCGGGTGAGGAACATCTTCATCTGCATGCTGGTGGTGTTCTGCGCCTCGTCGAGGATGACGTAGGCATTCGCCAGCGTGCGCCCGCGCATGAAGGCGAGCGGCGCGATCTCGATGACCCCGGTTTCGAGATCGCGCTCGACCTTCTCCGGCGGCAGCACGTCGTAGAGCGCGTCGTAGAGCGGGCGCAGATAGGGATCGACCTTCTCGCGCATGTCGCCCGGCAGGAAGCCGAGCCGCTCGCCGGCCTCGACGGCGGGACGCGACAGGATGATGCGCTCGACCATGCCCTTTTCGAGGCAATGGGCGGCGTAGGCGACGGCAATGTACGTCTTGCCGGTGCCGGCGGGGCCGACGCCGAACACGAGGTCGGACTTCTCGAGCGCCCGCATGTAGCCGCTCTGCATCGGCGTGCGCGCCTTGACGACGCGCCGGCGCGTGGCGATCTGCGCCTGACCGTCGCCCGGACGCTTTCCTCGCGGGCGTGGCGGATGAGCCCGTCGAAGTCGCCGGGGCCGATCGGCTCGCCGGTGGAAGCGCGCTTATAGAGCTGCTCGAGCACGTTGCGCGCGATGTCGAAGGCGCTCTCCGGGCCGTTGAGCGTAATGACGTTGCCGTGCGCGTGCGCCTCGATGCCGAGACGGTCCTCGATCAGCGCCAGATTGCTGTCGTACTCGCCGAGCAGCTGCGGCAGATGGCGGTTGTCCTCGAAGGGGACGACAACACGCTTGTTCGAGACCTGAGCTTTGGGAGCTCTGCCCGCCCCGGCGACGGGGCTTCCGCGAAATGCTGCCAATCGGCGCTCCAGACGTCGTTCGCTGCGAATCGTCACTCTAGTTGCTTAACCTATCATAACGCGTGGCCGGCCCGGTACGTGCGAGGCCCGGGAGCACGCAAATAGCGTTACCCGACGCGTCATCCCCGGCGTATGACACCGGCTAGACTATTGGGGCCAAAGGCGGAAATTTCAACAGGTACGATCCGGCCGAGCATTTCGGGCGGCGCCTCGGCGTGCACCGACTGCAGATAGGGCGAACGGCCGACGAGCTGGCCCGGGCGCCGTCCGGCCTTTTCGAACAGCACCGGCAACGTGCGCCCGACGCAGCGCTCGGTGAACGCTCTTTGCTGGCGCTCGATCTGCCGTTGCAGACGCGCAAGCCGCTCCGCTTTCACCTCTTCGGGAACCTGCTCGCCGAGTTTCTCGGCCGGCGTGCCTGGCCGCGGGCTGTACTTGAACGAATAGGCGGCGGCGAAACCGACCTCGGCGAACAGCGCCAGCGTCGCCTCGAACTCGGCGTCCGTCTCGCCGGGGAAGCCGACGATGACGTCGGTCGATAAGGCGATCTCGGGCTGCGCGGCGCGAACGCGCGCGACGAGATCCAGATACTCGCGCGCCGTGTGCTTGCGGTTCATGGCGGCGAGGATGCGATCGGCGCCCGACTGAAACGGCAGATGCAGATACGGCATCAGTTTCGTCTCGTCGGCGTGCGCGGCGATGAGATCGTCGCTCATGTCGCGCGGATGGCTGGTGGTGTAGCGCAGCCGCTCCAGTCCATCGATGCGCGCCAGATGGCGGATGAGATCGGCGAGCGAGTACGTGCCGCCGTCGGGGCCGTCGCCGTGATAGCCGTTGACGTTCTGGCCGAGCAGCGTCACCTCGCGCACGCCGCCGGCGACGAGCGCGCGGGCCTCGCGCTCGACGTCGGAGACGCGGCGCGAATACTCCATGCCGCGCGTATACGGCACGACGCAGAACGTGCAGAACTTGTCGCAACCTTCCTGCACGGTGAGGAACGCCGTGACGTCGCGGCGAGGCGTCGCTGCGGCAGGTGGTCGAACTTCTCCTCCTCGGGGAACGTCGGTCTCGACGAGCGAGCGGTTCTCGGCGCGCGTCCGGGTAACGAGCTCGGGCAGGCGATGGTAGCTCTGCGGGCCGACGACGAGGTCGACGGCGGGCATGCGACGCACGATCTCGGCGCCCTCGGCCTGGGCGACGCAGCCGACCACCGCGATCACCGTGTCGTTGCCGGCGGCGGCGCGCTCGTCCTTCAGGTCGCGGATGCGCCCGAGATCGGAGTAGACCTTTTCGGCCGCCTTCTCGCGGATGTGGCAGGTGTTGAGAATGACGAGATCGGCGTCCTCGATGGCGTCCGTTTCGGCATAGCCCTGCGCCGACAGCGCCTCGGTCATGCGCTCGGAATCGTAGACGTTCATCTGACAGCCGAACGTGCGCACGAACACCTTGCGCCCGCCAGCCGGCGCGCATGCCGGCGCGGCGAACGCGGCTACCGCTTCGCTGCCGTCTGTCTCCGCCACTTCGGTTGTCAGCCGATCGTCCATCAACTCGCGTGCCTGGGTCCATTTGCGGGGATCGCCACGACAGCCTTATCGGGCAGGCTTTGTCCAGCCCATAAGACGGATGACGCGGCTACACCCACTTTTGCCCGGGTTCGGCGGCCGCCCTGGCCCGCACCGCCGATGGCGCGTCCGCCGGTGCCGCGATGACGATCGCTTCTTCGTGCGGGCCGCCCGCGCAGGATGCGCACGACGTCCTCGCGCACTTGTGCTTCGCTATGCCGCGCCAGCTCCTTGCGGTCGGCGAAGCTCGCCAACGGCACCGGCGGCCCGATGCGGATCTCGACATCGAGCGGCCCGGCCTTGAGCAGCGCCCAGGCATGGCTGCGCATTTCCATGTCGCCGTACCAGGCGACCGCCGGGCGCTCCGCCCGCCCGAGCGGAATGCCATGCAGCCGCGTGTAGACGAACGAGACCGTCTGCACGACGGCATCCGGCGCGGCGAGGCTGCCGCCCGAGGGCTTCGCCGCGGCGAACAGCGAGGTCATGAACGGCAGCACGCGGTTGCCGTCGCTCGAGGTGCCCTCGGCGAACAGCACGACCGTGTCGCCTTGCGCCAGGCGCGTGAGTATCTCGCTCGCCGCCTGTCCGACGGCGGTGCGCCGCGTGCGATCGACGAACACCGAGCGTTGCAGTCGCGCCAGCGAGGAGACGAACGGCCAGGTGCCGACCTCCTTCTTGGCGACGAACGAAACAGGCGCCACGGCCGACAGCACGGGGATGTCGAGCCACGTCGTGTGATTGGCGACGAGCAGCACCGGCCGGTCGCGGGCAACCGTGCCGTCGATGTGAATGCGGATGCCGAGCAAGCGGCAGACCTGGCGGTGATACCAATTGGGGAAGGCGCGCGCAGCGCGCGGGGACACGCGCAGCAGCAGCGCCTGCACCGGCATCAGCGGCACGGTCAGGGTGAAGAAGCCGGCCAGCACCGCCCCGCCGCGAAGAGCGCTGACGCGCTCTGCCGCGGCGCGCCGTCATGCTTTCTTCGCCGGCTTCGCGCGCACGCCGTAGAGCTCCAGTCGATGGCCGACGAGCTTGAAGCCGAGTTCGCGCGCAATGCGTTCCTGCAGCGCCTCGATCGCCTCGTTGCGAAACTCGATGACGCGGCCGCTATCGACATCGATCAGGTGATCGTGGTGGCCGCGCGAAGCCTCTTCATAGCGTCCGCGCTTGTGGCCGAAATCGTGGCGCTCGAGGATGCCCTTTTCTTCGAAGAGCTTGAGGGTGCGGTAGACGGTCGACAGCGAGATGCGCCGGTCGATCTCGTTGGCGCGCAGATAGACCTCCTCGACGTCGGGGTGGTCCTTGGCGCTCGACAGAACGCGAGCGATGACGCGCCGTTGCCCGGTCATGCGCAGCCCCTGGTCGGTGCACAGGAGCTCGATGCGGCTCAAGCCGGAATTTCCAGTATCGGGCATGCGGCGGTTACTTCTCCGCTCTCGCGATGTGAGCGCTTTATAGAAAAGCAGCCGATGGCCGTCCACCGCCACGACCCGCTTTCGGCGGCCTCGTCTGCTTATAAGTCGAGGGCAAGGATGACGGCGTCGACGTTGGCGGAACCCGTGCGCTGGTAGTACGCCTTGCGCGCGCCCACGATCTTGAAGCCAAGGCCCTCGTAGAGCGTGATCGCCGCGTCGTTGTCGGCCGCCACCTCGAGAAACAGCCGCTTCACCTCGGCCCGGCGTGCAGCGCGCACCAATCCCTCGGCCATGTGCCTTCCGATGCCGCGACGCTGCCATTCGGGAGCGACGCCGATCGAAAGGATCTCGGCCTCGTCGGCGGCGATGCGGCCGATGACGAACCCGGCGAGCGCACGCGGCTCGCGTATTTGCGCGATGAACGACGACGATGCCGGATGCTCGATCAAGCGGACGATGCTCTCGGCATCCCACGCTTGGTCGAACAGACGGGCGTGCAAGGCGGCGATCTCTTCCGCGCGTTCGGGGCTCGCCCACAGGAGGCTCAGATTTTTTGGATCGAGCGGTATGGCGGCGGACGGCATGCTTCAGGCTCTCGCTATCGAGTGGCCGACCTGAGGCTTGGCATCGGGCGGCCTCAGATAGAGGGGGACGAGCGGCGCCTCGGCAGCCTCGAGGCCAGCGGCGATGCGCGCCAGAGCGACCGCGTCGGGCAGCAGATCCGGAAGTGCGGCCAACGCATCACGCCCCTCGCGCACCGCGTCGGCAACGGCGGCGCAGCCCGACCCGACAAATACGATCGGCCCGCTGCCCAGCCGCGCGGCGTCCTCAATCGACAGGAGCTGCGGCGGGGACTTGGCATCGAGCCCGCCGCCGGGGCCGAACAACTGCGCGTAAACCTCGCCGCGCCGCGCATCGACGACGACGGCCAGCGCCTCGGCGGTCACCTGCGTCCGGGCGGCCTCGGCCATGACGGCAAGGCTGGAAGCACCCACCGTCTTGGCTCCGCAGGCGAGAGCGAACGCGCGCGCCGCGGCGATGCCGATGCGCGTGCCGGTGAACGTGCCGGGGCCGACGGTGACGGCGATGCGATCGATTTGATCGAAGCTCAGCCGCGCCTGCTGCATCACTTCGCCGATCATCGGGATGAGACGCTGCGCGTGGCCGGTTTGGAAGCGCTCGAACATTGCGGCGAGCTCGACGACAGACGCCGCCGCGCCGCTCGGCAACGCAGGCCGAGCAGCCGTCAAAGCAGGTGTCGAAGGCGAGAATGTTCATCGGGCGTAACCCTATACGCAGGGTACGCCCGTTACACCATCCGAAAATGCCGCGCGGGCGTCATATGATCTTCGCCATTTCGTCGAAAGTGAATCTCGGCAGGCGCTCCTTCACGGCCGATGCATCGCCGTAGCCGAGGTTGCAGAGGAAATTCGATTTGACCGCGGTGCCGGCGAAGAACGCCGCATCGACGCCGGCGTTGTCGAAGCCCGACATGGGACCGCAGTCGAGACCCAAAAGCCGCGCGGCGATGATGAGATAGCCGCCCTGCAGTGTCCCGTTGCGAAATGCCGTCTCCTTGATCTTGTCCGGCTTGCCGACGAAGCCTGCCTTCATGTCCTTGTGCGGAAACAGCTTCGGCAGGTGCTCGTAGAAATCGAGATCGTAGCCGATGATGGCGCACACCGGCGCCTGCATCGTCTTGTCGCGATTGCCCTCGGAGAGGAACGGCTTCAGCTTCTCCTTTGCCTCCTTCGACTTCACGAAGACGAAGCGAGCCGGCAGGCAATTGGCGCTCGTCGGACCCATCTTCACGATGTCGATCAGCTGCCGCAACAGGCTGTCGGGCACGTCCTTCGGCTGCCAGGCGTTTTGCGTGCGCGCATCGAGAAAGGCCTGGCGGAGCGCGGCGTCGTCGACTTGCGGCATGGTCGCCTCTCGGTTGCTTCAGCGGCTGCAAGCAAAAACCCCGCCGATGCGGCGGGGCTTTCTCAATTCGCGATCGTGCGGCTCAAACGGCCTGCACCTCTTGAACTTCCGGACAGAAATGCCGCAGCAGGTTCTCGATGCCGTGGCGCAGCGTCGCCGTCGAGCTGGGGCATCCCGAGCAGGCGCCGCGCATGTGCAGATAGACGACGCCGTCGCGGAAGGCCGAGAAGGTGATGTCGCCGCCGTCCTGCGCCACCGCCGGGCGCACGCGCGTCTCCAGCAGCTCCTTGATGGTGGCGACGACCGCCTCGTCCTTGGGATCGTAGGAGGTGGCGCCGGTGTCGTCGTTGGCGGTCTCCGCGACGACCGGCGCACCCGACATGAAGTGCTCCATGATGGCGCCGAGGATCATCGGCTTCAGGTGCTGCCATTCCTCCTCGCCCTTGGTCACCGAGATGAAGTCGGAGCCGAGGAACACGCCGCGCACGCCCTTGATGTCGAACAGCCGCGACGCCAGCGGAGACGCCAGCGCCTCGCCCTTGTCGGTGAAGTCGGCGGTGCCGTCGGCAAGCACCGACTTGCCGGGGATGAACTTCAGCGTCGCCGGATTGGGGGTCGCCTCGGTCTGGATGAACATCGGGTGGCCTTTCCGCGGTTTCGTCGCCGGCAAGGGGGCTGGCGGTCGGATCTCAGATTAGAATAGCTCTAAGATAGTGGATCCGGAGCTGGATTTCGAGAGCCTTTCCGCCCTTTTAGTCCAGGCTGCGGACTTCCTCCAGGGCCAGCGTGCCGGGCACGATGGTTATTGGGATCGGGAAGCTGCCCATGGCGCTGCCCGCCGCCAGGGATGAGACCAAGGGACCGGGTCCCGAGGCCTCGGCCGATGCGCCGAGCACCAGCACCGCGATGTCCTCGTCCTCGTCGATGAGCTTGCGGATCTCCTCGCCCTTCGATCCTTCGCGGATGACTTCCTCGCAGGCGACGCTCTCGTAGCCGGCGTTATTGAGCTTGCGCCGCATCAGGCGGAAAAGCGCCTTCGCCTTGGCCGTCTCCTCCTCGACCTGCTGCTGACGCACATTGATCCAGTGCTGGAATTCCTGCGGCACGATCACGTACAGCATGACCAGCGCGCCCGAAGAGCGCTGCATGCGGCTCGCCGCGTAGTACAGCGCCGTATCCACCTCGGGCGTCTCGTCGACGACGATCAGGAACTTGCGAAAGTGATCGGCCTCGAACGAGCGGCGCTTTTTGATCGTGCTCATGCGCGCATGCTGCCACGGAGCCGAACCACTCACAACACGCGCGTTAGAGCTCTATTGCCGAGCGCACTGCCCCTCACCCGGCTGTCGCGCTCCGCGCATCCAGCCGACCTCTCCCCATGGGAGAGGTTAAGCAACGGCCGCAACTAACCTCTCCCGTCATGGCGAACCATGCTCCGCATGGGGAGAGGTCGGAAGCGGTCATGGCGGAGCCATGCTTCGCATGGACGCAAATGAGCTTCCGGGTGAGGGGTTTCGCCGACCTCAGGAGCGCACGAAACCGACGACGTCCTTCACCTCGGCGAAGATCGGCGCGGCGATGGCGCGGGCTCGGCGCGACCCGTCGGCGAGGATACGGTCGATCTCGGCCGGATCGGCCATGAGGCGCTTCGATTCCGCCGCGATCGGTCCCAGCTTGCGCGACGGCGACCTCGGTCAAGCGCCTTCTTGAAGCCGGTGAAGATGCTCGGCGCCGCCGCGCGAGATCAGCATTGCAGCACCGCGTCCTTGGTGATGCCGGCGAGCGCCGCATAGATGCCGACGAGGTTGTCGGCCTCCGGCCGCGCCTCGAGCTCCTCGAGCTGCTCGGCGGGCAGCGGCTCCATGTCGGTCTTGGCCTTCTGGATCTTGTTGGCGATGGTGTCGGCGTCGTCCATCAGGTTGATGCGCGACATGTCGGATGGCTCCGACTTCGACATTTTCTTCGTGCCGTCGCGCAGGCTCATGACGCGCGTCGCCGGTCCGGTGATCACCGGCTCGGGCTGCGGAAAGAACTGCCCGTCGGCGTAGCCCGCTGCCTCGATCGACGCCTTGAAGTCGTTGTTGAACTTCTGCGCGATGTCGCGCGCCAGCTCGAGGTGCTGCTTCTGGTCGTCGCCGACCGGCACGTGCGTGGCGCGATAGGCGAGAATGTCGGCGGCCATCAGGTTCGGATAGACATAGAGACCCACCGAGGCGTTCTCGCGGTCCTTGCCGGCCTTCTCCTTGAACTGCGTCATGCGGTTGAGCCAGCCGAGGCGCGCGACGCAGTTGAACACCCACGCCAGCTCGGCGTGCTCGGGCACCTGGCTCTGGTTGAACAGGATGCTCTTCTTGGGATCGAGGCCGGAGGCGATGTAAGCGGCCGTCACCTGGCGGATGGCCTGCTTCAGCTCCGCGGGATCCTGCCAAACGGTGATCGCGTGCATATCGACGACGCAGTAGATGCATTCGTGCGTCTTCTGCAGCTCGATCCAATTGATCATGGCACCGAGGTAATTCCCCAGATGCAGGCTGCCGGTCGGCTGCATGCCGGAAAACACGCGTTCCTTGAATGCCATGGTAGCCCCTTGCACGATTGGCGCGGGTTTATGGCGCGGCACGCGGCGCCGCGCAAGACCGGCTTGGTTCAGAGAGGCCCGGGTGGCGGCGTGCGGCGGGATAGGAAGCTGCGCGCCTGGCGCAGGTCGAGCGCCCCCGTTGCAAACACCGCTAGGGTATAGACGAGAAAGCCCGACCCGATGAGGACCGTCAGTGCCCCGGCACGCACCAGCTCCGACGTCGGCGGCTGGAACATGCCGTCGAGCGCGGTCGCCACGCCCCACAGCACGACGCCCATGATGGCACTGGCCAAAAGGATACGGGGCAATGCACGCTTGAGGCGTGCGTCGGCGACGAAGAACCCGCGCTTGGCGAGCGTCGCATACAGCAGGCCGGCGTTGAGGAAGCCGCCGAGTGTCGTCGCCACGGCGATGCCGAGATGCGGCATCCATCCATAGGAGCGGAAGAGGAAGAACAAAGCGATCGAGCCGAGCGTGTTCGCCGTCAGGCTGATGGTCGCGTAGATCATCGGCGTGCGCGTGTCCTCGCGGGCGAAGTAGGCGGGCGAGAAAACCTTGATCAGCACGAAGCTCGGCAGGCCGATGGCGAAGATCGCCAGGGCGTAGGCGGTGGCGGGCGTATCGGCCGCTGTGAAAGCGCCGCGCTCGAAGAGGCCGGCGACGATGGCGGTAGGCACTACGGCGAGCGCCACGGCGGCCGGCAACGTCAACAGCGCGGCGAACTCCAACGAGCGGTTCTGGGTGTCCATGACCGCTTCGTGATTCTCGGCCCGCAGGTGCCGCGCCACATCCGGCAGCAGCACCACGCCGATGGCGATGCCGACGATGGCGAGCGGCAGCTCGTACAGCCGATCGGCGTAGTAGAGATACGACACGGCACCGTTCTGCATCGAGGCGATGACCGTGCCGATGACGATGTTGATCTGCGTCACGCCGCCGGCAATGACGCCTGGAATGCCGAGGCGAATGAGCCGCCGCATACCGTCGGTCATGCGCGGCCAGCGCAATCTCAGCCAGATGTTGTTGCGCCTGAGGCCGTCCAGCAGCAGGCCCAACTGCAGAATGCCGGCGGCAAAAACGCCCCACGCCTGGATGACGCCCGCCATCGGCTCGTTCTGATAGCCGAGCCACATCCCTGTGAGAGTCGCGATCATCATCACGCCGTTGAGCACGATGGAGACCGACGAGCTTTCGACGAACTTGCCGAACGAGTTGAGCACGCCCGACATCAGCGCGACGAGCGACATGCACAACAGGTAGGGCATGGTGATGCGCGTCAGCAGCACGGCGAGATCGAACTTCTCCGGGTTCTCGCTGAAGCCCGGCGCCAGGCCGTACATCAGGAACGGCATGGTGATCTCGGCGACGATGATGAGGATAAGGAGGATAAACACCAGGCCGGCCAGCGCCTCCTCGGCGAAAGCGCGCGCCACGTCGCGTCCCTCGCCTTCCAGGCGCTTTGCAAACAGCGGCACGAACGCCGCATTGAACGCACCTTCGCCGAACAAGCGTCTGAACAGATTGGGAAAGCGGAAAGCCACGAAGAACGCGTCGGCCACGGCGCCGCTGCCGAGGATGGCGGCGATCAGGATATCGCGCAGAAAACCGAACACGCGGCTCAATAGCGTGAGGCCGCCGACGGTCGCGAAGGAGCGGTAGAGCTTCATGGGCGCTGAGCGGTAGCGGAGGCTTGACCGAAGGGCAAGCGGCCAGATGTTACACGCGGTGCTGGCGGGGCGCCGCCGTTGACATCGGCAGGGCTATTGGCCGACAAGTTTTGAGGACAGGTGGAGGTCGGACAGATGTTTCCGCTCGGCGACGACAATTCCATGCGGCGCACGACGCCGTACGTCACCTTCGTCCTCATAGTCATCAACGTGCTCGTCTTCCTGCTCGAGCTGCAGAACGGCGACGCCTTCATCCAAGAGTGGGCATTCGTGCCCGGACGCTTCTCGGACAATCCGGGAGCCAACATCGCAACCATCTTCAGCGCCATGTTCATGCATGGCGGCTGGCTGCACCTCGGCGGCAACATGCTGTATCTGTGGATCTTCGGCGACAACGTCGAGGACCGCTTCGGGCACGTGAAGTTCCTGATCTTCTACCTGCTCTGCGGTATCGCTGCGACGTTTGCCCAGTACTACGTCAGCCCCGACTCGACCATTCCCAACGTCGGCGCCTCGGGTGCCATCGCCGGCGTTCTCGGCGCCTATATCCTCATGTTCCCGCAGGCGCGCGTGAACGTGCTGGTCGGCAACCAGATGGTCGCCATGCCCGCCCTCATCGTGCTGGGCTTCTGGATTGTCCTGCAGCTGTTCAGCGGCGTCGGTTCTATTGCCTATACCGACGAATCCACCCGCGATATGGGCGGTGTCGCCTATATGGCGCATGTCGGCGGCTTCGTGGCCGGCTTCCTCATGGCCTTCCTGTTCCGCGGCGGCAGCGGCGGCAACCCCCGGCTTTCGGCCTAGCGGAAACCACGCCCAAAAGTCGTCACGCGTTAGCCTTGAACGGCTGGCTCAATTGTCCGAAAGTGACCTTCGTTGCACGGGCCGGGGGGCCTAAAAGCGCGGGATAACTCGATGCTTCGCCTGGCAGTGACACTCATCCTCCTGCTGCTCATGCTGTTCGGCGGCGCAGCGTGGCTGCTCGACATGCGGCCGCGACCCCTCGAGCCTGCTGACAAGCAGGCCAAGTCCGAAACTCAGCAGCAGGCAAGAGCCCCGGACGCCGATAAGGATGCGGTCGATGCCGTGCAGGAGGCGCTCACCCCGCCGCCGAAATCGGAAGACGGCGCACCAGCCTTCGACATTGCTCGTATCGACCCCAACGGCACGTCCGTGTTTGCCGGCCGCGCCGAACCGAATTCGGCGGTGACCATTACCGCCGACGGCAAGGAGATCGGCACGGCGCAGGCCGACGACAACGGCGAGTGGACGTTCACCACCGACGAGAAGATCGCCAATCCCGACGCCAAGCTGGCGCTGTTCAAGGCGCCGCCTGGAACCGCCGCCCGTGTCGCCGAGGCAGCGAAGGCGTCGGAGGCAAAGCCGGAGACCCCACCCACGCCAACGGCCAAGTCGGCCGAGGCGGTTACGTCCAACATGATCAAGAACCTCGAGGGCATGGTCGCCGAGGCGCGCAACCAAGAGAACAAGCAGATTGCCGCCGCCGCCCCACCCGCAGCGCCTGCCGGCCAGGTCCCCGACCCTTCCACTGCCGTCAAGTCGGTTGCAGCGCCGCCGCAGCCGCTCCCTGGCGCCCAGCAGGCGCGCATCGAGGCGACGACGGTGCCCGTTCCCGTCACCTTCATCTTCAACGAAGCCAATCTGACGGGCGAAGGGCGCAGGGCCGCCGGCCTGCTGCTCGAATACCTGAACATCAAGCGCTTCCCCAAGATCACGCTCAGCGGCCATGCGGACGAGCGCGGCACCGACGCCCTCAACCTGGCACTTTCGGCGCAGCGCCTGCAGACGGTCGCCCGCTACCTTCGTGAAGGCGGCTACAACGGGCGCCTGGAGCTGATCCCCAAGGGCAAGAGCGAGCCGTATTCGGGCGTCGTGCGCGGCGATTTCAGCCAGGAAGATCTCTACCAGCTCGACCGTCGCGTCGAGATGGTGGTGTCGCGCTAGGCCGGCGCCTCGCGGCCTAGTCTCTCACTGCCATCGAGCACCGCGACCAGCTTGTTGCGAATGGCCTCCTGCCGCGTGTTGCTGACCACCTTCTTGCCGGTCAAATCCGTGACGTAGAACACGTCGACCGCCTTCTCGCCGAAGGTGGTGATGTGCGCCGACGTGATGTCGAGCAGCAGGTTGGAGAGCGTGCTGGTCAGCTCGTACAATAGGCCCGGGCGGTCGCGGCCGGCGACTTCGATCACCGTGAACTGATCCGACAGCGCGTTGTTGATGATGACATCGGGTTCGACGGTGAAAGCCATGACGCGTTTGGGCGGAGGTCCGCGTTCGGCAATCAGCGTATCCAGCCAGGCGTCACCACGCAGGAGCCGCCCGATCAGCTCGCCGATGCGTTTGCCGCGGCGGAACTCATCGGCGTCATCCGTGAAGGCGCGATTGAGAAGAAACGTATCGAGCGCATATCCGTCGCGCGTCGTCATGATGTGCGCGCCGGCGATATTCGCTCCGGCGGCGGCGCAGGCGCCGGCGAACAGCGCCAGCAGGCGCGGATGGTTGGGAGCGACGACCGTCAACTCGGTGATGGCCGTGAATGCGTCGGTGCGCGTGTCGGTAGCGACGTGCGAGCCTTCGCGCTCGGCGCGGGACAGCAGCTTGGCGTGCTCGACCCGGCGCTCTGCGTCGGTGCGCAACCAGTAATCGGCGTAATGGCGCTCGATATAGCGATCGACGTCGGCCGGCTTCCAATCGGCGAGATCGCGGCGCAACGTCTCCTGCGCCTCGGCGGTGCGCTGGCTGCGCTTCACCTGCGTGTGGCCGCCGGCAACAAGCGGCTCGGTCTCGTAATACAGCGTGCGCAACAGCTGGCCCTTCCAGCCGTTCCACACGCCCGGACCAACCGCCCGGATGTCGGCGACGGTGAGCAGCAGCAGCAGCTTCAAACGCTCGGGGCTTTGCACGACATCGGCAAAGTCGCGAATGGTCTTCGGATCGGACAGATCGCGGCTTTGCGCGATGTTGCTCATCGTCAAATGCTGCTCGATCAGCCAGACGACGGTCTCGGTCTCCGCCGGCGTCAGCCCGAGGCGCGGACACAGCTCGCGTGCAATCCCCGCCCCGACGATCGAGTGGTCCTCGGTGTGCCCCTTGCCGATGTCGTGCAGGAAGGCAGCCACGTATAGCGCGCGCCGGTTCTTGATAGTGCTGATGATTTCCGTCGACAGCGGCAGCTCGTTGCTGGCGCCGCCGCGCTCGATGTCGGTGAGCATGCCGATGGTGCGCACCAGATGCTCGTCCACCGTATAGCTGTGATACATGTTGAACTGCGTCATGCCGACGACGCGGCCGAATGCGGGCACGAAGCGACCGAGAACGCCGGCCTCGTTCATGCGCCGCAGCGACATCTCTGGGTTGGTGTCGCCGGTGAGCAGCTCGACAAAGATGCGGTTGGCTTCCGGATTGGCCCGCAGGTCATCGTCAATCAGCCGCTTCGAATGGCGCAGCAGCCGGATGGCGTCCGGGTGCAGGAACGAATTGGACAGGTGCGCTTCGGCAAAAAAGCGGATGAGGTTCACCGGGTCGCGCTTGAACACCTCTGCGTCGGCCACATTCAGCCGGTCGTTGTCGATGCGAAAATCTGTCCGCGCGCGCAATTGGCGGCGCTGCTTCCAGTTGAGCGGCCGCAAAAAGCGAGAGAGCCCGGGCGACGCCTTGAGCTGCTGCATTTCGAGCGCCGAGCACAGGATGGTGGTCAAGTCGCCGACGTCTTTGGCGACGAGAAAGTAGTGCTTCATGAAGCGCTCGACGGCGATGAGGCCGCCGCGGTCGTTGTAGCCGAGCTGGGCGGCAAGCCACGGCTGCACGTCGAAGGTCAGCACCTCCTCCGAGCGGCCGCTGACGAAGTGCAGGAAGCAGCGGATGGTCCACAGGAAGTCTTCGCAACGGCGGAAGGTCGCCACCTCCTCCGGGCGGAAGATGCCGGCGGCAACCGTGGCGGCGCCGACGCCCTGGCCGTAGAGATATTTCGAGAGCCAGTGCAGCGTGTGCAGATCGCGCAGGCCGCCCTTTCCGTCCTTGACGTTCGGCTCGACCTTGTAGCGGCTTTCGCCCACCGCGCGGTGGCGCGCATCGTGCTCCGCCATCTTGGCATCGATGAAGGCCCGAGCCGTACCCTTCACCACTTGCGTGCGGAAGCGCTCTTCGAACTCGCCATAGAGCTGGCCGTCGCCGTGAATGAGACGCGCGTCGAGCAACGCCGTGCGCACGGTGACGTCGGAGCTCATCTTGATGCACTGATCGACGGTGCGCGTCGCGTGACCGACCTTGAAGCCGAGATCCCACAGGATGTAGAGCATGTACTCGGCGACGCTCTCGCCCCACGCCGTCTTCTTGTAGGGGAGCAGGAAGAGCAGATCGATGTCGGAGCCCGGCGCCAACAACGAGCGGCCATAGCCGCCGGTGGCGACGATCGCCATGCGCTCGGCGTCCGAGGGGTTGGTCGCGCGGTAGACGTGCGCCACCGTGTAATCGTAGAGAACGCGGATCAGCTCATCTTGAAAGTGCGACAACCCCGCGGCACATCGGCGGCCGCTGTGATCGGCCTCGAGCTGGCGGCGCGCGCCAGTGCGGGCATCGGCGACGAGCGTCTTCAGGCGCTCGATCATGGCGCCGCGGACTTTTGCCGGATCGTCGCCGTGGGCACGGAAGTTCGCCGTCAACTCGGCGCGCAATTCGCGGGAGTTGAAGTAGGGCGCGGTATGTTGGATCGCTTTGTCCATGCTGCAGCTAACCGGCGTCCCTTAACTAGCGTTGCGGCTCCGAGCCGCCCTGGCGCAGCCCCTTGAGCCGGTAGACGACGTCGAGCGCTTGCCGCGGGCTCAAGTCGTCGGGCGCCAAGGCGTCGATCGCTTGCTCGACCGCAGAAGGCCCGGCGGGCTCTGTGCGAACTGTAGGGCGGCTTAGCGCAAACAGGGGCAGCTCGTCGAGGCCGCCGTTGCGGGCGTTCTTGCGGCTTTCCGTCTTCTCGAGCAGAGCCAGCACCTCGCGTGCCCGGCCGACGACGTCGTCGGGAAGTCCGGCGAGCTTGGCGACCTGAATGCCGTACGAGCGGTCGGCGGCGCCGGGCTTTACCTTGTGCAGGAAGACGATCTCGTCGTGCCACTCGCGCACGTCGATGGTTACGTTGGCGACGCCGGATAAACGGCGGGCGAGCGCCGTCAGCTCGTGGTAGTGGGTGGCGAACAGAGCCCGGGCGCCGAGCACGTCGTGCAAGTACTCGACCGTCGCCCAAGCGATCGACAGACCGTCGAACGTCGCCGTGCCGCGGCCGATTTCGTCGAGGATGATGAGCGAGCGGTCGCTCGCCTGGTTGAGGATGGCGGCCGTCTCGACCATCTCGACCATGAAGGTGGAGCGCCCGCGTGCGAGATCGTCGGAGGCGCCAACGCGGCTGAACAGCCGGTCGAGCACGCCGATGGTCGCCTCTCGCGCCGGAACGTACGAACCCATCTGCGCCAGCACGGCGATGAGCGCGTTCTGGCGCAGGAACGTCGACTTGCCCGCCATGTTGGGGCCGGTGACGAGCCAAATGCGGCCGTCGGCCGTCTCGTCGCCAGCCGGCGCGCCGCCGTCACCGAGCACGCAATCGTTGTCGATGAAAGCGCCTGCCTTGGCCGCCTTCAGCGCCTGCTCGACCACCGGATGGCGTCCGCCGCGAATCTCGAAGGTTTGACTGTCGTCGATTAGCGGCCGCGCGTAGCTCTCGTCCCGCGCCAGCTCGGCGAGTGCTGCCGTGGTGTCCAACTCGGCGAGCGCGGCAGCGATGCGCCCGAGGCCCTGATGATCCGCCTCGATCGCCGCAGCCAGCTCGGTAAAGATCTCCTGCTCGAGGATAAGGGCGCGCTCGGTAGCAGAGGCGATGCGCCCCTCGATATCGACCAGCTCGGCGGTCGAGAAGCGAACGGCATTGGCCATCGTCTGCCGGTGCCGGAACTCATCCGACAAAGGCGGTTCCTGCAGCGGCTTGGCGTTGCCCTGCGTCACCTCGATGAAATAGCCGAGGATGTTGTTGTGGCGCACCTTCAAGGATTTGACGCCGGTGCGCTCGACATATCGGGCCTCGAGGCTGGCCATCACACCGCGGCCGTCCTCCTTGAGGCGGCGCGCCTCGTCCAGCTCGGTCCGGTAGCCTTGGCGCACGAAACAGCCGTCGCGCTTCAAATGCGGCGGATCGTCGACGAGCGCCGCCGCCAGTGCATCGGCGAGGGTTGCGTCGACTGCACGCAACTCGCTGGAGATGCGGCTCAGTTCCTCGGGGAGACCCATTCGCGAGCCTTCGCCGGCCAGCAATCCGCCGCAACGCAGGGTCGCGGCGAGCCCATCGCGCACCGCCGCCAGATCGCGCGGCGAGCCGCGTCCGAAGCCGAGCCGTGATACCGCGCGCGCGATATCCGGCGCCGACTTAAGCGCCGCGCGCAGATCAGAGCGCAGCGCTTCCTGATCGATGAGAAAGCCGACGGCGTCGAGCCGTCCGTTGATGCGCGCCACGTCGCGCAGCGGGCTTGCCAGTCGCGCCGCCAGCTCGCGTGCGCCGGCGCCGGTGACGGTGCGATCGATCGCGGCGAGCAGGCTCCCTTGCTTCTCCCCGCCGACGGAGCGCACCAACTCCAGGCTGGCGCGGCTGGCCGCATCGATGAGCAGGATGGCGTCCGAACCCGAGCGCTTGGGCATCCGTAGCGAGGGCCCGCGACCCATCTGCGTCAGCTCGACGTATTTGAGCACCGCGCCGATGGCGGCCAACTCGGCCCGCGTGAAGAGGCCAAAGCCGCCAAGCTCCGACACCTTGAGCTGCTTCTTGAGTATCGCTTCGCCGGCGAGACTGTCGAAGTAGGCGCCGGGCACCGGCGTTGCCGAGGCACCGACGCGCTCGATCCACGACCGCAGCTCCGCGTCGGCGAGCAAGGCGTCCGGAACGATCACCTCGCCCGGCGACAGGCGCGCCAATTCGCCCGGAAGGTCGGCCCAGGCAATCTCTCCCACCTCGAACTCGCCGGTCGAGATGTCGATCGAGGCCAATCCCAGCACGGCTTTGCCGGGCAGGATGGTGCCCTCGCCGCGCCCGCCGGCGCGAAACAGCGCGGTAAGATAGTTGCGCGCCTTGGCATCGAGCAGCGTGTCCTCGGTAATCGTCCCCGGCGTGACGAGGCGCACCACGTCACGGCGCACAACTGCCTTGGCGCCGCGCTTGCGCGCTTCGGCGGGATCCTCGAGCTGCTCGGCGACGGCGACGCGGTGGCCGGCCTTGATCAGCCGCTGCAGGTATTCATCGGCGCGATGGATCGGCACGCCGCACATGGGGATGTCCTGGCCGAGGTGCCTGCCGCGCTTGGTCAGAACGATGCCGAGCGTCGCCGACGCCGCTACCGCATCCTCGAAGAACAGCTCGTAGAAATCGCCCATGCGATACCACAGCAGGCTGTCGGGGTTGGACGCCTTGATCTCCAGGAACTGCGCCATCGAAGGGGAAGCCTCGCCGAGCGGGGCGGCGGCAGGCGACGGCTTGGGCGCTCCCGCAGCCCAAGCAACGTCGGCCACTTCCTCGGCAGGCGTATCCGCTTGCTCGTCGAGCGGCGGCGGAGTTTGCTTGGCTCGTGTCCGTTTGCCCGCCATCGGCGGCAGTCCCCCGCATTCCAGCCCCACCCCGGCACACGATAGCCGCCTCGCCCCCGGGGTCAAACCGGCTGGCGGGGTTGTTCACCGGCTGGGCGTTCGCGCGGCCAACCGATTGTTCTGGCTGGCTCACAGGCCTAGTGTGTGGCGGCTTTCAACGGGACATTTCGCGACATGACCACGCCCAAAAGCTCCAAGGCCGCCCAAGCTCGTTTCACCGACCAGGAAGCCCTGCAGTTCCACGCCCAGGGCAAGCCGGGGAAGCTGGAGATCACGCCGACCAAGCCGCTGACGACCCAGCGCGACCTGTCGCTCGCCTATTCGCCTGGCGTCGCCGTGCCGGTGCGCGCGATCGCGGAAAATCCGGCGTGCGCTTACGACTACACGAACAAGGGCAACCTCGTCGCCGTCGTCTCCAACGGCACCGCCATCCTGGGCCTCGGCAATCTCGGAGCGCTCGCCGCCAAGCCGGTGATGGAGGGCAAGGCGGCTCTGTTCAAGCGCTTCGCCGACATCGATTCCATCGACCTGCTGGTCGACACCGAAGACGCCGATCAATTCATCAATTCCGTGCGCTATCTCGGCCCTTCGTTTGGCGGCATCAACCTCGAGGATATCAGCGCGCCCGACTGCTTCATCATCGAGCAGCGCCTGAAAGAGCTGCTCGACATCC
Source organism: uncultured Alphaproteobacteria bacterium (assembly GCA_963795225.1). Classification (GTDB taxonomy): domain Bacteria; phylum Pseudomonadota; class Alphaproteobacteria; order Rhizobiales; family Hyphomicrobiaceae; genus Hyphomicrobium_A. The sequence continues at coordinate 47,917 of CAWCHB010000012.1, read as the reverse complement.
CGGTATTCCATGACGACCAGCATGGGACGGCGATCATCGCCGCCGCCGGGCTGATCAACGCGGTGGAGCTAACGGGCCGTGACCTCAAGACCTGCAAGCTGGTGGTCAATGGCGCCGGCGCCGCCGGCATCGCCTGCCTCGAACTGGCCTTGGCGATCGGCATGCAAAAGCAAAACATCATCCTTTGCGACACCAAAGGCGTCATCTACCAGGGTCGCAAGGAAGGAATGAACCAGTGGAAGTCTGCGTATGCGGCAAAGACCAAGGCGCGCACGCTCGCCGATGCCCTCGATGGCGCCGACGCGCTGTTCGGACTGTCGGTCAAGGGCGCCGTCACGCAGGACATGGTGCGCAGCATGGCGCCGCGGCCGATCATCTTTGCCATGGCCAACCCCGATCCGGAGATAACGCCGGAGGACGTGCTGGCGGTGCGCGATGACGCCATCGTGGCAACCGGCCGCTCCGACTACCCGAACCAGATCAACAACGTGCTCGGCTTCCCGTTCATTTTCCGTGGCGCGCTGGATGTGCAGGCTTCGACCATCAACGAGGCCATGAAGATCGCCGCCGCCGAGGCGCTGGCCGAGCTGGCGCGCGCCGAGGTACCCGACCAGGTCGCCGCCGCTTTCCATGGCCGCCGCCCGACGTTCGGTCCCGAGTACATCATCCCGGCGCCCTTCGATCCGCGTCTGATCGTCGAGATCCCCACTGCCGTCGCCAAGGCCGCCATGGATTCCGGCGTCGCCCGCAAGCCCATCGTCGACATGGACGCCTACGTGGCCCAGCTCGAGGGTCGGCTCGATCCGCTCGCCGGATGGCTGCAGTCGACGTTCAGCGCCGTTCGGCTCGACCCCAAGCGCGTCGTGTTTGCCGAGGCCGAGGAGCCGGCCGTAATCCGGGCCGCGCACAGCTATTTCACGCAAGGGTTCGGCGTGCCGATCCTCATCGGCTCGGCCGACGTGGTGCGCGAGCAGTTCCGCTCCCTCGGCATGGTGCTGCGGCCCGAGTACGAGGTGGTCGACACGCGAAAGTCTGCCTACCTCGAAGAGTTCTCCGAGTTCCTCTACGCGCGGCTGCAGCGGCGAGGGTATCTGAAGCGCGACTGCCAACGGCTCGTCGCCAACGAACGCAACGTCTTCGGCGCGCTGATGGTGGTGCATGGCCGTGCCGATGCGCTCGTGTCGGGCGTGACGCGCAACTGGACGAGCGTCTATGACGACGTGCAGCGCGTGCTCGATGCGGAGCCGGGGCGCAACGTAATCGGCGTGTCGCTGGCGCTGCTGCGCGGCAGGGCAGTCCTCATCGCCGACACGAGCGTGCACGACATGCCGACGGCGGAAGAACTGGCCAACATCGCCACCGAAGCCGCGCGGGCGGCACGCAACTTCGGCATGGAGCCGCGCGTGGCGCTGCTCGCCTACTCCACCTTCGGTCAGCCGCGCGGGGAACGCTCCGATCAGGTGCGCGAGGCCGTGGCGATCCTCGATGAGCGGCAGGTCGACTTCGAGTATGACGGCGACATGGCCGCCGATGTCGCGCTCAATCGCGAGCTGATGCGGCACTATCCGTTCTGCCGGCTGTCGGACACCGCCAATGTTCTGGTGATGCCGGCTTTCCATGCCGCATCGATCTCGACGAACATGCTGAAGGAGCTGGGCGGCGCCACGGTGATCGGCCCGATCCTCGTCGGTCTCTCGCGGCCGGTGCAGATCTGCGGCTTCGGCGCCAAGGACAGCGACATCGTCAACATGGCCGCGCTCGCCGCCTACGACGCGGGACGCTGAAGCGATCGGTTAGTCGCTGGCGAGGATGAGGTTGCGCACGATCGGGTAGATCTGGCCTTCCCACTTGCGACCGCTGAAGACGCCGTAATGTCCGACGCCCGCCTGCATGTGATGCCGCTTCATGTGCGGCCTCAGCCCCGTGCACAGGTCGTGCGCCGCCGCCGTCTGGCCGAGCGCGCAAATGTCGTCGCGCTCGCCCTCGACCGTCAGCATGGCGGTCTTGCGGATGGCCTTCAGCTCGACCGGCTGGCCTTTGAAAGTGAGCTCGCCCTTCGGCAGGCGCTGCTCCTGGAACACCCAACTCACGGTCTCCAGGTAGAACTCGGCGGCCAGATCGAGCACCGCGAAGTACTCGTCATAAAACGCCTTGATGACCTGCGCCTTCTCGTGCTCGCCGTTGCGCAGGTGCTCGTAGAGCTCTTGGTGCGCATTGTAGTGGCGATTGACGTTCATCGACACGAACGCGGTGAGCTGCACGAAGCCCGGGTAGACCATGCGCCCCGCACCCGGATACTTCCACGGCACGCGGGCGATGAGGTTGCGCTCAAACCAGCTCATCGGCTTGCTGGTGGCCAGTTTGTTGACCTTCGTCGGGTTGACGCGCGTGTCGATGGGACCGGCCATCAGCGTCATGCTGCCGGGCTGCGCCGGGTTGCCGTCGGCGGCCATCACGGCCACGGCAGCCAGCGCCTGCACGCACGGCTGGCAAACGGCAACGAGGTGCGCGCCGGGCCCGAGCTTCTCCATGAATTTGATGAGGTAATCGACGTAGTCGTCGAAGCCGAAGGCACCGGCTTCGAGCGGAACATCGCGCGCATTGTGCCAATCGGTGATGTAGACGTCGTGGTCGGGGAGCAGCGTGCGTACCGTATTGCGCAGGAGCGTCGCGAAGTGGCCGGACAGCGGCGCCACGACAAGAACGCGCGGCTGCTCGATGTCGACGTCCTTTTTGAACCGGAGCAGCGTCCCAAAAGGCAGCGTCAGGACCGCCTCTTCGGTGATCTCGACCTCCCGGTTGCCGACCATGACCGCCGGGATGCCGTATTCGGGGCGGGCGTGCGTCAGGCCGGCCCGGGCGATCAGCTCGTAGGCGGCGGAGAGGTTGCGGACGACGGGGATATTGCTCTGAACACCCCAGGAACCCAGCATTGCCAGGGACTGGCGAGCCAATGATTTGGCCGGCTCGATCAGGTCGTTGTGGGCTTGATAGGCGAGATAGAGCATCTACTCTCATTCTGCGGGGACGTCCGCAGCGGCCGAAACTTTGCATCAGCCTATTGTGCGGCGCACAAACGCTAGTGCATCCTGCGACAGTGAGCGAGCGTTTTTTTGCAACACCGCCGACGCGGGCTCGGCGGGCCGGTGATCGAGGACATGCAGAATGGCAACAGCCGTACTTACCATTAGCAGCAAGAACTACTCGTCCTGGTCGCTGCGGGGGTGGTTGCTCTGCAAAATGGCGGGCCTCGACTTCCACGAGGAGGTCATGTCCTCCGACGATCCGTCCACGCGGGCCGAGCTGCTCCTGCTGTCGCCGTCGTTCCTGGTGCCGTGCCTCGTCCACGACGGCGTCAAGGTCTGGGACACCCTCGCCATAGCCGAGTATCTGGCGGAGATCAGGCCCGAGGCTGGCATTCTGCCCAAGGATCTTGCGGCCAGGGCACATTGCCGCGCCGTGGCGGGAGAGATGCACTCGGGGTTTCACAACCTGCGCTCGGCGCTGCCGATGAACCTCAAGGCTCACTTCCCGGACTTTTCTGTGTGGACCGGCGCCCAGGGCGACATCGAGCGCGTGTGCACGATCTGGCGCGAGTGCCTCGACACCTATGGCGGCCCCTATTTGTTCGGCGGCCTCTCACTGGCAGACGCCATGTACGCGCCCGTGTGTACCCGCTTCCTCAGCTACGATGTGAAGCTCGATAGCGATTGCGCTGGATATTGCGAGACAATTGCCAATTGGCCGGCCATGCAGGAATGGACCGAAGCCGCAAAACTCGAGCCCGAGGAATTGGAAGAACTCGACGTAGAATTCTAGGCATTTCCCAGCGAGAGCACTCGCTTTGCCGAGCGCCAATGCGCTCCGCCCGCGCCTCAATGTTGCACCCACTATCCGTTGACTGACTGGTTCTTTTCGCCGCAGCGACCGCGGAATCGTTGCGGCGCGTCACGAGTTAATTATGTATTAAAGCTAGTCTCAATTCAGATCGACCGGCGCTTTAAGATGCAAATGCAAGCGAACGAAGCGCGGTAAACCGCGGCGCTTCCGCTATCCGATAACTGAATCGGGTTGAAATTAACCTTTCCTTCTCCTTAATTAAGCTCTCATTAATCGTGGGGTCGTCCGTGCTATTTCGAGTTTCCAATAAGCGTGCGTCGAAGTCTGTGAGCGTCGGCAATTCCGCCGGAGCGGGAATTCATCCGTGCTCGGGTTGATGATTACCATGTCCGCCGGAAAGTCGAGCTTTGGCAAGGCCGACATCCGCTGCAGGGCCTGTCGCCCCGCCCCGGCGATATCAAAGTCCGCAGCAACGATTACCTCTGCCTTGCCGGCCACCCGCATGTCATCGAGAGCGAGATCGCAGCGCTGAGGTCGGGCGGACACGGCGATGCCGTCTCACGCGTCTGGGTGCATCACGAGGGCGACGTCACCCGCGACTTCGAACAGCGCGTCGCCGCTCTGATGCAGGCCGAAGACTGCGTCGTCTGCTCTTCCGGATACACCGCCAACGTCGGGCTGATCCAATCGTTCGCGACGCGCGGCAGCCCCGTGTATCTCGACATGAAGGCGCACATTTCGCTGCACGAGGGCGTCGTCAGCGCCGGGGCGAAGCCCGTGCTGTTCCGACATAACGACCCGCAGTCCCTTGACCGCATGCTGGCGCAGCATGGTCCCGGCCTGGTTGCCGTCGACGCGCTCTACAGCACGGACGGCGACATCGCGCCGCTGAAGGAGCTCGTCGAGGTGTGCGAGCGTCACGGCGCTGCGCTGATCGCCGACGAAACGCACTCGTTCGGAACCCAGGGGCCGAACGGCGCCGGCCTGGTGGTCGCGGCCGGACTTGCCGAACGCGTACACTTTCGCACCGTTGGGCTTTCAAAGGCGGTTGCCAGCCGCGGCGGCCTCGTCGTCTCGTCCCGCCGCAACATCGAGTACTTTCGCTACGAGGCGCTGCCGACGATCTTCAGCACCTCGGTCATGCAGCACGAGATCGCCGGTTTCGACGCCGTGCTCGACATTTTCGAGAAGGAAGACTGGCGGCGCGACAAGCTGCACGCCAATCACGCCTACCTCAAGCAAGGGCTCGACGCGCTCGGCTACAACATGTCGGCCTCGAAGTCGCAGATCATCGGACTGGAAGCGGGCGACATTCGCCAGACCACGACCCTCCGCGACGCTCTGGAAAAACGCGGCGTGTTCGGTGCAATCTTCTTCCCGCCGGCAACGCCGGACAAGCGCTGCATCGTCCGCTTCACCGTCAACTGTGGGCTCAGCCGCCGCGAGCTCGATCGCATCATCGACGTCTGCGATGAGATCCGCGACGAGGTTGGCATGGCCGAGTGGCGATCGACGAAGCGCAGGTTGGCCGCCGGTCCCGGAACGCTTCAAGCGGAGAAAAAGCGCAACAAAATGGGCTCGCGCCTAGGCCGCAGCCGCTTTCTCAATAACTGGCTGCACCGCCGGAAGCTCAATGATGAAGGTGGTGCCGACGCCCACCTTCGACCGGCACGAGATCGTGCCGCCGGCGCCCTCGATAATCATCCGGCAGAATGACAGCCCGAGGCCGGTGCCGACACCGGGACGCTGCGCCGATACAAACGGAATGAATACGTAGTTCAGGATTTCCGGCGGAATGCCCTCGCCGGTATCGGAGACGATGATCGTGTTCATCGCGGGCCCGCGGCGCAGCTCGACGGACAGATGGTTGTCGTCTCCGTCACGCGCCTCGATGGCACGCAGTCCGTTCTTCAACAGGTTGAAGAGAACGTGCGTCATGAGCAGATCCGAGCCGCGGAACTGAAAATCCTCATCGAGCACCGTGCGCACGATTTCCCGCTGGTCCGGCTTGAAGCTGTAGCGTTCCAGCGCGAGCGATACGATCTTGCTCATGTTGTGCAGCTCGGCCGTCGGCGCGCTGCGATGATGTTGCGCCACATTGGTGAGGAGCAGATCGATCACCGAGTTGGCGGAAGTGATGTGTTGTCGCACGCGCCTGTGCGAAGCCGCGAGTTTGGCGCGAATAGGCGACTCCGGCAGCCGCTCCAGCAGGCGCTCGCAGCCGTCCGCCTCGAAGCGGATGCCGGTTAGAGGCGTCCGGCATTCATGCGCCACCTGGCTGGCGAGCGAGGCGGCGGCCTTGATCTTCTCGCGGGCGATGACGTTGTCGCCGTAGGCCAAGCCGAGAAACCCGGTCAGCGCAAAGACGAGTATCGGCAGCGTCGTCCAGTAGCCCTCCGGGATCGGCGCGCCGCCGGTCATCAGCAGATAGGCGCCGATCGCCGCGAGTGAACCGACGACCAGCACGACGATGGCGTTCACGAGATCGTACAGCAGCACCACGTAAATCAGCGCGGCGAGCGTCGACATCTGCCACGTCGCATTGCTGCCGTTGAGCAGCAGCATCAGCGTGAAGAAGAACGGCAGGCAGTAGAGAAACATGAAGTACGAGAACGGCACGATGTAGCGTCGCCATTCCGTTGGCCACCAGCGCGCCAGCCCCAGGGCGAGACAAAGCACTGTGCCAATGCCGCGCAGCGTCAAGCTGTCGTAGGGCTGCGGCAGAACGTACGTCCACGCCAGATAGAAGATAGGGAAGCCAAAAACGCCGAGTACGGCCGCCGCCCATATCTTCCGTTGTGCGTGGGCGTGATACTCGATGTAGCGGCGCGCGAGGTCGTGCACCGCGCGCATGACGATATTCGGGCGCGGACCGGCGCCGCCCCCGTTCGAGATGACGTTCACACGCGGCTTTAACGTCAAACGATCTGACAATTGAAACATCTAAACTTTTAACCGTCGTCGTACCGGATCCGATACGAAAGCGTAGTACGAAAGGTCCTTACGGAAAGTGCATTCGACCGGCGAGGGCTTAAGCGATCATGACGCCGTTCTACCATCCGACTTCGATCCTCGTTCTCGACGACGATCCGCTTTTTCTAGAAAGTCTGGATTTTCAGTTTAGCGAAGAAGTGTCGTGCCAGACCTTTACGCGGCCGGATGCCGCGCTGGAGCATCTTCGCGCGCAGGCACCTCAGCATCCGAATTTCGCGCGCTACTTTAGAGACGTTTCAGACATGGACCTCGGCTCTGAGGTTCGCTTCGGTGACCGGCTCCTACGCCTGCAGCTATCCGAGCTGCGCTCCGTCATCGACGATCGCTCGCGCCAGCAGCGGGTGTCGGTCGCCATCGTCGACTACGACATGCCGAAGATGACGGGTGTCGAGTTCTGTCGCGCCATTCGCGATCTGCCGGTCAAGACCATCCTGCTCACCGGCAAGGCCGGTCTGGAGACGGCGATCTCCGCCTTCAATGAAGGCGTCATCGATTGCTTCCTGCAGAAGCAAGATCAGAGCGTGACGTATGCGTTGCGTCGCGAGATCAAGCGGCTGCAGAACGAATACTTCGCCGAGATCTCGGCCCCCATCAACAGCGCGCTGGCGCTGCAGAAGCCATCGTTCTTCACCGATCCGGGCTTCATCGAGCTGTTCAAGGAAGTTGCCGAGAAAAACGGCATCGTCGAGCATTACGTGTGTGCGGCGCCGCCCGGCGTGATGATGCGCGACGCCGACGGCAACGAGTCGTTCTTGCTGATTTCCGACAACGACACCGTCGAGGTCCAATGCGAGGCGGCGGAGACGCGCCGCGCGCCCGCCGACATGGTGCAACTGCTGCGCACCCGCAAGGCGCACGCTTGGTTCCCGACCCAGGAAGGCGTCTATCACCCGGACTACGAGGCCAACTGGGCGAAGTTCATCTGGCCGGCGCAGGTTCTTCCGGGCTCCGGCGCCTGGAGCTACAGCTACATCCGCCACGAGCATCCGGCACACGAACCGCTCCGCAGTCAGCGGGCGTGAAGAGTTCGCAACCCTAAGTAGTCGGCCCGCAAGTCGGCGACGATTTTCTGTTGATGTCCTGTGCGCCAACGGTGCGCTGAGTTGGACACACCGCCCGCACAGCCCTGCCCGTGCCTAAACTGGCCTTAGTGATTCGGGCGCGGCGGGGGCAGCAATGAATTCATCGGATGCGCGGTGGAGCGGCGGTCTCGGCGCTGGTCTGCTAGCAGCCCTGTTGCTCGCGCAACCGGCCCAAGCCCTCGAAGGATACTTCCAGCACGGCTACGGCGCTCGCCATAAGGCTCTCGCCGGTGCGGGCGTGGCCGACGGCCGTGACGCGACGATCGCCATCATCAATCCGGCCGGCCTGGTGCACGCTCAGAACGAGATCGACTCCGCCTTCGGACTGTTCAGCCCCACGCGCGAAATGGTCGGTTCTGGCCCTCCCGGGCTGACGCCGACCGGCAAGCACGAGAGCAATACGCTCGAGTTCTTCATTCCCAATCTTTCGGCGGCCTACCGCGTCTCCGGCAACCCGTTCGTCGATGTCGTCGGCGTCTCCGTGTGGGGCAACGGCGCCGGCACCAACTATCGCAACTTCGATCGCGGCGGCGGCTGCCTTAACGGTGGCTCGGGCATGTACTGCGGCGGCCCGGCAGGCGTCGATCTGCAGCAGATGTTCCTGACGGTGTCTGTCGCCAAGCACATCACGCCGGACCTATCGGTCGGCATCGGCCCGACACTCGCCCGCCAGCAATTCCGCGCCAAGGGCCTCAACGTGTTCGCACCGGTGTCAAACAGCATCGATCAGGAATGGGGCTACGGCGTCAGCGGAGGCATCGAATGGAGCATCGCGCGCCATCTGCGCTTCGGTGCCGCGATCGCCTCGCGCACCTACATGGGCTCGTTCGAGAAGTATGCCAACCTTCTCGCCGATCACGGCGACTGCGACGTGCCTGCGTTCGGGCAAGCCGGCATAGCGTATGACGCGCAGCCCAACCTTACCCTGATGCTGGACTATCAGCACATCGCGTATGGCTCGATACCGTGCGTGGCCAATCCCGCGACCAGCCCGGGGCCGTTCGGCGCCGCCAATGGGCCGGCCTTCGGATGGCGGGACATCAATGCCGTGAAATTCGGCGTCGAGTGGCGCTATACCCCCGACCTCGCATTGCGCGCCGGCTATGCGTACAACACGCCGCTATTCGGCTCACGCGACGTGCAGCTCGATATCCTGGCGCCGGCCGCCACGCAGCATCACCTGACAGCGGGCGGCGAGTGGCGGTTCGATAGGGACTGGGCCGTGGAGCTGGCGGCAATGTATGCGCCCGAAGCCTCGGTCACCGGTGTCGAGGTGGTTGGCGACCATATCGTCGAGGTTTCCACCGAGCAGTATGAGATCACCCTGGGCGTCAAATATTTCTATGATTCGCCCTGAGATTGATGCGGCTGCATGCTCAACCTGAGGATGTCCGCATTTACGGATCGCTAAACCCTTTGGCGATAACTTCGGCTATTACATGGAAACTTATTAGGGATGTGGCGACTAACCCTAGGATAGAGTTGCTGAAACGCTTCGGCGACGCCAGGGAAGACAACACGTGAGTCAGGGTGCGCTCAAGCTTGCCCACGCACAGGGTCGGCAGGAAGGACTACGCGGCGAGACGGCGCATGAGCCCTTCTCGACCGGCGAAGTCGCGCATCTGCAGGATGCTCTCGAGCAGCAGCTCGGAGCCGTTCTGCAGCGCAACGAGACCCTGGAACAGCTCAATGCGTGCTTCGAGGCAGCCCTCAACCACATGGGGCGCGGCCTTTCGATGTTCGACAGCGAGCACCGGCTCGTCGTCTGCAACAAGGCGTATGCAGATATCTATGCGCTGCCCGCCGAACTGGCGCGCCCGGGCACGCCGTTCCTCGACATTCTGCGCTACCACATGGCTCGCGTTTCCGGCGAGGAGGCCTCGCACGAAGGCGCCGCGGCGTGGATCAAGGAGCATGTGACGCGGCTTCAGCAGTCAGGCCACCGGGAAGAGATCCAGAACCTCGCCGATGGCCGGATCATCCGCGTGACGTACGAACCGCTCGCAGCCGGCGGTTGGGTCGACATGCAGGAGGACATCACGGCGCAGCGGCGGTCCGACGAAAAAATCGAATGGCTGGCGCGTCACGACACGCTGACCGAGGTTCCCAACCGCTTCCATTTCCGCGAGCGCCTCGAGCATCAGTTCGAAACATATGATCCCCGCCACGGGTTCGCGCTGTTGTGGCTCGATCTCGACCACTTCAAGCAGATCAACGATCGCCACGGCCATCTCGTAGGAGATGGGCTGTTGAAGAGCGTCGCCGGCCGGCTGAAGAGCAGCCTGCGTGCGGGCGACGTGGTCGGCCGTCTCGGCGGCGACGAGTTCGCCATCCTGCAGGTCGGGGTGGATCGCGAGGATCTCGCCGACAATCTCGCCCGCCGCGTTCTGCAGAACATCCGCCGCCCGCACGACGTGCTGGGCCATTGCCTGCACACCGAGGCCAGCATCGGCGTTGCCTTGGCGCCGCATCACGGCCAAACCCCCGAGCAGCTCTTTGCCTGCGCCGACATGGCGCTCTACAGGGCCAAGTCCATGGGCCGTGGCGTGCACGCCGTATACTACTCCCGGCTCCGTCGATGCCCACCCGGCAACCAATCCGTTGCGCGCCGAGCTGCAGGAAGCCGTCGACCGTGGCGAGCTGGTGCTGCACTACCAGCCGATCGTCGATCTGCGCGAAGGCAAGGTCTCGAGCTTCGAATCGCTGATGCGCTGGAAGCACCCCAGTCGCGGCATGATCGCGCCGTCAGAGTTCATACCCATCGCCGAGGAAACGCGGCTCATCGTGCGCATGGGCAGCTGGGCGCTGAAACAAGCCTGCACCGACGCCATGGATTGGCCCGCCGACACGAAGGTGGCCGTCAATCTTTCCGCCGTGCAGATCGAATGCTGCGATGTGTACGAGGTCGTCACCGCAGCCCTGAGCGAGACGGGCCTCGCCCCGCAGCGGCTGCAGTTGGAGATAACCGAGACCGTGCTCATGCGCGATCAGACGCGCACGCAGGAAGTGCTGCGCAAGCTGCACGATCTCGGCGTCCTGATCACGCTCGACGATTTCGGGACCTGCTTTGCGACGCTGAACTATCTGCGCAGCTTCCCGTTCAAGAAGATCAAGATCGATCGCAGCTTCGTGCGCGACATTCCCGAGCATCACGACTGCGTCGCCATCGTCAAATCGGTGGCCGATCTGGCGCGCGAGCTCAACATGCGCTCGGTCGCCGAGGGCGTGGAGACCGCGGCCAGTCTCATGGCCGTGCGTGCTGCCGGATACGACGAAGCGCAGGGCTTCTATTTCAGCCCCCCCGTGCGCGCCAGCGGCATCAAGCGCGCGGTGAAGCAGTGCACCTTGCGCCTCGCCGCGCTCGAATTCCGCGAGCGCCGACAAGGCCGCCAAAAAGCGCGGCTGATGCGCCTCAGGCGTCGACGGAAACCCGGCTCTTCACCTCGTTCGGCATGCCGAAGTGCTCGAAGTAGCGCGGGTCGATCTTCTCGACGGGCAGGATGATGAGCACGTCGGTGGTGCCGAACTGCCTATCGATGACGGCGCCGTCGCCGACGAACGCTCCTAGCCGCAGATAGCCCTTGATGAGCGGAGGCAACGCCTTCAGCGCCGCTTTGACGTCCACCTTTTCTTTGGGCAGGAGATCCATTCCCACATACAGCCGGTCGTGCGCGCGACAGCGCCACTCGGCCGGCGCGAGCGCATTGTGATGCATGAAGCTCAGCGCCATGGCGTGCTGTTGGGGATCGGTGCCCGGCAGGCTGGCACAGCCGATCATCACGTCCACCTTGCGTTCACGCACGTAAGTCCACAGGCCGTGCCAAAGCAGCTCGACGGTGCGCTTGTTGCGGTACGGCTCGAGCACGCAAGAGCGGCCGAGTTCCATGAAGCGATGGTGCGGCTTGCGCGCGATGAGAGGGGCGATGTCGTATTCGCTCTGCGTGTAGAAGCCGAGGGTGCGCTCGGCGACTTCCTGGCGCAGCACGCGGTAGGTGCCGACGACCTTGTTGCGGCGCAGGCCACCCCACGGATCGGTGGCCGAGGGCTGTCCCTCGTCGATGACGAGCAGGTGATCGCAGACGGCGTCGTAGGGATCCTCATCGCGGCGACGCATCTCGGCGCGCAGCGTGGGGATCGCCGACATCTCCTCGTAGAAGACTTTATAGCGCAACCGCTGCGCGAGCTTGATGTCGCGCCACCGCCGCGTCAGGCGCACCTCGAGGCTGCCAATCTTGCCGTAAACCTTGTCGGGCTTGCGTAAAGCGAAGGTAGCATCGCCCGCGTCGCTCAGGGCGCGCAGGGCAAGCAACCCGCCGGGGACCGCATGCCACTTGGGGCTATTCGCCAGCCTGGTGGCCATCCGCCGCGCGGTATATCTCATTGCTCCGTCTCTCCCCTGGCGGCACGCGACCATCTTACGATGCGAGTCGCATTCAATGAAGCGGCCGATCGCCACCCGTCGGCGCCGTCCTGCTAGGACTGTTTCCCCAACAGCCGCGGGTGGATAGCACGATTCCATGACAGACTTTTTACCCGCAGCCAATGGGCTGTCGGGTGATTACGCTCAGCAAATCGGTACGAAATTGCGCGCGCTCAGGGGCGGCCCTCAGGCAGCCGCGTCCGTATTCCCGCCATGATCGCCGAACCAGCGGTGGAGAACCGCTTCGAGGCCGGACTTGTCGAATGGCTTGGCGAGGTAGTCGTCCATGCCGGCTTCGAGATAGCGCTGCTTGTCCTCGGCAAAGGCGTTTGCCGTCAGTGCGACGATCGGCGGCGCACCGGTTCCGGCGGGCGCGCCAGCGTAGAGCTGCTTGATGGCGCGGGCAGCCTCCAGGCCGTCGAGCTGGGGCATGAAAATATCCATCAAGATGAGATCGACGCCGCGAGTTTCGCCCCGCAGGATCTGCCCGACGACGGCAACGGCTTCCGCGCCGTTCGCCACGGCTACGTACTCGCAGCCGCACTTCTCGAGGACGCGCTTGGCCAGCAGCGCATTGATCTCGTTGTCCTCGGCGAGCAGGACGCGGCGCGCGCACGTCCAGCCCGCTTGCGGCGACGCTGGGTACGGCAGGCTCGGCGCGGACGGCGGCGGAGGTCTCTTCAGGCCGGCAAAGGCCGAGATGCAGCATCAGCGACGCGGGGCGCACGGGACGCACCAGGTAGGCATCGAAACCGGCGGTGCGGAACTCCGACAGGCTGGCCCGGGCCAAGACATTGACGAGGACGATGCCGCGCACTTTCGCGTGCCGATTGAGCTGCCGCGCCTTGGCGAGGAGGGCGCCGGCCGCGCCAGGTCCTTCGGCACCGTCGATGACCAGGCGATCGAAGGGCCTGCCTTCGGCAAGTGCCGCATCGAGCGCGTCTGCCGCCTTGGCGAAGTCGGCTTCCGCCGTGGCAACACCGGCCGACGCCAGCGCGTAGCCCAAGGCCCGGCGTTCCAACGGGCGATCGAAGGCCAGCAGCACCCGCGCACCTTCGCCGATCGGACCCTGGCCGGCATCGTCCGCGGCAAATTCGACGGGCTGCAGCGCCAAACATGCCTTGAAGGTCGAGCCTTTGCCCAAAGTGCTGGCGACGCGGATGCCGCCGCGCATCGCGCGAGCGAGCTGCATGGAGATCGCCAGCCCCAGGCCGGTGCCGCCGTCGCGCCGCCGGACGGCGGCGTCGGCCTGCTCGAACTCCGTAAAGAGCCGGCGCATGTCATCAGGGGACAGGCCGATACCGGTGTCCTCGACGGTGATCTCGATCCCGACGCAGCCCGGTTCGTTGCAGGGCTCCGCCGATGGGCCAACCTCGACGCTGACGCCGCCGGCGTCGGTGAACTTCACGGCGTTGGACAGAAGATTGAGCAGTATCTGGCGCACACGCGCCTCATCGCCGAAGACCAGCCGCGGCAGTTGCGGGCTGACCGACCACGCCATCTCGAGGCCCTTCGCATGCGCGCGGGGAGCAAGCAGCTCGACAGCGCCTTGCACGCAAGCCTCGAGCGCGAACGGCTCCTCGGTCAGCTCCAGCTTGCCGGCCTCGATCTTGGAAAAATCCAAAATCTCGTCGATGAGCGCGAGCAGCGTGCGCGCCGACTGATCGATGGCGTGCGCGTAGGTGCTGCTGCTCCGGCGTCTGCTCCGTCTCGAGCAGAAGGCTCGCCATGCCGAGGATGCCGTTCATCGGCGTGCGGATCTCGTGGCTCATGGCGGCGAGGAAACGGCCCTTGGCTCGGTTGGCCGACTTCGGCTTGGTCTCGCGCCTCCGCAAGCTGCATGTCCGCGCGCCGCTGCTCGGTGATATCGCGGCCGACGCTCTGCACCTCGAGGCCGCCCCCGTGTGGCGCGGCGACGAGCTGCTCCTCCCACTCGATCCAGCGGGCGCCGGTCGCAGTCAATGCATGTTGGACGAGACGTTGGTGGCGGACGGCGGCGGTGACGGCCAGCGGCTCGACTCCGGCCGGCTCGCACAGTTCCAGCTCGAACGGCTTGCCGAGAACTTCATCGGCCTTCGCCGCAAACATATCGAGGAAAGCCTTGTTGGCGAAAGTCAGATTGCGCGCCGCGTCGCGCCGAACGATGGCGCTGCCTTGACTATCGAGCAGGGCGCGATAGCGCGCCTCGTTCTCGCTCAACTGCCACCGAACATCCTGCAACTGCTCGAGGTCGCGCCCCATCGGCGCCCGCGAGGTTGCGCTCAGCAACGGACCCGAGCGCGATGCGCGCGAGTGCGAGATGCAGGGAGGCGAGGCCAAACGCGACGGCGAGAGCGGCGACAGACTTGCCACGCGGCGAGCGGACGCGGCAGCAGCACGAGCGCAAGGATCAGGCTCGCCAATCCCGCAACGAGGAGCAGCATCGGCAGCGATGATGCGAACCGCATTCGTGCACCCGCGGCTCGCAGGAAGCGCGGCGCGGCCGAGATGATCGAAACTCTTGTCGTCCACGCCCACCGCACTCGCTACGCAACACTACAAACGGTGCCGCCAAGCAATCATACGGGCGTTTCGAAAAGTTGAAGCTGGTTGGTTAATGCTAACCAAGACGCGCTACGGCCGGCGCGGTCCCTCGTCGAGACGGCGCGCGTCTTCGAGCCGCATGCGCGGAATGCCGTCGATGATCGGGAACGCGAGGCCGGCGGCGCGGCTGATCAACTCATTTGCCGCCGCATCGTACTCGAGCATCGTCTTCGGTAAGCGGGCAAACGAGCACCTCGAGCAGCTTGGGGTCGACCTTTTCCTCCGGCGAACCGCTCATATCGTTTCTCCGCTCGCCTATTGCAGCGTCGTGCCGCTGCTGCCGCTCGAGGCGAGCTCCATCTCGGCGAGTGCCACGAGCACGTCGGCGCGACATTTCAGATCGGCGGCTTCGAGCAGCGCCTGCTTCTCCTCCGGCCCGTAGGGACACATCACGCACAAGGCGTTGATGAGGAACTCGCTGGAGGCGCGCTGGATCGCGGCCCAATCGGCCTCCAGCTTGTTGGCGTCGAGATAGGAGCGCAACACCCGCAATAGGTTCGTGCGGTCGACCTGCTCCTCGCCGAGCCCCTCGTTCAGATCCGCAGCGTAGCGGTCGTAGCTGACGCTCATCACCCGATAGGGAAGGTCGGTCCTCGCTTCATCGAGAATGTCGTAGCGCATGACGCCGGTGAGGGTGATCATGCGACGCGCGTGATCGACCTCCTGATAGCTGGTGACGCGGCCGACGCAGCCGACGTTGCGCAGCCCCACAGGACCACGCGGGCTTTCCTCGTCCTCGCCGGCATCGCCGGTCGCCGGCTGGACGATGCCGATCAGGCGGTCGCCCGACATCACCGCGTCCAACATCTCGAGGTAGCGCGGCTCGAACACGTTCAGCGGCAGCGTCGCGCGCGGCAGCAGGATGGCGCCGCGGAGCGGGAATACCGGGATGCGTGGCGGGAGGTCTGCCGGACGACGGTAGCGATCGGTCGGTGACACTGGCCTTAAATCCTTCCGCCTCGGATGAGCGCTTTGAACTACGAAAACAGCAAAGATGAGAGCCGACGACGACCTTCGACCGCGGCCGGATCTTTGAAGCCCCAAGCCTCGAAGAACTGCACCAGCTGTTTGCGTGCCGCCTGGTCGTTCCAGTTGCGGTCACGACGCACCAGCTCCAGCAAATGCTCGACGGCTTCCATCTTCTTGCCCCGCGCCGCCAATGCGACCGCGAGATCGAAGCGCGTCTGTTGATCGGCGGGGTTCGAAGCCAGCTTCTGTGCCAGCGCGTCCTGCTGATCCGCTTTGGGGGCCTTGCGTGCCAGCTCCAAGGCCGCGCGCACCTGCTCGACGGCGGCGACCTTCTTCTCTTCAGGCGGCACCAGCGCGATCATCTGCTCGGCGCGGTCGATGTCGCCGGTCTGCAAGTAGCAGCGCGCGAGGCCGGCTAGCGCGACCGGGTTCTGTTTGTGCTCCTGCAGCACGGCAGCGAACACCTCCGCTGCAGCCTGCACGTCGCCTGCCTCCAGCGCCTGCTCGGCGGTTGCGAGAACGGTGGCGATATCCGCCTCGGCGTCTTCGCCGACGAGCCGGTCGACGAAGGCGCGCACGGCGCTCTCCGGCTGCGCGCCCATGAAGCCATCGAGCGGACGGCCGTCGCGGAATGCATACACCGTCGGCAGCGACTGCACGCGCAGCTGCCCGGCGATGCCCGGGTGCTCGTCGACATTGATCTTGACGAGCCGAACTTTGCCACCGTAGCTCTGGACGATCTTCTCCAGCACCGGCGTCAGCTGCTTGCACGGTCCGCACCAGGCCGCCCAGAAGTCGACGATGACCGGCACGGCGCGCGAGGCTTCGATGACGTCCTTGGCAAAGCTCGCCGTCGTCGCGTCCTTGATGATGCCGGCGGTGCCCGCACCGACGGGCGACGCCTTCAAGCCGAATTCCATATCTATCTCCTCGAGGCGAGCCCAAGCTTACCGTCGGCGACCACCGAATAGCAAAAACACAATTTGCCGCCTAATTTCCGCATGGCCGTGCGCGAATGCGCCCGACCCGCAGATCGTGACGACGGGCACGGACTGCAACTGTGGCGACAGCGATGTTTTCGCGCAGCCTGGTCACCTTACGATTCGGCCGCCGCGGCGCTGCCGAGCGCGGCGACCCTCGGTTCATGACCGCAGGCCCGAATGAACCGCAAAAGGTCGTCACGCGCAATGCTCGTCGTCGCCGTGTTTTCCAGCGGATGGCAATTGATCGTGTCGTGCTTCATCAACTCGGCATCGATGACGATACGCACGCGCTGACCCGGATCGTTGATCACGGCAAAGGCGGTGACGGATCCGGGCGGCACGCCGAGCGCCGCGAGCAGCAGCTCCGGTTTGCCGAAGCTGAAGCGCCCGGCTCGCAACGTCTTCGCCAATGCCTTGAGGTCGACGCGCGTCGTCGTCATGGCGACGACCAGAAACAGGGCGCCGTCCTCGTCCTTGAGGAAGAGATTCTTCGTGTGCGCTCCGGGCAGCTCGCGCTCGAGCTGGCTGCTTTCCGCCACCGTGAAAACCGGCTGGTGCTCGACCGTGCGCGTTTCAATGCCGAGTTCGGCGAGGCGGGCGAACAGGTCTTGGCGCGATGCGGGCATGTGGCGAATTTGGCATATGGGGCTCGCTTACTTAGTCGGCGCGACGCCCGCCGCCAATCGCTTTCGCCACCAATTTCCTCGCCTTTCTCGCCTGTGGGCCCGCTTGATGACGGTACGGCGCGGCGGTAGCATCGCCGAGCCATGACAGTAGGAGATCAGATGCCCGCCACCGCCATCGTGCGCCTCGCGACTGCCGCCGTGGCAGCTGCTCGTCATCACCCTCATTGCGGGGCAGGCACACGCCCAGGACCGCTGGGCGGCGATTGCACCCAACCTGGAGAATTCTTCCGCCGTCGTCTGGGCGACCAGCAAGGACCAGGCGAAGAAGCTTGCCGTCCTCGCCTGCAAGCAGGTCTCATCGACTTGCGCCGACACGCCGGCCAGCACCAACGGCATGGACCACATCTTCGCCGTCATGTGCTGCAGCGACCCCAAATCCGGCTGCGCCGCCGCCGTCGGCTCCAGTCGCGAGGTCGCCCTGCGCGAGGTCAAAAAGCTGTTCTCGGACGGTGGCTTCTCCCAGTGCAGCCTGAAGAGCTACTTCAAGGCCGGAACCGGCGAGAAGGGCTGAGTCGCCCGCGTGGCGGGCAAATTGGCGCCGCTCGATCCGCCGTCTTGCAAAGGCCGCGCAGTTGCGCCATAAGGCTGCTCCGCCGCGCTCTGCGCGGCGTCGTTACCCCAATGGATGCGGGCGTAGCTCAGGGGTAGAGCATCACGTTGCCAACGTGAGGGTCGACGGTTCAAATCCGTTCGCCCGCTCCAATTTCTCAAAGCAGACGTCGCTCGTGGCCACGGGGATCGCCGGGCACCGTCACACGGCCTGGCGTTGCGTCGACGCTCGGCAGGCGACGTGTGTTTCCGCGCTTCAGTTTCGGTTTATTCGACGACCAGTATGCCTGTGTCGACGTCGACGCGCAGCTTGATCGGCTCGCCCGGCGCGGAATTGGAAGCTTCGTTGAAGACGCGTGTCGGGATGCTGATCAGCAGCCCCTTGGCCGGGTCGTCTTCGCTCACCGCCTCGTCGAGTTGCACCGACGCGACCCCGACCACCGCCAGGCACTTGTTGCCGCCCAGCTCATCGGCGACATCGGGAATGACCACCGCCACGCCGGCCGCGCAGCACACCGGCTCGACCATGTCGACGGCGTAGACGCTGATCTTGTCGTCCTTGTAGGTTCGGCTGTTCTTGGCGACGGGCGCGATAAGCGTCGTGAGGCCGACATTGCGCCTCTTCGCAGCTCTTCAGTTCGAGGGCGCGTGACCGGGTCGACCAGCAGGGCCAACGCCGACAGCAGGAGGCATGTTCGCAACATGCCTAACCCTTAGCATCCAGCGGCAATGCTGTCGCGTCTCAGGCGCTGGCGGCAGCCGGCGCGTTGGCCGCGGCCTTGGCGACGCCGCGCGCCACGAGCCGCGACATGACCTCCTCGGTCAGCGCGCGCACGGCTTTGCCCACCTGGCCAGGGTACTTGGCGAGATAGCTGCGCTCGTAGCTCTGGAAATTGGCGGCGTCCTGCAGGGCGGGCATGCGCGGAATGGCCTGCGCGAAACAGGCGTTCTCCGGGTTGTCCTGCAACCAGCGGTGATATTCCTCGTCGGAGACCGAGTTGGTCTCCTTCAGGTTGACCATGACGCCGAGGTTCTCGGCAAAGCCCATCTCGGGGTTGAGACCCTTGAAGCGGCGGAACACCTCGAGACCGCACACCGAAACGTAGTCGGCCTTGGTCGGCGAGATGTGGAAGTCGGCCTCGCGCAGCCAGCATTCGGTCAGCACCGAAAGACCCGGCGGGCAGTCGATGAGCATGATGTCGAACACGCGGCGCACGCCGGTCAACAGCTCGCCGATCACCTCGCGCAACTTGCCGTGCAGGTTCTCCTTCGACACCTCGCGCTCGAGCAGCGTGAGTTGCATATCGCTCGGCAGCAGGAACAGCGAGCGGGCGTCGTCGATGTCGGAGACGTTGCGGACGATGAACTTGGGCCAGTCGATGACCTGGTTCTTCAGGACCCGGCCGTGCAGGTAGTCGACGATCGTCGCGCCTTCGCTCTGCAGCTTGTAGAGGCTGGACACCGACATCAGCATGCTGGAAACGCTGGCCTGCGCGTCGCTGTCGATGACCAGCACGTTCTTGCCATGATAGGCGGAGATGGTCTCGGCGAGGGCCAGCACCAGCGTCGACTTGCCGACGCCGCCTTTGGTATTCATCACTGCAATCGTATTCCGCATGCTGCCTGGACTTCCCCACCGCGCCCATTGATCTCCTTGCATGGCCCGGGAATATGGCAACCATGGGAACGCGCCTCAATCGCCCCTGGCGACGCATGCCGATGGGCGCCAAATAACGGCCCATAAACCTTCCGCAGCGTTGCGGCGACTTGCTCCTGCCCAGAACTGTTACTAGGAAAAGGCGGCAGTTTCGCTCTCCTGGAGGCTACTTCGTCATGGGTCACGCGCCGGCGCTTCGCAATCCCCGCCCCTTGGCAGCGATTGTGGTGTCACTTGTGACACTCATGCTCGCCGGCTGCGGCATCAACACGATCCCCACCTACGAGCAGAACGCCAAGGCGGCCTGGTCCGAGGTGCTCAACCAGTACAAGCGGCGCGCCGACCTCATTCCCAATCTCGTCGAGACGGTCAAAGGCTTCGCCGAGCAAGAGAAGACGGTGCTGACCGACGTCGTCGAGGCGCGGGCCAAGGCGACCCAGGCGCAGATCAACGTGCCGGCCGACATCCTGACCAACCCCGAGGCGATGAAGAACTTCCAGGACGCGCAGAACCAGCTCGGCGGCGCGCTCGGGCGCCTGCTCGCCGTCGTGGAGCGCTATCCGGACATCAAGTCGGGACAGAACTTCCTCACTCTGCAGAGCCAGATCGAGGGCACCGAGAACCGCATCGCCATCGCGCGGCGTGACTACATCGAGGCGGTGCGCATCTATAACACCGAGATCACCACGTTCCCGGGCCGCATCTGGCGCGCCGTCATGTATCCGTCGGCCAAGGAGATGGCGACGTTCGACGTCGCCGCCGAGGAGATGAAGACGCCCAAGGTCGACTTCGGCACCAAGCAATAGGCCGCGCCGTAGAGGACACCAACGATGCCGGCGGCTCGCTGCGCTTGCCCTTTGAGCTGGGCGCCTCGCGCGGCAGCGGCGTTCCTCGTCGGCGTCGTTTGCTTCGTCGTATCCGCCGCTGCGCAGACCGGCCCGACATTTCCGGTTCTCACCAGCCGCATCACCGATCAGGCCGGCCTCCTGAGCGCTGACGACTACACGGCCATCATGGCCGAGCTCGCCGCGCTCGAGCAGAAGTCGACGGATCAATTCGCCGTCGTCACCGTCAAGTCGCTCGATGGCTACCCGATCGAGGACTACGGCTACCGGCTCGGCCGCGAGTGGGGCATCGGCCAGAAGGGCAAGGACAACGGCATCCTGCTCATCGTCGCGCCGAACGAGCGCAAGGTGCGCATCGAGGTCGGACGCGGGCTCGAGCCGGTGATGACCGATGCCATGTCGAGCCTCATCATCCAGAATGCGATCCTGCCGGAGTTCCGCCGCGGCGACTTTTCCGCCGGCATCCGCGCCGGCGTGCGCGACATCAAGGACGTGCTGCTCGGCGACGCCGAGGAGGTGAAGGAGCGCGCCCGGCAAGCGAGCGACGCTCTCGATTTCTGGCAGATCGTACTGATCATCTTCTGGATCTGCGTCGTGCTGTTCGTGCTGTTCGCGGTCGTGCAATCGATCAACCAGGCGCCGCAGGCCGTCGGCGGACGACGACGCCGCGGTGGCGCGGACGCCGTACCGGGAAGCTCAGGCGGCTGGTCGGGCGGCGGCTGGTCGGGCGGCGGCGGCGGCGGCGGCGGATGGTCCGGGGGCGGCGGCGATTTCGGCGGCGGCGGATCGTCGGGGAGTTGGTGATGGAGACATTCGCATGAGGCTATTTTCGGCCGAGGAAGAGCGGCGCATCTCCGAGGCAATCACCAACGCCGAGCGGCAAACGTCGGGCGAGATCGTCGTCGTCGTCGCGGCCCAGAGCGATGGCTATCACTACGTTCCGCCGCTGGTCGCCGGCATCGTCAGCCTGCTCGTGCCGTGGGTGCTCATCTACTTCACGCAGCTCGATATGACGACGATCTACCTGATCCAGCTCGCCGTTTTCGCGCTGATCACCGCGGCGCTGATGCCGGCCCCTGTCCGCATCGCCCTGGTGCCCCCCAGCATCAAGCACCTGCACGCGCGCCGTCGCGCCGTCGAGCAGTTCCTCGTGCAGAACCTGCACACCACTTCCGGGCGCACGGGCGTGCTGCTGTTCGTGTCGGTCGCCGAGCGCTATGCGCAGATCGTTGCCGACAAGGGCATCGACGCGAAGGTAGCGCCCGGAACATGGAAAAAGATCGTCGATCAGCTCACTAGCGCCATCGGCAAAGGGCATGCAGCCGATGGCTTCGTCACCGCCATTGCCGCCATCGGCGTCACGCTGGCGCAACACTTCCCGCCGGGAGGCCCCCAGGATCCCAACGAGCTGCCGGACCACCTGATCATCCTGCAATAGGCGCCACCGGGGCGGCGAGGCGTCACAAGCCGCCGCCTTATTCCGTGCTATATGGCTGACGCCGGGGGGCTCGTCGCTGGGGGTCAAAATCGTGGAAATGGCTACGTCTGCTCAAGCCGCGCCGGTGGAGCGCGCTCCACTGTCGGCGCGCGTCTCGTGGATGCTCTTCGATTGGTCGGTGCAGCCGTTCTACACGCTGATCCTGACGTTCCTGTTCGCGCCGTATTTCGCCAACGTCGTCGTCGGCAACGGGCCCGCAGGGGCAGGCCCTGTGGGGCTACGGCGCCGCCATCGCCGGCATCCTCATAGCCGTCGGCAGCCCGTTTCTCGGTGCCTTTGCCGACGGTCGCGGCCAGCGCAAGCCGTGGATCGCCGTGTTCTCCGCCGTGCTTGCCGTAGCCATGACCTCGCTGTGGATCGCGACGCCCGGCGCGCCGATGTCGACGATCTATCTCGTGCTGCTCGCCTTCATCGTCGCTACCGCGTGCGCCGAGTACACCGCCGTTTTCACCAACGCCATCATGCCCAGCCTCGTGCCGCAGGCCGAGCTCGGACGCCTGTCCGGGCGCGGCTGGGCGTGCGGATACTTCGGCGGCCTCGCCAGCCTGTTCCTCGTCGCCGGACTGCTCGTCCCCATGGGCGACACGGGCAAGACGATGTTCGGGCTCGACCCGCTGGTCGCGCTCGACACCGCGGCGCGCGAGGGCGACCGCATCGTCGGGCCGCTATCCGCCGTCTGGTATCTCGTGTTCATGATCCCGTTCTTCCTCTTCGTGCCCGACATCCGACAGAAGAAGGCCCACGATGGGCGGAGCCCGACGGCGGAGCTGTGGAACACGGTGCGCTCGCTGCCGGAAAACCGCAGCATGCTGCTCTTTCTCATCGCGCGCATGATCTACACCGACGGCCTCACCGCCATTTTCACCTTCGGCGGCATCTACGGTGCCTCGGTGTTTGGCTGGGGACCGCTGGAGCTCGGCCTGTTCGGCATCATCCTGACGCTGGTCGGCGCCTTCGGCGCCCTCATCGGCGGCGCGCTCGACGACCGCATCAGCGCCAAGTTCGTCATCGTCTCGGCGCTGTTCATCCTCGTGATCGGCGCCCTCGGCATCCTCTCGGTCGATGCGACGCACGTCTTCTACTTCATCGACGTCGATCCCAAGGTACCGGGTTCCTCGCCATTCTCCTCGCCCGGCGAGCGCGTGTTCCTCGCCTTTGCGATCGTCGTCGGGCTCGTGTCGGCGCCGGTGCAATCCTCCAGCCGCTCGCTCCTGGCGCGCCTCGCCCCGCCCGATAAGATCACCCAATATTTTGGATTGTTTGCATTTTCCGGGAAGGTCACGGCGTTCCTGGCGCCCCTGATGGTAGCCCTGGTCACGACGCTGACACAGAGCCAGCGCCTTGGAATGTCGGCCATCACCGTGTTCTTGATCGCCGGCATCCTGCTCATGCTGCCCGTGCGTATGCCCGCGCGGCAGGCCTAGCCCGAGAGGCTGCGGGTTCCCATGTTTCGGCGTAGGCTCGGCAGCAATATTCGTCGCCGGGTCACGCAAAGGAGTGATTTCGATGCACCGCTTGTTCTCCCTGCTCGCCGCGTCGTTGCTGTTCACCGCTGCCGTGGCCGGCGGAATGGCTACCGCGGCCAACGATCCGCCGCCCGCCAATGCGCCCGACCTCACCGCGCCTCCCCCTCCTCCGGCGCGCAGCGCCGGCGAGGTCATCGACGATGCCAAGGATGCGACCAACGCGGCCATCGAGGCGGCAAAGCAGGCGATCCTGCGCGCCATCGAGGCGGCAAAGGAGAATACCGGCGCCAAGCTCGATGAGGGCAAGAAGGCGAGCGAGGACGCGCTCGACAAGGCCCACGAGGCGACCGAGCTCCTGGACAAGGCAGCCGATGCCGCGCGGGAAGTGCTCGACAAGGCCAAGCAGGCCACTTCGGAAGTATTCGACAAGGCGAAGGACGCCGCCGACGAGCTTGGCAAGGGTCAGAAGTCGACCGAGGCGTCGCCGGCGCCAAAGGGCGGTGGCCCAAATGAAAGGGGCCCGCGCGATGAGCGCGAGCCCCAGCCAGATCCACAAAAGTGGCACTAACCGCTCAGCGGCCTCACGGCGACGGAGCGGGCGGCGTTCGCCGGTGTCTCAGCCGGCGGCGCCATCGGCTCGGCCGGAGCCGGCGCAGGAGCCGGTTCGGCGGGCGGAGCGGCCGGAGCCTCGACGGCTGCCGGCGGCGCGGCCGTCTCGGTCATCGGCGTGTAGACGTAGACAATACCGCCAACGATGGCGGCCAGAATGATGATGAAGATGATCGCTCGGACAACGGTGTTCACGGCTATGTCCCCCAACTCCTGATTTTTCGAGCCGCCACCTTAGAGCTTTTGCGCGGAAACGACAATAAAGCCGTAAGGCGAGGGCTAGCGACGCGGCCGCTCGGCGACCATGAACCACGACGGCCCCATGTGGGGATCGTTCCAGATGCGCTTCCAGCGGAAGCCGGCCTTTTCATAAGCCCTTACGGCACGTTCGTTTTTTACCGAGGGAAAGACGCAGACCGCCATCGCCAAGGTCGTGCCGAACACTTCGTCTTTAAGTTGCGACAGTGCTGCCTGCCCGGCGCCTTTGCCGCGGTGTTCCTCGGAAGCGATGAAAAGGTCGAGATCCCAAGTACCCGGTTCGAGATCCTGGGGTAGCTCGTCACCCCACATGGTGGCATCGACCGCATGGGCGTAGCCGATGGGGACACCCCCCGCCTCGATGATGCGGCACAGGGCATGCTCGGAATTGAGCGCGATGTTGATTTCGGCCTCGGTGGCCGAGCGCGGTCCCCACCACGCCTCGATGTCAGGCCGCGACAGCCATCCGCGTATCAGCTCCCAATCGGACTTACGCGCCGGGCGCAGATGAACGGCGTTTTGGGTCACGACGCTCAATGCCGGAAGTGGCGCATGCCGGTGAAGACCATCGCAAGGCCCTTATCGTCGGCGGCGGCGATCACTTCCTCATCCCGCATCGACCCGCCCGGTTGAATGACGGCGGTGGCGCCGGCTTCGGCAGCCGCCAGCAGCCCGTCGGCGAACGGGAAGAAGGCGTCCGAGGCGACGACCGACCCGCGCGTCAGGGGCTCGGCCGATCCTCCCTCTCGTGCGGCGTCGGCGGCCTTCAGCGCGGCGATGCGCACCGAATTCGACGCGGCTCATCTGGCCGGCACCGATGCCGACCGTCGCGCCGTCCTTGGCATAGACGATGGCATTCGACTTCACGTGCTTGGCCACCTTGAAGGCAAACAACAAGTCGGCGAGTTCTCGCTCGCTCGGGGGACGCTTGCTCACCACCTTCAGGTCGGCTGCCGTGACGACGCCGTTGTCACGCGACTGCACCAGCAGGCCGCCGGCGAGCGAGCGCACGGTTACGCCGGCAGCGCGCGGATCGGGCAGGACGCCGGTCGTGAGCAGGCGCAGGTTCTTCTTGGCGGCGAAGATCTTCTTCGCCTCTTCGGTCGCCGCCGGCGCGATCACCACCTCGGTGAAGATCTTCGATATCTCCTCCGCTGCCTCCGCGTCGATGGTGCCGCTCAAAGCCACGATGCCGCCGAAGGCGCTGACGGGGTCGCAGCGCAACGCCTTGAGGTAGGCGTCCTTCAGCGTTGCCGCCGTCGCCGCGCCGCACGGATTGGCGTGCTTGATGATGGCGACCGCCGGACCGGCGACGGCGAGCTCGGCCACCAGCTCGACGGCCGCATCGGTATCATTCAGGTTGTTGTAGGAGAGTTCCTTGCCCTGGTGTTGGACGGCCAGCGCCACGCCGGGTCGTGCATCGCCCGACGCATAGAATGCGGCCCGCTGGTGCGGGTTCTCGCCATAACGCAGCGGCAGCGTGAGCCGGCCGCCGAACGCCCGCCATTCAGGCAGCTCCTCGCCGAGCGTCACGGCGAACCACTGGCTGATCGCCGCATCGTATGCTGCCGTTCGCGCATAGGCCTTGGCGGCCAGCGCTTTGCGCATGTCGAGCGTCGTGGCGCCGCCGTGCTCCCGCATCTCCTCCAGTACGCGCATGTAGTCCTGCGGATCGACGATCACCGTCACGTCGGCGTGGTTCTTGGCGGCGCCGCGGATCAGCGCCGGCCCGCCGATGTCGATATTCTCTATGCACTCGTCGTAGGCGGCACCCTTGGCGGCCGTCGCCTCGAACGGATAGAGATTGACGACGAGGAGATCGATCGGCTCGATGCCGTGCTCCGCCGTTTGCGCCGCGTGCTGCTTGTTGCCGCGAACGGCCAGCAGTCCGCCATGCACCTTCGGATGCAGCGTCTTCACGCGGCCATCCAGCATCTCCGGAAATCCCGTGAGCTCGGAGACATCCTTCACGGGGAGACCCGCGGCGCGCAACGCAGCCGACGTGCCGCCCGTGGAAATCAGCTCGACGCCCATACCGGCGAGCGCGCCGGCAAACTCCATGAGACCCGTCTTGTCGGACACTGAAAGCAGCGCACGACGAATGCGCAAACCGGTCGTCATTTACGTCTTGTCCTCGGTCAAATGCGCGGCAACCCAGTTGACCTCGGCCTCGCCGAAGGTAGCCCCGCGCAGGACGATCTGCTGGGCCGCGCGCGGGCCGGCGCTCCCGCCGAAATAAGCGCCGTCCTCGATGCTGAGTGTGGCCCCTTGCGCGGTGAACCGCCAGCGCTGCCCGTCGGCGAGCGTGATCATCGCCTCGTTCAGCGCCGATCCGAGGCCGCAACGGGCGCTAGGGAGAAGGTGGAAATGAATGGCAAACGGCAGGTCGGTGCGCAGCCGAACTTTTGTCTTCAGCCCATCGATGCGGTCGCAGCCCTCGAGGCGCAATCCGTCTGCCGACAGGCGCAGGCGCCGGCTGTGGATCAACTCATGGCGGCGATGATAGCCGTCGTGGCTGACCTGCAGCACGGCGGCGCCGTCGACTTCTTCGCTTTGCCAGTCGACGCGATCGGGATAGCGGATCGGCGCCGCGCCCATCAGCGCTTCGAGCTTGCGATGGGCGATAAGCCGCGAGGAGGATTTCTCCGCCAGGGTCAGAGTGTTGTGGCTGGCGGTGGCGCGCGCGACCGCCGACCAGTCGCCGGCAGCGGCAGACGGCACACCGCCATTGACGAACAGGAGCTGTTTGCCGGCACTCATTTCGAATGACAGGCAACCGGCCTGTGCATCGGCCGACAGCGCCAGCATCGGCGGCTTGCCGGCGTCGACGACGACGACGGCGTCGCCGCGCTCCAGTCGCGCATAGCCAGACGGCCGCGCCTCCGCTAGCGGCGCCAGAGAACCATCGTCGTAGGCAAGAACCGTGGCGAGCCCTGCGGCCGGGGCGCATCCCATACCATTGAAACGGGCGACCATGCCGTCGCCGAGCCGCAGATAGCGCAGCATCGGCAGCATCCGCTCCAGCGCCTCGCCGAGCTGCTTGGGGAGCGTGCGATCACGCGCGGTGAAACACTGGCTCAGCGGCAGCAGGTCGAGCAGCAGCTCGACGAGTACGGCCGGGTTGCGCGAAACGTGGCCGCCGTCGTCGAGCACCTGCCATTCGAGCTCGGCGGCGAGGTTGGTCTCGATGTCTTTGATCTGCCGGTCATGGCCAGCGAGCGAAAGCGTTGCGAACGCCAGCGCCTCGAGCGCCAGGAGGCGCGGGTAGCCGATAGAGGCATCGCGCCAGGAGCGCGTCAGCTCCGCCAACTGGCGGCCCAGGCTCGCCGTCACGGCGCCGTAGGATTCCTTGTCGGCATCCTCCAGCAACAGGTTGGCGTGCGACAGCCAGGATATGAGCCGGCGCGCCGCGACGGCGGGCTCAGCGGCAACGCCGCGATCGGCGCCGAAGCGAACGATCCATTCGAGCGCCAACCGGCGGCCAGTCTCGCGCGCCGCTTCGCTGCCCGCGGCATCGAGATTGCGCAACCAGCTAAAGCCGTGCAGCTCGCGCGCCCACGCGGCGCTCGGCGGCTCGATGACGAACGGCGAGCGTCCGCGCAAAAAGGCATTGCTGCCCGCCAAGCCGAACTGGCCGTGCTCCATCTCATGCCAGAAACTGGGGTCCGCCGTGCGCAGATCCTGCGGCACGATGAGCAGGTGATCCACCGGCGTCGCCTGCCCCACCCAGCGGCGCAGCGGACCTGCCAGCGCGCTCATCATGGCCGACCGCCTGCCTGGTTCGTCGACCGTCATCGCGGCCTTGCGCAACCGGTCTTTCAGCGTCAGTTCCGCCATGCAAGCCCCTCGAGACGCCAGCGCCAGAGGTCCGGACTACCCCCGTGGGCGGGCCAAGACAAGGCGGGGGACGCGCGCGCCTGTGCGCAGCGGCGGCTGAGCTGTTAGTCAGTCGCGGCGGATGAGCCGCGCGGCGTAAAAACCGTCCATCCCCGACAGCCCGGGCGACTCGGCGGCCAAGTGATGCGGCAGGGTGCGCAGATCGCCCTCGGGGGTCAGCCAATCTGCATCGATCCCGTGCTCGCCCGCCGCAATCGGCGCCCGCGCGAACCCGGGGTTGCGACCGAGGAACCGTTCTACTTGCTGCACGCCTTCCTCGGGTTCGAGCGAACACGTGCAGTAGACGAGCACGCCACCCGGTGCCACGAGGCGAGCGGCGTTGTCCAATAGGCGCGACTGCACCTCAGCGAGCGCGGCGACGTCTTCGGCGCGTTTCAGGCGCAGGATATCCGGATGGCGGCGGATCGTTCCGGTTGACGTGCACGGCACGTCGAGCAGCACCGCGTCGAACGTGGAGCCGGGGGCCCACGTCCCGGCGTCGCCTTCGACGACCTGCGCCTTGAGGTTCAGGCGCGCGAGATTGTCGCGCAGCCGCTGCAGACGGGAACTCGAAAGGTCGACAGCGGTGACGTTCGCACCGGCCAGCGCGACTTGAGCGGTCTTGCCTCCCGGCGCGGCGCACAGATCCGCAACAGACTTGCCGGCAACCGAACCGAGCAGCCGTGCCGGCAGCGACGCCGCCGTATCCTGAACCCACCAGGCGCCATCGCCATACCCCGGCAGATCCTCGATGCGACCGCCGGCCTCGAGACGCACCGATCCCGTTGGCAGCACCTTGCCACCGAGACGTTCGGCCCATGCCTCGGGAGAGCTCTTGACGGTGATGTCGAGCGGCGCCTCGTTGAGCGAGGCGATCGCGATGCGTCGCGCATCCTCGACGCCGTAAGCGTTCGTCCAGCGCTGCAACATCCACGCCGGCACGTTCAGGGTCACCGCATCCTGGCTCCGCAGCGTCGCCGCGCCCTCGCGCGACACGCGGCGCAGAAGCGCGTTGACCAGCTTGTCGTAACGCCCCGCATGACGATCGCGGCGCGCCTGATCGACGGCGAGGCCGACGGCGGCGTGTGGCGGCGTCTCCAGGAACAGGAGCTGTGCGGCGCCGGAGAGCAGGATGGGCCACAAGGCACCCTTCTGCTGCGGCAACGGTTTCTCGAGGTAGCTGTTGAGCACCGCCTCCAGCTCGCCGAGGCGGCGCAGCACCGTCGCGGCGATGAGGCGGGCCAGTCCGCGATCGCGCGGCTCGAGCGTGCTGGCGCGGAACTCCTTCGCCACCGCGGCATCGAACGAATGCCGATCTCCGAGCACGGCCGTCAGCAACCGCACCGCAGCCTCGCGCGCGGGCAATCCCGCCGGCGCCGCGCTGGCGGCAGCCGCCGGTTTGCGGTCGCGCGACGGCTCCCGTCTGATTTTTTGAGTGGATCGCGGGTCGGGCTTCACCTTGCCTCAGCCCCAGGGACCGCTGGAAGCGTCGCGCGAGCGCGGCGCCTGCCCGGACCACGGCCCCTCGTCGCGAAGCGCACCCGTCTCGCTTGGGCCCATGGTCTGCCCGGTTTCGCGCGCC
Organism: uncultured Alphaproteobacteria bacterium; assembly: GCA_963795225.1. Classification (GTDB taxonomy): domain Bacteria; phylum Pseudomonadota; class Alphaproteobacteria; order Rhizobiales; family Hyphomicrobiaceae; genus Hyphomicrobium_A. Next base: position 18,020 of record CAWCHB010000012.1, on the reverse strand, counting down.
ATGGTCTCGAGCTCGGCGATACGGTTCTCGGTGTTCGGGTGCGTCGAGAAGAGATTGTCCATGCCGCGTCCCGACAAGGGGTTGATGATGAACATGTGCGCCGTCCCGGGTGCGGCCTCCGCCTCCTCATTGGGTATGCGGTGGGCGTAGTTCTGGATCTTGGCGAGGGCCGAGGCAAGCCACAGCGGCTGGCCGCTGATCGCTGCGCCCATGCGGTCGGCGGAATACTCGCGCGAGCGGCTGATGGCCATCTGCACCAGCATGGCGGCGAGCGGCGCGACGATGATGGCGACCAGCGTCCCGATCATGCCGACGCCGCCGCGGTCGTCGCGGCCGCCGAACATAGCGCCGAATTGCATGTACTGGGCGAGCATGGAGATGGCGCCGCCGATGCTCGCGGCGATCGTCATTGTCAGCGTGTCGTGGTTCTTGATGTGCGCCAGCTCGTGGGCCATGACGCCGGCGATCTCATCGCGGCTCAGCGCCTGCAGCAGGCCGGTCGACGCGCACACGGCGGCATGCGAGGGGTTGCGACCGGTGGCGAACGCATTCGGCTGCGGGCTGTCCATCACATAGACGCGCGGCATCGGCAGCCCGGCGCGCTGTGCCAGCTCGCGCACTAGTCCGTAGTATTCCGGCGAGGAACGTTCATCGACCTCGTGCGCGCCGTACATGCGCAGCACCATCTTGTCGGAGTTCCAATAGCTGAAAAAGTTCATCCCGAGCGCAAGGACGAAGGCAACCACCATGCCCGTCTGGCCCCCGATGAGAGCGCCAACCGCCACGAAGATCGCGGTCAACGCCGCGAGAAGCATGGCCGTCTTGACGTAGTTCATGATTGTCGCAGCTCCGTCTCAAAGCATCCGCGTGATGCTATATGGATAAGAAGCTTAACAACAACCAGTCCCAATCTGAGGCATGGAAACTGAACCAAAAAAACGACTCCTGACGCCAGCGGCTGCACGCGCATTGGCCGAGGCCGAGGAGCGCCGTCGCGCCGCGAAGGCAAAGGCGGATTCGGGAGCCGGTGCGGAGGAGCTCGGCGGCCGTGACGGGCCCGACCCGGTGCGCTACGGCGACTGGGAAAAGGACGGCATCGTCTCCGACTTCTGATCCCGGCCAAACCGGTAGCGCGGCGCCTTGCGGGTCTGCCGGCGCGGCACCGGCTTTGCATCGTCACTCTCCATTGTTTCATGGAGAGACAGGATGTACTGGCTATTAACGTCATCAGCCCGAAGCTTTGCCGCCGACGAGCGCGGTAACGTCGCCGTGATATTCGCGCTCATGTCGACGGTCATCCTGCTCGTCGCCGGAATTGCCATCGACTACGCGCGCACCGTCAACATGCAATCGCGCATCGGCGCCGCGGCGGATGCCGCAACACTGGCTGCCGGCCGCGCCATGCTGGACGGCAAGCTCAACGATGCCCAGGTACGCCAACTGGCCAACAGCTACCTTCAACACAATGCCGAGGCCGGCGGTGCCATGCCCGGCACGTATTCGGCGCCTTCAATTTCGTTCAACCGCGACCTCGGCTCCGTGAATGTCGATGTGGATGTCACGGTTCCGACGACGCTGACGCGCATCGCCGGCTACAAAGAGATGAAGGCGCCGGTTTCGACCGCCGCGCTGTTCGAGCAGAAGGATGTCGAGGTCGCCATGGCGCTCGACGTCACCGGCTCGATGACCGAAAACGCCGGTGGTGGCCAACGCAAGATCGATGGCCTCAAGTTTGCGTTCCGGCGCTTCGTCGAGAAGCTGATTCCGGAGCACAAGGCGGACGGCCGCAAGGTACGCATTGCGGTGGCGCCCTACTCGTCCGGCGTCAACATGGCCGGGTTTGCCAAAGGCGCCTCCGGCAACCGCAGTCGCGACAATTGCGTGATCGAGCGCACCGGGCGCGCAAGCGCTTCCGACGCGCCGGTCAGCGCAGGATCCTACTTCAAGGTGCATGAGGATCAGCCCAAGGACACCGACAACACGGAAGGCCGGCAAGAATACACCTGTCCGAACGCCAAGATCGTTCCGCTCACCGACAACCGCTCCCTGCTGACCACCACCGTCGATGGCTACAAGGCCAGCGGCTCGACCGGCGGCCATCTCGGCGTGCAGTGGGCGTGGAACCTCATCTCCGAGGACTGGGGCTCGTTCTGGGGCTCGGCTAGCCGGCCCGACCCGTATTCCCGGACCGAAGGCGAGGACGCCGATCTGGTCAAGGCGGTGATTCTGATGACCGACGGGGTGTTCAACACTTCGTTCTTCAATGGGAGTTCGTCGCATCAAGCGACGGCGTTGTGCAGCGCCATGCGCGACAAGAACGTCCTCGTGTTCTCCATCGCTTTTGGCAACCCGCCCTCGCAAGCCAAGCGAACGCTCGAGGAGTGCGCCACTCCTGGCGCGGACTACTACGCCGACGCTTCCAACACCGAGGAGCTCGACGGGGCGCTCTCCCGCTTCGCCGGCACCCTGACCAACCTCAGGCTGTCGAAGTAGGCACTCCCGCCCGCATGGCGCACCGCATTGTGGATTGGCGGGGTCCCTGCATGCTTGGCGCGCGCCACGGGAAGCTATAGTGGAAGCGCATAGTCTCGCGGGATGCCCTCATGCGCCGAAGCAGCCGGAACTTTCTGCGCGTCGTGCTCGCCGCGCTGCTCACCCTAGTCGTGTTTGCCGCCTTCTGGTTCGGGGTCGTCCCCCAGCGTTTCTCGCCATTCGCCCCGATCAACCTGGCTGACCCGCCGACGTGGTTCCTCGATCCGCGTCTGGCAGCGTTGCGCAACGACCCGGACCTGTGCCGCGCGGTGCTGCGTGCACCGCACATCATCGCCACGCCGATCGCCGACAAGGTGCAGCCAAACGGCTGCGGGTGGACGAACGCGGTGCGCGTTCGCGAGGTCGGCGGTGCCGAGATCGGCCTCGAGCAACTGACGTGCGAAGCATCGGCCGCACTCGCCCTATGGGTCGAACAGGACCTGCAGCCGCTCGCCGTCGCCATGTTCGGCAGCCGCGTGACCTGGATGCAGGACATGGGCACCTACTCGTGCCGAAACATGATCGGCAACAAGCGATGGGTGAACATGCGCAGCCAGCACTCGCTTGCCAACGCCGTCGACATCGGCGGCTTTCGGCTGGCCAACGGCAAGCAAATGAGCATCACCAAGGACTACCGAGCCGACAGCCCGGAAGGCCGCTTCCTGCGCGAGGCGCACATGCGCGCCTGCCGCTATTTTCGCGTTGCCATCGGCCCGGAGTTCAACGAAGCGCACCGCGACCACCTGCACTTCGATCGCGGCATCTTCACGCGCTGCCAGTGAACCCCTCCAGCGCAACTCAAGCTCCGCCGGTCGCACCACCAGTCATCGAGGGCCATGGCGGTCGTCACCGTCTTGGCGCCGATCGATCGCAGCGGTTCGGGCGGCAGCGGCAGGGAGCGGCGATTGACGAACCAAAGCTGCGACAGCGCCGTCTTTCTTCCCAGCACGAGGTCGCGGATGATCTGTCCGTTCATGTGGGTCATGGCGACGCCGTGCCCGGTGCAGCCGACCGAATAGACCGCGGCGCCATCGTGCATCGTGCCGATCTGCGGCGTCGAATTGGCGGTGACGGAGAACGCCGCCGCCCCAGCGATAGTCGATGCGGATGCCGCGCAGCGCCGGGAAGGTCTTGCCGATGAACTCCTCCAGATGCTGCCAAGCGGCCGGATACGCGTCGTGGTCCATGCGCCCGTTGAAGGGTACGAAGCCCGGCCCGCCGCCCATGAGAATGCGGTTGTCCGGCGTCAGCCGGTAGAAATGCATGAAGTTGCGGCCGTCCTCGATCCCCTCGCGGCCCGACCAGCCGATGGCCGCGCGCTGCTCCGGTGAAAGCGGCTCGCTGACGACGATGAAGGCGAAAGCCGGCATCTGCTTGGAGCGCATGCCGGGAATGAGGTGCGTATAGCCGTTGGTGGCAAAGACGACCTTGTCGGCGGTGACGTTGCCGCCGGACGTCGCCAGCCGGAATTTGCCCCGCAGACGCCGCACGTCGTCGACGCGTGTCTTCTCGTAGAGCTGCGCGCCTTTGCCGATGGCGAGGCCGGCCAGCGCATCGACCCATTTGCGCGGGTTGATGGTGCCGCACACCGGCTCCAGGCAGCCTCCCAGAAAGGTCGGCGAGCGCACGCGCTCGGCCAAGGCGTCGGCATCGAGCCACTCGTAGCCTTCGACGCCCAGCTCCTCGAACAGCGCGATCTCGTCGCGGATGCGCGCGGCGTAGCGGGGCGAGGTGGCGACCTTGAGAAATCCGCTGCGCTCGAAGTCGCAGTCGAGATGGTGCTCGGAGATCATCGCCGCGAGCGCGTCGATCGACTGCACCATGTAGTCGTGCGCCTCGCGCACGCGCGCGCCGCCGTGCAGCCCCTTCATCATGCCGACCGACGCCCCGAACAGCGTCATGACGAACCCGGCGTTGCGGCCGCTGGCGCCGAAGCCGACGGTCTCGCTTTCGAGAATGGCGACGTTGAGAGAGGGATCGGCGGTCTTCAGATGGTATGCGGTGGCGAGGCCTGTGTATCCGGCGCCGATGATGGCGACATCGACGGCGATGTCACCAGCACAGCGGCGGGCGAGACCGCCCGCGGCTGCTTGCTGCGGTCCCAGAAGTTGTCCGCGCGCGCATGCGGCTCGGCGGTCATGTCTTCGCTCGCGGGTTCGGATTGACGCTGGCAGCTCGAGACCGCCGCGCCATCGGGGCGGCCAACTATTAGCACACGAATGACCGTATGAGCGATCACCGGGCCGCGCGCGATTTTCGGGAGGCGCGGCCCGACGTGTCCTACTAGGCCGCAAGCGGCATGGCCGGCGTGGCGATGAGGCGGATTTCCTCGACGATGCGGGCGACGAAAGCGCGGGTGCGATCGACCACCACCTGACGCTCCTTGTCGAGGGTCACCATGTGGTAGCTGTCCTCGAGGACCACCATGTCGACGTTGCCGGCGATCTCGCCCTGCAGGTACGTGGCGTTGTTCAGGTTGGCGTAGTCGTCCTGGCGCGAGTGCACGATCAGGGTCGGCTGCTTGACGCGGTGCAGCAGCTTCATGGCGGCGTCGACCATGCGGCGATGCTCGAGAACCATCGTCGCCGGGCACGCCGGCGCGGCCGTAGTCGCGAACCTGTCGCTGTCGAGCGCCGCTTCACGAACGAGCGAACGCGCGGGCACTTGATGCCAAGCGACTCGGCATCCGGGAAAGTCATGAAGCCGGCGAACCAGCGGGTGCGAACCAGCTTGAACAGCTTGGTGTACCAGGGCATCGCCCAGCCGTTGATCCAGAGGGTCGGCGAGAAGAGCGACACGCCCTGCACCTTGCCCGGGTTGCGGGCGGCGAGGTGGAGACCGAGGATGGCGCCCATGCACAGGCCGCCGACGATGACCGTGTCGCACTCCTTGCGGATCTCGTTGAGAGCGCGGCGAGCCGAAAGGTACCAGTCCTGCCAGCGGCCGGTGTTCTCGGCGCCGTGACCGGCGAGCTGGGGAGCGTGAACCGTGTAGCCGGCGCGGGCGAGGCCCATGGCCACGAAGCGCATCTCGGCGGGGGTGCCGCACAGACCGTGCAGAAGCAGGACGCCGACCTTGCCACCGGCGATGCGGAGGCCCTGGTCCTTCGCGGCGTTGGTCTGGGCGGTTGCGATGTTCACTGGCGTTGGCTCCTTGTTCCTGAAGCCAACCTACGGATCGGGGGTGCTGGACGCTGTTCCGCCTGGGACAAGGCCGGGACGAACTGAAATTTTTTTGCGAGCGCTCAACCAAGCTGCTGAAATCAATACAATAATATTGCAAATAAAAAGGGCGCCGCCATCGCTGGCGACGCCTCTTTGATCGAATTCTCTGGCCTGATTACTCGGCGGGGGACTGAGCCTGCAACGACTTTGGCGTGAGCGTCCCAAATCAACCGGCGAATGACCTCGACGCGCGAGGGCACATTGGGGTGCGCCCGGCGCAGGTTGTCCAACTGCTTCAAGGTGTCGACGTCCATGCCGACGTTAACGATGTGTTCCACGTGAATGCTCCTGGCTCTGTCCGACTGAATATGGCGTCGACATACGCCAGCGATGTGGCGAAGGCTGTTCCCCGCGTGACCCGGTCGCGATGATGGTTAGCTCGCGCGGCGGTTCTGGCGGTTGTCGATCAGATCCTGCACCACAGCCGGATCGGCGAGGGTCGAGATGTCTCCCAGGTTGGAGAACTCGTCCTCGGCGATCTTGCGCAGGATGCGGCGCATGATCTTGCCCGAGCGGGTCTTCGGCAGGCCGGGCGCGAACTGGACGAGATCCGGCGAGGCGATGGGTCCGATCTCCTTGCGGACGTGCGCGATCAGCTCCTTGACCAGGTCATCGCTCCAGGTCTCGCCGGAGATGAGCGTCACGTAGCAGTAGATGCCCTGGCCCTTGAGGTTGTGCGGGTAGCCGACGACCGCCGCCTCGGCCACCTTCGGATGCGAGACGAGAGCGCTTTCCACCTCCGCCGTGCCGAGGCGGTGCCCCGACACGTTGATCACGTCGTCGACGCGGCCGGTGATCCAATAGTAGCCGTCCTCGTCGCGCCGGCAGCCGTCGCCGGTGAAGTAGGTGCCGGGATAGGTCGAGAAGTACGTCTGCACGAAGCGCTCGTGATCGCCGTAGATCGTGCGCGCCTGGCCGGGCCAGCTGTCGAGGATGACGAGATTGCCGGTCGCCTCCCCTTCGAGGGTTTGCCCCTTGTCGTCGACCAGCGCCGGCTGCACGCCGAAGAAGGGGAGCGTGGCCGAGCCGGGCTTCAGGTCGATGGCGCCGGGCAACGGCGTGATGAGGATGCCGCCGGTCTCCGTCTGCCACCACGTATCGACGATGGGGCAGCGGTCCTCGCCGACGACGCGATAATACCACTCCCACGCTTCCGGATTGATCGGCTCGCCGACGCTGCCGAGCAGACGCAGCGAAGACCGGTCGCTGCTTTTGACGAAGTCGTCGCCGGCACCCATCAGCGCGCGTATCGCGGTCGGCGCCGTGTAGAAGATGTTCACCTTCCACTTGTCGATGACGTTCCAGAAGCGCGCCATCGTCGGGTAGTTCGGCACGCCCTCGAACATCAGCGTCGTCGCGCCGTTGGCGAGCGGCCCGTACAGAATATAGCTGTGGCCGGTGACCCAGCCGACGTCGGCGGTGCACCAGTAGATGTCGCCGTCGTGGTAGTCGAACACGTACTGGTGGGTGAGCGCGGCAAAGACGAGGTAGCCGCCGGACGTGTGCAGCACGCCCTTCGGCTGCCGGTCGAGCCCGACGTGTAGAGGATGAACAGCGCGTCCTCGGCATTCATCTCGACCGGCGGGCAATCGGCCGAGACCTTCTCCAGCTCCTCGTGCAGCCAGAGATCGCGGCGCGCATACCACGGCACCGGGCGTCCGGTGCGGCGCACGACCAGCACCTTCTCGTCGCCCTTGGCCACCCTCTGCAGGGCCTCGTCGGTGTTCTTCTTCAGCGGCACGAACTTGCCGCCGCGCACGCCCTCGTCGGCGGTGATGATGAACTTCGAACTGGCGTCCTCGATGCGGCCGGCGAGAGCTCTCCGGCGAGAAGCCGCCGAACACGACCGAATGAATGGCGCCGATGCGCGCGCAGGCGAGCATGGCGTAGGCGGCCTCGGGGATCATCGGCAGGTAGATGGTGACGCGGTCGCCCTTCTTGACGCCGTGCGCCTTCAGCACGTTGGCGAACTTGCACACCCGCTCGTGCAGCTGGCGATAGGTGATCTGCTCTTCCTGGGTCGGGTCGTCGCCCTCCCAGATGATGGCGACCTGGTCGCCGCGCGTCGCCAGATGCCGGTCGATGCAGTTGGCGGCAACGTTGAGCGTGCCGTCCTCGAACCACTTGATCGACACGTTGCCGGGGCCGAACGAGGTGTTCTTCACCTTCGAGTAGGGCTTGATCCAGTCGATGCGGCGGCCGATCTCGCTCCAAAAGCCCTGCGGGTCGGCGACCGAGCGCTCGTACAGCGCGTGATAGCCCTTATTGTCGATCCAGGCCCGGCTCGACCACTCGCCACCCGGCACCGGATGCAGCTTCCCCGACATCGGCGTTCTCCCACGATTATTCATTGTTGCCGCCATTATGGGCGGCCCGCCCGGCAACGGCAATTTGGCACTTGGGCGAATGCGACGCTTGCGCAGCGTCAAAGACCCAGCCAGCCGATAACCGCGCCTTGCAGCAGAAGCACGCCCAGCCAATGGCCGCCATCGATGAGGGTAAGCGCGCGGTTGGCGCCGCGAAACGCGTTGTTGACCGCCATCGTGGTGATGACGAAGCCGAGCCACATGAAGGCGCCGGTGATCAGTCCATCGCCCATTGTCATGCCGGGCCCGAAAATGTGGCGCAACACGCCGGCGAGAACACTCGCCATGACGACAAGGCCGATGAAGCTGATGATGAACGGCGTCGGGCTCGGACTATCGGCGTGCGTCTCCTCGCGGGTCTTTCCGCACGCCAGGAGCCACGCGTCCGAAAACAGGATGCCGTACCAAAGCCACCCGAACATGAAGCTCACGACCGCGGCAAGCACGACGGCGAGCAGATTCATACCGGCGAATTCCATACGCTTGTGCTCCGTTGAGGTTCGCGATGCGAAGCCTAACAGATCGGGGCGGCCGCGTCGCCGGTCCAGCCGAGACGCCAGACGCACGTGCGCTTGATCTCGGCGTCTTCCAGCTCGCGCGTTACCGGCACGCGGTACTCGGCGGCGGCGGCGAAGCGTCCCTTGGGAAAGTAGTTGCGCTGCGGATCGCCGATAAGCACGAGGGCGCCTTGCGCGGCAGCCTGCTCGATAAAGCGCGTGACGAGTTCGGCAAGGCCACGCTCGTAGAAGAGATCGCCAACGAGCACGACGCCGTAAGCAGCAGGAGGACGCGCCAAAAGATCTTCGGCCGTCGTCGACACGACGACGCCGGTTCAGCGCCGCATTGAGATGCACCGCGGCGAGCGCCATGCGGTCGATATCGGAGGCGAGCACCGCCGCGGCACCTGCCTTCATGGCGGCGATCGCGGTCAAGCCGGAGCCCGATCCCAGATCGAGCACGCGCTTGCCGGCGAGCAACGCCGGATTGTCGAGGATATAGCGGGCCAGCGCCTGGCCGCCGGCCCAGGCAAACGCCCAATAGGGCGGCGGGACGTTCATCTCGCCCAGCTCTTCCTCGGTCTTTTGCCAGATCGGGAGCGATTCTTCCGCGAGATGCAGCAGTATCTCCGGGACGAGCGGCGGCGCCAGGGCGCGCGTATTGGCGCCGATGAAGGCTTCTGCGGAGGCGCGAACTCCAGGATCGAGCCGCGCCGGGCTGGCGGTCACTTCGCTTTGGCCGGTTTCTTCGCCGCACTTGAAGATCCGCCCATGCGGCAAACCTCCGCCCACTCGGCTGCGGTGACCGGCTGCACCGACAGGCGCGAGTTGTTGACCAGCACCATCTTGGCGAGCTTCGGGTTGGCCTTGGCTGCCGCCGAGCGTCACCGGCTTGGGCATATCGGCGACCGCGCGCACGTCGACGCATTTCCACACGCCGGTATCGTCCTTGGGATCGGGATGGGCGAGCGCCGACACCTCCATGATGCCGACGATCTCCTTGCCATCGTTGGAGTGATAGAAGAAGGCGAGGTCGCCGAGCTGCATGGCGTTCATGTTGTTGCGAGCCTGAAAGTTGCGCACGCCGTCCCAGGGCTCGCCCTTCTTGCCGCGCGATTTCAGCATCTCCCAGGAGAAGCACGTCGGGCTCGGACTTCATCAGCCAATAGGCAGGCATCGGCGTGCTCGCTCGTGGTTCGCCTCCGGCGTCGCGCAACGCATCGACGGTGTCAAGTCAAGACGACGATGGAAACGAGGAGACCCTCAATCTTCGGCCTTGAACGGCCGCTGCATCAGCTGCTCGATGGCATCCTTGACGCTCGCGCGCCCGTCGATGACGTCGCAGCACGGCGGCGCTGATCGGCATATCGATGCCCTTCTCGTCGGCAATGCGGCACACGGCCGTCGCCGTATAGACGCCCTCGGTCACCGCCAGCTTGCCGGCGAGCGCCTGCGCCAGCGTTTCGCCGCGACCCAGCGCGCGGCCGAGCGACATGTTGCGCGACTGCGGGCTGCCGCAGGTGAGGATGAGGTCGCCGAGGCCCGACAGCCCGATCAGCGTTTCGGGCCGGGCGCCGAGCGCCTTGCCGAAGCGACGCATCTCGGCAAAGCCGCGCGTCACCAGCGCCGCGTGCGCGCTGGCGCCGAGACCCTGGCCGTCGACGATGCCGGCGGCGATGGCGAGCACGTTCTTCAGCGCGCCGCCGAGCTCGACGCCGACGAGGTCGCTCGTCCAGTAGAGGCGGAACATGCGGGCTGCCGAGGCGCTCGGCGAGCAGCCGGCCCATGCCTTCGTCGGTGCAGGCCATGGTGAGCGCCGTCGGCAGGCCGCGCGCCACGTCGGCCGCAAAGCTCGGGCCCGACAGCGCGGCGTGCACGCCTCCGGCAGTTCGGCGGCGATGATGTCGCCCATCATCTGCCCGGAGGACTGCTCGATGCCCTTGGCGCAGATGACGACCGGCTGGCCCTGTCGCAGCGACGGACGCAAGCGCCTTCGATACGGAGCGAACATGCTGGGCCGGCGCGACGAGCAGCAGCGCATCGCATGTCGGCGACGTCGGCGAGATGCGTCGGTGGCGCGCACACCCGGATCGAGAGTCACGCCCGGCAGGAACGTCTCGTTGACGTGACGTTCGTTGATCGATGCGACGACATCGGCCTCGCGCGCCCACAGCGTGACGTCGCGACCGGCGCGACGCATTGTTTGCGCCAGGGCCGTGCCCCATGCCCCGCCGCCGATGATGCCGACGCTGTCGATGCTCACGCGCTTTCCCCGCCGCTTCGTAAACCCGACAAATCTAGCATGGCTCTGCTCTCATGCCTTTACCCCGGCGCCGATGGCGGGAGGCGCATCGCGGTCGAGGGGCCAGCGCGGCAACACCGGCGCATCGAGCGGATCGATCAGTCCCCGCGCCAAGCGCTCCGCGCCCGTCCAGGCGATCATCGCCGCGTTGTCGCCGCACAGCTCCACCGGCGGCACGTGGAAGGAGAAGCCGCGAGCTTGCGCAAGCTCGCCCAGGCTCTGACGCAGGCGCTGGTTGGCCGCGACGCCGCCCGCGACCACGAACCGCAACGGCGCCAGGCGGCCGAGCCGCTTGACCGCCAGATCCATCCCCCGCGCGCAGCGATCGGCCACGACATCGGCGATCGCCGCCTCGAAGGCGGCCGCGATATCGGCGACATCCTGGTCGTTGAGCGGTCCGAGCTTCTCCGCCGTGCGCCGTACCGCCGTCTTCAGTCCGGCGAATGAAAAGTGCGGCTCCTCGCGCCCAAGCATCGGCCGCGGCAGGTCGAAGCGACGCGCGTTGCCCGTTGCGTGCGGCCTGCTCGACCGCCGGGCCGCCCGGGAAGCCGAGGCCCAACAGCTTCGCCGTCTTGTCGAAGGCTTCGCCGAGCGCATCGTCGATGGTCGTGCCGAGGCGCTCGTATTGCCCGACGTCGCGCACGATGAGGAGTTGCGTATGCCCGCCCGACACCAGCAGCAGCAGGTAAGGCGGCGGCACGCCCTCGGTGAGGCCCACGGTCAGGGCGTGCGCCTCGAGGTGATGCACGGCGACGAACGGCAGCCCTCTGCGCGAGGGCAATCGCTTTGCCGGTGATGGCCCCGACGATCAATCCGCCGATGAGGCCAGGCCCCGAGGTTGCCGCGACGCCGGCAAGATCGTCGAACCCCGTATCGGCCTCCCGCATGGCCTCCCGCACGAGCACATCGAGGCATTCCACGTGCGCCCTGGCGGCGATCTCCGGCACGACGCCGCCGAACGGCCGGTGCTTTTCCCATTGCGAGCGCACGACGCTCGAAAGGATGCGCCCCGAGCCGTCGGTCGCGCGCAGCACGATGGCCGCCGCCGTCTCGTCGCAGCTCGTTTCCAGCCCGAGGACGAGGTTCGGCTTGGCGCCTATTTGCTCTTTGTTTGCCATGGGTTGTGGAGGCGATGCCGCATTTGCGTTCAGGGGCCGGCGCAGGCATTAATGGCGCCGCATGAAGGCGCGCAACCTAGCCTGTCGCCTAGTGTGATGATCGGGAAGTCCGCGCTACCAACCTTGCCGCACACTGAGACGAATTTCGCGATCAGGGCACTAGCACCGGGGAGATTGGCTTGCAAGCAGCGATGATCCGCATCGGCACGCGCGGCTCTCCCTTGGCCCTCGCCCAGGCGCGCCAGGTCGCGGCCCGACTGCAGGCGGCGCATGGTCTTGCACCCGAGCAATGCGAGCTCGTCGTCATCAAGACGACGGGCGACCGGATCACCGACCGGCCGCTGATCGAAGCCGGGGGAAAGGGCCTGTTCACCAAGGAGCTGGAAGAAGCTCTGTTCGCCGGCGACATCGACCTTGCCGTGCACTCAATGAAGGACATGCCGGCCATCTTGCCGCAAGGCCTCGGCATTTACGCGATCCTGGAGCGCGAGGATCCGCGCGACGCATTCGTCAGCCTCAAATACGCCTCGCTCGATGCAATGCCAGCAGGCGCACTGATCGGCACCTCGTCACCGCGCCGCCAGGCGCAGGCGCTGCGCGCACGCCCCGACCTGCGCGTCGTCGACTTTCGCGGCAACGTGGAGACGCGGCTGCGCAAGCTGGAGGAGGGCGTTGCCGACGCGACGTTCCTCGCTTGCGCCGGCCTCAATCGACTGGGACTGTCGCAGCACATCACGGCCACGATGCCGATCGACGTGATGCTGCCAGCCGTGGCGCAAGGCGCCATCGGCATCGAGATCCGCGCCGCCGACGACGCAACGGCTCGCCTGATCGCGCCGCTCAACCATGCTGCAACAGCGTTATGTGTCACTGCCGAGCGAGCATACCTGGCAAAGCTCGAAGGATCGTGCCGCACACCCATTGCCGGCTACGCCGAGCTGAGCGACGGAGCGTTGCGCCTGCGCGGCGAAATCCTGACGCCCAATGGCGTGCAGGCACATACGTCCTCGCGCCGCGGAAGCGCCCAGGAGGCCATCCGGCTCGGAGAGCAGACTGCCGAGGAGTTGCTGCGGCATGCCGGGCCAGACTTTTTCCTTGCGACTGCCTGATGCACCTACTCATTACCCGCCCTGAGCCCGACGCCGACGCATTCCGCGCGCGGCTCGAAGCGCTCGGCCATCAAGTGACCTCTGAGCCGCTGCTGACGATCGAACACCTGCCGATCGCCGCCGATGCGCTCGGCGATGCCGCCGGTCTCGTCGTGACGAGCCGCAACGGATTGCGCGCGCTCGCCGCCAGCCCGGCGATGGCAGCGGCGCAGCAACTGCCGGTCATAGCCGTCGGCCCCGGCACCGCAGCGCTCGCTCGCGAGCTGGGATTTGCGCGCATCACCGAGGGAAGCGGCACGGCAACCGAGCTGGTTCCCGTGATCGCCGACGTCGCACGCACCCTTGGCGGATCGCTGACGCATGTGCGCGGCGAGCAAGTGGCCGTCGACCTCAAGGCCGCCCTGCGGGGGCGGGGCGTGGAGCTGCGCGAGATCGTCTGCTATCGAGCCGTGCCGGCGGCTGCCTTGCGGCCGCGAACGCGCGAACTGCTAGTCTCCGGCGACATCGACGGGGTCATCTTGATGTCGCCGCGAACTGGGGCAATCTTCGCCCACCTTATCGCCGTCGCCGGGCTGCGCGAGGCCGCCCAAAAGCTCGTGTTGCTGTGCCTTTCGCCGGCCGTGGCGGCCAGCGTCGAACCACTTGCCCCGGCACGAGTTGAGCTGGCGGAGGGGCCGAATTCAGCGGCGTTGCTGAGCGCCGTTACCCGAGTAGCAACGCTATGGTCAGGAGTGTAGGTTAGCGTCCGGCCCGGCGTGCTAGAGCTTCGGCCCCCAGGGCCAGCTGAGAACAGTCCGCAGCGAGGTGCTTTGTAGACATGACTGCCAACAAGAACGAGTCCGATAAGAAGCAGGCCGGCAACCCCTCCGCACAAGCGGGGAGTCGGCCGCATGCGACACTCGATCTCAAGGCGACCGAAGTGACGCCCCCCGCGCCTAAACCGGAAGCGGGGCAGACGCCGACGACCAAGTCGGACGCACCGCAGGTTGCCGAGGCATCCGCCAAGTCGAAAGCTGCGGCGAGTTCGCCCGACGCCTCCGCAACCGGCAAGTCGGGAGCGACCGCAAAACCGGCCGGTGGCACGCCACCGCCGTCATCCCCTGTTCCGCGTCCGGCCGCACGCGGCCACGGCGGCTTCTTCACGCACGTCGCGGCCGGCCTCGCCGGCGGCCTCGTCGCTTTGCTCGCCGCGGACATGCTCGCTTCGCAGCTCGGCTTTGAAACTGCCGATCGTCCGGATGCAGCCAAGGCGCTCGAGCAGCGCATCACTTCTCTGGAAGCCAATCGCAGCCAGCGCGCCGTTCCAACTGACGTAGCCAATCGCCTCGCCGCCGCCGAGACGAAACTCGCCAAGCTCGAGCAACTCGATGCCAATATCGACGGCATCACCAAGAAGCAGGGCCAGCTCGACGAAGGCCTCAATGCCGTGAACGAAAAGCTGAGTGCCGAGGGCGGCGATACGGGCGCGCCGGCGCGCGTGGCCAAGCTGGAAGAGCAGTTGTCGCTGATGGCATCCGCCGCCGAAAGCGACCCGCAAAGCGGACGGCTGCCACAGCTCGCCGCCATCAGCGGAAAGCTCGCCGATCTCGAATCGACGTTGGCGACGCAGCTCGACGCGCTTCGCAAGAGCGTAGCGCTAGAGATCGACACGCGCCTTGCTTCGGCGACCGAGGCTGGGCAGGCCGCACGCTCCGGCACGCAGAGAATGGACCGCGAGCTTTCGACGCTGAAGGCGGAGAGCGCCGAGATCTCGGCCGGCATAACGGAACTGAAATCCGATAGCGACCGCGCCGCCGCCGGTCTGAAGACGACGCAGGAGGAGATCAAACGCCTCAAGGCCGATCTCGACACGCGCCTCGCCAGCTTCGCCAGGGCTGAGGACGTCTCGACCGCGGTGAACCCGATCAGCGGCAAGTTGGCGGCCCTGCAACAAGACGTGCAGGGCGTGATCAAGAGCGAGGGTGACCGCAAGACGACTGCCGAACGCATCGTGCTTTCGCTCGAGCTGGCCAACCTCAAACGCGCCATCGACCGCGGCCGCGCCTACGCGCCGGAACTGGAGCAGGCCCGCAAGGTCGCCGGCACCAACGTCGATCTCGCGCCCCTCGAGCGCTTCGCCCTCGAAGGCGTGCCGACACCAACGGAGCTGCGCGGCCAATTCAAGCCGGTCGCCTTCAAGATCATCGACGCCGAGGAACAGCCGGCGGATGCATCGATCGTCGACCGGCTGCTCGCCGGCGCTTCTTCCGTCGTGCGCGTACGCAAGACCAACCATCGCCCCGACGATAAGAGTATCGAGGCAGTCGTATCGCGCATGGAGATTGCGCTCAACGAGGATCGCCTCGGCGACGTGCTGCAGGAGGCGAAGTCGCTTCCCGCTCCCGCGCAGGATGCCGCGCAGGACTTCCTCGCCAAAGTACAGGCACGCGACGCCGTCGACCGCGCGCTCGCCTCCGTCGAAACCCAGCTCAAGGCATCGCTCGCCGCTGCGCCGGCCGACGCCAACGGCAAAGCCGCAGAGTAGAGACCCCACGGCATGTTGCGTCTGATTGCATTCCTGATCGCCATTGCGCTTATCGCCGCCGGCCTCGCCTGGCTTGCCGATCGCCCCGGCGACCTCGCCATCACGTGGCAGGGCTACCAGATTGAGACGAGCGTGTTTCGCGCCATCGTGCTGTTGGTGGCGATCCTCGCGTTCGCACTGCTCGTCTGGTCGATCCTGCGCAACGTCTGGTACAGCCCCGCCGCTGTCGGCAACGTCCTGAGCAAGCGCCGGCAGAAGCTCGGCATCGACGCATTGTCGAGTGGCATGATCGCCCTCGGCGCGGGCGACAAGGCGGCGGCCATGCGCGCCGCCATCCAGGCGCGAAAGTCGCTTCCCAATGAACCGCTGACGCATCTGTTGCGTGCCCAGGCGGCGCAGCTCACCGGCGACCGCACGACGGCGCGCCGCATCTTCGAAGCGATGCTCGCCTCGCCCGATACCGAGCAGCTCGGCCTGCGCGGTCTGTTCCTCGAAGCTCAGCGCGAGAGCGAGACGGAGGCCGCGCGCCACTTCGCCGAGCGCGCCGTGGGGCTCAATCCGAAGCTGCCGTGGGCGGTGGATGCCCTTTTTGATCTCCAGTGCCGCGACGGCGACTGGAACGGCGCCCTGGAGACCGTCGCCGTTGCCCGCAAGAACGGTCACATCGAACGCCCCGCCGCCGATCGCCGTCGTGCCGTATTGCTCACGGCACAGGCGCAAGCCGTCGAAGAGAGCGATCCAGAACGCGCACTCAATCTGGCGCTCGAAGCGCACGGACTGGCGCCCAACCTCGTGCCCGCCGCCGCCATGGCCGGGCGTTTGCTCGCCTCCCGCGGCAATACCCCACGCGCCGCCAAGATCCTGCAGCGGACATGGAGCCGCGCACCGCACCCGGACCTTTCGGCTGCGTACGCCTATGCACGCATCGGGGACAGCCCGCGCGACCGTCTCGACCGCGTGCGTCAACTCGCGGCGCTCAGCCCCAATTCGCTCGAAGGGCCGATCGCCGTGGCGACGGCCGCCATCGAGGCGCGGCAGTTCGATGAGGCACGCGCCGCGCTGGAGCCGCTCATTCCGGCGCGCATGACGCAACGTGTCGCAACGTTAATGGCACGCATCGAAGGCGAGCAGCACGCCGACAAGGGCCGCGTGCGCGAGTGGCTGGCGCGCGCCGTCAATTCGCCGCGCGATCCCGCATGGACTGCCGACGGCTTTGTCGCCGACCGCTGGATGCCGGTATCGCCGGTCACCGGCGCGCTCGACGCATTCCAATGGCGCGTGCCCGTCGAGGCCGTCGAGAAGAGCGACGCCGACGTACTGGCGAGCAAGCTCGAAGAGCTCGTCGCCCTCGGCATGGCGCGCCCAGGCGTCGACGATCCCGAGGTCGAGCCGGTGAGCGCCGCCGCGGACACGGTCGAGGCGCAGGCGGATCCAGCACCCGCGCCGGCGACGGAGGCAGCACGACGCGTCGAACCGGAGACGCCGAAGGTGAAAGCGACCAAAGAGGTCCCGGCCAACCAGGGCTCGGTCCCCAATACGGCCAGGCCGACCGCCAAGCGCACCTCGCCGGCGACGGCGCCCGCAGCGGCGCAGCGGGTCCGCGCGACCGACACCGTGGCAAACTCGGGCCAGGGCAAGAAGCCGGAGCCGGGCGAAGCGCGCATCTTCACGCCACCGCACGCGCCGGATGATCCGGGCACCGAAGCGGTCGAAGTCGAAGACGTCACCGTACCGCTGCGGCCGCAACGGGCGTGATAGACTTCGGCCGGAGGTCGCCGGCGCTGCCTTCGCACTCTCCAGGACGCAACCGAGCGCGCTTTCCACAGAGATTGCGCCGTCCCCGCTAACGCTTTGAACTCGCAAAGAGTAGGTTCCCCGCGCCGTCCGCATCGTGTGGACGGTGAAACTGGAGATGCGTGATGTTGCACAAAGCCGCGCTCATGATTCTCGCCGCGTCGCTGCTCGCCGGCACTGCCGCCTTGGCTGACACGACGGAGGACGACGTCAAGTGGGTCAACCAATGCATCGCCGACAACAAGAAGGAAGGCGCAACCGAGGACGTGGTGCGCAAGTACTGCGTCTGCATGAACAACGCCATGGGCAATGAGGAGACGAAGTCCGTGTCCGAGTGGGAGAAGACCCACCCCGACGAGACCAAGGCCTGTGACAAGGAAGCCGGCTGGAAGTGACCACAGCCTTTCGATGATCCGTAACGGCCCGCAGGGTGCACGCCTGCGGGCCGCATCATCGGCGCGCTGTTCCGCTCGCATAACGCCGATTACGATTGCGTGAGTGACCGGTAAAGTTTGCGATGCTGACCGTGTCGCGTGCCGCCGTGAGGCCCGCTG
>CAWCHB010000011.1:0-58839 GCA_963795225.1 uncultured Alphaproteobacteria bacterium | reverse complement strand
TCGCCTCGACGGCGCGGCTCCAATCGTGTCCGGCGCGGTCATCGGCGCTCAGCCCGAAGGCGAGCAGCGCGTCGGCCGGCGCGCCGCCGTCTCGAAAGAAGCGCGCGCACGACTGACGGGCGATGCCGACGGCCTGATGCCACTGCAGCGGATTGACGTGGTTGAAACTCATCTGACACCTCCTCTTGTGCGCCGTTCAAGTTGCCCGGCGCGGGCTGATTGGTGCGCCGCTGAAGTGCTCCGGCGCGGAGCTTTAATTGGTTGGCAAGCACACAGAGCGTGATGGCACCACAACGCGAGACCATGTCACGTGGTGCCTTGGTGGAGGCCTGCGGACTCCTACGCTCCGCATGCTTGCCAGCTCGTTGGAAGGTCCCTCTTTACCCCTCCCTGAACGAAGACGCGGCGTAACTATCTTGTCGACGCCGACGCTATGGGAACGACCGTCGCTGGAGACGGACTGCCGATAGCGACGAGTACTTCACCGACAACTTCCGAAAGCGAACGCCACGAATGCGACTGAGACGCCACGGCACACCTCACTGACTGACTGTTGGACTGGAGCGGCACGCAAACGACGCCACTGACGCTACGAGCTACTCACTGTTTCGGGGTGCAACCGCCCGGAAGTACGCGGAGACCTTGCCTCCGAGCGGTTCGCCTCGACTTGCAACGCGCGCTCGATGGGGGAGGAGCGCGCTTAGAGGGGGAGTTGGCTGACGCTAACGACGCAACGGGACGCTACTGGGACGCAACGGAACGCAACCGGACGCTACGCGACGCAACGGACGCAACGCTTACGAGCGAACTACTGAATGGGGGACTGACGCGGACGCGACTGACTGAACGAGGACGCTACTAACGCAACCGAGCGGGATGCGGGGTTCCCGGAGTTACATGACGCGGACGCTAGTGAACTGAGACGCGGCTGACGAACTCTACGCACGCAACGCTACTGGCCGACGGGGCTTCGAACTTCGCTCTCGATACGCGAGAGAACTGCTGGGCTCTTGAAGCGACGAAGCGCTGGTTCGGTATCTTCAACGCGAACTCTTCACTGCGTGTTCCGCGAACGAGAGGAATAGACCGTTACTTTTTGACCACGGAATGGCGACGCCGTGTCCGACCCACGGTATTTAGCTTGACAGTTGCTGAACGGAAGCCGCCCGCACTGATATGCGATTGTTCTGTGGATAACTTTCGCGAGCGGGGAGCGGCGCGCAGTGTTCAGCGCGCGTGCAGCGCTTCCGTCGTCGCGCGGATGCTGAGCAACACAACGAGCAGCGAAACCACAACATTCCACCCGGCCAGCGACAGCCCGGCGAGACGCCACGCCGCCTGGTCGCAGCGCACGACGTTCGTCTGTTGCAACGCTTCGAGCATATTGCCGGCGTTGTTGGTCAGCGCTTGCGAGCCGCTGCACGTAGCCGGCCCGGCCCAGAACTGCCATTCGACGCCCGCGTGGTAGACGCCGAGGGCAGTATTGGCGAGGAACGCCAGGGCGACGATGACGAAGACGACGGCGGCGGCGCGCGGCTGCCCGGCACTCAAGCTGACGAGGGCCAGAAACAGCAACGGCACCCCCAGGTAATAGGCGTAGCGCTGCTGCAGGCACAATTCGCACGGGGCCAAGCCGCCGAGGTGCTCGAAGGCGAGCGCGCCCAGCAGCGATCCGGCAGCGAGCAGCAGCGCCAGCGCGCCAAAGCGATAGGCCGAATGCACCGTCGGATCGTGGGCCGCCAAGGTCATCGAAGCATCCCTAGAACGCGGAACTAGAACAGGTATTTAACAGCGACGAAACCGCTGACCAAGACCACCACGAAAACCGTCGTTACCAGCGTCAGCCGGCGCTCGATGAACTCGCGGATCGGCTGGCCGAAGAAATAGAGCAGCCCCGCCACGAGATAGAAGCGCATGGCGCGGGCGATGATACTGGCGCCGATGAAGGCGAGCAGGTCCATCTTGGCGACGCCGGCGGCGATCGTCACCACCTTGAACGGGATCGGCGTCATACCTTTGATGATGACGGCCTCGACGCCGTACTCGTGCACGAACTGGATGAAACTATCGAGCGCGTGCTCCCTGCCGTAGAAGTTCAGGATCGGCTTGCCGATCGCCTCGAAGAAAAAATAGCCGATGGCATAGCCGAGGATGCCGCCGGCCACCGAGGTGACCGTAGCGATCGTCGCGTACCACCACGCCTTCGATCGGTCCCTCAGCACCATGGGGATGAGCATCACATCCGGCGGAATGGGGAAGAACGAGCTCTCGATGAAGGAGACGACGCCAAGCGCCCACGGGGCACGCGGGCTGCCGGCCAAGCCCATCATCCAGTCGTACATGCGTCGCATCATGAGGGGGTGCTTACTCGGCGGCGGGCGGGAGACGTGTGAGCGGATGGTTCGCAGGGCTGTGCGTGAAGCTCATGGCGAGGCGCAGGACGATCTCGTTGAGAATAAAGCGGCCGTTGCCGGTCGCGCGAATGCGCCGGGTTCCCGCACCCGCGTGAAAGACCGCTTCAATGAGGCCCTGCTGTGTCAGCGCCGCAACGGCGGCGGCCGACGGCCGCGCGCCCGTGATGCGTTCGAGCCGCGCTAGATCGACGCCTTCGCCGAGGCGCAGCCCCATGAGCAGCATCTCGTCGGCCTCCTCGGCCGTCGACAGCGGCGTCTCCTCGATGTTGCCGTGGCCGGATGCTTCAACCCGTTCCGCCCAGCGCTCAGGGTTGCGCTCCGTACTGGTCGCATATCGCGTGCCGTTCGTCGCAATTCGCCCGTGCGCGCCGGGTCCACAGCCGGCGTACTCGCCGTAGCGCCAATAAAGCAGGTTGTGGCGGCTTTCTTCGCCCGGCGCGGCGTGGTTGGAAATCTCGTAGGCAGGCAGACCGGCAGCGGCCGTTAGCTCCTGAGTTGCCTCATAGAGACCGAGCGCCGCATCCTCGTCCGGGATCACCAGCTTGCCGGCGGCGTGCAAGGCTGCGAACGGCGTCTCCGGCTCGATGGTAAGCTGGTAGAGAGACAGGTGCTGGCCGGCTATCGCCAGCGCATCGCGCAGCTCCTCCTTCCAGTCCGCAAGCTTCTGGCCGGGGCGCGCATAGATGAGATCGAACGAGAAGCGCTCGAAGGTCGCGCGCGCGATGTCGATCGCTGCTTTGGCCTCGGCGCTGGAGTGGATGCGTCCGAGCGACTTCAGGATATCATCGCGCAGCGACTGCACGCCGAGCGACACGCGGTTGACGCCGGCGGCGCGATAGCCCCGGAAGCGTCCCGCCTCCACGCTGCCCGGATTGGCTTCAAGCGTGATCTCCGCATGAGGATCGACGCTCCACAGCGTCGCGATGCGATCGAGGATCGCGGCCACCGTCTCCGGCTGCATCAGTGACGGCGTACCACCGCCGAAGAAAATGCTCGACACCCGCCGCGGACCCGTACGCTCAGCCGCGGAGTCGAGTTCGCGCAAGAACGCAGCGCGAAAGCGCGGCTCGTCGATGCCGCCGAAGCGGACGTGACTGTTGAAGTCGCAGTACGGGCACTTCTGGGCGCAGAATGGCCAGTGCACGTAGACGCCAAATCCCACCTCGTCAGCCGGCTGCATCGAGCACGGCCTGCTTGAAATGGTCGAAGGCGCGGGTTCGGTGCGAGATCGCATATTTGCTGGCCGGCTCCATTTCGCCGAACGTCTGCTCCTGGCCGTCGGCGATGAACATCGGATCATAGCCGAAACCGTTGCCGCCGCGCGGCGGCCAAACGACATGACCGTAAACTTTGCCCTCGAAAATCCGGGTTTCCCCGTCCGGCCAGGCGAGGCACAGGACCGAGATGAAGTTGGCGCGGAGAGGACCGCCCTTCCAGTCCAGCCGCTCGATCAGCTCATCGTGCACGCGCTGCATGGCAATTGAAAAATCGCGCCCAGGGCCTGCCCAGTCGGCGGTATAGACGCCGGGCGCCCCGCCCAGCGCGTCGATCTCGATGCCACTGTCATCGGCCAACGACGGCAACCCCGAGCCCCGGGCGGCAAACAGCGCCTTCAGCCTGGCATTGCCCTCGAACGTCGTCTCGGTCTCTTCGGGCTCGGTGAGGCCGAGTTCGCCGGCCGACACTGCGGCGAGGCCGTAGGGCTCGATCAGCTTGTTGATTTCCCACACCTTACCGGGATTGTGGGTGGCGACGACGAGGCGGTCGCCGCGCTGCAGGCGGCGCGTCATGCACAAACCTTCACTTGAGGCCCCAGATGCGCGGCTCGGCGAACTCCAGGCAGTTGCCGGCGGGGTCGCGGAAGTAGATCGAGCGTCCGCCTTCGGGCCATTCGAAGTCGGCCTCGATGTAGACGCCTTGCTTCTCGAGATGCGTGCGCCAGGCGGTGATCTCCTCGGCGGAAGCGCGAAAGCACACGTGGCCCTCGCCGTCAGCGCCGTGCGGCGGCACCGGAAGCTCGGCGTCATCGGCCGGCGGCTTCGAGGTTGCAGTCGGATTGAAGATCAGCAGCACCTGTTCGCCGACGCGATAGAAGACGTGCCGGCCATCGGCCTTGGCGAACGGCTCCAGCGCCAACGCGCGGCGATAGAAGTCCTCGATGGCGCCAAGGTCGCGCGCATAGAGCACAGTCTCGAGTATGGCTGCTGGCTTCATATTGGATCAGGCAGTGGGCAATAGGCAGTTGGCAATAGGATGCGCGATCGTACTGCCCACTGCCTCATGCCTACTGCCCCTTCCTACGACACTGTCAGCTTTTGCAGCGCCACGAGCTCGCCGATGCCCTTCTTGGCCAGCGCCATGAGCTGATCGAAGCTTTCCTGGCTGAAGGCCACCGTCTCCGCCGTTCCCTGCACCTCGACGATGCCGCCGGACCCGGTCATGACGAAGTTGGAATCGGCTTCCGCCGCCGAATCCTCGGCGTAATCGAGATCGAGCACCGCGGTGCCCTTGTACAGCCCGCAGCTGACCGCAGCGATGTGATCGCGCAGCACGTCGTCCTTCACCA
The DNA here is from genome assembly GCA_963795225.1 of uncultured Alphaproteobacteria bacterium. Lineage (GTDB taxonomy): Bacteria > Pseudomonadota > Alphaproteobacteria > Rhizobiales > Hyphomicrobiaceae > Hyphomicrobium_A. Next base: position 53,859 of record CAWCHB010000011.1, on the reverse strand, counting down.
TGTCGCGCAGCTTCATCCACTGGATGCAGTCGTGCAGCGCCACCCAGGCGCCGGTGATGGCGGCGGTGCGCGTGCCGCCGTCCGCCTGGATGACGTCGCAGTCGACGCTGATCTGCCGCTCGCCGAGTTTCGGCAAATCTACGATGGCGCGCAGGGCGCGGCCGATCAAACGTTGTATCTCCTGCGTGCGCCCGGAAGCGTGCCCGACCGTCACCTCGCGGCGCATACGATCGTTGGTGGCGCGTGGCAGCATCCCGTACTCGGCCGTAACCCAGCCGCGGCCCTGACCTTTCAGCCAGGGCGGAACCCGCTCCTCGAGGCTGGCGGTGCACAGGACATGCGTATCCCCGAACTTGATCAGGCAGGAGCCTTCGGCGTGCTTGGAAACAGCGCGCTCGATGGAGACGCGGCGTAACTCGTCGGGATTGCGTTTCGAAGGGCGCATTGAGCTGATGCCGAGCCTGATTGTTGAGGGGTCAATTTGGGCGCAACCTACGGGAGCGTCCGCCGCGCTTCAACCAAAACAACCGGCTAATTTGACGAAGGTGGTCCGGCGTCCCTAAGCTTGAGCAACTTCTAGGCGAGGATCGAACATAACCCGATCGATGACCGATGGCGGAAGCGAGCTGACCAAGCTCAGCGAGCGCTCCCGCACAATTCTAAGGCAGATCGTCGAGTCCTATCTCGAAACGGGTGAGCCGGTTGGCTCGCGCAACTTGTCGCGCGTGCTGCCGATGGCACTGTCGCCCGCCTCGATCCGCAACGTCATGTCGGACCTTGAGCAACTTGGGCTCATCGTCGCGCCGCATACTTCGGCCGGGCGCCTGCCGACGCAGCTCGGCTTGCGCCTGTTCGTCGACGGCCTGCTCGAGGTCGGCGACCTCACCAGCAAGGACCGCCGGCAGATCGAAGCCCACATCGCCGGCAAGCGCACGACGAGCGTCGATGACGTGCTGCGCGAGGTCGGCGAGATGATCTCCGGGCTGTCGCACTGCGCCGGCGTCGTCCTCGCCGACAAGCAGGTGACGCGTCTCAAGCACATCGAGTTTGTGCTGCTGGAGCCGGGCAAGGCCCTCGTCGTCCTCGTCGGCGATGATCAGACGGTCGAGAACCGCATCATCAACCTGCCGCAGGGACTGCCGCCGTCGGCGCTCATCGAGGCGGCGAACTATCTCAACGCCCACGTGCGCGGCTTCACCATGGGCGAGGCGCGCGCCCGCATCGAGCAGCAGCTGCAAACCGCGCGGCAGGAGCTCGATGAGCTGACCAAGCGCGTTATTCAGGCCGGGCTGGCGGAGTGGTCGGGCTCGCTCGATGACCGCAAGAGCCTGATCGTGCGCGGACAGGCCAACCTATTGAAGGACGTCAACGCCCAGGAGGATCTGGAGCGCATCCGCCTGTTGTTCGACGACCTGGAGCGTCAGCGCGATCTCGTGCAGTTGCTCGGGCTCTCGGAAACCGCGGACGGGGTGCGGATTTTCATCGGCTCGGAGAACAAGCTTTTCTCGCTTTCGGGCTCCTCGCTGATCGTCGCGCCCTTCCACGACGAGCGCCGCAAGGTCGTCGGCGTGCTCGGCGTTATCGGCCCGACGCGCATCAATTATGCCCGGATCATCCCTATGGTGGACTACACAGCCAAGCTCGTTAGCCGACTGTTGACTTGATTTTTATAGAGCATCGCCTGATATCGGGCTCGCATTCTTGCAGAATTGACCCGGCGCCCCCCGGTGCCGACAGCATGAGGATCCGCCCAGCGCGGAGAAGCAATGGCTGACGAGAACAAAAACGCCGATCCGAACGCCGTCGCTCCCGAGGACCTCGATCCCGGGGCGGAAGAGGCGAACGCACAACTGGCCACGCTCGAAGGCCGCATCGCCGACCTGACCGATCGGCTGCTGCGGGCGCACGCCGAGATGGACAACCTGCGCAAACGCAACGAGCGCGAAAGGGAAGACACGGCGAAATACGCCATCTCCAAGTTCGCGCGGGAAGTGCTGGCGGTCGGCGACAACCTGCAGCGCGCCACCGCCGCCGTGCCCCCCGGTGCCGCCGACGCCGACCCGGCGCTCAAGGCGCTGGTCGACGGCGTCGCCATGACCGAGCGCGAGTTCCTCAACGTGCTGGAACGTAACGGCGTCAAGCGCCTCGACCCCGAAGGCCAGCCGTTCAATCCGCACCAGCACCAGGCCATGATCGAGATCGATCAGCCGGATGTCGCGCCAGGAACCATCGTTCAGGTATACGCGCCGGGCTATGTTCTGGAGGACCGCGTGTTACGTCCGGCCATGGTCGTCGTGGCCAAGGGCGGCGACAAGGCGGCCCAGCGCAAGGCCTCCGATGACGCCGCCTAGTGCTCACTTTCGCAACCGTTGAGCGTGATCAAATCCACCGATTGGTGGGGAAAATTGAAGGTCCCGGCGCGTTAGCCGCCCGTTGCGCCCCGGAAAAGCCGCCTTATATAAGCGGCGTTTACCGTTTGAATGCTCCATAGGGGACCGCTTCGGCGCGGCCAGCCGCGCCGCCGGATTTTTCGGACGCCGAGACCTCGGGTCCGGACGGTCTGCCGCAGAAGGATGAGGATAAGCACATGGCTAAAGTGATCGGCATCGACCTCGGAACCACGAACTCGTGCGTGGCAGTCATGGAGGGCGGCAAGCCGAGGGTACTGGAAAACGCCGAGGGCCTGAACACGACGCCTTCGATCGTTGCCTTCACCGCCGACGACGAGAAGCTCGTCGGCCTTCCCGCCAAGCGACAGGCGGTGACCAACCCGTTCAACACGTTCTTCGCCATCAAGCGCCTCATCGGCCGCCGCTACGACGACCCGATGGTCGAGAAGGACAAGAACCTCGTCCCCTACAAGATCGTCAAAGGCCCCAACGGCGACGCCTGGGTCGAAGCCCACGGCAAGCAGTATTCCCCGCAGCAGATCTCGGCCTTCATCCTGCAGAAGATGAAGGAAACCGCCGAAGCCAAGCTCGGCGAGAAGGTCACGCAGGCCGTCATCACCGTCCCCGCCTACTTCAACGACGCCCAGCGTCAGGCGACCAAGGACGCCGGCCGCATCGCCGGCCTCGAGGTGCTGCGCATCATCAACGAGCCGACGGCAGCCGCGCTCGCCTACGGCCTCGATAAGAAGAAAGAATCGAAGACCATCGCCGTGTACGACCTCGGCGGCGGCACCTTCGATATCTCGGTGTTGGAGATCGGCGACGGCGTCTTCGAGGTGAAGTCGACCAACGGCGACACCTTCCTCGGTGGCGAAGACTTCGACATGAAGCTCGTCGGCTACCTCGCCGAGGAGTTCAAGAAGGAGCAGGGCATCGACCTGCGCAACGACAAGCTCGCCCTGCAGCGGCTGAAGGAGGCCGCCGAGAAGGCGAAGATCGAGCTGTCGAGCGCCACGCAGACCGAGGTCAACCTGCCGTTCATCACCGCCGATGCCTCGGGCCCGAAGCATCTGACCATGAAGCTCACCCGCGCCAAGCTGGAGAGCCTCGTCGACGACCTCATCGCGCGCACCAAAGGCCCGTGCGAGAAGGCCATCAAGGATGCCGGCCTCAAGGCGGCGGACATCGACGAGGTGGTGCTCGTCGGCGGCATGACGCGCATGCCGAAGGTGCAGGAAGTCGTCAAGCAACTGTTCGGCAAAGAGCCGCACAAGGGCGTCAACCCGGATGAGGTGGTCGCCGTCGGCGCCGCCATTCAGGCCGGCGTGCTGCAGGGCGAGGTCAAGGACGTCCTGCTGCTCGACGTGACCCCGCTGTCGCTGGGCATCGAGACGCTGGGCGGCGTGTTCACGCGCCTCATCGAGCGCAACACGACGATCCCGACCAAGAAGAGCCAGACGTTCTCGACCGCCGAGGACAGCCAGAACGCCGTCACCATTCGCGTCAGCCAGGGCGAGCGCGAGATGGCGGCCGACAACAAGCTGCTCGGCCAGTTCGACCTCGTCGGCATTCCGCCGGCGCCGCGCGGCGTGCCGCAGATCGAGGTCACCTTCGACATCGACGCCAACGGCATCGTGCATGTCTCCGCCAAGGACAAGGCGACCGCCAAGGAGCAGTCGGTCCGCATCCAGGCTTCCGGCGGCCTGTCGGACGCCGAGGTCGAGAGAATGGTCAAGGACGCGGAATCGCACGCGGCCGAGGACAAGCAGAAGCGCGAGCTGATCGAGGCGAGGAACCACGGCGAGGCGCTGGTTCACTCCACCGAAAAGCAGCTCAAGGAGAACGAGAGCAACGCCGCTGTCGCTGCTGCCAAGCCCGACGTCGAAAAGGCCATCGCCGACCTCAAGGAGACTCTCGCTTCCGAGGACGCCGAGCGCATCAAGACGGCGACCACCAACCTCGCCCAGGCCGCCATGAAGATCGGTGAAGCGATCTACGCCGCCCAGCAGGGTGCGGCGGGCGCGGACGGCGAACCGGGCTCCGGCGACGGCGCCTCGACCTCGGGCGACGAAAATGTCGTCGATGCCGACTTCGAGGAAGTGAAGGACGACAAGAAGAAGTCGGCCTGACGCCCCGCGCTGCCAAGCTAGGCACGAATAGACGAGCCCGGCCGAAAGGCCGGGTTCGTTGTTTAAACGCGGCGGACCGCCTTCCCCGGTTGCGGCAACAGTGCCGGCCCTCCACATACCCTCAAGCCGACCTCACCCTTCCCCAGCGTTGAAAACATCGCTATCTCCCAATAGGGCAATTGCATCGTGGACGAGACCGAAGGACCCGCGCTGAACATGGCCAAGCGCGACTACTATGAAACGTTGGGGCTTTCCCGAGGCGCCGGCGAGCAGGAGCTCAAGTCCGCCTACCGGCGGCTCGCCAAGGAGCTCCACCCCGACCGCAATCCCGGCGACACGCACGCCGAGGTGCGCTTCAAGGAGCTGAACGAAGCCTACGAGGTCCTGAAGGATCCGCAAAAGCGCGCCGCTTACGATCACTTCGGCCATGCCGCCTTCGAGCACGGCGGCGGCGGCGGCCGCGGCTTCGGCCCCGACTTCGCCTCTTCGATGTCGGACATCTTCGATGATCTGTTCGGCGAGTTCATGGGCGGTCGTCGCGGCGGCGGCGCACGTTCGCGCACGTCCCGCGAGCGTGGCGCCGACCTGCGCTACAATCTCGAGATCAGCCTGTCGGAAGCCTACGTCGGCAAGACCGCGCAGATCCGCGTGCCGACCTCCGTTTCCTGTGAAACATGCTCGGGCTCGGGCGCGCGCGCCGGCACCAAGCCGACCACCTGCCCCACCTGCGCCGGTCACGGCAAGGTACGCGCCAGCCAAGGCTTCTTCACCATTGAGCGCACCTGCCCCAACTGCCAGGGGCGGGGCGAGACCATCGAGGATCCGTGCGGCAACTGCCACGGCTCGGGTCGCGTCACCAAGGAGCGCACGCTCTCCGTCAACATCCCGCCCGGCGTCGAGGACGGCACGCGCATCCGCCTTGCGGGTGAAGGCGAAGCCGGCCTGCGCGGCGGCCCGGCCGGCGACCTCTACATTTTCCTATCGATCAAGCCGCACGAATTTTTCCAGCGCGACGGCGCCGACATCTTCTGCAAGGTGCCTATCGCGATGACCACGGCGGCGCTCGGCGGCCACGTCGAGGTGCCGACGGTCGAAGGCGCCGCGACGCGCATCAAAATCCCCGAGGGCTCCGAGAGCGGCAAGCAATTCCGCCTCAAGGGCAAGGGCATGCCGGTGCTGCGCTCCAAAGTGAACGGCGACATGTATATCCAGGTCGAGGTGGAGACGCCGAAGAGCCTGACCAAACGCCAGCGCGAGCTTCTCGAGGAATTCGAGACCGAAAGCCACAAGGAGACGAGCCCGGAAAGCGCCGGCTTTTTCGCGCGCGTCAAAGACTTCTTCGAAGGCAAGGGAAGCTAAACCATGGCGACACCGGTGCGACTGCTCTTCTTCGCCGGCTCGTCGCGGACGGGGTCGTTCAATAAACAACTGGCGCGGCTCGGCAGCATGATCGCCGAGGCCAACGGCATTCCCTCGACCTTCGCCGACCTCGGCGATTACCCGATGCCGATCTATAACGCTGATCTCGAAGCCGCCGAAGGCCAGCCCGAAAACGCCCACAAGTTCAAGGAACTCATGGCTGCGCACAGCGGCATCTTCATCGCCAGCCCCGAGTACAACGCCTCCATCACGCCGCTGCTCAAGAACACGCTCGACTGGGTGAGCCACGTGCGCGAGCCCGGTCCCAGTGGCTTCGAGGTCTACAAGACGCGCGTCTTCGCGCTCGGCTCCTCCTCGAACGGCGGCATGGGCGGACTGCGCAGCCTGACGACCGTGCGCCAGGTGCTGGAGCTTGGCCTTGGCGCCCTCGTGCTGCCCGATCAGTTCGCCGTTCCGCGCGCCAAGGAGGCGTACGGCGAGGATGGGCATCTCAAGAACAAGGACAGCCAAGAGGCGTTCAAGTCGCTGATCCAGAAGCTTGCGCGCGCCGCACATGTGCTGCATGGGTAGCCGCTCAAAGGCCGACCTTCGTCGAAACCCCTCACCCGGCTGTCGCGCTGCGCGCGTCCAGCCGACCTCTCCCTCTGGGAGAGGTTAAGCGGTTCGCAGATCTTCACCTCTCCCATTGGGGAGAGGTCGGAAGCGGTCATGGCGGAGCCATGCTTCGCCTGGACGCAAATGAGCTTCCGGGTGAGGGGATGGTTCGGCCAAGTCTGAAGAACGCCAGCCGGCAGCATCTGCTCATGAGCCACATCACCGCCAAAGACCGCCTCATCGTCGCCCTCGATATGCCGACGATCGAGGAAGCGCAGCGCCTCGTCGCCAAGCTTGGCGATAGCGTCAGCTTCTACAAGCTTGGCCTCGAATTGCTGTTCGCCGGCGGCCTGGAGCTGGCGCGCGCGCTGAAAGCGCAACGCAAGCACGTCTTCCTCGACATGAAGCTGCTCGACATCGGCAACACGGTCGAGCGCGCCGTCGCCAATGCCACCGACTTCGGCGTCGATTTTCTCACCGTCCACGGCCACGACCTGAAAACCATGCGCGCCGCCGTGACGGGGCGCGGCGGCAGCAAGATGAAGCTGCTCGCCGTCACGGTGCTGACCAACCTCACCGCCGACGACCTCAAGCAGCAGGGTTCGACCCTCACCCCTGCCGAGCTCGTCCTGCGCCGCGCCAAACTGGCGCGGGAATCCGGCTTCGACGGCGTCATCGCCTCCGGCCAGGAGGCGGGGCGCATCCGCCAAGAGGTTGGACCGGGCTTCCTCATCGTCACCCCCGGCATTCGCCTCACCGGCAGCGCCACCGACGACCAGGAGCGCATCACCACGCCCGGCCACGCTATCGCATCGGGCGCCGACTACATCGTCGTCGGCCGCCCGATCACGCAGGCCGACGACCCTAAAATGATCGCTGAAAACTTCATCAACCACATCCGCGAAGCAAAGGCGCCGGCGGGCAAGCCGAGCTGATAGAAACGACGGGAGGAGTGTGAGCCAATGCCGAAGGGATACGTGATCGTCCGCGCCGAGGTGACCAACCCGGAGAAGTGGGCCGAGTACGTGACGAAGTCGAAGGTGGCGCTCGAGAAATTCGGCGGCCGGCGCATCGTCGGCGGTGGTCAGGCGAAGATCGTCGAGGGCGACGGCCTGCCGCGCAACGTCGTCATCGAATTCGACAGCTTCGAGAAGGCCCAGGGCTACGCAATGTCCGCCGAATACGCCGAAGCCAAGAAGGCACGCCAAGGCGCCGGCACGCTGCACATGGTCGTCGTCGAGGGCATCTGACGGCCGAGCGGCGCGACCGCGGTGTCCAACTTCTCCCTCCCACTTGACGGGGAGGGTCGGGGTGGGGGTGGTGCACCCAACGAACTCGTGGACACCCCCCTCCCTGGCTCCTCGCGCACAAGGGGGGAGGGAAAAGGATTGCTGAAACATGCCTCACATCCCAACTAGCGATGAGCAGGCCGCCGTGGCGGGCAACGGTGCTGACGCTGTTCCCGGAAATGTTCCCCGGGCCGCTCGGCATCTCGCTCGTGGGCGGTGCGCTACAGGCCGGGCTGTGGTCGTTGCACACGGTGCAGATCCGCGACTTCGGGCTCGGCCGCCACCGCGCTGTCGACGACACGCCGACGGGCGGCGGCGCCGGCATGGTGATGCGCGCCGACGTGCTCGCGGCCGCCGTCGACCATGCGCGTGCCGAGGAAGCCGACACGCCGCTGATCTACCTGTCGCCACGCGGCGAGCCGTTGACCCAAGCGCTCGCCGCCGAGTTAGCGGCCGGCCCGGGCGCGTTGCTGCTTGCCGGCCGCTTCGAGGGGGTCGACGAGCGCGTGATCACCGGCCGCCGAATGCGCGAGGTGTCGATCGGCGACTACGTCCTGTCGGGCGGCGAAGTGGCCGCCATGGTCCTCATCGACGCCTGCGTGCGGCTGCTGCCCGGGGTCATCGGTGCCGAAGGCTCGCTTGCCGAGGAGAGCTTCGAGGGCGGCCTGCTGGAATATCCGCACTATACCAAGCCGCGCGAGTGGGAGGGCCGTACCATCCCCGAGGTGCTGCTGTCCGGCGACCACAAGAAGATCGCCGAATGGCGCCGCGGCGAGGCCGAGCGCATCACCGCCGAGCGCCGGCCGGACCTTCTGCGGCCCCTCAAGCCGCGGAGCTAGCCTTGCGGCCCAATATCCATGCCGCCAGCAGCGCGATGGCCAGAATGACGGCCTGGTAGAGGGGGCCATGCAGGACGACCAGCCCCGATAGGCTTTCCGTGCGGCTGCTGGGACCCAGGAACGCATCCCAATAGAGCCAAGCGCCAAATGCGAAAGCGAGGGCAAGTCCGACTACGATTGCCACCCACGCCTGCGAAGTTGTCGCCAGCCGGCTGCCGATCCAATAGGCGAGGGGTAGCGGCGCCGCCACCCAAAGCAGCAGGATCAGCGCCTGCTGCGGCGTGAAGCCGTTGAGCATCAGGAAAAACACCCCGACGCTGAGGAGCACCCAGGCAACGGCCAAAATCCGGGCGACGGCAACGAGCGGCATAGGGGCGGATCCTCTTAACCAGCGGCGCGGGCGACAAATCACCCCGCCCCATATCGACAAGCCACCGTGTTTCCGCTATGACCCGGGCAAATTCCCCAAGGCTCGCCGTTTCGGGGTGCCGGCTTGTCGCCGTGCCTCGCCGGTCTATTGCAGTTTAAGGTGCCCTATGAACGTTATCCAAGAGATCGAGCGCGAGCAGATCAACGCCGTGATGGCGAAGCGCGGCGTGCCCGAGTTCGGCCCGGGCGACACCGTCAAGGTGATGGTGAAGGTTATCGAGGGCGATAACGTCCGCACCCAGGCCTACGAGGGCGTCGTCATCGGCCGCTCGGGCGCCGGCATCAACGAGAACTTCACCGTCCGCAAGATCTCCTACGGCGAGGGCGTGGAACGCGTCTTCCCGATCTACTCCCCCTACATCGCCGAGATCGAAGTCATCCGTCGCGGCAAAGTGCGTCGCGCCAAGCTGTATTATCTCCGCGGTCGCCGCGGCAAGTCGGCCCGCATCGTCGAGCGCTCGGATGCGCGCGCCCGCCGCCTGAACGCCCAGTGGAAGGGCTTCAAGAAGCAGAAGGGCGAGCCGGACGATCTCGCGCAGATCAAGGGCATCGACGCCGACCTCGTCGGCCGCCTGCGCCAGCTCAACGTCGTCAAGCTGGAGCAGATCGCCAACCTGTCGGACGACGACATCGCCAACATCGATGAAGTGCTGCAGCTCGGCGGCCGCATCGAGAAGGACGACTGGATCGGCCAGGCGCAGAACCTGATCGCCGAAGCCTCCGCCGCCGAAGTGCCGGCCGAGGAAGAGGCCAAGGCCTAAAGCCAGACCTTCATCATTGATTGACGTTGCGGCGCGCTTATCGAAGGCGCGCCGTTCGTTTATTGCGCGCGGCGCAATTTGCATTACATTTCCGAAGCTGGCCCGCATGGGGCGTTCAGGAACAACATGATGTCGAACGTGGAAGTCGGTCGCGCACCCGACCGCGACGGGAAGGTCAGGCGCCACGGGCCGGAGGCGTTTGCCGGCATGCGCAAGGCCGGACAGCTCGCCGCGGCGGCGCTCGACATGCTTACCGAGCACGTGAAGCCCGGCGTCACCACCGAGGAGCTGGACGAGCGCGTGCTCGCGTTCGCCCTCGACAACAACGCCTATCCCGCGCCGCTCAACTACCGCGGCTTTCCCAAGGCCATCTGCACCTCGATCAACCACGTCGTCTGCCACGGCATCCCCGGGCCGAAACCGCTGCGCGACGGCGACATCGTCAACATCGACGTGACGCTGATCGTCGACGGCTGGCACGGCGACACGAGCCGCATGTACCCGGTCGGGCATATCTCGCGGCGCGCCGAGCGGCTGATCGCCGTCACCTTCGAGGCGCTGCGCCGCGGCGTCGCCGAAGTGCGGCCGGGCAACACCACCGGGCACATCGGCGCCGCCATCCAGGCCTTTGCCGAAGCCGAGCGCTGCTCCATCGTGCGCGACTTCTGCGGCCACGGCCTCGGACGGGTCTTCCACGACCGGCCCAACATCCTGCACTACGGCGAAGCCGGCGAAGGCGTCGTGCTCGAGCCGGGCATGCTGTTCACCATCGAGCCGATGATCAACCTCGGGCGCCCGCACGTGAAGGTGCTCCCGGACGGCTGGACGGCAGTGACGCGCGACCGCGAGCTGTCGGCGCAGTTCGAGCACAGCGTCGGTGTCACCGAAACGGGGTGCGAAGTCTTCACGCACTCTCCCGCCGGGCTCGACTACCCGCGCTTCGACGCGCGCTAGGAACACGGGCCTGCGCCATGCCGGATCGCGATAAGAGCGGCGACGGCGAGGCGGAAGACAAGCAGGGCTCTTTTCTCGAAGCGCCGATCCCCGATCACACGGGCCACCGCCAGCGCCTGCGCGATCGCTTTCGCAAGGGCGGTGCCGATGCGCTGCCCGACTACGAGCTCTTGGAGCTGGTGCTGTTCCGCGCCCTGCCGCGCCGCGACACCAAGGGCATCGCCAAGCGACTACTGGCGCGCTTTGGATCCTTCGCCGAGGTGGTCAACGCCCCCGAGCCGCGGCTGAAGGAAATCCAGGAGGTAGGCGACAGCGTCGTCACCGAGCTGAAGCTCGTGCGCGCGGCGGCGTTGCGGCTCGTTCGCACCGAGGCTGTCCAGCGTCCCGTGCTGTCATCGGGCAAGCAGGTGCTCGATTATCTGCGCGCCGCGCAGAGCTACGAGCACCGCGAGCAGTTCCGCATCCTCTTTCTCGACAAGCGCAACCGTCTCATCGCCGACGAGGTGCAAGGCCACGGCACCGTCGACCACACGCCCGTCTACGTGCGCGAAGTGGTGAAGCGCGCGCTGGAGTTGTCGGCAACGGCAATCATTCTCGTGCACAACCACCCCTCGGGCGACCCGACGCCCTCGCGTGCCGACGTCGACATGACGAAGCAAATCGTCGCAAGCGCCGCACCTTTGGGCGTCGCGGTTCACGACCATATTATCGTTGGCCGTGAAGGCCATGCGAGCCTCAAGGCGCTGCGCCTCATTTGAGCCCAGCTTCCCCTGAACCTGCCCGACGTATACGAGGATGACGCCACAACGCACCGCGCCCCGGCGCCTTTGCGACCATGTGTAACTGGCTCTTTACCGAGTCATTGTGGACTACAACCTTTAGCCGAATCGCTCCGACGCTTCGATCGACGAGGACCCATGTGCGGCATCGCTGGAATCATCGACCTCACGGGGAAGCGTCAGCCGGACCCGGCGGCTCTGCAGAACATGGCGCAGGCGCTCTGGCACCGCGGTCCTGACGACGACGGCTATCTCATCCGCGACGGCTTCGGCTTCGCCAATCGCCGCCTGTCGATCGTCGGGCTCGGCGACGGCAAGCAGCCGATCTTCAACGAGGACCAGACCGTCGCTGTCGTCTACAACGGCGAGCTGTTCGACTATCCGGAGCGCAAGGCGGAGCTGGAGGCCAAGGGTCACGTCTTCCGCACGCACACCGACACCGAGATCATCGTCCATCTCTACGAGGAATACGGCGAAGGCGTCTTCGAGCAACTGCGCGGACAGTTCGCCATCGCGCTGATCGACTTCACCAAGCGCACCATCTTCCTCGCCCGCGATCGCGTCGGCATCTGCCCGCTGCACTGGAGCCGGCAGGGCGACTGGCTATTCTTCGGCTCCGAGATCAAGGCGCTGCTGGCGTCCGGCTCGGTCCCGGCGGCGGCCGATCCGCGCGGTCTCGATCAGCTGATGACATTCTTCGCCATGGGTACGCGGCGCACGATGTTCGAAGGCGTTGAGGCGCTGCTTCCCGGGCACTACCTCAAGATCGCCTTCCGCCGCGACGGCAAGCCGGCGGAGATCGTCGAGCGCCAATACTGGGACCTCGATTTCCCGGACGCCGGCAGCGAGGAAAACCCGCAAAACATCAACGGCTTGGTCGACGAGCTCGAGACGATCTTCCGGCGCGCCGTCGAGATCCGGCTGCGCGCCGACGTGCCGGTCGTCGGCTATCTCTCGGGCGGCGTCGATTCCGCCTATGTGCTGGCCACGGCCTCGAAGCTGCGCGGCTCGCCGGTGCCGAGCTTCACCATCCAGGTTCCCGGCAAGGGCCTCGACGAGACGGACGACGCGCTGTTCACCGCCCGCGCCCTCGGCTGCCGGCCGACCATTCTGCGCTGCGACAGCGCCGTCATCGCCAATACCTATCCGCAGCTCATCGCCTCCGCCGACTGCCCGGTGATCGATACCTCGTGCGCGGCGCTGTGGCGGCTGTCGCAGGAGGTGCACGACCAGGGCTACAAGGTGGCGCTGACCGGTGAAGGCTCCGACGAGGCGTTCGCCGGCTACGTCTGGTTCAAGCTGCGCAGGCTCGGCTACTTGTTGGACGTCGGCGGCACCCACGCTTCCGACGCCGTCAACCGGCTGATCCGCATGCGCATGTCGCCGCACATGAGCCGTGCCAAGCTGAAACGCATCGACGGCATGATGGGCCGCGCGCACGCACAGACGCTGCTCTATCACCTCGTCTCGCAGTCGCGCGATCGCTACTTCAGCGCCGCGATGAAGGATCGTCTCGGCGACTACCTCGCCTACGAGGACGTGCCGATCGATGCCGAGCGCGTGCGCCGCTGGGATCCGCTCAACCAGTCCCTCTACTACGGCTACAAAGTCCACCTTCCGGGCCTGTTGCTGAACCACAAGGGCGACCGTGTCGCCATGGCCAATAGCGTCGAGACCCGCTACCCGTTCCTCGACGAGAACGTCATCGCCTTCGCCTCGAAGCTGCATCCAAGCCTCAAGCTGCGCGGCCTGATGCGCGACAAGTACCTGCTGCGTCAGGCGGCGGCCCGCGTGTTGCCGAAGGAGGCCGCGTTCCGCAAGAAAGGCATGTTCCGCGCCCCGCTGGCCGAAATCCTTCTTCATCAACCCGCCCGACTACGTGCGCCAGTTGATGAGCCCCGAGGCGCTGGCACGCACGGGGTATTTCGATCCGCAGGCCGTGCTCAAGGACTACAACGCCATCGGCAGCGGCCAGGGCGGCGACGTCAATACGTTCCTCAAGATGGGCCTCACCGGCGTGCTGTCGACGCAGCTCTGGCACCACCTCTACATGGGCGGCGGTCTGTGCGACTTGCCCGACAACTCGGCGCGCCCGCAGGTCGAGCGCCCGCACGGCACCCGCCCCGCCCTCGCCCCCGCCGCGGAGTAAAGGCCCTTAAAGATTGGCGCACAGTCTGCAGCTTTCGTCATGGCCGCGAAGGCGGCCATCCACGCCAGGTTCAACGATCTCTCATAGCGATGGCAAACGCAGCACTGCGCACCGTTGCGCGCATGGTGATTTGCGTGGATGGCCGCCTTCGCGGCCATGACGGAGGTGGTTGGCGGCGGTCTGTGCGACTTGCCCGACAACTCGGCGCGCCCGCAGGTCGAGCGCCCGCACGGCACCCGCCCCGCCCTCGCCCCCGCCGCGGAGTAGTCCTACGCGCTAACCAGTTTCGAAGAACTCACCTCTCCCATGGGGAGAGGTCGGAAGCGAATGTGAATGAGCTTCCGGGTGAGGGGTTATGCCCTGGACAGAACGAGACCTGAAGCGGATCATCCCCTCACCCGGCTGTCGCGCTTTGCGCGTCCAGCCGACCTCTCCCCATGGGAGAGGTGAGTAAGCGTCAATCCATGCAAGTCTCTAGGAATGCGACGGTGCGCGACGCACCGCGCCTACTTCTTGCGGTCGCGCATCGCCAACGTGCGCAGGCGCAGGGCGTTGAGCTTGATGAAGCCGGCCGCATCCTTCTGGTCGTAGGCGCCCTTGTCGTCCTCGAAGGTGACGAGCGTCGAGGAATAGAGCGACTTGTCGCTCTCGCGGCCGATGACCGTGACGTTGCCCTTGTAGAGCTTCAGCCGCACCTCGCCCTCGACATGCTCCTGGCTCTTGTCGATCAGCGCCTGCAGCATCTCGCGCTCGGGCGAGAACCAGAACCCGTAGTAGATGAGCTCCGCATAGCGCGGCATCAGCTCGTCCTTGAGGTGCATGGCGCCGCGGTCGAGGGTGATGGATTCGATCCCCCGGTGCGCGGCGAGCAGGATGGTGCCGCCGGGCGTCTCGTAGACGCCGCGCGACTTCATGCCGACGAAGCGGTTCTCGACGAGGTCGAGCCGGCCGATGCCGTTGTCGCGGCCGTAGTCGTTGAGCGTGGCCAGCAGATTGGCGGGGCTGAGCGGATTGCCGTTGACCGAGACGGCGTCGCCCTTCTTGAAGCCGACGGTGATGACAGTCGCCTTGTCGGGCGCCTCCTCCGGCGAGATGGTGCGCTGATAGACGTACGGCGGCGGTTCGACCGCCGGATCCTCCAGCACTTTGCCCTCCGAGGACGAGTGCAGCAGGTTGGCGTCGACCGAGAACGGCGCCTCGCCGCGCTTGTCCTTCGCGACCGGGATCTGATTCTGCTCGGCAAAGGCGATCAGATCCTCGCGGCTCTTGAACTCCCACTCGCGCCACGGCGCGATGATCTTGATGCCCGGCTCGAGCGCGTAATACGACAGCTCGAAGCGCACCTGGTCGTTGCCCTTGCCGGTGGCGCCGTGACACACCGCGTCGGCGCCCGTCGCCCGAGCGATGTCGATCTGCTTCTTGGCGATCAGTGGCCGCGCGATCGAAGTGCCGAGCAGGTAGACGCCCTCGTACAGCGCGTTGGCGCGGAACATCGGGAACACGTAGTCGCGCACGAACTCCTCGCGCAGGTCCTCGATGTAGACGTTCTCCGGCTTGATGCCGAGCATCAGCGCCTTCTCGCGCGCCGGTTCGATCTCACCGCCCTGGCCGAGATCGGCGGTGAAGGTCACCACCTCGGCGCCGTAGGTCTGCTGCAGCCACTTGAGAATGATCGAGGTATCGAGGCCGCCGGAGTAGGCGAGCACGACCTTTTTGATCGGCTTGGGCTTGGAGGTCATGAGGGCTCATTTCGACGATGGACGCACCGCCTGTACGAAATTCCGCACAGCTGCGCCATAGGCTTCAGGATGCTCGGATGCGCGGTCAGACGCATCGCGTCTTGGCGTACGGGTAGACGACAACCCCAGGCTGGCGCATCGGCTCCTGCTACTGCTTGCCACGGCCAAGCATCCATTCGGGTGCCGTGCGCATCCAAGATGTCCATTCCTTGCGCCTGCAACCTATGGTAAATAGCGCAGGCGGGGTACACGGGCTGGGAGTTCACTGCATGCAACGTCATTTCTGGCGCGGCCCCGCTGCCGCCGCCGCAATCATTGCGTTTGCCGCCACGGTCATGGCCGCCGACGACAAGTCGACGACCGAGAAGAAGGTCGAGAAGAAGCCGCCGTCGGTGTGCGTCGGCCTCGACACCGCTGCCTGCGGCGCCAAGACCGAATGCTTTTGGAAGCAGCAGATCACCACCAAGCAGGGCAAGACCCGGAAGGCGCACTGCCGCCTCAAGCCGCGTCAGCAGATGGCCAAGAAGGCGGTCTGACCGCCGTCGCTAGCCAGGACGAGATTTGCCTGCTGCGCGTGTCACGACACGCGCAGCGCGGTGAACATGGTGCCGACGTTCAGCGGCACCATGGCCATCAGCGTCAGCATCTCGGTCGGCGGCCAGGTGCCGTGCGATGACGCGTGCCCGCCTTCGGAGTGATAGCTGGCGAACACCTTCTTGATCGACTGCGTCGCCGCGTCGGCGGCGTCGAGCACGGCGGCGTTGGCCTCCGCCGTCGGCCAGGCGACCGTATGCGGCACGCCGGACGACATCATCATGAAGGCCATCGGCCAGGAGGCCGGCGCCGAGGCAAACGGCAACGTCGTCAGCCAGGCGGCCATCGGATTGGCTTGCGTGCGCGAGCGGGCGAACCGGCGTCGCACTCATCGCTGTCAGCGCTCCGCTCATGGCTTCGGCGAACGCCGACATCGCTTCCCACGGATTGGTTGGCAGGGCCGGCGCTGCCGGCTTGGGCGGCGGGGGAGCAGGGAGCATCCAGTCGAATGGATTGAACGGATTGAATTGAGTTGAGGGCGGCGGCGGGGCGGCGGGCGCCATGGGCACCGGCCAATTCCACAACGGCAGCGTCGGCTGCGGCTTTGACGCCGGCGGCTGCAATACGGCCGACCAGAAGTTCAGCACCTGATCGGCGAAGGCGGCGTAGGCAGCCGTGCTGGCCGCCGAGTACCCGAGCGCGGCGTCGGTGCAGCGGTTGGCGAAACGTTGCTGGAGGTCCCGGTCGAGCATGCGGCGTGCGATCTCCTTGCCCCCGCAAGCATTGCGCAGAAAGCTAAACTGATTGCTGCGATGCAACAACACAATTGCGCGTGAGAGACCGGGCGCGGCTCAATTCGGCTGTGGGACCGGTTCGGAATCGGCTGGCGGCGGCACCGCGGTCGGCGTCCCATCCGCCCGCCTGCCACCGGCGCGACGTCCGGCCACCAGCCAGTAGGCGAGACCGCCGGCGAGGCCCACGGTGACGTATGCCGCGACCGCATAGCCGTTGAGGATCGACGGCTGGCCGCCAACCTCGTTGGCGTACTCGGCAGCGAGGCCGCCGAGGGCGATCGCAACGCCGACGAACGCATAGTAGAGCCACGTCCTGATGGCCGACATTTCGGCGATGCCGATGGCGATGATGGCGAACGGGAAGGCGAAAATGGCCGAGTGGGTAGCCGCCAGCAGCGACAGCAGGCCGGCGTTGCCGAGGCGCTCCGGCTGGGCCTCGGCCGGCAGGTCTGGCGATGTCGGCGGGCGTGACGACGAAGGCGACCGTGACCAAGCCGGCGACGAGGCAGGCGATGATGAAGCCGAAACCGGGAAGCCGCAAAGGACGCGCAGCAGCGTGATCATAGGCCTACTCGCTCGGATTATGCCGCGCCAAGCTTACAGGCCCCGAGTTGCCTCCCTCAATGAAAAACGCCGCTTCTGCCTAACGGGCCTCGGCGCCTTTGGTCTCCTTAGGTGTCATCCTCGGGCTTGGCCCGAGGACCCAGGTTTCAACTGGCTCCAACGAAGGGCCATCGGCTGCCCGGGTCCAACACCGCGATCGGCGGAGCAAGCGGAGAGTTGGATCCTCGGCATTAAGCCGAGGATGACAGTGGCGCCCTCTTCAGGCGTTGCGGCCGGCAATGAGCCAGTAGACGAAGCCGCCGGCGAAGCCCGCGGTGGCGAACACCTGCCACACCAGCGCCTCGGGCGAGGCAATGGCGCCGCCCTGGCCGTAGCGCGCCAGCAGCGGAATGGCGGCCAGCGCCAAGCCGCCGCCGACGACGTAGTAGGCGAGCGAGCGAATGCGCGCGATCTCGCCGACGATGACCATCAGCAATGCCGGAATGACGGTGATGCTGGCCGCCAGCAGCAGCCCCTGGTTCATCATGGCGAAGATGGTCCCGACGTCCTCGTCGCCGATCGGATTGACGTGCAGGAAGGACGTGACGCGCTCGAGCCCCAGCGTGATCAACACGAAGGCGGACGCGCAGGCCGCCAGCAGCAGTGCGAAGGGGATGACGATGAGGATGCGGCCAACCACGTCGCGTCAGGCTCCGCCGCCACTCGATGCCGCATCGGCCGCCGCCGCCCGCTCGCTCGCCCGCTGCTTGACGCTTTCGGAGCGAAGCTGCCCGCAAGCGGCGTAGATGTCGCGACCGCGGGGCGTGCGCACGGGGCTGGCGTATCCCGCCTTGTTCACCACCTCGGCGAAGCGCTCGATCTGCTCCCAGTCGGAGCACTCGTACGGCGCGCCGGGCCACGGATTGAAGGGGATGAGATTGATCTTGGCGGGAATGCCGGCCAGCAGGCGCACCAGCTCGCGTGCTTCGGCCAGGCTGTCGTTGACGCCCTTCAGCATGACGTATTCGAAGGTGATGCGCCGCGCGTTCGACAGCACCGGATAGTTGCGGCACGCTTCGAGCAGCTCGGCGATCGGGTATTTGCGGTTGATCGGCACCAGCTCATCGCGCAGCTCATCGCGGACCGCATGCAGCGAGATGGCGAGCGACGTGCCGGTCTCGGCGCCCCAGCGCGCGATCTCCGGCACGATGCCCGACGTCGACAGCGTGATGCGCCGCTTCGACACCGACAGGGCCTCGCCGTCGGCGGCCAATTCCATCGCCGCCTTGACGTTGTCGAAGTTGTAGAGTGGCTCGCCCATGCCCATGAGCACGATGTTGGTGATCTTGCGATCGGACGTGGGAAGCAGTCGCCCGTCGCCCGGGGCCTCTGCCCCGGCCCAGTCGCCGATGCGGTCACGCGCCAGGAGGATCTGGCCGACGATCTCTTGCGCCGTGAGATTGCGAACGAGGCGCTGCGTGCCCGTATGGCAGAAGGTGCAATTGAGCGTGCAGCCGACCTGGCTGGAGATGCACAGCGTGCCGCGCTCGGCTTCAGGAATGTAAACGGTCTCGATTTCCGGCGCCTTGCCGCGCCCCAGCGAAGGAAGCCGCAGCAGCCACTTGCGAGTGCCGTCGACCGACACCTGCTCGGTGACGATCTGCGGCCGCGCCAGCGTGTAGCGCCGGCTCAGCTCGGCACGCAACTCCTTGGCGACGTCGGTCATGGCCTCGAAATCAGCAACGCCGCGCACGTAGAGCCAGCTATAGAGCTGGTTGACGCGCATGCGCAGTTGCTTCTCCGGCACCCCGGCTTCCGCCAGCGCCGCGCGCAAGCCATCGCGGCCGAGGCCGGCGATGGACGGCTTTTCGGCGGGCGGGGCGGCTTCTGGCGCCGCAGAAGGCTGATCGAGCGTGAGAACCATTGGCATCCGCGATTGTGGCTAGCCCTTATCTAGCTGCTCTGCCGCCCCCCTGAAAGACGGCAAAATCCCCAGACCCGGGGGGCGGGACTGGGGATTCGATTGAGGACTTCCAGGTTCGAAGCGGGACGAGCGTCCCTCAGGATCGGATCAGGCGGCCGGCACCCACCGGCCGGCAATGTAGCCGAATGCCACCGCGTCGGGGTGCAGCCGTGCGGACTGCCGCAGTTGGTCGGCTTCTTCTACATCCGAATCCCCGATGACAACCTGGGGGCGGGCTGCTTTGACCGTGTCGTGATATCCGCTGAGCAAGATTACTCTTTTTCCGCGGACCTCGATCTTCGGACATGCCATGCGTCACCTCCTATGCAGGAGATCAGCGCCACGGAAAGGCGGTTCGGGGGAGCATTTGCCTGCCATTGTGGCAGCGACCCGCAGCCAATACTGATCACCTACAACAAGGACTATACGTGACGTTTGTGACACGCGAAATAACTTTCCATTGCATTGAGGTAAGACGGATGTTGACAAAATTGTTTGTTGCGCTGCGAAACGCATCATTTGCCTAGCGGCACATTGAGCTGCAGGCGGCCCGTCCAATTCTGCGGCGTCGCGTTTGCCGTGCCGCTCTCGACGCCACCGGTCGCCGACAGGCTCGAGCCGTCCTTGACGCCGTAGGCGACGCCGGCCTCGGCTTTCAACTGCACATCCGTCGGACCCACCGACGGCACCGCCGGATTGAGCGCCTGCAGATCATCGAAGCCGACGAAGGCGCCGACCGCCGCGCGCGGCTCGATGAAGGTCACGTCGTCGACGGCAATGCGCTTCGAAACTTCTGGCAGCACCTCCACCTTGCCGGTGCCTGCGGCGCGCGCCTCGCCGGAAGCAGCATCGCGCACCGCGTCCTCGACGTAGACCAGCCCGACGCTCGGCGCCACGCTCCAGCCTTGCACTTCGCGCGTGCCGGTCAGCTTGCCGCGCACGATGCGGCGTGCCGTCAGGCTGTTGTCGATGTCGGGACTGTCGACGGCATTCTCCGTTTCGCCCCAGGCGGCGCGGCCGTCGAATACGACGCCGGATCCGAGCTTCATGCTGACGTAGGGGCCCGCCATCCATCCCTTCGCCGCAACCTCCGGTGCATCGTACTTGGCGATCTCGACGCCGCGGTCGAACTGGGCCAGCGCGCCGACCATGATGTCGGGACCGACCATCGAGCGCGTCCCGAGATAGACGACGCCGAGATTGCCGTCGCGCGTGCCCGTGTCGAGCGCTGTCGATTCATAGTTCTGCATCCGGCCCTCGAGCCAGAAATCGACGAGACCCGGCTCGACGGCCTTGCCGCCGTTGCTCGCTGCGGTGATTTCCGAGACGCTCACCGAGAACTCGACGTCCTTCGGCCGGCCCTCATCGTCCACGGCGACCGTGCTCGATAGCGGCTTTTCGGCGTTGGCGATCGGCGTTGACGCGCGATCGATGCGCAGGCGATCGGGATCGCGCTGATTGAGCAGCGCCCTGCGGCGGTCGAGGAACGCGGCGTTGGCGGCCTCCGTCAATGTCGACGTGCACGAGACGCTGACGTGCGCGGCGCCTCCGCCGGCGGCGGCGAACTGGAATACGTAGGATGAGCTTGTCGCCGCCTTGAACGTCGCCGCCGATGCCGACGTGCCGCCGATCAGCGTCGCCGGAGCCCCAGCGCCACCGACGAGCGAGACCGATGCGCCGCTGGAAGCGAAACTGAGTAGGTCGCCTGTCTCAAGCACGATCTGCCGCGACACGGGTGCGCCCGCGGCGACATCCGCACTCAGCACGCCGCGATTGACGGCGGCGCAGCCGCTGCCGGGCGTCGCCATCGCGGGCGCAGCGTTCCAAATCGGCGCGGCAAATCCGACTGCGATGAACATCGCGCCCTGCACCGGCCATGCATTTGCATTTTTCATGTCGATCGCCCCACCACGCAGCTCGCAATTCGCGTCCGTTGCTGCAGAGCAAAATCGACGGAAGTATGAACACCGGCCAATTGGTTAGCTGGTCTGCGGCTCCTGCATGGCCAGCGGCGGCAGTTGCGCCACCATGGTGGCGGCGATCTCGCGCGCACCCTGTACGACGACGCTGGCGCCATAGTTCGACAAGTACGCTGCCTCGGTGTCGGAGTGCGCGTGCGCGACGATGAAGAGACCGCTATTGGCGGCACGCGCCTGCGCCACGATCTGCCCCGCCTCGAACGCTTCCCGCACCGCCACCAGCAACGCGCGCGCGTGCAGCAGGTTGGCGGCGACGAGCGCCGACGGCGCACTGGCGGCCACCGCCTCGACGCCGCGCGCCTTCAAACGGGCGACGATCTCGTCCTTCTCCTCGATGACGAACAGCGGCACGCCGGCGTTCGACAGCGCCTCGCCGATCCAGTGGCCGATGCTGCCGTAGCCGACCAGGACGGTATGCCCTTGCTGGCTCGTCACCTCGATTTCGGCGGTGGCGGCTTCTTTGGCGCTGGCGTCCATCGCCTTGTCGGCCGCCACGGCGTCGGCCACCGCCTTGGCACCGTCACGCTGATCGAGCCACGGGCGCAGCCTGTCGAGCGCCATGAACAGCAGCGGGTTGAGCACGATAGAGATGATGGCGCCGGCGAGCACCAGCTCGCGGCCGAGCTGCGGCATGAGCCCGAGCGACACGCCGAGGCCGGCCAGGATGAACGAGAACTCGCCGATCTGCGCCAAGCTGACGGCGATGGTGGCGGCGGTACCCAGGGGGCGGCCGAACAACTGCACGATGGCGAGCGCGGCGACCGACTTGGCGATGACGATGATGGCCACCGTCGCCAGCACCAGAAGCGGATCGCGGACGAGAATCATCGGGTCGAACAGCATGCCGACCGAGATGAAGAACAGCACTGCGAAGGCGTCACGCAGGGGCAGCGTCTCCGACGCAGCTTGCTGGCTGAGCGCGGATTCACTCAAGATCATGCCGGCGAAGAAGGCGCCGAGTGCGAACGACACGTCGAAAAGTTGCGCTGCGCCATAGGCGGCGCCGAGGGCGATGCTCAGCACGGCGAGACGGAACAGCTCGCGCGAGCCACTGTGCGCAACGTAGTGCAGGATCCAGGGGATTACACGCCGCCCGACGACGAGCATGACGACGACGAAGGCGGCGACTTTGGCGATGGTCACACCGAGCGTGGTGGCGATCTCCGATAATTCGATGCTGGAGCTCGAGCTGGTTGCATCCTGCAAGCTGCCGTTGAGGATGGGCACGAGGGCCGGCAGCATGACCAGCGTCAGCACCATGACGAGGTCTTCGACGATCAGCCAGCCGACGGCGATGCGTCCGCGCTCGGTATTGATGATGCGGCGCTCCTGCAGGGCGCGTAGCAGCACCACGGTACTGGCCACCGACAGCGCCAGGCCGAAGGTGATCCCGGCGCCGATCGGCCAGCCAAGCAGACTGCCCAGCCCGACGCCGAAGGCCGTGGCCACGGCGATCTGCACGATGGCGCCCGGCACGGCGATGAGGCGCACCGACCACAGGTCTTTCAACGAGAAGTGCAGGCCGACGCCGAACATCAGCAGGATGACGCCGATTTCGGCGAGTTCGCTGGCCAGCGACTGGTCGGCGACGAAGCCCGGCGTGTACGGCCCGAGGGCAACGCCGGCGAGGAGATAGCCGACCAGCGGGGAAACCCGCAGGCGCTGTGCAATGGCGCCGAAAACGAAGGCGAGGCAGAGCCCCACGACGATGGTGGCGATGAGCGGGGTGTCGTGCGGCATCCGTCCGGGGGACCTCATTCGAAGGTTGAGGCGCCCATTCTAATGACGCAATCAGAAAAAGCACCCCACGTGCGATGACGCATCCGCCATCGCGCTCGTGGCTCAACCCGGCAACCGCCCATTTTCGGACGCCGAGCCACCCTAAGCCCGACATGCTCGATGGTCTTTATGCAGTCTGTGCCTCAATCGGACGAACGTGGTTGGGTGCCGCCTATCGGCGTGCTAATCCAGCAACCCGATGGTTCCGCGTTGGGGAGAATCCCGGATGTCATTGCAAAATAAAGCCGTTGCCGTTGCCGCCTGTTTCGCCGTCGCCTTGAGTTGGCAAAGCGCCAGCGCCGCCGACTTCACCTTCAACGAGAAGACGAACGCGGACCTCGCCAAGAAGCTGAAGATCCCCGTCTATTTCGCCGTGCCGAAGAGCACCTGGGCCAAGCTCCCCGACATCAAGACCACCGACAAGCTGGTCGAGTTCCGCCACCCCGACGGCATGAAGGCGAAGGGCGATGTCGGACTGCGCCTCGTCGTCGCCAAGCGCTCCGGCCTTTCCGCGCGCCTGGGCAAGAGCGGGCTGCTGCAGACCGGCGACATCATGCTGACGTTTCGCTCCGAGTGGGGCGGCGCGGGTGCCTATCCGAACATCCAGATGGGCATCTCGCACACGGGCTTTGCCTACGTCGACGCTAAGGGCAACCTGCGCAATCTCGACAACCCGATGGACGGCGAATATGTCGGGCCGGGCAACCTGACGAGCGAGCACTACCGCACGCTGAACTTCCTGCACATCATTCGCCCGCGCAATCTGACCGCCGCGCAGAAAGCCAACCTGCTCGCCTGGGCGACGAAGCTCAACGCCAGCGCCGGCAAGGTCTATCCGAGCCAGATCAGCTTCAACCAGGACTACAACAAGCCGAAGTACCAGCCGAGGCGCCCGCTCGACTTCGTGAAGACGTTCGGCCAGATCGCGCTCGGCCAGGGCAATTCCTCCGGCAAGCCGCTCGACATGTACTGCTCGGAATTCGTGTGGTCGCTTCTGTCGCTGCGCAACTGCGATCCGGCGAAGGACGCAGAAGCGTTCAAGGGCAGCCGCGTGCCCTCGTGCGTGAAGGAGCCGATGGAGCCGATGAATGCGACGGGCAACGTCCTGCCGACGCACGGGCGCAACTCCTACTCCGGCCTCGCCGACGGCCCGCTGCTCGTCATCGACCCGATGGAACTGCCCGATGACGTGCGCAAACCGCTGATCGACAGCATCTTCGTCGAGAATCCGGCCGGCCTTTCCAAGATGTCGGTCGGCCATCGCAAGGTCGCCGAGGAGATGCAGCCGCAGTTCGCCAAGCTGAAGGGCTACTACGTCGGCATGACCGGCCGCATGTGGCAGAACTGGCGGGCGCGCCTCATCGGCACCGGCTTCAACTGGGCCGGCATCGCCGAGAACTATTCGCCGACGTCCTTCCTCATCAACACGCTGCTGCCGCCCGACAACAACAACCGCACCATGGACTACGTGGCGACGATCTTCATCGAGTAGGCGGCCAAGCGACGAAGCAATGAAAATCGATCGCCGGCAATTCGTGCAGGGGGCGCTGGCCACCTCCTGCGCGCTCGCTTCGCCCCTGCGCGCCGAGGGGCCGAGAGCGAGCGGCGTCTACATCGGCGACATGCATTCGCATCTCTTCTTCTTCGGAATGGGTGCCTCGCCGGAGAAAAGCCCGCTCGGTCCGACGATGGCGGCCGGCAACGCCACGCTGGTCGCCTGGTCGCTGGTCGGCGACGTGCCGTGGCTGCGCATCACCGGCAAGGGCATCAAGCAGAAGGGCTCGCCGAAGAGGGGCGAGCCGGGGCGTGGTTCGACGATCGACGTCGCCCGCATCAAGGAGCACCTCGCGCGCAGAACCTAAAACTCGTGCTGACCCCGGACGACGTCGACAACGCGCTCGCCGGCGAGCCACACGTCGTGCTGACGATGGAAGGCGCGACGATCGTCGAGGACGACGTCACGGCGCTGGAGCACGCGTACGAGCTGGGCGTGCGCAGCGTGCAGCTGGTCCACTACATCGACAACCCGCTGGGCGACTTCCAGACCGAGGCGCCGCAGCACGAGGGGCTCACCGAGCTCGGCCTGCAGGTCGATCGCAGAATGCAATCGTCTCGGCATCCTCGTCGACCTTGCGCACTGCACCGACAAGGCGGTGCGCCAGGCGCTCGACGTGCGAACGCAGCCGGTGATCTGGTCGCACTCCTCCGTGACGCGCACGCGCACGCCCAACTGGAAGATGCCGGTGTGGCAGGCGCGGCAGCTCTCGTTCGACACGGCCAAGCTCATCGCCGACAAGGGTGGCGTCGTCGGCCTGTGGCCGATGCGTTCGGACGTCGGGGCGACGCCGGAAGCCTACGCGCAGCGCCTGTGGGAGCTGGGCGAATGGCTGGGCGACGATCACGCCGCCTTCGGCACCGACATGAACGCCATCTCGCGTCCGGCGATCGCCAGCTATGCCGATCTGCAGAAGGTGGTGCGCTACTGGCAGAAGGCCGGCTTTCCGGCCGCGAGCATCCAAAAGCTCGCCATCGGCAACTACGCCCGCGTGCTGCAAGCACGCCATGACCGGTCGCGGGGCTTAGGGACCCACCTTTGTCATCCCGGCACTTGTTGCCGGGATCCAGCATGCGTCTGGTTCGGAGCGCGCGGATGGATGGATCCCGGGGACAAGCCCCGGGATGACATCTTGGTGGCACCAGCTCAGAGGATGAACTTGGAGAGGTCGGTGTTCTTGGCGAGGTCGCCGATGCGGTCGTTGACGTAGGCGGCGTCGATGGTCACCGCCTGCCCGCCGCGGTCGGAAGCGTCGAACGAGATGTCGTCGAGCACGCGCTCCATCACCGTCTGCAGCCGCCGGGCGCCGATGTTCTCCACCGTCGAGTTCACCTGCACCGCCGCGTCGGCCAGCGCATCGATGGAATCGTCGGTGAAGGTCAGTGTCAGCCCCTCCGTCGCCATCAGCGCCACGTACTGCTTGATGAGGCTCGCCTCCGGCTCGGTGAGGATGCGCCGCAGATCCTCGCGCGACAGCGCCTTCAGTTCGACGCGGATCGGCAACCGCCCCTGCAGCTCCGGCAACAGGTCGGAGGGCTTGGCCACGTGGAACGCGCCCGAGGCGATGAACAGCACGTGGTCGGTCTTCACCGGCCCGTGCTTGGTCGACACGGTCGTGCCTTCGATGAGCGGCAGCAGGTCGCGCTGCACGCCCTCGCGCGAAACGTCGCCGCCGATGCGCCCGGCGTCGGAGCGCGAGCAGATCTTGTCGATCTCGTCGAGGAACACGATGCCGTTGTTCTCCACCGCGCTGATCGCCTCGCCGACGATGGCGTCGCCCTCGATCAGCTTGTCGCTCTCCTCGGCGATCAGCACGTCGTAGCTGTCCTGCACGGTGACGCGGCGCGGCTTGGTGCGCCCGCCGAACGCCTTGCCCAGCATGTCGCCGATATTGATGGCGCCGATGGAGGCGCCCGGTTGCCCGGGGATGTCGAACATGGGCAGTCCAGCGCCGGGCGTGTCGGCGACCTGGATCTCGATCTCCTTGTCGTTCAACTCGCCGGTGCGCAGCTTCTTGCGGAACGATTCTCGCGTCGCCGGCGATGACCCGGGCCCGACCAGGGCATCGAGCACGCGCTCCTCGGCGTTCTTTTCCGCCCGCGCACGCACGTCCTTGCGCTTTACGTCCTTCACCAGTCCCAACGCCACCTCGACGAGATCGCGGATAATGCTGTCGACGTCGCGGCCGACGTAACCGACCTCGGTGAACTTCGTCGCCTCGACCTTGATGAACGGCGCGCCGGCCAGCTTGGCGAGGCGGCGCGAGATTTCCGTCTTGCCGACGCCGGTCGGCCCGATCATCAGGATGTTCTTCGGCTGCACCTCCTCCTTGAGCTCGCCCTGCAGCTGCTGCCGCCGCCAGCGATTGCGCAGGGCGATGGCGACGGCGCGCTTGGCGTCGCCCTGGCCGACGATGTAGCGGTCGAGCTCGGAAACGATCTCGCGGGGAGAGAAGTGGGTCATCGGCTAGAGGATGCCTTTACTGCAGTGGACCGGCGCGCCGCCTCAACGGCTGGACGGCAGGCTTTCGATAACGAGGTTGTCGTTGGTGTAGACGCAGATCTCGGCGGCGATGGCCATGGCCTTGCGCGCGATCGCCTCCGCGTCGAGCGGCTGGTCGAGCAGTGCGCGGGCGGCCGACAGCGCATAGTTGCCGCCCGAGCCGATGCCCATGACGTGCCGCTCCGGCTCCAGCACGTCGCCGGTACCGGTCAGGACGAGCGTCGTCTCCGCGTCGGCGACCAGCATCATGGCCTCGAGCCGCCGCAGGTAGCGGTCGGTGCGCCAGTCCTTGGCCAGCTCCACGCAGGCGCGCGTGAGCTGCCCGGGGTACTGCTCCAGCTTGGCCTCCAGCCGCTCGAACAGCGTGAAGGCGTCGGCCGTCGCCCCGGCAAAGCCGCCGATGACGCCGCCCTTGCCGAGGGTGCGCACCTTGCGGGCGTTGGCCTTGATGATGGTGGCGCCGAGGCTGACCTGGCCGTCGCCGGCGATGACCACACGACCATCTTTACGAATGGTCAGTATAGTCGTGGCGTGCCAGGAGCGCGGCTCGTCCGCGTAAGGGCCGGAGGTTTGCATTGCATTAGCATCCAGGCTGCGGGTTAAGAGCCCGCGAGCCGCAGGGGTGCGGCTCTGGAACGGCAGGGCTCAAGCTGATAAACGCTCGGTCCACGTGAGGCAAGGTAGCCTAAGAGGGCTCAATTGAAGCGGCAGGCGACGATTTCCCGCAAGACCAAGGAGACCGAGATCACGGCGACAGTCGATCTCGACGGCTCCGGCGCGTTCGACATCGCGACCGGGATCGGCTTCCTCGATCACATGTTGGAGCAGCTTGCCCGCCATTCAATGATCGACATCACCTTGAAGGCCAAGGGCGACCTGCACATCGACTTCCACCACACGGCCGAGGATACCGGCATCGTGCTGGGCCAGGCGGTGGCCAAGGCGCTCGGCGACAAGAAGGGCATCACCCGCTACGCCGACGTCCACCTGCCGATGGACGAGACGCTGACGCGCGTCTGCGTCGACGTGTCCGGCCGGCCGTATCTCATCTGGAAGGTCGAGTTCTCGAAGCCCAAGCTGGGCGAGATGGACACCGAGCTGTTCCGCGAGTGGTTCCAGGCGTTCGCGCAGAACGCCGGCATCACCCTGCACGTGGAAAACCTCTACGGCGAGAACAACCACCACATCGCCGAGACTTGCTATAAGGGCCTTGCGCGCGCCCTGCGGGCCGCGACCGAGGCGGATGCGCGCCAGGCCGGCCGCGTGCCGTCGACCAAAGGGCACGCTAGTGTGATGATCGAGATATTCGCCAACATCGGCGGCGAGGCATCGAGCGAATATCTCGATCTGAATCACACTAGCAAGTCTATGTTTTCTAGTGTCCCTTTGATTCCGAAGCTCGCTACCGAGCCCAGCGGCAAACTTCGGCGAGCTTCGGAATCGGGACACTAGCCGGCTGATCGAGTTTTCTTCCCGTACGAGGCCCGGCATTGGTCATCTTCAACGTGCATGAACCGCCGAACGTATCGGCCAACCGCCTGCAAAGCGCCGAGCAGCTCGTCTTCGTCAAGGACGGCTACGCCTGGCTGGCGGCGCTGGTGCCGCCGCTGTGGCTGCTGTGGAAGCGCATGTGGCTGGAGTTCGCCATCTACGCCGGCACCACGGGTCTGCTCGTGTGGCTGCTGACGAGCGCCGGCGCCACCAACGTCAGCAACGCGCTGCTGCTGATCATCCAGATCGTCTTCGGCTTCGAGGCCGGCGCGCTCTACAGCGCCTCGCTCGAGCGGCGTGGCTGGAGGTTGGTCGGCACTGTCTCCGGCCGCAACGCCGAGGACGCCGAGCGCCGCTTCCTCGAAGCCTGGCTGCCGACGCACACCGAAATCCCCCAAGCGGTCGTTACTGCCGACGCGCCGAGCGCGCGCGCGACATGGCCGCAAGCGGCGCTGGCGCAGGCGAGGGACGCACTTGCCCGCGGCCGCAGCATGTTGGCCAGGGCCGCGCCGTAATGCAGCGCGTCGTCATCATCAACTACGGCTCCGGCAACCTGCACTCGGCCGCCAAGGCGTTCGAGCGCGCCGCCCGCGAAAGCGAGGCCAACGCGCAGATCACGCTGACCGCCGACCCGGACATCGTCGCCGCCGCCGACCACATCGTGCTGCCCGGCGTCGGCGCCTTCGCCGACTGCAAGCGCGGCCTCGAAGCGGTGCCCGGCATGCGCGACGTGCTGGAAGACAGCGTTCGCCGCAGGGGCCGGCCGTTCCTCGGCATCTGCGTCGGCATGCAGCTCATGGCCAGCCGCGGGCTCGAGTTCGCGACGACCGACGGGCTCGACTGGATCGCCGGCGAAGTACGCGCCATCGCGCCGAACGATCCGAGCCTCAAGATCCCGCACATGGGCTGGAACACGCTCAAGGTCGACACCCCGCACGCGTTGCTGCAGGACATCCCCACCGGTCCCGACGGCCTGCACGCCTACTTCGTGCACTCGTTCCATTTCGTGCCTGAAGACCACGCCAACGTCGTCGCCGAGACCGACTACGGCGGTCCGGTCACGGCGTTCATCGCCAAGGACAACATGGCGGGCACGCAGTTCCACCCCGAGAAAAGCCAGACCCTCGGCCTCAAGCTGATCGCCAACTTCCTCAACTGGCGCCCTTGAGGCAGGTGGCACACCTTCACCTCGCCGGTCGCGATCACCCGCATCAAGAGCGCCGTGTCGCACTCAGTCTTCGGCCTCGGGATGTATCTCGGCGCGGAGGCGCTGGCGAGGTTCTGGCCGACCGCGGTCTAGATGGCTTCGCCGATGGGCCATGACGCGATGCGAAGCGAAGTCGTTGTCAATCGGTCCGGGGCTTGCCGGACCAAATGCCTGTCGTCTGCTGCATGCTGCCGATTTTGGAGCTTGTGGCACGATTGCTGCTCGGTGAGACGTGCGAGGGATGCAAGTCGAGGTCCGCTACAGAGCCTACCCGATCGTTAAGGACTTGGGGACGCGAGGGCGCAGACGGCGACTGTTCCAATCTTAGACACGATAGCCGGCGGCGGGACAAACGTGTCTTTGCCTCCTTGGTGAGGGAAGACCGTATATGCATTTGCGTCCACTTGAGAGCCGAAGCTCAAACCCAAAGTTTGCAGTACGGTTTCTGGGCATCGAGCTTGAGATCCGAGGTGCCGTTCTCCACCCACGAAAAGAGACCGAGCTTCTCGCGCGCATGGCCCGAGATCTGCTCGATGAGTTCAAGGTTGCTCCAGTTTGTGTCGATATGTGCTGCGGCTCAGGCAACTTGGCGTTGGCCCTCGCTACACATTCTGCGGATGCGCGCGTGATCGCCTGCGACCTCACAGGCGACGCCGTCCGGACGACGCGTCACAACGTGTCCCAGCTGGGGTTTGAGGAGCGCATCGCGGTGATGCAGGGGGATCTATTCCAGCCGCTCGCCGGACTTGAAGGCACGGTGCATCTCGTCGTCTCCAATCCACCCTACATTTCGACATCACGCCTAGTGAGCGGGGACCGTTCGCATCTGCTCAATAAGGAGCCGCGGGAAGCTTTCGATGGTGGCCCTTATGGAGTCACGCTGCATACGCGCTTGATCAACGAGGGCGCCCGCTATCTCAAAAGCGGCGGATGGCTCGCCCTCGAATTCGGGCTGGGGCAAGACCGCCAAGTTGCTGCACTGCTGAAACGCTCCCGTGCATTTGAGGAGTCGCGTTGGCATACAAACGAGGTAGGGGAGAACCGCGTCGTCTGCGCCCGAAGGAAATGATGTCCCGGGCGAGTCTCGCCAAGGACATCATGGCGGGGACACAGTTCCACCCCGAAAAGGGCCAGACCCTCGGCCTAAAACTGATCGCCAACTTCCTGAAGTGGCGGCCGTAGCGGGCGCCTCCGCGGCCCAGTCCTCGGCGCCCGCTCCCAATTGCAGCGGGGTCTGGGCCTCGGCAAGAATTAAGTGTCCCGAAGAGCACGCTGGAAGCCCACTCTGGTCTGCCACTCCAGGAAGCGCGATTTGACACTTGATCGAGGCGTGCACGGACTGGCATCAACGCGGGGGGCGTCGCACTAGCATGGCAGATCTATTTCGATGAAAAAATCAACAGTTCGGCGTCTAGGCCTACCCGCCATCGTGACGATTGCGGCCGCTGCCGCGCTTACGGCGCTGCCCGCCGACGTCTGGGCGAGAGAGCGGGGTTCCTCCGCAGAGGCGACGGCGGCGCGCGATGCCGGCGAGCCGATCATGGCGATCGTGTCGATCAAGTCCCAGCAGGTCACCTTCTATGACGCCGATGGCTGGATCGTAAGAGCGCCCGTGTCGACTGGCACCAAGGGACGCGAAACGCCAGCCGGCGTGTTTGCCATTCTCCAGAAGAACGTGGACCACCGCTCCAATCTCTATGACGACGCCCACATGCCGCATATGCAGCGCATCACCTGGAACGGCATCGCGCTGCATGGCGGCCCGTTGCCTGGGTATGCCGCCTCGCACGGCTGCGTGCGCATGCCGTACGGCTTTGCGGATAAGGTGTTCGACACGACGCGCATCGGCATGCGGGTGATCATTTCGCCGGACGACGCAACGCCCGTCGAGTTTTCTCACGCGGCGCTGCTGGTGCCGAACGCGGACGCCGTCGCTGCCGCTCCGGCGCGTGCCGAGACGCTGGCGCGCGACGCAGCCGATGCCGCCAAAGCGATCGACGAGACGAAGAAGCTCGCCAAGACGGCGGCGCGCGAGGCGGATTCCGCCAAAGCAGCGCTGCGCAAGGCAGAACGGCAGAAATCCTCCGCCGACGCCGACCTCGCTGCCGCCGAAAAAGCGCTCGACAAGGCCAGGTCGGGCGAGGCCAAGGCGCAGGAACAAAGCCTCAAGGCCGCTGCCAAGGCCGCAGATGCGGGTGCGAAACTCGACATTGGCAAGGCGGATACGGACGCGAAGGTCGAGGTCGCAGCCAAGCCGGCCGATGCCGCCAAAGCGGAACGGCAGAAATCCTCTGCCGACGCCGATCTCGCTGCCGCCGAAAAGGCAGTCGCCTCCGCACAGTCGAACGTGGCCAAGGCCGAGGAACGGCGGCTCAAGGCCGCTGCCAAGGCCACCGAGGCTGCTGCCAAGCTCGAAACGATCAAAGCTGAAGCCACGCCGAAGATCGATGCCGCGGCCAAAGCAGCGGATGCCGCCAAGGCGGCCGTAGTCCGGAAGACGGAGACGGCGAAGGCAGCGGACGAAGCCAAGCTCGCGATCGTTCCGGTCTCGATCTACATCAGCCGCGCGACACAGAAGCTCTACGTGCGGCGAAACACGCAAAAGCCGTGGCCGGACGGCGGCGAGGTCTTCGATGCGACCATCGAGGTTCCGGTCACCATCCGCGATCCTGAAAGACCCATCGGCACGCATGTGTTCACGGCGATGGCGCCGGGCGACGCGGGCCTTCGCTGGAGCGCGACCACGATCGACCACGGGGACGAGGCCAAGAACGCGCTCGACCGGGTCACCATCCCGAAGGACGTGCTCGATCGCATCGCGCCGACGGCGCTGCCGCGGTCCTCGATCATCGTCTCGGACGAGCCGCTGAGCCGCGAGACCAACTACCGTACCGAGTTCGTTGCGGTGCTGAGCAATCAGCCGCAGGGCGGCTTCAAGACGCGTAAGCCCACGCCTCCGGTCTCTCCCTGGGGTGCGTTCCCTGCAAGCGGCAACAATTGGCAGCCCGGCCTCTTCAATTTTTGGGACCAGCCCAGCCCTAACCGGCAACCGAACAAAAAGCCGAAGCGCGGACCCCAGGCGAAACCATTTTTTTGGTAGCAAGCGGCGGCAGGCCGGCCGTCGGCCTCCTCGTGCGCCGTTACAAGTTCGGCCGTAGTGCTTTCAGCAAGTGTAAGTCCTGTCGGTTGGGCCAACGCTAACGACGCAGAGTATGGGCATGCGTCCGCATTCTCTGCGCCGTCATTGCCGAGACCGACTACGGCGGTCCGGTCACGGCGTTCATCGCCAAGGACAACATGGCGGGCACGCAGTTCCACCCCGAGAAGAACCAGACCCTCGGCCCAAGCTCATCGCCAACTTCCTCAAGGCGCCCTTAGCGGGCGTTCACACGGCCGATTTCGCCGCCCGTACCGGTGGCAGTACTGCGTCCGGTATGGGTCAGAAGCGGACAGTTATCCCCGCCCCTCGCGCGTCCTGCATACTCCCCCCATCCCGCCCCGCTGAAGGGGTCGAACTCGAGACGTTCCTGTTCGAGGGCGGGCTGCAGGTCGGGTACACGTGCCGCAACGTACGGTTCGACTACCTGAGGCTCGCCGCGCCCACCCGGTGAAAGTCCGGGAGGGGGAAACCCCTGAAACGCCGCGGGTATGCCCATAATCCTGCTGCGGGGCGGCAACCGTCGCTCAAAAACAAAAATAGCTTCGCGGCGTTTCCCGCCCCGCAGCCCCTTCTTAGTTGCGCCAACCGACTCGCACTCCGGCGAGCCGGCCGGCCTCCATGCGCAGCATGGCTTCGCCATGACGCGTGAAAGACTAGTTGCGCCCACCGACTCCCCTGAGGGGAGCCGGCCGGTGGGCGCGTGGAACGGTGAAAGCATGTCGCCTGCACACTCCCAAGTCCCAAAACAAAAGGGGCCCGATCTGCGGATCGGGCCCCGACGCTTTACGCATTACCGGAGAGAGAACTCAGCAGGCTTGGGCGAGAGGCAACGGGAGTTCCTGTTGATCGTCGGCGAACTGGGCGGGCATCGGGAAGGCGATGACGTTGGTCTCCTGACCGGCCTCGATCCCGGCGCGCCGCTGGCGGAACCAGCGCAGCGCCGTGTTGGTCAGCACCGCCTCGTCGCGCGTCGCCTGGATGAGCAGGCCGTCGTCGGGGTCGAGATGGCCGCGCAACTGCGCCTCGATCTGATCCTCGCGCGCGTCGGTGCGCACGTACCAGGTCTGCTCCAGAGGGCGGGCCCATGACTGCCCGATCGCCATGATCTGCTGCGCGAGGACATGCTTGTTACGGTGTGGCTGGGCCAGGTCGTAGGAGATGATGAGGGTGCGCATGGCGGGTGTCTCTCTGGCTGTGGCTTCACGGGGGAGAGACTCTATACTGACCCCGGAATGCGCTGTCATTGCGACTGTGAACGTAGAGAGAACATCGCACGAATCACCGGAGTTGTCCAGCGTTTGTTCTCATCCCGTTCTCGCATGTTCCCCTGCGTTAAGCACGCCGATGCAACTAGCTGAACATTGATAATTGGTCGGGATGCGGGGTGCGAACGTGGCGTCTGTGCGGGCCGAAATCGACGCGGTCGAGCAGCGAGGGGTAGCGTGTCTCGAACAACTCCAGCGCCTTGGCGCGCGCCGCTGGAAAGCGGACGCCCTCCCAGATCTCGTAGAGGCGACGCGGGTCGCAGGCATAGCGGCGCACCAGGTCCTTGCGGCGGATGCGCAGCCAGCGGGCGATCCAAATGTCGATCGCATCCGCCTCGGTCAGCGGACGCTGGACGACGGCGGGCGGGACGGTTTGCAAAAACGCTACGGCCATGACGACGACGCTTGTATCGGAGCCTGTATCCGGCGGCCTTGACTTATGCCGCCGCTAAATCTCTATCGCCGACAATAACAGCGAACTGAAGGCTATGGTCCATGCGGAGGTCCGTGTGGAGCACGGCTGCACCGTGACGCTTCGCCATGACGCCGGCCAGCGCGCCGCCACCACAACGACGTGAGACAGCACCCCGTGATCCTCTTCCCCGCCATCGACCTGAAAGACGGCCAGTGCGTGCGCCTGAAGCTGGGCGACATGGAAGCCGCCACCGTCTTCAACGACGATCCGGCGGCGCAGGCGCGCGCCTTCCAGGAGCAGGGCTTCCCCTACCTGCACCTCGTCGATCTCAACGGCGCCTTCGCCGGCGCGCCGGTGAACGGCGACGCGGTCGACGCGATCCTCGATGCCGTCACCATTCCCGTGCAGCTCGGCGGCGGCATCCGCGACATGGGCACCATAGAGGAGTGGCTCGACAGCGGCATCGCCCGTGTCATCCTCGGCACCGTCGCCGTGCGCGATCCCGATCTGGTGCGCCGCGCCTGCGTCGAGTACCCAGGCCGCATCGCCGTCGGCATCGATGCCAAGGGCGGCAAGGTGGCGGTGGAAGGCTGGGCGGAGACGTCCGAACTGACGGCCGACGAGATGGCAAAGCGGTTCGAGGACGCCGGCGTTGCCGCCATCATCTACACCGATATCGAGCGCGACGGCATCTTGAAGGGCCTCAACCTCGAAGCAACGGCCAAGCTGGCGCGTTCGACCCGTATCCCCGTCATCGCCTCCGGCGGCCTCGCCTCCATCGACGACGTGAAGGCGCTGCTGCGACCCGAGTACGCGATGCTCGAAGGTGCCATCACCGGCCGCGCCCTATATGATGGCCGCATCGACCCCAAGGAAGCCCTCGCCCTCATCGCCGCTGCGGCGGCCTGAAAAGCATGCTGAAAACGCGCATCATTCCCTGCCTCGACGTGAAAGACGGCCGCGTCGTCAAGGGCGTCAATTTCGTCGACCTCATCGATGCCGGCGATCCGGTCGAAGCGGCCGCGGCCTACGATGCCGCCGGCGCCGATGAGCTGTGCTTCCTCGACATCACTGCCAGCCACGAGAACCGCGACAACATCTTCGACATCGTCGAGCGCACGGCCGAGCGCTGCTTCATGCCGCTTACCGTCGGCGGCGGCGTGCGCACCATCGAGGACATCGGGCGCCTGCTGCATGCCGGAGCCGACAAGGTGTCGATCAACACCGCGGCCGTAAACAACCGGCAGTTCGTCAAGGAAGCGGCGGAGAAGTTCGGCGCCCAGTGCATCGTCGTCGCCATCGACGCCAAGCGCGTCTCGGGCGAGGGCGAGCCGCTGCGGTGGGAAATCTTCACACACGGCGGGCGCAAGCCCACCGGCATCGACGCGGTGCAGTTCGCCCGCGACGTGGCGGCCCTCGGTGCCGGCGAGATCCTGCTCACCTCGATGGACCGCGACGGCACCAAGGCCGGGTTCGACCTCGAGCTGACGCGCGCGGTTTCCGACGCGGTGACCATCCCCGTCATCGCCTCCGGCGGCGTCGGCAATCTCGATCACCTCGTCGAGGGGATCACCCAGGGCCACGCCAGCGCCGTGCTGGCGGCGTCGATCTTCCACTTCGGTACGTATTCGATCGGCGAGGCCAAGCGATACATGGCCGACGCCGGCATCGCCGTCCGCCCCGCCGGCTGAACGCGCTTGCGCCGGAAAAGCTACGCCGCCGCGCGGGAGTGGCGCTGTATGCACTCAGAGAGCACGGCGTCGAGCTCGCCGACGGGCACCGGTCGCCCGATGAAGAAACCTTGTGCCTTGTTGCAGCCGGCGCGCGTCACCGTGATGAGCTCATCGAGCGTCTCGACGCCTTCGGCCACGGTCCCCATGCCCAGCGTTTCCGCCAACATGGCCACCGCCTTGACGACCCCTGCATTGTTGGCACCACCGGGCATCTCGCGCACCAGCGCGCGATCGATCTTGACCTTCTTGAAGGGGAAGGAGCGTAGCGAGCTGAGCGAGCCGGTCGCCTTGCCGAAGTTATCGAGAGTGATTCCGACACCCAACTGGCGCAGGCCTTCGAGGGTGCCGTGCATCTTGCCCTTGTCGCGCTCGAGCAGTGCCTCGCTGATCTCGAGTTCCAGGCGCGAGGCTGCCAGCCCCGCCTCGGCCAGCGCCTGTTTCACGACGCTTATCAGGTCGCCGCTTTCGAACTGAAGTAGCGACAGGTTGACGGTGACCGTCAGCTCGTCGGCCCAGCGCGTGGCGTCCTGGCATGCCCTCCTCAGCACCCAGCGGCCGATGTCGACGATGGCGCCGGTCTTCTCGGCCAGTGGCAGGAAGTCCGCCGGCGCGATCAATCCATTGCGCGGATGATGCCAGCGAAGCAGCGCTTCGCAGCTCGCGACATGATGCGTGCGCAGGCTGAGAATCGGCTGGTAGTGCAGCTCGAATTGCTCGCGGCTCAATGCGGATTGGACGTCGCTCTCCATCCGCCGCTGCGCATCGATGTGCCGGCCGCAGCCGCGCCGGTAGAGTTCGTATCCGCGCCGACCGGCCGATTTGACGTTGTACAGAGCGACGTCGGCGTTCTTCAGGAGTTCGTCGGCGGTGCGGCCGTGCGCCGGAGCGCGCACGATGCCGAGGCTGGCGCTGATCGTGATCGTTTGCCCCAGTATGTTGTAGGGCTTGGAGACGGACGCAAGCACGCGCTTTGCAAGGCGCTCGCACTGCTCGGAGCGAACGGCGCCTGTCTGCACGATGGCAAATTCATCGCCCCCGAGACGTGCCAGAAAATCGGTCTTGCGGATGCTGGTGCGCAAACGCTGCGCCACGGCTTTCAGCAGTGCGTCGCCGATCGGATGCCCGTACGTGTCGTTGACTTCCTTGAACTCATCGAGGTCGAGCCAGTGCAGCGCCAACTGGCTGCCCTTGCCTAGTCCCTTCAGGGCCTGCTCGAAGGTCTCGCGAAAATGAAACCGGTTGGCGACGCCGGTCAGCGCATCGTGATGCGCCAGCCAATTGATCTTTTCCTCGGTCCGTCGCTTTTCGGTGATGTCTTCCTGAATATCCACCCACCCGCCATCGGCCAGCGGCTGATATGTGACGAGCAGCGTCCGCCCGCTGCGCAAATGCTGAATCTGCGAGAACGACCTTCCCTCGGCCAGCTTGACCACATGGTCGTCGAGCCACTTGGAAAACTTGGCCTCCTCGATGACGCCGTCGCGGCCGGTTTCCTGCAGCAGGTGAAAGCGGACAATTTCCGTCAGCCGCGTGCCGGGGGCGGTCAGCTCTTCAGGAAGGTCATAGAGCTGGCGGTAGCTCTTGTTGCAGACGATGAGCCGCTGCTCGGCGTCGAACATGGAGAGACCACGCACCATGTTGTTGAGAGCGACCTCGAACCACGTGTTGAGCTGCTCGAGTGACCGCTTCTGTTCCAACAACAGGCAGGTATCGTCCGCGCCCACCACCGCTCGCGCTGCATCATCGGACGCACCGACTTTGCGGACCGCCTCACGGCCTGCGCCATCGGACTCGCGGTTGTTGCACATCAAAGGTGGTCCCCTTCCACAACGCCAGCGTGTGGCCCATGGACGTGCACGATAAGCAGCATCCGTATTCGGTGGCTTAAGGGGTTGCCCGGAGTTTCCCGCAAATTGGCGGGTCGGCGGTAACGCCTGTGGCATAGCAAGGCGCGCGAAACGCCAGTCAACGGCGGTTTTAATCACCGCGAGCCAAAGCAAACATTAACGTCCGGCAATTCCAACAACGTTTGTAGTAATCACATTTTATGTCAGCCGATTTTCATCTGTCCGCCTACGTTGTTTTGGCCTGGAAAAGACAAATGTCGCGCACGATGCATTGCGGGCATTCGGGGCGACGCGCCTTGCACACGTAACGCCCGTGCAGGATCAGCCAGTGGTGGGCGTTCATCGCATAGCGCTCTGGTATGACACGCAACAGCGCCTGCTCAACCTCGAACGGTGTGCGACCGCTCGACAAGCCGGTGCGGTTGGCGACGCGGAACACGTGCGTGTCGACCGCCATCGTCGGCTCACCGAAGGCCACGTTCAAGACCACGTTGGCCGTCTTGCGCCCAACACCGGGGAGCGCCTCCAACGCCTCGCGATCGCGCGGAATGTCGCCACCGTGGTTGGCGATCAGCTGTCGCGACAGCTCGATGACGTTACGCGCCTTGTTGCGGTAGAGGCCAATCGTCTTGATGAATTCGCGCACTCTCTCTTCGCCCAGGCGCACCATCTTTTCCGGCGTGTCGGCGATCTTGAATAACGCGCGCGTCGCCTTGTTGACGCCGGCGTCCGTCGCCTGCGCCGACAGCACGACGGCGACGAGCAGCGTGAACGGATTGACGTATTCGAGCTCGCTCTTGGGATGCGGGTCGGCGGTCGCAAAGCGCCGGAACATCTCCTCGATGGCCGGCGCCGACAGAAGTCGACCGCGCTTGCCGCTGGCGGCGGGCGCTTTCGCAACGGCTGACGGTGGAGGACGCTTGCCGACGCGGCGCTTTAACTTGCCGGTCTCCCTTTCTAGGCTCTTCATATCGGCGTTTCCCCGCGCTAGGCTGGCCAGATGAGCGAAAACTCAGGCTCGAAACAAGCGCCAATCGAGGCGCCTTCGCTGATCGCGCCGGCTGATGCACCGAAAAAGCGCGAAAGCTTCCGCGCGGTTTTGTATCCGCATCGCTCGCTCAGCCCCACCGGCTTTCTCATCCTCATGAGCGCAATCGGTGGCGTCAGCTTCATCACCGGTATGGCGTTCCTGCTTAAAGGCGCGTGGCCCGTATTCGGCTTCTTTGGCCTCGACGTCGCGCTCATCTATGCCGCCTTCAAGCTCAACTATCGCGCGGGACGACTGTACGAGACGATCGAGCTGACGCCAGAGGCGCTAGTCATCACGCGCGTGCATCCGTCGGGCAAACAAGAGAGCTTCGATTTCAATCCGTATTGGGTGCGCGTGCGGCTCGCCGAGCTGCCGCAAGGGTGCAACGATCTGCGCCTCGCCTCGCATGGGCGCGAATTTGCCTTCGGGCGTTTTCTCACCGACGACGAGCGTCGTGATTTGTCGCATGCTCTCGCAGGTGCACTGGCACAGACGCGAGCTACGCAGGCCTGAAAGCGCCGGCGCCATGCGCCAGGGCTGCAACGGGTGCGCAATTGCGCGCAATTTGATGGAATTTCGCCTCAAACCTGCACACCCTTCCGAGCGGGAAAGCAACCCGTCGTTGGTAACCTTAAGGCAGCCGGGAAATCCGGCATGAGGTTATGGCGTCGGAGGGGAATATGCGTGCTCTTGTTGTCGCCGCGCTGCTGGCCGGAGCGATCCTGCCGGTCGTTGGCACCCAGTCGGCGGAAGCCGGTCGTTCATACCGTGCACAGCGCGCAAGCGACTGCAAGCCGTACAATGGGCCGTTCGGCTTTTACGGAAATATCTGGTGCGACCCCAGCGAGGCGTCGTACATGCGCAATCTCAGCGCCGGCTGGCCGCAGAAAACGCCGAAGTCGCTGCGCTCGCCGAAGTACTCGTCGAACTACGAGTGGTAAGTCAGCCAGCTTGATGCTGCGTTCGGCGGAGCCCGCGCCACTCGCGCGGGCTTCTCGCTATTGGAACCTGCCGCCCCGCTGCAGGACCTCGATCTTGTAGCCGTCGGGGTCCTCGATGAAGAAGAACTGCCCGAACGGCTTGCCGTCATGCGTCATCTGCTTGATGTCCTTCGGCGTCAGGCCGACAGACAAAAAGCGCGCGTGCTCAGCGGCAAGATCGTCGACGACAAACGCTAGATGCCCGTAGCCGTCACCCAGCGCGTAGGGCTCGGCGCGGCCCTTGTTGACGGTCAGCTCCACCTCGAACGGCGAGTCCTTGCCGCGCATGTAGACGAGCGTGAAATCGGGAAAGTCGACGCGGTCGGCGATCTCGAGCCCGAAGCCCTTGCGGTAAAAATCGACGGAGCGCGCCTCTTCCTTGACGCGCAGCATCATGTGGATCGGCTTGGCCATGAGCATTCCCTGTCCCTAAAGTCCGCGCGGCGTCATCAGCGGCCGGGCAAATCGAGCCAAGGCCTGGCCGCGGCTGCCGTCGCCTCGAAGCTCTCGATCGACTGCTTCTTCTCCAGCGTCAGACCGATCGCGTCGAGGCCGTTGAGCAGGCAATGCTTGCGGAACGGATCGATGTCGAACTTGATGACGCCGCCGTCGGGACCACGGATCTCCTGCGCTTCGAGATCGACCGTGAGCGTCGCGTTTGAACCGCGGCTCGCGTCGTCCATCAGCTTGTCGACCTCCGCCTGCGGCAGCTTGATCGGCAGAATGCCGTTCTGGAAGCAGTTATTGTAGAAAATGTCGGCGAAATCCGGCGCGATGATGCAGCGGATGCCGAAGTCGAGCAGCGACCAGGGCGCGTGCTCGCGCGAAGACCCGCAACCGAAGTTCTCACCCGTCACGAGGATCGTCGCCCGGCGATAGGCCGGCTGGTTGAGCACGAAGTCGGCGACCTCGTTGCCTTCCTGGTCGTAGCGCATTTCGTAGAACAGACTTTTGCCGAGCCCGGTGCGCTTGATCGTCTTCAGGAACTGCTTGGGGATGATCATGTCGGTGTCGACATTGCGGATGGGCAACGGGGCAGCGACACCGGTCAGGGTTGTGAACTTGTCCATCGCTTGGCTTCAGCGCCTTTCACATTCGAAGACCATCGGCGAGCGCTCGGAAGTAGCCCTCGGCCGAGGCCAGGCGGTCTATGTGGGTAGGCTTGCGACCGGCAACCACGCATCGGTGCAGCTCCCCCGGCCGAAGCAGCTCTAGGCGCCTTTTAACCCCCGTCAGCTTGCGCCCGTCAAGGTGCTGCTCCAAAGCCTCGACCATCGTTTCGATATAGCCGCTGATGCGGCCCAGCTCGCGCACGGCCCTTGCACGAGCGCCGCGGTCGTCGGTTCCGGCCTCCAGGAGGCTCAGGGCCTCGCCGGCGCGTTGCAGCGTGGCGGCGATCTTTTCCGCGTAGGTTGCGACGCGAACGCGACGCTTCTCGTCCAGCAGCGCGAGCGAGTTCAGCCAACAGTGCACCGTTTCAGCGATGGAGAGGAGGCAGCGGGCGTAGTCGGCGATGGGCAAAGGGGTGCGGCTCCAGGGGCTCGCCGATCATAGAGGGAGGGCTCCACAGCGGGGATTTCGCTCGGCCGACCTCTATCTGCGCCGAAGCGGCCAATCGTCCACCAATTCTTAACCAAAAAACTTCACCCTCCTGTCTAACGCCGCTGGCTATCCATTCGCGTTCGGAGAGTGCGTATGTACCGAGTTTCCCTTGCCACACTTCTGGTTGCGGTCACGCTCCTGGTGACCGGCTGCACCGGCTCGCTCCGCCTGGGGAGCAGCATCCCCGTCGTTGACGCCGGCCGTACCACCGCCAACGTCTGAGATGACGTGCGCGCCTTGCTGGCGCTTGTGGATGTCCGCCGCGCCAAAGGCACCATGGCGCCGGTGAAAAGCTGCTTCCTGTAGACGCCGCGCAGCGCCGCAGCTATTGGCTGCGAGCTGCCCGTTGCATCGAGCAGTTTGCCTAGAGTCGGCCGCATGACTTCGAAATCCCCGACAGCGTCTTCGGGCCTCGCATCGCTCGCCAACGGCGCTGTGCTTTCTCCCTTCACGCAGTTGCGGCGCCTGCTTGGAACGACACCCTCCGGACATGCCGACCCGATCGACCTGACCATCGGCGAGCCGCGCGAGGCGATGCCGGCATTCGTCGTCGACAAACTCATCGAAGCCGCTTCGAGCTACGCCAACTATCCACCCATCCGCGGCACGGCGGAGTTGTGCAACGCCATCTCGGCTTGGACGGGACGGCGATACGGCGATGCCGCCGCCCTCGACCCCGAGCGCGAAGTTTTGCCCATAAATGGCTCGCGCGAAGGGCTTTTCCTGGCTGCGCTGCCGGCCGCCGGGCGCAAGCAGGTATCCGGCAAGCCGGCAATCCTGATGTGCAATCCGTACTACAGCGCCTATATCGGCGGCGCCCTCGCAGCCGACGCCGAGCCAGTCTATCTCAACGCGACCGAAGCCTCCGGCTACCTGCCCGATCTCGATGCGCTCGCCGCCGACGCGCCGCTGCTGGAGCGCACGGTAGCGCTGTACCTGTGCTCGCCGACGAACCCGCAAGGCGCCGTTGCCGGCCCCGCCTACATCGCCCGCGCCCTGCAGCTCGCGCGCGATCACGACTTCATGCTGTTCTTCGACGAATGCTATTCGGAGATCTACACCGCGGAGCCACCCACGGGCGCGCTGCAGGTCGCCGCGGCGACGCCCGACCGCTTCGCCAATCTCGTCGTCTTCAACTCGCTGTCGAAACGTTCGAACCTACCCGGCCTACGATCCGGCTTTTGCGCCGGCGACCGGCGCTTCATCGGCACCTTCGCGGAGATCCGCAACATGGTGGCGCCGCAGGTGCCCGGGCCGACGCAGCACGCCTCCGCTGCCGTGTGGGCCGATGAGGTGCACGTCGAAGCCAACCGCGCGGCCTACCGCGCCAAGTTCGACGTTTGCGACCACGTGCTCGGCAACGCGTACGGTTACCGACGCCCGGCGGGCGGTTTCTTCCTCTGGCTCGATGTAAGCAAATTCGGCGGCGCCGGAGAGGCAACAGTAACCTTATGGCAACGCGCAGGTGTCAAGGTTCTACCCGGTGCCTCCCTGGCTCAAGCCGGACGCGATGGGACCAATCCGGGGGCGAACTACCTGCGCCTGGCTTTGGTCCGCGACCCGGCGACGGTCCGTGAGGCACTCGAACGATTAGTAATAGTACTTGCGTAACAGAGTACGTTCGAGATGCCGCTCAGGTCTCATGACCCGAGACGCCTGCTTCCGCCTGCTATGGAAGAAAGGCTGATTGGATGGTCGATCCGCGCCGGGGGGCTCGCCCTCTTGGCATGCGTAGCCGCCGCTTGGGCTAGCCTTCTCACCTGGTCGCAATCAGACCCCAGCCTTACGCACGCCGCCGACGGCGCGGCCACCAACGCGCTCGGCGCGGGTGGCGCCATCTTCGCCGACGTGCTGCTCAACACTCTCGGTTTCGCCGGCGTGTTCCTGCTCCTTGCCCCGATGTTCTGGGGGCTGGAACTCGTACTCTCCGAGCGCGTCTGCACCAACCGCAAGAAGACCAGCCTCTTTCCACTCGCCGTGCTGCTGCTTGCCGGAGGCTTCGCCGCCCTGCCGCTCTCGACCGGCTGGCCGTTCGGGCACAGCTTCGGCGGCATCGTCGGCGACTGGGTCTACAAGCTGACGGCAACCGCCTTCGAACTCATCGGCGTCGCGAGTGCCGCGCCCCTCGCCGGACTGGCATTCTTCCTCGGCGGTTTCGCCCTGCTCGGCTACAGCGTCGGCCTCGAGCGCGACGACCTCAACCGCCTCATCGAGCGCAGCCGGCGCATGTCGCGCCGCCGCGGCGCGCTGGTTCCCGAATGGCTCGGCCAGTACTTTGCCAATGCCGCCGTGGCCTTCGAAACGGCCGCCGGAGTTACACAAAAAGCCGCGCCGCAGCGTCCTCGCTACGCCACCGACGACAACCCCAACTATGGCACGCGCCGCGAGCCCTTCCTGCCGGGCCCCGCCGCCTTCGAGCGCCCCAACCACGTCGTCCAAGCGGCCTTTGCGCAGGCCATCGCCGCCCGCCAGGGTAGCGCTGCCGCTGCCGCCGTTCACGACGAGATTCCCGGCGGACGCGATGCCGACTTCGACGACAGCACCGACGCAGAAAGCCGCGCCATCGCCCGCCGCTTCGCGCCGGCCAACGTCGAGCGCCCCGCTGATCTCGCGACGCAAGTCATAGAGATGCCCAGTGAGGAGCGCGCGCCGGCTCCCCAGCCGAAGGCGAAGCGCGGCGGCAGTCTGTTTGCCGGCCTGGCGCAGATACGAGCGGTCGGTGCATATCGGCCGCCCTCGCTCAACCTGCTGCGCCGTCCCGCCGCCTCCAAGTCCGGACCCACATTCACGCAAGCAGTCCTGCGCGGCACCGCACGACTGCTCGAAGAAGTGCTCGCCGATTTCTCCATCAAGGGCGAAGTGCGCGAGATCAAGCCGGGCCCCGTCGTCACGCTGTTCGAGCTCGAGCCGGCGCGCGGCACCAAATCATCGCGCGTCGTCGCCCTTGCCGA
The DNA here is from genome assembly GCA_963795225.1 of uncultured Alphaproteobacteria bacterium. Taxonomy (GTDB): domain Bacteria; phylum Pseudomonadota; class Alphaproteobacteria; order Rhizobiales; family Hyphomicrobiaceae; genus Hyphomicrobium_A. The sequence goes on along the minus strand of CAWCHB010000011.1, from coordinate 9,097 downwards.
GGACATCGCCCGCTCGCTCAGCGTCACCTCGGCGCGCGCCGCCATCGTACCCGGCCGCAACGTGATCGGCATCGAGTTGCCGAATGTGCGCCGCGAGACCGTCTACCTGCGCGACATCTTCGAAGCGGACGCGTTCCGTTCGTCCGATGCAGTGCTGCCCATGGCGCTCGGCAAGTCGATTGGCGGCGATCCGATCGTCGCCGACCTGGCGCGCATGCCGCACCTGCTCGTCGCCGGCACTACCGGCTCAGGCAAGTCGGTCGGCATCAACGCAATGATCTTGTCGTTGCTCTACCGCCGCTCGCCCGAAGAATGTCGCCTGCTGATGATCGACCCGAAGATGCTGGAGCTGTCGGTCTACAACGGCATTCCGCATCTGCTGACGCCTGTCGTCACCGACCCGCACAAGGCGGTCGCGGCGCTGAACTGGGCCGTCGCCGAGATGGAGGAGCGCTACAAGCGCATGGCGGCGCTGTCGGTGCGCAACATCGAAGCTTTCAACACGCGGGTGCGCAAAGCCCAGAGCCGCAGCGAGCACCTGTCGCGCACCGTGCAGACCGGCTTCGACGACCGCACCGGCGAAGCCGTGTACGAGCAGCAGGAGATGCCCGCCGAGACGATGCCTTACATCGTCGTCGTGGTCGACGAGTTCGCCGACTTGATGATCGTTGCCGGCAAGGAGATCGAGGGCGCCGTGCAGCGCCTGGCGCAAATGGCGCGCGCCGCCGGCATTCACCTCATCATGGCGACGCAGCGCCCGTCGGTCGACATCGTCACCGGCACCATCAAGGCGAACTTCCCGGCACGCATCAGCTTCAAGGTGGCGTCCAAGATCGACAGCCGCACCATCCTCAATGAGCAGGGCGCCGAGCAACTCCTCGGCCAGGGCGACATGCTCTACTCGCTCGGCATGGGGCAGATCATCCGCGCGCACGGCCCGTTCGTGTCGGATGAGGAAGTCGAGCGTATCGCCGAGGCCGTGCGCCGCTCGGGCACGCCGCACTATGTCGACGGCATCACCGACACGCCTCCCGCGGCCGATGCGGCCGTAGGCGATCCGCGCGCCGCCAGCGAAGACGACCTTTACGACATGGCCGTCGCCATCGTGCTGCGCGACCGCAAGGCCTCGACCAGCTACATCCAGCGCCGGTTATCGATTGGCTACAACCGCGCCGCCGACCTCATCGAGCGTATGGAGACGGAAGGCCTGATAGGCGCCGCCAACAGCACCGGCAGACGCGAAATCCTGATTACCGGGCGCGATGGCGGCGGCGCACGCGCGGCTGCCGGCTGAGGCGCTCCTACGCGCCACATGGCCAATCGCCTACATCTAGACGTATTGTTCGGCGAAGAGCGCTAGCTGGGAGTTTCCGCGCGCTCTAGGATGCTCTATCTAAGGCACGAAATCAGGACGATTCGGGAGACGCGGGGGCCCATGCAGGAGCTGAGAGCAATCGCGATTGCGGCGATCGCATTCTTGAGCCTGTTGATGGTGCCCGTGGCCGCTAGCGCCGCCGGCGACGAAAAGCCTCTCAACGTCCCCGCTCCGACACCCGCAACTCCGCCCGCCCCTGCGGCCGCCGAGCAGCCCGCCGCGGGAGCCGGATCGGCGTGGAGCGCGCACGTCGCCCCCGCCAAGGCGGGTGAGGGCATCACGCTCGATGCGCGGCAGACCGAGCTGGTGCACCAGGTTTCCGCCTACTTCAGCGCTCTCAATACGTTGCAGGGCAACTTCGTCCAGACGACCGCCGACAACAAGCGCATGAAGGGCAAGTTCTACGTGAAGCGTCCGGGGCGCTTCCGTTTCGACTATGCGCGCCCCTCGCGGCAGATCGTCGTTTCCGACGGGCACTACCTCGCCATTCAGGACCTTGACCTAAACAACGAGGACCGCGTGTCGCTGGACGACACCCCGTTCCGTCTGCTGCTGCGCACGGACGTCGATCTCGTACGCGACGCCCGCATCATGGAAGTGCAGGAATCGGCAGACCTTTTGGTTGTCGGGCTGGTCGACAAAAACCCCGACACGCCAGGCCAGATCAAACTCTTCATGTCGACCCAGCCGGCCCTTGAGCTCAAGGAGTGGGTAACCAAAGACGCGCAGGGGCTCGACACGCGCGTGCAGGTCTCCGACCTCACGAAAGCCGCCGAGCTCGATGCCGAGTTATTCAAGATCAAGGCCGTCGGCAGGCCGATGGGAACGCCCTGAACGCTGCCCACTGTGGCCGTTCGGACTCTTGGCAACAGCTGCCTGGGGAAAACCCGGCTGCGGTCGGTAACATTTTTGTGATACCCGGACCCCGGCTCTATTGAACTTCCCGCCTTTGCGCTTAACTCAAGTCAGTCAGGTGATGTCACCCTGTATCGGTAGTGCCCCCCGTCTAGCCGAAAGACATCACCTGGGGTGTCGGCTTCCCTCCCGACACCACGCGCGAAAGCGCTCTCGACGCCCAACCCCTCCCCCCGGGGTTGGGCGTTTTTTCATGCCCGGCGCGAAAGTTCTCTCAGCGCATCAATGCGTTGGTGCCGCCAGGGCGACCTGCGGCGATGCCTTTGCGCCCTCGTCCTCGGCCGGCGCCTCGATTCAGCTGGTTTAGCCCTCGCGGCAGCGGCCGCCTCCCTGCCGAGCAGGGTATCCACGCGCCGCAGCTCGTCGGCGAAGGCGGTGAGCCGCTTGGCGAGGTTCTGCACCAGCCGGTCGGCCAGCAGCGGGTCCTGGAGCATCTGCTCGTGCACTACATCGCGGGTGATATGCACCGTGCGTACTGCCGTGCGCGCGACCACGGTCGAACCGTAGGTGGTCTCTACCAGCATGGCAGCCTCCCCCAGCAGGGAGCCTGCGACCACCGGCTCGGAGCGTCCAGCGAGCTCGGGCCCGCTCACGCGCGCGGCATCGCCGGCGACGATGAGCACGGCAGCCTCGGCAAGCGCATTTTCCTCGATGATCACGGCGCCCGGACTGTAGGCGACGCGCTCGGCGCGGCGAGAGATGGCCGCCAATTGCAGCGGGCTCAGGCCGCGGAACAGCGGCAGCACCGCCAAGTGTCCTGCAAAGAGATCCAATGGCGTCCGTTCGAGTTGTTTGCACAGGCTGAACGCAAGACCGCCACCGCTTCATCCACACCGCGGACGACGCCGACGGCGTTCCTAACGTGCGGCAACTTCAATTGATTCGCGGCAAGCCGATATGACCTACGCACAACACGCGGCCGCGGCGTCCACACGTTGCCAACCGACGCTGTGGAAAACTCGTCAGGGCACGAGGCGGTAGCCACCGGATTCAGTGACCAGGAGCTCGGCGCTGGACGGGTCCTTCTCGATCTTCTGGCGCAGCCGGTAGATATGCGTTTCGAGGGTATGCGTCGTAACGCCGGCGTTGTAGCCCCAGACCTCGTGCAGCAGCGTATCGCGCGAGACGACCTTTTCGCCCGAGCGATAGAGATACTTGAGGATCGAAGTTTCCTTCTCCGTCAGCCGGATCTTGGTGCCCTTGTCGTTGATGAGCAGCTTGGAAGCCGGCTTGAAGGTGTAGGGGCCGATGGCAAATACCGCGTCTTCGCTCTGCTCATGCTGGCGCAACTGGGCACGGATCCGGGCGAGCAGCACGGCGAACTTAAACGGCTTGGTGACGTAGTCGTTGGCGCCGGCGTCGAGGCCGAGAATCTGATCGGCGTCGGAGACGTTGCCGGTCAGCATGACAATCGGCGTCTTGAAACCGGCCTTGCGCAGCAGGCGCACCGCCTCGCGGCCGTCCATATCGGGGAGCGAGACGTCGAACACGACGAGGTCGAAATGGTCCGACTTGGCGAGCTCCATACCTTTCGACGCGGTGCCCGTAGTCAGCACCTCGAACTCATCATGCAGAATAAGTTGATCTTTCAGAGTCTCGCGTAGCTCCTCGTCATCATCGACGATAAGTACGCGGCGGGAAGTGCTCATCGTGTTTTTGCTCCGGCACAGATTCCGCCGCGGGGCCGCAATCTCCTTGGCCGGGCCCCCCGTCGGCTTTATCTGACGGTTGCGAATAGCACGCGCGCCGGGAAGCTCCAATGAAGACGCATGGCTCCATTCCACAGGCAGCCCCTAAAATTGTCGTGAGGGGCCTTTCGGCCCGATCGACGCGGGGCGTGCTGACTTATGGCAATTTGAGCTTTCCTTGCGCCTTTGGTCGCCGTGGCCGGCATGCCGGCAAACGCGAGGGCGATGGCGCCACGCCGCTCGGCAGCTTTGCCCTCAGGCATGTGTTCTACCGGCCGGACCGGCTGTCGCGCCCGGTGACGCGTCTGGCACTGTCTGCCCTCGATCCCTCGGATGGCTGGTGCGATGCACCCACGGATCGCAACTACAACCGACCGGTCGAACACCCATACCCTGCGAGCGCGGAACGCATGTGGCGGGACGATGGGCTCTACGACGTCGTCGTGGTCATGGACTACAACGATCAACCGCGCGTCGCCGGGCGCGGCAGCGCGGTGTTCATGCACGTCGCCGGGCCTGGCTTTACGCCGACCGAGGGATGCATCGCCCTGGCGCGGCCGCATCTTCTGCGCCTGTTGCGAGCGATCGCGCCCGACACGCGAATTGAAGTCCCCGCCTAAAAAAAAACGGCCCGAAATGCCGAGGCACCGGGCCGAGTTTAGAGCACGCCTAGGGGAAGGCGCACGCTCGGGAGACGTTCGCAGGCCGCGGACCGGAGAACCGGCCCGCGACCCGCAGTGTGGCTTACAGAACGGACTCGCCGTGCAGCGCGACGTCGAGGCCTTCGACCTCGGCCGCTTCGCTGACGCGAATGCCGATCGTGTACTTGAGGATGATCAGGATCACGAAGGTGGCGATCGCACACCAGGCGATGGTGGCGAGCACGCCGTACACCTGGATCGGAACCTGAGCGAAGTTGCCTTCGAGCAGGCCGGCCTTGCCGCCCCACGCTTCAGCGGCGAATACACCCGTGAGGATGGCGCCGATGATGCCGCCCACGCCGTGAACGCCGAAGACGTCGAGGCTGTCGTCATAGCCCAGCATCTTCTTCACGCCAGTCGAGCAGATGTAGCAGCCGACACCGGCAGCCGCGCCGATGACAAGCGCGCCCATCGGATCGACGAAGCCGCAAGCCGGCGTGATGGCAACGAGACCGGCGATGGCGCCGGAAGCGATACCGAGCAGGCTCGGCTTACCGTGGACCAGCCACTCGGAGAACATCCAAGCGAGCGCGGCCATGGCGGTGGCGACCTGCGTCGTGACCATGGCGACGCCAGCCGTGCGTGCCGGCGGCGAGGGCCGAACCGACGTTGAAGCCGAACCAGCCGACCCACAGCAGCGAGGCGCCGATGAGCGTCAGGACAAGGTTGAACGGAGCCATGCTCTCGGTGCCGTAGCCGGTGCGACGTCCGAGGACGATGCAGGCGACGAGACCGGCGATGCCGGCGTTGATGTGAACGACCGTGCCGCCGGCGAAGTCGAGAACGCCGTCGCCAGCAAGGAAGCCGCCGCCCCACACCCAATGGCAGACCGGGATGTAGACGAGAAGCATCCAGGCCGCCATGAAGATCAGGAGGGCCGAGAACTTCATGCGGTCGACGATGGCGCCGATGATCAGCGCCGGCGTGATGATGGCGAAGGTCATCTGGAAGGTGAAGAAGACCAGCTCAGGGATGGTGCCCGTGAGGCTGTCCTTGGTGACGCCGGCAAGCATCGCCTTGCTGAGGCCGCCGATGTAGGGCTGGTATTCGCCGCCGTCGGTGAAGGCGAGCGAGTAGCCCACGAGCAGATAAATCACGGACAGAAGGCAGATCGTGGCGAACGTGGCCATCAGTACCGACAGCACGTTCTTCTTGCGCACCATGCCGCCGTAGAAGAGCGCCAAGCCGGGGATGGCCATCATCAGAACGAGGACCGTGGAGGTGAGCATCCACGCCGTGTCGCCCGAATTGAGCGTCGGCGTCGGAGCCGCGTCCTGCGCCAAGCTGGGCAGTGTAGATCCGACGTAGAGTGCAGCGGCCGCACAGGCGGACGTTGCCAGTCTTTTTAGTCCGTTGAAGTTCATCTCAAACTCCCCTTCCCTTCCAAGTAGTACTTGGACCTCGCCCTTCCGGACCAAGCCCGCTTAAAGCGCGTTATCGTCTGCCTCGCCGGTCCGGATGCGAACCGTATGCTCGATGGGAGAGACGAAGATCTTGCCGTCGCCGATCTGGCCGGTCTTAGCGGCGCGTTGAATGGCTTCGAGCGCCTTGTCGACCTGCGCCGAGGGCGCCGACGACTTCCACCTTGATCTTCGGAAGAAAGCTCACGGCGTACTCGGCGCCGCGATAGATCTCGGTGTGTCCCTTCTGTCGGCCGTAGCCCTTCACTTCCGTGACCGTCATCCCCTGCAGGCCGAGATCGGTCAGCGCGGTGCGAACCTCCTCGAGCTTGAAGGGTTTGATGATTGCCGTGATCAACTTCATGCAGTCCCTCTCTCCCCGTGACGCATCCGCTGGTTAGGCAGCGGACAATTCGCCGTCGTTTTTGGCTCAGACTCCCTGGGCAGGTTGCAAGCGCCGTGTAAGACGGAGTCAAGACGCGTGCCAATCTGGCGATGCGCAGACAACCATCTGGATTCACACGAGAAATCGTGCCGAGAATTCGGGCGCCTCGGCACAATGGGGGCTATTTGTGCTTAGCGTTTGGGCAAATGGGGGCGACTGCTCGTCAATTGGGCACAAAATCCGAGAGCCGCTGCCGCATCAGACCCTCCTGAACCACGGAGGCGATCAAAGTCCCGTCCCGCGCGAAAATACTGCCGCGGCAGAAGCCGCGCGCTCCGTAGGCATTGGGGCTGTCCTGCACGTAGAGCAGCCACTCGTCGGCCCGGAACGGCCGGTGGTACCAGAGAGCATGGTCGAGGCTGGCGAGTTGCACATCCGCGTCGAACAGAAGCTTGCCGTGGGCGATCAGCGCGGTGTCGAGCAGCGTGAAGTCCGATGCATAGGCAAGCACCGCCTGGTGCACCGCCGGATCGTCGGGCAGGCGCCCGTTGGCTCTGATCCAGATGTGCTGCAGCGGGGTTTTCTTGTCGCGCGTGAGGTAGCGCGAGACATCGACCACCCGCATGTCGATCGGCCGCTCGCGGCTCCAATAGCTGCGCATGCTCGCCGGCAGAGCCTCGATGAAGCTCGCCGATGATGTCCTTGGGATTGGGAAGGTCCTCGGGCGGCGGCACCTCCGGCATCGTCGATTGATGGTCGAAGCCCGGCTCCGACTTGTGGAACGAGCTGCTCATCGAGAAGATCGGCCGGCCGTGCTGGATGGCCTTTACACGCCGGGTGGTGAAGCTGCCGCCATCGCGGATGCGCTCGACGTCGTAGACGATGGGCCGCGAGGGATCGCCGGCGAGCAGGAAGTACCCGTGCAGCGAGTGTACCGGCCGGCTAGGGTCGACCGTGCGCGCCGCCGCCATCAGTGCCTGACCCAGCACCTGTCCGCCGAAGACGCGCTGCCAGCCCTCGTTGCCGCGAGCGCCACGAAACAGGTTGTCCTCCAGCGGCTCCAGGTCGAGGGTGGCAAGAAGTGCGTTCAACGCGGATTGCGGCGCGGCATCGGCGGTGGACATCGGGGCCTCGCGATGGTGGATGGTGAAGGGGGGCTGGCGTAGGCTGGAGCGTCACGGACGCACTAAGCATTGGAACATAACGCAGATGCCCAAAGGCGAAATGCCGCTTAAGGCCACCCGCTTCGATGTCGCAATATCCGGGGCGAGCTTCGCAGGACTGGCGCTGGCATGTGCGCTGAGCGATGCACTGGGCGCCGACTTCAAGATTGCCCTGATCGATCGCGTGGCCAACGTGGCGGCGCGCCCGGATGCGCGCTCGTTTGCGCTTTCCGCGGCGTCGATACACCTGCTGCAAGCGATCGGAGTCTGGCAGGCGATCGCCGAAGACGCCCAACCGGTCACCGGCATCGATATTACCGATACCAGCCTCGAAGCCGGGGTGCGGCCGGTGCTGCTCAGCTACGACAACAGCACCGAGGCCGGAGAGCCGGCCACCTACATCGTCCCCGTCGGCCCGTTGACGGCGGCGCTACGCGCCAAAGCGGACAGCATCGCATCGATCACGCTCCTCGCACCGGCAGACGCCGTCGGGTTCACGGCGGATGACACCGGCGCCCGCATAAACCTGTCCGACGGTCGCGAGATCGAAGCCTCGCTCGTCGTAGCCGCCGACGGGCGCAAGTCGCCCCTGCGCGAGGCCGCCGGCATCAAAGTCATCGGCTGGAGCTACGCGCAAACGGGCATCGTCACGACGGTTCGCCATGATCGACCGCACGATGGCCGCGCCGTGCAGCACTTCCTACCCCGCGGGCCGTTCGCCATCCTGCCGCTCACCGGCAACCGCGCCTGCATCACCTGGACAGAGGATGCGCGCGAGGCGACGCGCATCCTGGCGCTGGACGATGCCGGTTTCCTGGCCGAGGTCGAAAAGCGTTTCGGCGGCAAGCTCGGCGCCATCGCGTTGGATGGCCCGCGCCAATCCTGGCCGCTGGAATTGCACCTCGCCCGCCGCTACGTGGCGCCCCGTTTCGCGCTCCTCGGAGACGCCGCGCATGGCGTGCATCCATTGGCGGGGCAGGGGTTGAACCTCGCGTTTCGCGATGTCGCGGCGCTGGTCGAGGTCGTCGCCGAAAGCGTACGCATCGGCTTCGATGCCGGCGATGCGCAAGCGCTCACTCGCTACGAACGGTGGCGCCGCTTCGACTCGGCGGTGTCCGCGGCAACGTTCGACGGCATCAACCGCCTGTTCGCCGCCGACGCGACCCCGCTGCGGTCGATTCGCGAACTCGGCCTTGGTCTGGTGGACCGGGCTCCGGCACTGAAGCGCTTTTTCGTCGGCGAGGCGGCCGGTCTCAACGGCAACCTGCCGCGTCTGCTGCGGGGTGAAGCCGTCTAGCCGGCCTCTTTCTCATCGTCGCCTTCGGGGTCGTCCGTCGACACCGGTATCACCACCACGACGCGTCCAGCCGCGATGTCGACCACCGGCACGTACGCGTCCGTGAACGCAACGAGCTCGGTGACGCTCTGCCCATCGAGGCGAACTTCGAGCAGATCTCCGGCGCCGTAGTT
>CAWCHB010000010.1:0-22933 GCA_963795225.1 uncultured Alphaproteobacteria bacterium | reverse complement strand
GCCCGGCCTCGGGACGCACCGCGTAGGGCACGCCATCCCACTTGGGGCCGCCGACGGCACCGAAGATGACCGCGTCGGACTTCTGCGCCTTCTGCATCGCGGCATCAGTGATGGCGACACCGTGCTTGTCGTAGGCCGCACCGCCGACGAGGTCGGTCTCGGTCGCAAACTTGACGCTGCCAGACTTGTTGAAGAAGCCAACGATGCGCTCGACCTCGGCGAGGGTTTCAACGCCGATCCCGTCACCAGGAAGGAGGAGCAGGTTATAGGTGGTCATGCGGTCAAAGGCCCGGATGGAGGAAGGAAAAGCGCCGTACTGCTAGCCGCTGGAGCCTGTCGCGGCAAGGGGAGGACGGCTCAGAAGAAGGCGCCGGAGAAGAAGAGGAAGAAGCCGTTCAGTGTCGACAGTGTGCCGAGCCCCGCCAGGATGGCGCTCAGCACCAGCAGGATCGTCCCGCCGGTGATGATGGCTACCGATGCCAGAACGATGGCGATCTGCAGCAACGCCTGGCCGTAGTCGAAATACGGGTCCTTGATCATGGCGCGGTCGCGCTGGACCTCCAGCGCGCGCGCCCTGACCTTGAGCTCCTCGACGCCCTCGCCGGTATCCGGCTCCGAAGTATAGCGGGTCTCGTCGGCGCGATATTTCTTGAGCTTGTCGTCGATCAGCGTGCGCGCCGCGGCTGCAAGCTGCGGCTGGCCGGCGAGCAGCACCTCGAACTCGGCAATCTGCAGTCTTAGCTCGTGGCGGCGGATGTTCTTGGCCTGAAAGAAGGCCCACGTGTTGGAGGCTTCGATGTTGCGGGCGGTGGCGTCCTTCATGGCGTTGCCGCCGCCGACACCGCAGACCGCGAGCAGCACCGCGAGCACGCCGATATAGACGGCGATCAAGCGGTCGCGGCCCGTCTTGTCGCTGTCGATCGCTTCCACCAAATCCTTGAACGCCATCTGCTTCTACCCTCAGACGATCTTGTCTTCCGGCGCAGCGTCGATGCTGCGCGTCGGCAAGAGGTCGCTCCTTTCGGTGGGCAACCCGCTGGCTCCGAGCTGATAAACGATCGGCGCGCCGGTCGCCAATTCGCGGCTGAGTATCTCCTCGCCCGTCAAACCTTCGAGGTTCATGATCAGTGCGCGCAGCGAATTGCCGTGCGCCACGAGAAGCACCTTCTTGCCTGCCTGCAGATCCGGCCAGATGCGCGAATTGTAGTACGGCATCACGCGCTCCTCCGTGTCCTTCAGGCTCTCGCCGCCGGGTGGAGGGATGTCGTAGCTGCGGCGCCAGATCTCGACCTGGTCCTCGCCCCAACGTTCGCGCGCCTCGTCCTTGTTGAGACCGCACAGGTCGCCATAGTGGCGCTCGTTCAGCGCCTCGTCGAAATGGATTGGGATCTTGCCCTGCCCCAGCTCCGACAGAATGACGTCGAGAGTTCGCTGCGCGCGCTTCAACTGGCTGGAGTAGGCGACGTCGAACACGATGCCTTTGGCGCGCAGCATGCGTGCGGCGACCAGCGCCTCGATGAGCCCCTTTTCGGTGAGGTCGGGATTGCACCAGCCGGTGAACAGATTGCGCCGGTTCCATTCGCTCTCGCCGTGCCGGACAAGCACGAGAGTGTGGCTGCGTTGGTCGTTCGGCACCACGGGACGGATTTCCAAGATCAGAGCCCCAGAACGTCTGTCATCGAGTAGAGGCCCGGCGCCTTGCCCTGTCCCCACTGCAGCGCCTTGACGGCGCCACGCGCGAACACCGACCTGTCGCCGGCGACGTGCGCGAGCTCGATGCGCTCGCCGGCGCCGGCGAAGATCACCTTGTGCTCGCCGACCACGCTGCCGCCGCGCAGGGTAGCAAAGCCGATATCGCCTCGCTGGCGCGGGCCGGTGACGCCGTCGCGCGCCCTGACCGAGCGCTGCTGCAGATCGATGTCACGCCCTTTGGCGGCGGCGGCGCCGAGCATCAGCGCCGTACCCGAGGGCGCATCGACCTTGTCGCGGTGATGCATCTCGACGATCTCGATGTCGAAGTCCTCGTCGAGCGCCTCGGCGACGCGCCGCGTCAGCGCCACCAGAAGGTTGACGCCGAGACTCATGTTTCCCGCTTTGATGATGGGCGCGTGGCGCGCCGCCGCGGCGATGTGGGCTTCGTCGCCGGCGGTCAAACCTGTGGTGCCGATGACATGCACGGCACGCGCGTTGGCCGCCAGGGCGGCGAACTCGACGGTCGCCTTGGGCGAGGTGAAATCGAGGATGCCCTCACAGCGGGAGATGACTTCCAGGGCATCGGCGGTAACCGCGACGCCCAGCGGCTTAAGGCCCGCTATGGTACCGACGTCAGCGCCGATGGCAGGCGATCCCTCGCGCTCTACGGCGCCGACGATGGTGCAGCCGGCAGCGTGCGCCGCGCGCACGAGTTCCTGGCCCATGCGTCCCGCAACGCCCATCACGGCGACTTTCATCAGGTGACCTCGTCGTCGAACCAAGGAAGCGCGCCGCGATATAGCAACACCGCGGGCCGAGAGGAAAGGCTAAGGCCGCGATTTAAGCCTCTGCTGCACCGCAAAGGCCGCCAGCGGCGCGCGGTGAATGGGAAAGCATGCTCAGGCGCGCTTCTTGGGTGTCTTCTTGGAGAGCAGAGCACGCGCGTCAAGCGGGTGGGTTGTCTCAGCCGCCAGCCGGTCAATCCCAGGCGAAAGCCAGCTTCTTGAGCTTGGCGCGGCCGAAGCGCTCGAAGCCCATGCTGACCGGGCGTCCGCCGCGGCGCCAGTAAAAGTCCGACGCTGCCGCGTTGTCGGCCAGCGCCCAGACGATCAACCCGCACAGTTGACGCGCGTCGAGGTGATAGCGGCAAGCCTCGAACAGGCGCTCGCCAAAGCCGAGGCCCTGGTAAGTGGGTGAAACATAGAGCTCGTAAATCTCGCCTTCGTATTCGCCGCGCACGCGCGCTGGCCCCAGCGTGGCGTAGCCGGCAACGACACCGGCAACCTGCAGCACCAGCAGTTCGCCACCTGTCTTGATGGTGGCTCCCCACCACTCCGGCGTGCGCTTGCGGATCATGCTGTCGAGGTGAAGGTGCGGAATGATGCCGAGGTAGGCGTTGCTCCAGCTCGACCTGAAGACATCGCTCAGTGCCGGCGCGTCGGCAGGCGCACCGGGACGAATCTCACAATGTGAACTTTCACCAAGCATACGCGGACTTTTTGCGACCCGTGCAGACAGCTTACAGCCTCCGCGTCATCCTGCGAAACAGTTTGCTGAAAGTAGGGCCGCAAAAATAATGGGCCACGGCTGCGAACCGTGGCCCCGTATTTGCCTGACGATACGATCCGTATTCGGATCGTTAGCCGACCTTCTTGAACTGTTCGAAGGTCTTGGTGGCGGCGGAGTTCATGCTCTCGAGCGTCTGCCGGCTGATCTTGTTCGACAGATCGAAGAATTCTTTCGTCTGCGAGGAAGCGGCGGCGAGCTGCTGCTTGAAGAAGTCGGCCTGCAGGCGAGCGACCTCGGGGAGCGTCTTGGCCTTGGCGATTGCCTCGGCGGCATCAAAAGCAGCCTCGGCGTTGGTGGTGGCGGCGTGGATGAACTTCTCGCTGAAGGACTTCGCACCGGCCTGGGCGGCGAGCACGATCTCCTCGACGGCCTTCACGCTGTCCTGCGTGGCGGCATTGAGCTTGGTATAGGCATCGCGGGTCTTGGCGACGCTCTCTTCGGCGAAGGCCTGCACGTTCTCAGGGATACGCGCTTCCTTGGCGGCGGCGAACATGTCTTGCGCCTGGCGAGTGAACTGGTCGTTCATTCTTGTCTCCATAATCGGCTTTAGGCCGCCCGACGTGGGGCAGCTCAAATCTCGGGTTGCGGGTGCATTCGCTCCTGAGAGCGTTACCGAGAGCTATAGTACCACCTTTTTTGTGCAGTGCAACATAAACGTGGTTGCGTCGCACAAAAATGCTGCAGTGGCTCTCTACCGTCCAACGCATAGGCCTGGGTTGGGTTGCTTATATTGTTTTAAATCAAAGGGAGGCGCGCAAACTTGTCCCGGTACCCCATTGCCGAGCGGTCAAAGAGGATATCGGACGGGCGCAGCGGCCGGGCGAGCGCCAACCCCGCAAGCGTTCGGCAGCGCGATAGGGCTACGTAAGCCTGTCCATGGGCAAAGGTGCCGCGCCCAAGGTCGATATAGACCTTGTCGAGGGTCAGCCCCTGCGACTTGTGGATCGTCAGTGCCCAGGCGAGACGGAGCGGAAACTGGCGGAACGTGCCGGTGATGTTCTCGACGATCTTCTCCGACGCCTGATCGAACGCGTAGCGGCGGGCCTCCCATGACACCGGCTCGATCTCGTGGGTTTTTCCGTCGAGCTCGATCCACACGCGCTTGTCTTCGAGACGGGCGACGCGGGCGATGGAGCCGTTGACCCAGCGCCGGTCGGGATCGTTGCGCAACAGAATGACCTTGGCGCCCTCCTTCAAGAGCAATGAAGCGTCCGTCGGATGCGCAGAGTCCGCGTACTCCCCCGTGATCCCGGCTTCGTAGGTCCGTTCGGTTGTCGATAGCGCGTCGAGATACGCCATGTTGATGCGCTGAGCTGCGGCATTGGTCGGCGTGAGGATGACGTAAGAATTGCCCTCGCCCAGCGTGCGGATCGGGTGCGTTCGCTCGTTGAGCACCTCGAGATCCTCTTCCGTCGCATCGCCGTCGCGAATGCGGTTGAGGACGTGGAGGAAGGCCTCTTCGCTCTGGCGGTAGACTTGCTCCAACTCGAGCAGCGAAACGCCGGCGCCTTCGTCGAGCGATCGCACCTGAAAGAAGAACGGGCCGCCAAACTCGCTCTCCAGGTGCTCGGCGACGTCACCCTGGACCACCGGCGGCAACTGATGCAGATCGCCGAACAGCAGGAGGCGGACACCGCCGAACGCTTCGCGCGGGCGTCCGCGATTGACGCGCAGCGATTGGTCGATCGCCCACATGAGATCGGCGCGCACCATCGACACCTCGTCGATGATGATCAGCTTCAGCTTGCGCATGACGCGGCCGTTGCGGCTGCGCTTGATGTCATCGGAGCGGATGAGGCGCGGCGGAAAGCCGAAGAACGAGTGGATCGTCTGGCCGCCGACATTCACTGCAGCGAGCCCGGTCGGAGCCAGCACAACGGCCTCATCGACGATATGGTCGCGCAGAGCGCGCAGCAGCGTCGACTTGCCGGTGCCTGCGCGTCCGGTGACGAACAGGTGGCCTTCGTCGTGGCGAACGTAATCTATCGCGCTGAGGAATTCCGGTGGCGGCGTGATACCTGCCGGCCAGGACACCTGGGCCACATCGGTGGCATCTCGCAATTGGGGAAATTTGTTGCCGGCCACGTCGCCTCGCTGCGCTTTTCACGTGATTAGCAGGCTAAGTGCGAGCCGTGAAACGATTAGCGCCGACCGATGTGGATCGGCCGGCGCTGGATCTAGTTGCTCGTGCGTCGCGTTAGTCGCGCGTGATCGAGAGGACCTTGAAGCTGCCGTCCAGCTTGACGTCGTACTGGTTGCCGTCCTTGCACTTCACGTCGTCCGCCTCGAAGAAGCTCGACGCCTCGGTCTCTTTCTCGAAGGTGCCGCCGGTGCAGCCCCAATCAGTCAGCGTCTGCTTGATCTTCCCGGCCTCGTCATCGGCGGGCTTCGAATTGGCAAAGGCAGCGGTGCTGAAAAAAGCCAGGCCGACGATGGCAAATGCGAGCTTGCTCATTGGTAACTCCTCTTGCTTAAAGTGCCACGTTGGGAGCAACGCTATAACACGCTCATTTCGCGGCGCACAAAGCGAAATTAACCCTATGCCACGTCTCTTTCGCGCGCTCTTTCCATGCGCTTGCGCTCATTCGGGTCGAGCCAGCGCTTGCGCAAGCGGATCGACTTCGGCGTGACTTCCACCAGCTCGTCATCGGTGATGTAGCTCATCGCCTTCTCGAGCGTCAGCTTCATCGGCGGCGTCAGCAGCACGTTCTCGTCTTTGCCGGACGCACGCACGTTCGTCAGCTTTTTTCCTTTGACAACATTGACTTCAAGATCGTTGTCACGCGTGTGCTCGCCGACGATCATGCCCTCGTAGACGCGCGTTTGGGCGCCGATTATGAACGGCCCGCGGTCCTGCAGATTGAAGATCGCGTAGGCGGCGGCCTCGCCCTGTGCGTTCGAGATCAGCACACCGGTGCGGCGCGCGGCGATGTCGCCCTTGAAGGGCGCATAGTCGTGGAAAAGCTTGTTCATAACTGCCGTGCCGCGCGTGTCCGACAGCAACTCGCTCTGGTAGCCGAGCAGACCGCGCGTCGGCACATGGAACACCATGCGCTGACGTCCGCCGCCCGATGGACGCATTTCGAGCAGCTCGCCTTTGCGCTCGGAGAGCTTCTGCACGACGACGCCGGTGAAGCCCTCGTCGACGTCGATGATGACCTCCTCGATCGGCTCCAGCTTGGATCCGTCGGCATCGGTCTTGAAGACGACCTTGGGGCGCGACACGGTCAGCTCGAAGCCTTCGCGGCGCATATTCTCGATGAGAATGCCGAGCTGCAACTCGCCGCGGCCGGCGACGTCGAAAGCGTCCTTGTCGTCGGAGATGCTGATCTTGATCGCGATATTGCGCTCCGCTTCCTTCATCAGGCGGTCGAGAATGACGCGGCTTTGGACCTTGTCGCCTTCCTGACCGGCAAAGGGGCCGTCGTTGATGCGGAAGGTCATCGACAGTGTCGGCGGATCGACCGGCTGCGCCGGCAGCGGCGACTCGACCGAGGGGTCGCACAACGTGTCGGCGACGGTCGCCTCGCTCATGCCGGCGACGGCGACGATCTCGCCCGCCTCCGCTTGATCGACGGGCACGCGCTCGAGGCCGCGGAAGGCGAGGACCTTCTGCACACGAAACGTTTCGACGACCTCGCCGTCACGATTGAGCGCCTTGAGGGGAGAGCCCGGCTTGAGCACGCCGGAGCTGATGCGGCCGGTCAGGATGCGCCCAAGAAACGGATCGGCTTCCAAGGTCGTCGCCAGCATGCGCACCGGACCCGGTTCGACGGTCGGCGGCGGCACGTGCGCCAGCACGAGGTCGAACATCGGCGCCAGGCTATCCTGCGGACCGGCAGGGTCGAGTGCCATCCAGCCATTGCGGCCCGAGCCGTAGAGAATTGGGAAGTCGAGCTGCTCGTCGGTGGCATCGAGGTTGGCGAAGAGATCGAAGATTTCGTTGAGTACGTCCTGGTGCCGCTCGTCCGGGCGGTCGATCTTGTTGACGACCACGATCGGGCGCATCCCGCGCTTCAACGCCTTGGAGACGACGAATTTCGTCTGTGGCAGCGGGCCCTCGGAGGCATCGACCAGCACCACGACGCCGTCGACCATGTTGAGAATACGCTCGACCTCGCCGCCGAAGTCGGCGTGACCCGGCGTGTCGACGATGTTGATGCGCGTGTCCTTCCAAACGACCGAAGTACATTTGGCGAGAATGGTGATGCCGCGCTCGCGCTCCAGGTCGTTGGAATCCATCGCCCGCTCAGCAACGCGCTGGCCCTCGCGGAACGAGCCGGATTGCTTGAGCAATTCGTCGACGAGCGTGGTCTTGCCGTGGTCGACGTGGGCGATAATCGCGATGTTTCTGAGCTTCATCAGTCACTTTGTGCGCTGCAAAAGATGCGCGGACGTACCACAGAACCCTTACAACCGATAGGGGCCCTACCGCCACGCCGGCTGCCTACCTTAACCTTGGGCGGCCTGTCCGGCCTTCTCGCTGGCGTGCAGCTGCCAAAGGAGCGCCTCCACCTCCGCACGGCGGGGGGCAGCGTCGCGCTCGTAGTTGTCGAGTTGGGCGACCTCCATCTTGAGGGCGCCCGATGTCGCACCGGGGTGCTTACGCCGGCGCGCGGCCGAGACGATGATGGGGTGATCCGGCTCGTCGATATCGAGTTCGATCAGGAAGTTTTCCCGCAACGCGTAGAACGACTGCAGGATGGCGTCCCGCACCAGCTTGCGGTGCTCGGGCGATATGTCGGGGCGCTTGCGCGGATCGAGCGACTGCAGGGCGCGGCGCATGTCGTGCAACGGCGCGAATGGGTAAAGACCCACCAATCTCGATGTCTCGCCGACGTTGGCGTAGACGACGCGCATATTGTCGATCGTCTCGCTGATGCGGCAGAAGGCGGCGAGATAGTCGTTCGGGCCGGAGTTGGGCGTCTCGCAATACGCATAGAGCGCCGATTTCGTGCGCACGATCCCGCGCCACTCCTCTTCCAAGCGCTCGATGAACTTGGAGCGTTTCTGGAACACGTTGGCGAGGTACGCGGCGACGACCGTCACGAGCACCAGCGACATGTCCTTGAGGAATTCGTAGGTGTCGGCGGCAATGCGCGCCAGCGCAGTTCCCTCGATGCCGGGGATGCGGTCCGCGAACTTCGCGATGACGGCTATCAGCAGGATGAGGCCGAGCACGATATACGCGCGGCGCAGGGTCTTATCGAGCGAAGATCGGGTCATCGTGACGGGCCCCCAGACTTGTGCCCGCTACCGATGTCCAACAATTGAGGCAAAGAAAGGAAGGCGAGGCTCCGTTTTAGATCTCACAACGTCATGGCCGCGCAGGCGGCCATGACGGACAAAGGGGCTGGATTTGCGAGCGTCCATTACACGTGCCGGTCCATGGCGGATTGCGAGCGCGTGTCGCGCATGAAGCCGTAGACGAGCAGCGAGATGAAGATGCAGGCCGTCACGTACCAAAAGAAGGCGTGCTCGTAGCCGATCTCTTTTAAGTAGAGCGCCACGTATTCAGCCGTACCGCCGAACAGCGCCACCGTGATGGCGTACGGGAAGCCGACCCCCATGGCGCGCACGCCGGTCGGAAACAGCTCCGCCTTCACCACGGCGTTGATTGCCGTATAGCCGCTGACGATCACCAGCGCGCCCATGATGAGGAAGAAGGCGGTCCATGGGCCTGCAGCGTTCTGCAAGGCAGTGAGGATGGGCACGGTGAGCAGCGTGCCGAGCACCCCAAACGTCAGCAGCACGGGCCGCCGGCCGACGATGTCCGAGATGGCGCCAACCACTGGCTGCAGGCACATGTAGAGAAACAGCGTGCCCGCCGCGATGACGGTCGATGTATCCCTCGACAGCCCGACCGAGTTGACGAGGAACTTCTGCATATACGTCGTGTACGTATAGAAGGCGACGGTGCCGCCGAGCGTCAGGCCGACAACGATGGCCACCTCGCGCGGGTGCCGCATCAGACCCCGCAACGGACTCTCCCGCAGGCCCAGCGCACGCGCCTCGATGAATGCGTCGCTCTCGTGCATGTCGCGGCGCATGAAATAGACGACGACAGCGAGCGCCGCGCCGATGAAGAAGGGAATGCGCCAGCCCCATGCATCGAGCTGCTCCGGCGTCAGCAGCACTCTTTGCAAAAACAAGAGGACGAGCATGGCCAGCAACTGCCCGCCGATCAGCGTCACGTACTGGAAGCTGGAATAGAAGCCGCGGTGCTCGGGATGCGCCACCTCGCACAAATACGTGGCGCTGGTCCCATACTCGCCGCCGAGGCTGAGGCCCTGCACGAGGCGTGCGAAAAGCAGAACCAACGGCGCCGCGATGCCGATCGTCGCGTACGTCGGGGTCACCGCGATGATCAACGAGCCGATGCACATCAGCAGCACCGATACTGTCAGCGCCAGACGTCGGCCGTGGCGGTCGGCCACGTGCCCGAACAGCCATCCCCCAAAGGGGCGCATGAGGAACCCGACGGCGAAGATCCCCGCCGCGCTAAGGAGCTGCGCCGTCTGGCTTTCGGACGGGAAGAAGGATTTGGCGAAATACAGCGCGAAGGCCGAGTAGGCATAGAAGTCGAACCACTCGACGAGATTGCCGGCAGAGCCGACGAAAATCGCTTTCAGGCGTCGCGCCGTATCGGCAAGACTGGTCTCGGGCGGCGCATCCAGGGGAGTGCCGCCCGCCCGCTTGTCCATCTCGCCGTGGCCTCCTGTCTCGGTACTAAGCGCGGGTCAGCATCGACTGCAGCTCTTGCAAACGCTGCTTGGTTTGCATGTCGATCGCGTCTTTGATCGTCAGCATCTGCTTCTCGATCACCGTGCTGAGCTCGCCCGCTATGGAATCGCGCGCGGCAACGTTCATCGAGGCGAGGGTCTCGCGGATGTGTGCCAGGCCGAGGTCGCGCTCGATATGCTGACCCAGCTTCTCCAGGAACTCACGGGCAAAGTTTGGAACCTCGAGCCGCGCCATGGCGGCGAGTGCCCGGCGGCGCACGTCGGTGTCGGGATGTGTCAGGGCCGACCGCATCAGGTGGCTATTGAGCGTTGTCGGCACGCGCACGAGACGCTTCTTCACGCTGTCCGGACTGACGGTGCCGTTCTCCAACGCGTGCGCCATCGACAGCTGGTGGCTCCATTGTGTCAACCGCAGCAGCAACGCGCGCACGACGATGATGGAGAGGGTAACGACAATGAACAGGCGCACGGCGTTGCCCGTCCAGCCATTGTAAACGATCTGCGCGCTCAGATTGTCCGACAAGTCGACGAGGTTGGCCCAGGCGTTGACCACCGAGTTGACGATCGGGATCTCGTTGAGCACGCAGGTGAGGTATTCGCCGTACTCGTTGTTGAGCGCCGGCCGGTTGCGCAGGATCAGAGCGAGGCCGGTGCGCTCCACCGTTTGGATGAGTGCCGCGACGCCGAAAATGTAGAACAGCGTCGAGGACGCCAGGATGGGCACGTTATTGACGGCATCGAGCGCCGAGAAGGTCATCTTGTCGGCGGCCAGTGCCCCCTCCATGACCTGCTTTTCCTCGTACATGATGCGCAGGCTCGAGGCGATGATGAGGATGTGCACGAGGAGGAACGCCAGAAGCGTCCAGAACAGCGGCCGCGAGCTGAGGTCGACGACGGCGAGGTAGAGCACTACGGCGTTTGCCGTGAGCCATAGGGCGACCTTCCACAGCGCGACGTGTCCGGTCTGCGGATCGGGGCGGAAAAAGAGGTTGAGCAAGCCGATGAGCGGCCAGCAGATGCTCGTCCAGACACGGTCCAACACCCCGAAAAGCGAGGTCGAAACCTTCTCCTGTACCGTCGTCATGACACGCACCCTGTCCCTTTGGCTCCCCAGCGCAAAGCTACCGTATCACGCCGACCGCGGACAACATGTGGCACCGCCCAGCAGGTTTAACTGAGCCGAGTGTGGCCTCCCGATCTGCCCCCAGCCTGCTGGTGCGACCGCATTGACCTCAGGCCTTGCGGAGGTCTAAGTGCAGCCCAATCTATGGGCCCTCGGGCGCGCTTTTGCGGTCCGGGCTAGTGTCCGATTCCGAAGTTCGCCAGAGCGAGCAACTCGGACCACGAGCGAACTTCGGAATCATAAGAGACACTAGAATCATGACTTGCTAGTGTGATTCAGATCGAGAAATTCGCTCGACACTTAGCCGCTCGTGATGGCGAATTTCTCGATCATCACACTAGGAGGGTGCAATGGCCAATACCCGGCATGCAAAGGTTCTGATCCTGGGATCGGGACCGGCGGGCTACACGGCCGCCATCTATGCGGCGCGCGCCATGCTGAACCCTTTGCTGATCGAGGGCTCGCAACCGGGCGGCCAGCTCACCATCACCACCGACGTCGAAAACTACCCGGGCTTTGCCGATGTCATCCAGGGGCCGTGGCTCATGGAGCAAATGCGCGCCCAGGCGGAGCACGTCGGCACCGAAGTCGTCTTGGACCAGATCTCCAAGGTCGATCTGAAGAGACGACCCTTCGTGCTCGAGGGCGAGTTGGGCGACACCTATACCTGCGACGTGCTGATCATCTGCACCGGCGCCCAGGCGCGCTGGCTCGGCATCCCTTCCGAAGAGAGGTTCAAAGGCCACGGCGTCTCGGCCTGCGCCACCTGCGACGGCTTCTTCTACAAGGGCAAGGAAGTCGTGGTCGTCGGCGGCGGCAACACAGCCGTCGAAGAGGCGATCTTCCTGACGAACTTTGCCAAGCGCGTCACCGTCGTGCATCGGCGCGATCACTTCCGCGCGGAAAAAATCCTGCAGGATCGCCTGTTCAAGAACCCAAAGATCGAGGTCATCTGGGATCATTCTCTCGACGAGATCATCGGCTCGGAGAACCCGAAGTCGGTCACCGGCGTGAAGCTCAAGAACACACACACGGGCGCGATCACCGAACGGGCCGCCGACGGCGTGTTCATCGCCATCGGCCACGCGCCGGCGACGCAGTTGTTCAAGGGCCAGCTCGAGACAAACCACTCGGGCTATCTGGTGACACGCCCCGATTCCACCGCCACCGCGACCCCCGGCGTCTACGCCGCCGGCGACGTCAAGGACGAGGTCTACCGCCAGGCGGTGACGGCGGCGGCGATGGGATGCATGGCGGCGCTGGAAGCCGAGCGCTATTTCGCCACGCTGGAAATCGAAGCGGAGTCCGAGGCGGCGGAGTAATCCGCGCCCCGGATTCGCAGCCTTTGCATCACTGCACTTTGTAGGCGACGAGCTTGTCGCTCATCATCATGGGGATGAGCAGCAGGCCGGTCTCCGGCACGTAGCCGATATCGGCGCTGCCCTGGTCGAGATCGAGCAGCTGCGTCGCCTTGCCCTTGCGGTCGATGCGGTACAGCGCGCCAGCCACCCAGTCGGTGACGAGGAAGTCATCGCCGATGGGCTCGATGCCGTCGAGATTGCCGATCGGCGTGCCATCGCCGAGGTCGGTGATCTTCTTGTCGGCCAGCGAAACCGCGAGCAGGTTCGACGGCGCGGACGATTGAGCCGATGTGCCGGGCGCGCCCCATGCCGCGACGATCAGCTTGTCGCCATCGACGTACAGGCCGTTGGAGAATTTCAGCGCCTTATCGTCGATCCATTTCTCGAGCTTGCCGCCAGCGAGACGCCAGATGGTGCTGGTGCTGGAATCGGAGACATAGATGTTGCCCTGCGCATCGGCTGCGACATCGTTGAGGAAGATGGCGCCGGGCGCCTCGTACTTGGCGATGATCTGGCCCGTCTTGGGGTCGATCTCGACCAGCTTGTCGATGTCGGCCGTGTAGAGCTTGCCGCCCGCCAGCGCGAGGCCCTTGGGTGCGTCCATGCCCTTCGCCCATTCAAGCGCGATGATCTTGCCGTCGGCGAGTGACACCTTGGAAATGAACCCGTTGCCGTCTTTATCGGTGGGCTGGCCGGCGACATTGCTGACGTAGGCAAAGCCCTCCGCCGGAACGGGCAACGCAGACTTCGGCGTTTTGAAGCCGGCCGTCTCCCACAACACCGCGGGCTGCCCACACCCGGCGAGAACTGTGCTCGCCGCCATGAGCGCCATTGCCATACCTACAGACTTCATCTCGATCTCCGCTTGGCCTCTCGTTGCAGAGGCTTATATGGGGCTGCGCCTGCGCGTCACCCTGTTCATGAACGCGGCAACCCCCTAAGTTGCACCGCAACAAAGTCGTAGTTGTTCGATTAACCAATGCGCGCGCGGGACCCGGATGGCGCTGTCCCTGGTCTCAACGTCGATTGCGCGCGCTATACGGGGTCCGACTATGGACTGGGACAAGCTCAGGATCTTTCACGCGGCCGCTGAAGCGGGTAGCTTCACGCACGCCGGCGACAGCCTGCACATGAGCCAGTCGGCGGTGAGCCGTCAAGTTTCGGCGCTGGAGCGCGATCTCAAGGTCTCGCTGTTTCATCGGCACGCGCGCGGCCTCGTCCTCACCGAGCAGGGTGAGCTTCTGCATCGCACGACCTCGGACGTCATCAACAAGCTGCATACCGCCGAGACGTTGCTCTCCGATACGACCTCGAAGCCTTCGGGCGAGCTACGCATAACGGCGCCCGTCGGCTTCGGTACCATCTGGCTGACGCAGCGCCTGCGCGAGTTCCACGACCTCTATCCCGAGATCCGCATCGAGCTGCATCTCAACGACGAGCAGGTCGACATCGGCATGCGCGCCGCCGACGTCGCCATCTGGACGCGCGAGCCGCCGCATTCCGATCTCATCCGCCGCATGCTGTTCACGAGCCGCGTGCGCGCCTTCGCGTCGACCCAGTACGTGCGCCGCTTCGGCGCGCCGCAGACTCTCGATGAGCTCGACGGTCACAGCATCCTGTCCTACAGCGGGCAACCGGCCCAGCACCTCACGGCTATCACCTGGCTCGAGACTGCCGGGCGCAACGGCAAGGGTCCGCGCGAGCCGTCGTTCCGCGCCAACAGCGTGGTGGCCCTGCGCTATGCGATCCGCTCGGGGATCGGCATCGGCATGATCCCCGACTACATGACCGACAACGAAGCCGACCTGGTGCCGGTGCTGACCGAGATCGATCCCCCGACGCTGCCCATTCTGTTCGTCTACCCGGAAGAGCTGAAGTCCTCCAAAAAGGTGCAGGTGCTGCGCGATTTTCTCGTCGCCCAGGCGCGTCAGTGGAAGTTCTGACCGATCCGCCGGCCGCGGTCTTGCGTCGCCGGTGGGAGCGGGAATTGCAGCCGGCGCGGCGAAACGCTATCTAACGGGCACGCTTTCTTGAGCATCGGCGGCTTAGAAGCGCCCAAAATCCACCTTCTTACCCCGGGCGGCCCGAGGCGCGAGAGGTGGATGACCGCGCGGCGCGCGCCGCCATTCGAAGCCTTTTCGAGACGAGACCCGGCATGGCTAAGACACTTTACGACAAGATCTTCGACGATCACCTGGTCGAGCGCCAGGACGACGGCACATGCCTTCTCTACATCGACCGCCACCTCGTGCACGAGGTAACGAGCCCGCAGGCGTTCGAAGGCCTCCGCATGTCGGGCCGCAAGGTTCACGCGCCGGAAAAGACGCTGGCGGTTGTCGATCACAACGTACCGACGTCCGACCGCACCAAGGGCATCGCCGACGACGACAGCCGCATTCAGGTCGAAACGCTGGCGACCAACGCGCGCGATTTCGGCGTCGAATATTTCAACGAGCTCGATAAGCGCCAGGGCATCGTCCACGTCATCGGCCCCGAGCAGGGCTTCACGCTGCCCGGTACCACCATTGTTTGCGGCGACAGCCACACCTCGACACACGGCGCCTTCGGCGCGCTCGCCCATGGCATCGGCACGTCGGAGGTGGAGCACGTGCTCGCCACGCAGACGCTGATCCAGCGCAAGGCAAAGAACATGCGCATCAGCGTCGATGGCGCACTGCCGAAAGGCGTCACGGCAAAGGACATCATCCTCGCCATCATCGGCGAGATCGGCACCGCCGGCGGCACCGGCCACGTCATCGAGTATGCGGGCGAAGCCATCCGCTCGCTGTCGATGGAAGGCCGCATGACGATCTGCAACATGTCGATCGAGGGCGGCGCCCGCGCCGGCATGATCGCGCCGGACGAGAAGACATACGAGTTCATCAAGGGTCGCCCGAAGGCGCCCAAGGGCGGCGCCTGGGATATGGCGATGCGCTACTGGGAGACGATGCACTCGGACGAAGGCGCCTTCTTCGACGAGGAGATCAAGCTCGACGCGGCCAAGCTGCCGCCGATCGTCACCTGGGGCACCAGCCCCGAGGACGTCGTGTCGATCGCCGGTGTCGTTCCCGACCCCGCGAAAGTCGAGAATGAGAACAAGCGCGTCTCCATGCAGCGCGCGCTCGACTACATGGGTCTGAAGCCGGGAACCAGGATGACCGATGTCCCGCTCGACGTCGTGTGGATCGGCTCGTGCACCAACGGGCGCATCGAGGATTTACGCGCCGTTGCCCAGATCGTCGACGGCAAGAAAATCTCCGAGCGGTTGGCCTACGCGATGATCGTGCCGGGCTCCGGGCTCGTCAAAGCGCAGGCGGAGGCGGAAGGTCTCGACAAGATCTTCAAGGACGCGGGCTTTGAATGGCGCGAGCCGGGCTGCTCGATGTGCCTCGGTATGAACCCCGACCAGTTGAAGCCGCAGCAGCGCTGCGCCTCGACCTCGAACCGCAACTTCGAGGGTCGTCAGGGTCGCCTCGGCCGCACGCATTTGCTGTCGCCGATCATGGCGGCGGCGGCGGCCATCGAGGGCCACTTCGTCGATATCCGTAGCTGGGGCGGCTGACGCCGGTTCAGCGTCGGTCAGGATCCGGCAGGTCCCACCAGGGCCGGCCGCCCTCCTGCCAGGCGTCGGCGCGCGAGGCGCCGAAATCCTTGAGTGCCTGATCGCCAAGGCGCATCAGCGCCCGACGCTGGCGAGCCACCTCGCCGGCGCGGGCGAGAAACCTGAAAAGCCGGTCAATGGCGCCGCCGTCGTCGGGCGAAACAGCGGCCTCGATGCCGCCTTTGCAGTCACAAGTGTTGGCCATTGCAGCTCTCCGAGTGGTCCTTCGGAGAGGTATCTATGTATGCCTCTTCCATAATGAAATCGAATGTTTATTATACGGAACATCACGGTTCGTTATGAGTGATCCGCTGGGATCCGGGGTCGGTCGGCAATGTCACGGAACATCGATGTCGGGCTGCTGCGTGCATTCGTGGCTGTCGTCGAGACGGGCAGCGTCACACGGGCAGCGCACCTTTTAAGTCTCACGCAAGCCGCCGTCAGCCAGCAGTTGAAGCGGTTGGAGGAGCTGTTCGGCGTCGAGCTGTTCAACCGCAGCAATCGGACGCTGCGCACGACCGCGGCGGGCGAACGGCTGCTGGCGCATGCGCAGACGATGATGACCATGAACGACGCCCTTTGGGGGCTGATGAGCAAGCCCCATTACGAGGGCGAAATCCGCGTCGGCGTCCCCCACGACGTGGTCGAGCCGAACATCCCGCCGGTGCTCAAACGCTTCGACCGCGCCTGGCCGCGCGTGCGCATGACGCTCACGTCGGGGATCACCGTCGAGCTACTCGCCGCGCTCGAGCGAGGCGATCTCGACGTGGCGCTGTCGACGGAGCCCGCGCCGGCCAAGGATGCCGAGCTGCTGCTGCGCGATCCGCTCGTCTGGGTTGGCGCCAAGGGCGGGCAGGCGCATTTGCGCGAGCCGCTGCCAGTGTCGTTCGGCAGTCCCAACTGCGCCTTTCGCGCCTCGGCGATTGCGGCGCTGGCCGCCGTCAAGCGCGACTGGCGTCCCATGTGCGAGGCGAGCGTGCTCGACACCCTGAAGGCGACGCTCTACGCCGACATCGCCGTCGCACCGATGCTGCTGTCGGCGGTGCCGGACGACCTGACGGCGCTGGAGGCCGAGGATGGCTTGCCGGCGCTGCCGCCCTTCTGCATCAACATGCATCTGCGCCGCGTCGGCCGCTCGGCGGTGGCGGAGGAGTTCGCCTCGTTCGTGCGGCAGGAGTTCGCCTCGCGCTACGGCGAACGGCGGCAGGCGGCGTCGGCCGCGTCGGAGCAGAAGGTGCTGGAGCGGTCATGAGCCAATCGTTGGTGCAAAAGCAGTTCGGCGCCGCGGCGGCGGACTACGCGGCATCGGCCGTGCATGCCAGCGGACCGAGCCTAGCGCGCCTTGTCGCCATGGTGGGCCCGCAACCCGACTGGCAGGTGCTCGACGTCGCAACCGGCGCCGGCCACACGGCGCTGGCGCTGGCTCCGCTCGTCGCCCGCGTCGTCGCCTCCGACATCACCGAGGAAATGCTGGCGCAGACCGCCCAACTCGCCGCGGCGCGCCAACTGAAGAACGTCGAGACGGCCCACGCCGAGGCCGGCGAGCTGGCGTTCGCGGAGGCAAGCTTCGATCTCGTCACCTGCCGGCTCGCCGCCCACCACTTCCCCGACCCGGCGGCATTCGTCGTGGCGGCGTGGCGCGTGCTGAAGTCCGGCGGCACGTTCGCGCTCGTCGACAATGTCGGACCCGATGCCGTGCGCCTGCCGACCGCGACGCCGGCCGAGATCCGCGATGCCGACACGCTTTACAACACCTACGAGGAGCTGCGCGACCCGAGCCACGCGCGGGCGCTCGGGCTCGACGACTGGCTCGGCCTGCTGATCGACGCCGGCTTTGTCGATGTGCGCCACGAACAGATGGATCAGGACATCGCCTTCAAAGCGTGGACCGAGCGCATGCGTTGCGACCCCGAAACGGTCGAGCGCCTGGAGCATCTGCTCGACAACGACCTCTTGCGCGCCTTCCTGCGTCCGCGCGATGAAGCGGGTGAGCGTATCTTCACGCTACAGGAAGCCGTCATCGTCGCGCGCAAGCCAGGCAGGCCCGAAAACCGCCCATGACCAACATCACCGACTGGCAGCGGGCCACCGCGCCCGAGCTCACCGACTTCGAGGACATGGCGGAGGCCGCCTGGTCGCGGCTACCGGAGGCATTCCGCGCGCGGGCCGGCGACGTCTTGATCCGCGTCGAGGACTATCCGACCGACGAGGTGCTGGACAGCCTCGGCATCGACGATCCGCTCGATCTGCTCGGCCTTTATCACGGCGTCAGCCTCGACAAGAAAAGCTTCTCCGACCTGCCGACGCAGCCCGACATGGTATTTCTCTATCGCCGACCCATGCTGGATGAATGGGCCGAATCCGGCGTTACGCTGGGGGACCTGATCACCCACGTGCTGGTGCACGAAATCGGCCACCATTTCGGCCTTTCCGATGACGACATGGCGCGCATCGAGGCAGCGGCGGGCGGCTGATCCTTGTCAGGAGCCCCGCTGCACAGACTTTTGTGAAGTCCCTGGCTGCCAGCTTGTAACGCGGGTTAAACGACGCCATGCTAAGGATTGGGAAGAGTCCGGGGAATCCAAGAGTTTGCCAATGATCATCCGCCGCGGCACACGCCGCTTGGCCTGGGGCCTGATCGCACTATTGGCATTGCCAGCGCCCGGTTTTGCGCAGGATCCCAAGTCGCCGACGGCCGAGGAATATGTGGCGCACGCCGGCGGCGAGGCGACGATCGTTCCCGCCGGCGAATTCAAGCTCGACGGCATCAAGCTCTACTGCGGCACGCGCCCGACGGTCATCGACAACAACCTCGACGACTACGGCGCCGCCTATCCCGGCTTCCTGATCATGAACATGCGCCTGTTGGGCCGCGTGACGACCCCCGTGAAGCTGTGGATCTACTCGCACGAGTGCGGGCACCAGTTCCGCGGGCCCGACGAGGAAACGGCCGATTGCTTCGCCGTTCAGCGCGGGCGCCGTCAGGGCTGGCTGTCACCGGGCGGGGTCGAGGAGATCTGCCAGTTCATCGCCCCGGCCAAGGGCGACGCCATGCACTTCTCCGGCTCGCACCGCTGCGAATACATGCGCCAGTGCTTCGGCGAGTTCGGGATTCGGTAGACCGAGCCAGGGCGCGTTGCGAATTGGCCAAATTGCAGCCGTTTACGGCGCATTTGCATGCACGTTGCAGACCAATGTTCCCGATCGGGAAGGCGGCTCCTAAAACCCACAGGAAGTTCCCGATCGGGAACTTTTCTCGATTTGCACAATTGGGCGGCCGCCGTGTCCCCGCTCGGGAACACGCTGAGCCTTTGACGCACAATACCGACTCGTTGCATGACTCTCCGCGTACACGCGGGAGTACATACCGATGGCAGACCATCCAACCTGTGATTGGCAAGGTGCTTCGGGCAAGATGTACACGTACTACATCTGGCCAAGGCACCCGAACATAAACGCGAACCAGATGGGCAACTACATCTACGCCACGACGAATGCCCAGGGTCAGTGGGTGCCGGTTTACGTCGGCGAGGGCGACCTTTCGGTACGCTGCACCAAGAGCCATCATCAGCAGCAGTGCATCAATTCAAAAGGTGCCACGCACGTTCACCTGCACCTCAACGCGACTGAAGCGGGGCGCCGAGCCGAGGAGCAGGATTTGCTCGCTCGATATACGAATGCCTACGCCCCGACGGGCTGCAACATGAAGTTGGGCGGGTAGTGACTGCGGCGCCCGCCGGGGGCGGCTGAACCTGACCGTGCTCCACAAGGGCGTTGTGAAATTCGACAATACGTTCGGTAATAAGTGGCTGCAGCGCGTCGCCCAGACGGCGCGCTATCCAGTTTAGCATTTGTGTTGCTCCTTGATGGACCGCCTACTTGGCGGCCTTTTTTGCTTTGAGCGGCTTGCGCTCTGTCTTGGGCTGCTGAGAAAGCCGCTTCATCAGACCAGCGACTTTGGCGTCGGCGCCGATCTCTTTTGCTGTTTCAACAAAGCGCTCTCGCTGAGTTGGTGTGCGCTTCTCAGGTTTCTTTGACATGTCAGTTCCTCGACCGGCGCCAGCCTTCATAGCCTATTGCGATGAGTTGGGAGACCCGGGCCTAAAGGCCAGCGCGTCCGACTGGTTCATTGCCTCGGCGGTCGTCATCCGCGCCGAAAATGCGAACGCGGCTTCAAAATGGATCGCAGACATCAAGAGCCCGATGAAGGGCCAGAAGCGAGCGGATCTGCACTTCAATAGATTGCGGCGCAAAGGCATGCGGGCGCGGGCGAGCAAAATGCTCGCGCAGCTTCCTACGCGATGCTTCACCGTCACGTCGTGCAAGGCCAATATGCTCCTCTATCGCAACCCCGCCGTTGAATATGCTCGGGCACGAAAGGAGTTCAGAGACGATGGAAGCTTGCTGTCGTTGGAGCGACAGAACCATTGGTTTCACAACTGGATGCTTAAGGTGCTCCTTGAGCGCGTCACGGACTACTGCGCTTGGCGCAGTGTTACGGATTTTGGTGAGCCCCGTGCGGTGAAGTTCGTCATCGCGTCGCGCGACGGTTTCTACCTCGACGACTTTGTCGAGTACCTCAAGCTTGACCAACAGAACGAGATCAACCGAACGGCTACACTCAACTATCACCTGGATTGGCGCGTCGTTGACTGGGAACTTTTCAGCGAGGCGCCGGCCGCCGGCGTGCCCGGACTACAGCTTGCCGACATCGTCTGCGGATCATTTCTTCACGCGGTGGACAGGCATCGCTTTGGTGCCTGCGATACTCGTTACGCTAAAGCACTAAGGCCCGTCATGGCGCGCAACGCGCTCGGCGAATATCACGACGTCGGCGTGACACGCTGGCCGTGGCACTTTTGGAAAGCAAAACTGCCGCCGGACCAAACTGATATCTTCCGCTTCTATGGCTACGATGCCGGTCGGAAGTGACTGGGGTGCCCTGGCCCGACTTTCTCTCTGTGCAGTTGATAGATGCCCTTTGACACCATCTGCCCAGCCGCCACGGGAAACGCAGCATCGGGTGGCTCCAGTGTTTCACCCCAGCTCTCAGAATCTCAGGGGACCCGATTCGGTGGGTCAACGCATAACTATCGGATTCTGTTGACCAATTTACAACTCATTGACGCGAATCACTTTTCTTAGAGATCAAGTGCCACGGTAGTCAGCCTCTTCCCCTTCGCGCCGCGCAAGGCGCTCGCAGACCGCACTTGAAGCGCCCTCCCGCCGTCCTGGTGGTCCAATGTTCCCGAGCGGGAACATTTACGGTCACCCACACCTAAAACCCACAGGAAGTTCCCGATCGGGAACTTTTTAGGTTTGGCGCCCTATATTACTCCTGTAAGTTCCCGATCGGGAACTTGGGACGCGATTATATACTTGACACACACAACTGGCTAACCCATATTGTTTTCAGACAGTTGGGAGATTGCCGCCGTGTCGATCCTAAACGCCGCCCATTTCCACGATGAGGCCGCCGCGATCACGAAGCTGGAAAGCATCGTCTGGCCAGATGGTCCCGTGTGCCCCAAGTGCGGCCACCAAGGCGAGACCTACGTGGTCAAGGGCGCCCGCTCCAAGCCGAGTAAGAAGCACCCCAACGGCGTTGAGCGCCATGGACTGCGCACCTGCAAGAAGTGCCGCAAGCAGTTCACGGTGAAAATCGGCACCGTCTTTGAGAGCAGCCACATCCCGGTTCACAAGTGGTGGCAGGCGGTTCACCTGCTTTGCTCTTCAAAGAAGGGCATCAGCAGCCATCAGCTACACCGCACGCTGCAAGTCACATACAAAAGCGCTTGGTTCATGGCCCACCGCGTCCGCGAGGCCATGCGCGTTGGCGGGCTGGCCCCGATGGGCGGCGCTGGCGAAATCGTGGAGATTGACGAGACGTACCACGGCCCCAAGGAAGGCGAGATCAAGGGCCTCGGCGGCATGCGCCATAAGCGAGCGATCCTTACCCTTGTGAACCGCCAAGGCGAGGCCCGCAGCTTCCACATCGACAAGACGACCGTCGCCAACGTCATGCCGATTGTGCGGGAGAACCTGCACCAAGAAGCGGTCGCGATCACGGACGAAAGCCGCGTCTATGATCGTCTCGGCGCGCACGCCGCTCGCCACCTAACGGTCAACCACGCGAGCGGCGAATACGTGTCGCAGGATCGCGATGCTTGGCTGCTTGGCGACATTCACACAAACACCGTTGAAGGCTATTTCTCAATCTTCAAGCGCGGCATGCAGGGCATCTACCAGCATTGCTCGGAGAAGCATCTCCACCGTTACTTGAGCGAGTTCGATTTTAGGTACTCCAACCGATCCGCGCTCGGCGTGGAAGACGAGGCTCGCGCGCGTCGGGCACTCAAGGGCATCTCGGGGAAGCGCCTGACATACCGCTAGTTGGTCAATCCACGTCGCCGCCGTTGATACGCTTTTCCCGCAGACGCTCGTATCGCTCCCTCAATTGCGTCTCGGTGGACAACTCGCTGTCGATCAATAGCTCGACAGCACGCCTGATAACGGCGGTCTTTGACCCTTCGTAGTGTGCCTCACAAAAATCGGTCAACTTGCCGCCGAGAGGTTCCCCCAACTCAAGCCGGAAACTCCCGCCACTATCCTTGGCCACGCGACCCAACCTGTACACCGATGAACATTGCTGTACATTAAGGTACATCTTCGTTGCAGGTCGATTTGATTCGTGGCTAAGGTTGCGGTACGAAAAAGGGCGCCCTCGTTGCTGCGAGAGCGCCCAAGTTTGGCGGAGGTGGTGGGATTCGAACCCACGAGACCCGGACGAGCCTTGCGGTTTTAGAGACCGTTGCCTTCAGCCACTCAGCCACACCCCCATGGT
>CAWCHB010000009.1:135000-191244 GCA_963795225.1 uncultured Alphaproteobacteria bacterium | reverse complement strand
GCTCGCCGCGGAAGCTGATCGACCCCACCGCATGCGACGTCGCCGTTCGGCTTGGAGGTGATCGTCGCGTTGACGTCCTCGATATCGACGGTCGAGCCGTCGGACATCTTGATCCGCACCGTGCTGTCGCGCACGATGAGACCGTCGAACTGCATCCGCTGCAGCGCCTTCACCAGCGGGGCGAGGTCCCCGGCCGGCTGTCCTGCGAGAAGGTCGGCTCGCGCGTCGAGAAGTCGGCGGTGAAGATCGCCTTCTCCAAAGTCATCTGCGGTCCGCTGCCGGTGATGAGCATGGCGATCATCTGCCCGCCACGCGCCAACCCCGTGCGGCTCGGCGGGACCGACAGGGTGCCGCCCTCGAGGTCGATCGTCGGCCCGGTCATCAGGCGCACGGGCGCGCTCAGGCTGTAGCTGTTGTTGGAGGCAGCGAACACGGCGCCGCTCTGCAGGGTAAGACGGCTGTAGCGATCACCGAATAGCAGCGGAGCTGCCAGCAGGATGACGAGGAAGCATGCGATGGCGAACGCCCAGGTGTAGCGTCGCATGGTATGCCTCGGGCGTTTCATGAACCCCTGCCGCCTTGAGCGCGCCACCCAGTTTCATCTCGTCAGCGACCCAAGTCGGAAGCTCTCCGGCTCGGCGGATCACTCGGGTATCCTGACGGACGTCGTAAGTCTTAAAGGTGGCCCTGCCGGGGTGCAAGCAGCGAGCTGACATTGCGGCCTTGAAGCGGCGCTTTTTCTTAACGTCCAAGGAGATTTCTATACGGACCGGCGCTCGTTGACGAGGTGGCGGGGGCAAGTGGCCCACGTCTTTCGAGCTCGTTGCGCAGTTTGGTGTGGACACGTTGTTGGCCGCACATTCATCGCGGGGCGCGGCGTGCACCGATGCACCGTGACTTGCACGCCCGCGGCACCTCGTGCACCTTCCCGCCGGCAAGACCACGCAGCGCCACAGCGGAGCGTCGCCGTGAGGCAGCCGTTCGTCGTCGGAGGATTGGCCGTCCAGCCGGGCGAGCGGCGGCTGGTGGACCTGCCCATCTCCAAGCTGTCCAATCATGCCCCTGTCACGCTGCCGGTGCATGTGCTGCACGGCGCGCAGCCCGGGTCCGACGATGTTCGTCTCGGCGGCCATCCACGGCGATGAGATCAACGGCGTCGAGATCATCCGCCGCCTGCTGCGCACGCTCGATCCGCAAAGCATCGGCGGTACGCTGCTTGTGCATCCCCGTGGTCAACGTTTTCGGCTTCATCAGCCGCTCCCGCTACCTGCCCGACCGGCGCGACCTCAACCGCTCGTTTCCAGGCTCGGCGAACGGATCGTTGGCGGCGCGGCTGGCGCATCTATTCCTCACCGAGATCGTCAAGCGATCGCAGATCGGCATCGACCTGCATACCGCCGCCATCCATCGCATCAATCTGCCGCAGATCCGCTGCGTGTTCCGCAAGCGCCCGCGCGTGCAGGAGCTCGGCCGCGCTTTCGGCGCCGATGTCATGCTGGAAAGCCCCGAGCGCCCGGGCTCGCTGCGCGAGGCCGCGCGCGAAGCCGGCGTCGACGTGCTCAGCTACGAAGGCGGCGAGGGGCTGCGCTTCGACGAGTTCGCCATTCGCGCCGGCGTCGACGGCATCACCGGCGTGATGCTGAAGATGGGCATGCTGGAGTTGGGAGAGGGTGCCGAGGCGGCCGGCGTCCGACCGCCGCACGCCGGTATTGATCAATGCCTCGAGCTGGCTGCGCTCGCCCGAAGGCGGCGTGTTCCGCACCACGAAGCGCATCGGCGACGGAGTCAGCGTGGGCGAGGTCGTCGGCCATGTCGCCAACCCGTACGAGGACGTGGCGGTCGAAGTAACCTCGCCGCGGCGCGGCATCATCATCGGCGCGCACGACGCTGCCGATCGTCAACATGGGCGACGCGCTGCTGAACATCGGCTGGGCGAAGGACTTCGCCGATCATGTTTCGCCCGAACGCGAAGTGCTGGAGGAGCCGCTCGACGACGAGGAAGTGGTCGACTGCGCCGGCTTTCTCCGGGGCGTCCGCCGGCGATGGCCTCGTGCAGCAACAACACCGGAATTAACCCGACGAGCACGATGGTCAGCGCGCTGAGCGAGGCCTGCTCCAGCTGTTCGATCGATGCGAAGCTATAAACGTGCGTCGCCAGCGTCTCGAAGTTGAAGGGACGCAGCAGCAGCGTTGCCGGCAGCTCCTTCATGCAGTCGACGAACACCAGCAACGCCGCGGCGCCAAGGGCGCCATGAGCAGCGGCAGGTGAACGCGCCACAGCGCGGAAAGCGCGGTTTCGCCGAGCGTGCGCGCGGCAGCATCGAGGCTGGGCGATACGCGGTCCATGCCGGCTTCGACGGGGGCGAGCGCAACGGCGAGGAAGCGGATCACATAAGCGAGCGTGATGGCGAACAGCGAGCCGGAGAGCAACAGCCCGGTCGAAACGCCGAATGTCGCGCGCATGAAGTCGTCGACGCGATTGTCCAACGCTGCGAGCGGTATGAGCAGGCCTATGGCCAGGACCGTGCCCGGCACGGCATAGCCGAGCGCGGCGACGCGCACCGATGAGCGGATGAAGCGCGTGCCGGCGACGCGGCGTGCGTAACCGAGCGTCAGGGCGACGGCGACGCACACCCCGGCCGCCATGGTGGCAAGGAGCAGGCTATTGCCGGCGGCCGGCAGGAAGCCGCTCGTGAGCGCTCCGCTGGTGTGCGTCGCGGCGTCCTGCGCGATGACGAGCACGGGAATGACGAAGCCAAGGACAAATGGCAGCGCGGCGAGGACGGCGGCGAGCCCTCCCTTCCAACCGGTGATCTCCTGAAACGGAATGGCGCGATAGCGGCCGGTCGTGTGGTGGCTGCGCGCTCCGCCGCGCGCGGCGCGTTCGATCGCGAACATCGCCAACACCAGCGCCAGCATGACGGCTGCCATCTGCGCTGCACCGCCGAGATTGGAGCGCTGCATCCAGGTGGAGAAGATGCTTGCCGAAAGCGTATCGACGCCGAGGTACTGGACGGCGCCGAGGTCGTTGAGGCATTCCATGATGACGAGCGCGACGCCCGCGGCTATGGCCGGCCGCGCCAACGGCAACGCCACATCGACGAACGTAGCGAGCGGCGAGCGGCCGAGCGTGCGCGCCACTTCCAACACGCATACCGATTGCTGCGCGAAGCTCGCGCGCGCCGTCAGGTAGACGTAAGGATAGAGGACGGCGGAGAGGATGAAGATGGCGCCGCCCAGCGAGCGCACGGGCGGAAACCAATAGTCGCCGGGCCCCGTGAAGCCGAGGGCCGAACGCAGGAAAGTCTGCACCGGTCCCGCGTAGTCGAACAGTTCCACATAGCAGTAGGCGATGATGTAGGTCGGCACCGCCAGCGGCAGCACCAGCAACCGGTCGAGAACTTCACGCCCGGGGAAACGGTACATGGTGACGAGCCATGCCGCCGCCGGTGCCGATGGCGAAGGTCACGGCCGCGACGCCGCCCGACATCAGCAGCGTGCGCGCGAGCGACGCCTGGAAGGACAGTCGAAACGAGGTGCGGCCAGATGTTGTCGGCGGGATTGAGCGCCAGCAGCAATACCGTGGCGATGGGCAGCACGACGATGAAGAGGACGAGAGCGACGACCGCGGTCCAGGCGGGCGAGGCGCCAAGCCGCCGACGCGCACTGCGCAACGTACGATGTAAGACCAAAAAACCCGGCAGGCCCTTTGGCCAACCGGGGAGCGTACGGTTCAGGGCCTCGCACAGACATCGGCCGCGCGCTTTCCGTCACTTCACCTTGCGGCGAGCGCCATCTCAGCAGAGGCGGCGCGAAGCCGGCGTTACGAGGCCGGCGCCCATGAACACCGTGCCGGGCGATAGGATCTGGCCGGCATCCTTCAGGCATCGCGCAAAGCTTTCGGCGCCCTCGATGGCTTCCTCGACCTCGTCCGATCCGAGCAGCGCCACGGCGCAGGCGCGGAATGCCGGGCACGTGCTGTGCTGGCACGCGGCGACCATGGAGATGGCGAGGCATTCGTCGCGGCAGAAGCGGCGGCACTGCGCCGGGTAGACCTCGATGCGGCGCTCGGCCGAATCCTGCACCGCGCGCACCCAGCAGGCGAGCTCGGTCATCAGCGGCTTGGCCGCGCGCGGGCCGACAGCGCGCGAGAACTCTTGCCAGGCAACCTCCCAGCAGCCGATGTCGCTGGTCTGGAAGCCTTGCAGCCAGCAGCGGAAGCCCACCCCGACGAGACGCTCGGGGGCGGGGAGCATGGCGGCTGCCGGGATCGCGGAGTCGCGAGACGGGCGGCCTTTTTGAAAGGTATCGATCTCAGACATCAGTTGGTTGGCCCCTGATCGAATTGAACGCGGTCGATGAGCTCGGAAGCCTGCTTGCGCAAAGCGGCGATCTTGCTCAGCGGCAGTTGGTCGGCCTTGAGCGGTCCCCAGCTCTGCACCAGCGGCGAGGCGGGTATGCCTTCGACCACCGGATATTCGCCGTTGGCTTCGGCATAGATCCGCTGCGCCTCGGGCGAAGCGAGGAATTCCATCAGCTTGATGGCATTGTCTTTGTTCGGCGCGTTGGCGGTCAGCGCCATGCCCGAGACGTTGACGTGCGTGCCGCGGTCGTTGGCGTTGGGGAAGATGATGCGCACGGCGTCCGCCCACGCCTTCTGGTCCGGGTTCTTCAGCATCGCCGCCATGTAGTAGGTGTTGCCGACGGCGATGTCGCAGAGGCCGGCTTGCACGTCGCGCACGCCTTCGCGGTCGCCGCCGGCGGGTCGACGGGCAAGGTTGGCCTTGAGACCGCTGAGCCACTTCTCGGTGTACTCCTCGCCGTGGTGGGCGATCA
Organism: uncultured Alphaproteobacteria bacterium; assembly: GCA_963795225.1. Taxonomy (GTDB): domain Bacteria; phylum Pseudomonadota; class Alphaproteobacteria; order Rhizobiales; family Hyphomicrobiaceae; genus Hyphomicrobium_A. The sequence goes on along the minus strand of CAWCHB010000009.1, from coordinate 186,408 downwards.
TCGAGGCGACGAGAGCCACGTTGTACGTGTGCTGACCGGAGCGAATGCAGATCTTGCCGCGCCACTTCGGATCGGCAAGCTCCTCGTAAGTGATCGCATCCTGCTTGACGCGGTCCTTCGAGGCGTACACGACGCGCGCGCGCCGCGTCAGGCCGAACCACTGGTCCTTGTCGTCACGCAGGCTCGCAGGGATCGCGGCGTCGATCGTGTCCGAGTGCATCGGCTGGGTGACGCCGGCATTGACGGCTTGCAGCAGTAGGCCGGACTCCTGCGGTCAGCAAGAGATCGGCGGGGCTGTTCTTGCCTTCCGCGGCGAGCCGTTCGATGAGGCCGTTGGAAGCGAACACGACGTTCGTCTTGATGCCGGTCTCTTTGGAGAACGTTTCGAGCAGCGGATTGATCAGGCCCGGCTCGCGATAGGAGTAGATGTTGACCTCGCCTGCGGCGCGCGCCGAATTGGCAGAGGCAAGGCTCGCGGAGGCGAGCACGGCCGCACAGGCCGCATGGCGCAACAAGGCGCTGGGAAACCGCATCGCTTGCTCCAATAGTCGGGGTTCAAGGCCCCGGTATCGGTGAATTGTTGAATGGGGCGGAGAGTGGCGAGCCCCGTGCAGGATCACCACTAACGTGATGGCAGCGCCACAGTCAACAAAAGCGCGTGCGACTCCAATAGATTAGAAATCGTCTAATTTGAAACGGCAGCGCTGCGCGCGTGCTCGGTGCGCGCCACGACGCGCTCGCGCGGAAAGATCAGCGCGACGGCCGTGCCCGCGTTCGGCGCGCTGTCGAACTCGAGCCGCGCACCATTGGCCTTGGCGAGATCGCGCGCCAGCGGCAGGCCGATGCCGTGACCGCCCTCTTCTTTCGGTTGAGGGTTGTCGGGAACCTCCGCCTTCAGTGCAGCAGCGATCGCCTCGGCCGTCATGCCGACGCCGGTGTCCTGCACGGCAACGAATACCGACCGGTCATATCCGAGCCCGGTGACGACGCGAACCTCGCCGCCGCGCGGCGTGAATTTGACGGCATTGGCCATCAGGTTGAAGAGGATCTGCTTGATGGTCGTGGCGTCGGCGGTGACCAGTGGCAGGGCCGCATGGGAATTGTTGGCGAGCTTGATGCCGGCTTCCTCCGCCAGCGGACGCATGGCGGACACCGAGCTTTCCGCGAGCGCGTTGAGGTCGAGCTCGGTACGCGGCAAGCCGCTCCCGAGGTCCGGCGACGCGTCGCCGCCGAGCAGTCGATTGATCAAAGCCAGCGCGTGCCGGGCGTTGTCGTGGATGTCGGACGTGTAGCCGCGATAGCGCTCGTTGGCGATCGAGCCGAAGCGCTGATCCTTCATGATCTCGGCGGCGGCGGCGATGGCGCTCAAGGGCGTGCGCAGCTCGTGCGCCAGCTTGGAAACCGCAATGCCGCGCTCGCCTGGCCGGCTGCTCGCTGTCTTCGGCTTCGCGCTCAGCGGCGGAGCTGCGCTGCGTCCGCCGGCAAATCCGCTGCGGATGGCACGCGCTATCTTGGTCATCGTCGCCGCGTCCTCGACCGAGGCAGGCGCGCCCGGCGGCGGCAGAGGCACTGCGGGTTCGGCGACGACGGACGCCGGCCGTCGGGCGCTTGGCCTGCACCGATGCGATCGAGACCAGCATGAGCGCCGCGGTCGACGCCGAATCCGCCGGCACGGCCGCGACATCGCACAGAAGACTTTCGGCGCCGTAGGCCGTCCAGAAGACCAGCGGCTCGCGCCGTTCGCCACTCGCGGCTCGCGCAGCATGGCGCGCAAGCGCACGAGCGCCGGCATGGCCGCGTCCAGCGTTCCGGAGGCGGCGTCGGGACGAAGACCCAGCCGCGCGGCGCCGGCGGCGTTGGCGGCGAGGACGCGTCCTTTGGCGGGGTCGATGAGCCAAGCGGGATCGACGCAGCCTGCGAGCGCCTTCTCAGGGCCGGCTGCGGTCGGTGGCTGCGATGCGCGCGGGCCGTCTACGGGCATGGGTGAAAATACCAAGGCTTTAAATCTGTTAGCGCGATGAGGGGCTTCCGTCCATGAGCGCGACGCCGCGCCGTTCGGTATCCACATTCATTTCGCGACCCTTATGCGACGGATCGCGGTATATTCGCGAACTGCCCGAAAACCAGGAGCGGGCACGACAACCATCCTGGCCCGAAGGAGGAGACCCCCCGATGTCCGACAAGCCGCAGTTCGAGTTTCCGGAGGCCGTCCGCGAGCTCGCCGAGCGCAACGTCGAGCAGGCCCGCAGCGCCTTCAATCAGTTCATCGACATGGCGCGCAAGGTCCAGGACACGCTCTCGGCGTCGCAGGGCGCGATGACCTCCAGCGCGGCGGAGATGCAGTCTCAAATATCGAAGTTCGCCGAGCAGAACATCCAGGCGAGCTTTGCCTTTGCCACCGAGCTTTCGCGTGCCCGCGATCTGAAGGAATACATAGAGATCCAGCAGCGCTACGCGCAAAAGCAGATGCAATCTTTCGCCCACCAGGCGCACGTTCTCGGCCGGCTGGTGAGCGAGGCGGCGCAGAAGGCGCAGCCGCGCTGATAATCCGTGGTGCGGCGACGGGTGCACCCCGCCGGAGCCGTTGTTGACCCAGTTCTTGCTTCGCGCGCCCGGCCGCTGTATTTGAGCGGTCCTGCGGGCCCGGAGGGCCTGCCTGGCACGGTTTTTTGCTGCGCGTGCCACGCAAGCGATAGGAAGCCCAACGGATTGACTTTCCGTCGGGCGAAGACCTAAGTCGCTGATGTTGCTGGTATGCCGCCTTAGCTCAGTTGGTTAGAGCGCTAGATTGTGGATCTAGAGGTCACCCGTTCAACCCGGGTAGGCGGTACCACCTCAGCCGCGCCGCGCCGCCTTGATCGCGGCGACGTCGATCTTCTTCATGCCCATCATCGCGTCGAACGCAGCGCGCTTGGCTTCAGCGCCGCCGGCCGCCATCGCCTCGGTCAGCACGCGCGGCGTGATCTGCCAGGAGACGCCCCACTTGTCCTTGCACCAGCCGCACGCGCTTTCCTGGCCGCCGTTGCCGACGATGGCGTTCCAGTAGCGGTCGGTCTCCTGCTGATCGTCGGTGGCGATCTGGAACGAGAAGGCTTCGGTCTGCTTGAACGCGGGACCGCCGTTGAGGCCAAGACAGGGAATGCCGGCGACGGTGAAATCGACCGTCAGCACGTCGCCTTTCTTGCCGGATGGATAGTCGCTGGGCGCACGGTGGACGGCACCTACCGTGCTGTCGGGAAAGGTCGCGGCGTAGAAGCGGGCGGCAGCCTCGGCATCCTTGTCATACCAGATGCAGATCGTGTTCTTCGCCATTGCGCGTCCTTCCGCTGCTTTGTTGGAGAGACTACGGCACTGCCGTAAAGCAGTCACGGCGGTTTGAGGTTCCGCCTAAGGGGTCGCCCGTAGAGCAGCGGTGGCGATCTCCGCGTGCTGCAGGTACAGCCGGAACCAGGCCGTGTAGCGCTCTGGATTGTCGGCTGCGTCGATCTGCACGTCTCCCAGAGGCGACCAGGCGTACGCCTCCACCTCGTCGGCGGCCGGCTCCACCTTGCCCTGCCAGCATCCCGTGAAGATGTGCACGAACTCGTGCTCGACGAGCCCGTTGCCGACGTCGGCTCGGTAGATGAGCGATTGCAGCGGCGTCAGCGGGCAGGAAAAGCCCATCTCCTCCGCCAGCCGGCGCGACGCCGCCTCCTGCGTCGCCTCGCCGGGGCGCGGATGGCCGCAACAGGCGTTCGTCCACAACCCGCCCGAGTGGTACTTGGCCGGGTGGCGCTTCTGCAAAAGCAGATGCCCGGCGCCGTCGTGGACGATGACCGAGAAGGCGCGATGCAGATCGCCGCGCCGATGCACGTCGAGCTTCGGCGCCGTGCCGAGCGGTTGGTCACGCTCATCGACCAGGATCACCGTCTCCAGCGCATCGATCATGGATGCGCCGGCTCCCTCGGCGCGGGTGGCTCGCCTTCGCGCCCGTGCCGAACACGTGGTCGAGCATCAATTGCTTCACCTGGGTCGGCATCGATGGTTCCTTCGGGTAGCAGCGCCGCCTCAGATGACATGACGAGCGGCCCGCGCGCATAGGACGTATCGGCGCGTCCGTGCGAGCCGCGCACCAGCGAGGCATCGAGAGGGATCACATCCATCAGCGCCCGCATGCCGAGGGCGCGCTTGGCCAGCCGCCAGCCGATCGACAGCTTGGGAAACGTGATGGCGGGATCGAGGAACAGCTCGACCGGGTCGTAGCCGGGCTTGCGGTGGATCTCGACGGTGCGGGCAAAATCGGGAGCGCGCGCATCCTCCAGCCAGTAGTAGTAGGTGAACCACGCATCGGGTTCGGCCAGCACGACCAGCTCGCCGGAGCGCTCGTGGTCGAGCCCATGCGCGCGCTTTTCCGCTTCGCCCCAGACCTCGGCGACGCCGTCGACGCGCTCGAGGAGCGCGCGCACGCGCGCGATGTCACCCTTGTCGGCGACGTAGACGTGGGCGACCTGGTGATCGGCGAGGGCAAAAGCGCGCGACTGCGGCGGATCGAGCAGCTCGCCGCCGTCCTCGTCGCGGACGGCGAGCAGCCCCGCCTCGCGCAGGACGCGATTGATATGCACCGGCCGGCTCACAGGGACGATCCCGTACTCGGAGACGATCAGCACGCGCCGGCCCGAGCTTGCGGCCGCGTCGATCAGCATGCCGGCGACGGCATCGATCTCGCCGAGGTCTTTGACGATGGCGGGATCGTCGGGCCCGAGCCGCTGCAGGCCGTAGTCGAGATGCGGAAGATAGACGAGGGTAAGCGTCGGCTCGCGCGTCGCCATCACGTGCAGCGCCGCATCGGCGATCCAGCGCGACGATGCAATGTCTGTTGCGGGTCCCCAGAACGAGAACAGCGGGAAGGCGCCGAGCTTGGCAGTCAGCTCATCGCGCAGCGCGGAGGGCTGCGCGTAGCAATCGGGAAGCTTGCGGCCGTCGGCCTTGTAGATGGGGCGGGGCGTCACCGCGTAATCGGCGCTCGACGCCATATTGTACCACCAGAACATGTTGGCGCAGGTGAAGGCGGGATCGCGCTGCTTGCCCGCATCCCACACGCGCTCGCCGGCGAGCAGGCGGTTGGACTGGCGCCACAGCCAGATCTCGTAGAGGTCGCGGAACAGCCAGCCGTTGCCGACGGCGCCGTGTCCTGCCGGCTGCAAGCCCGTCAGAAACGTCGCCTGCACGGAGCAGGTTACGGCCGGCGTGACGGTGCGCAGCGCGCGCAACGCGCCGCGCTTGGCAAAGCGCGCGAGGTTGGGTGTATGCGCGCCGATCAGCTCGGGCGTCAGGCCGACGATGTTGAGAACGACGAGAGGATGCATCGCTGATGCCGCTCCTCGGCTGGCGCGCACGACTACTTCTTGAGCGTGTGGATGTAGGCGATCATTTTCAGGATCTGGTCCTGCGTGACGCCGCGCTTGGAGAACGGGCGCATGGCGCCGGCTGCCCCGGAGTGGATGACCTCGAACAGGCCGACGTCGGTGTTGGCGCGCTTGTTGACGTACTGGTCGTCGATGAGGCTGGGCCCCATGCCGCCCGAACCGTCCGGCTTATGGCAAACCTGACAGTTGGCGTTGTACAGCTCCTTGCCCGCGGCGATCGCGTCGGCGTTGCCGACGTACGGGTTCGTGCCCGTCTCCTGGAACGATTTCACCGCGTCGGTGAACTGCTCGCCGGCAATCGGACTGATATCGATGGGCGAGTCATCGAGCGCATTCAGAAACTCGACGGCGGCGGCGGCGGGCACCGACGAGAGCGAGCGCCAGGGCAAGAGCGGCGAGGGCTCGCGAAGTGCGCATGATGGCGGGCATTGAGCGGAATTCCTGAAGGCTTGATTGGGCGCGACAGGGCCCTTCGCAGACGGGAGCGAAGGGCCCTGTGCAGATCAGCGATCGCGAGCGATCACTTCTTGGTCTTGGCTACCTCGGCACCGGCGGGAACCTTGTCGGCCGCCACGATGCGCCACAGCGCGCCGGGCGGGTTCGCCGTCGGTCCCTTGTCGTCGGTGTAGAAGCAGTCGCAGTTGACGGCGAGCACGGTGCCGTCCTCATCGACGTTGCCGGACGTGAACTGCAGTGACGTCTGCACCAGTTCCTGCAGCTGCCACTTCTTGCCGTCCCAGCCGGTGCCGAAGATGCGGCCCGAGCACCAGTCGCCGGTGAGGTACACGCCGTTCATGCCGGCGTAGTTGGCGACGCCGAGTCCCATGACCGAGCAGCCCCAGCCGTCCTTCAGCTTCTCGGCGCCCGGATAGGGCTCCTGGTGGGGATACTCCGCAACAGGAAGCGTTCCGACGATGGGGCACTTGTCGTCCGCCCCGGTCATCGGGTGGCACTTGGTGCCCATGTTGTGCTTCCAGCCGTAGTTCTGGCCGCCCTTGCTGTCGGCCGGCTGCCAGTCGATCTCCTCGAGGTGGTTCTGGCCGACGTCGGCGATGAACAGGCTGCCGGTCTTCTTGTCGAAGCGGAACGAGTAGGGGTTGCGCAGGCCGTAAGCCCAGATCTCCGGGCGGGCACCCATGTGGATCTTGGAGAAGCCCTCCTCGGTGATGCCGAACAGGGCCATCATGCGATCCTGGTAGGCCTTGGCCAATGGATTGGTGTCGGCGGAATCGTGTAGCCAACGTCGTCCGGCGTGTTGACGTCGAGCGCAGCATCTTGCCCCACAGCACGTTCTTCAGTCTGGCCGGCGTCGAGCGGATCGCCTTCCCAGCCGGCGTCGCCCTTGCCGATGTAGAGATAGCCATCCGGCCCGAACTCGATGCCGCCGCCGTAGTGATTGTAGTACGGCTGCGGGATGTTCATGATCACCTTGACGGACTTGTTGGCCTGCTCGACGGTCACCTCGTCGGGGCTCGCCGGGTCGACCGTATAGCGCGCGATGATGTGCGCGCCGTTGAACGGCAGCGACGAATAGCTGACGTAGAAGTAGCCGTTCTCCTTGAACTTCGGGTCGAAGGCGACCGACCACAGGCCCTGCTCGACGAAGCCGGTCTGCACCTCGCTGCCCAGCGGCGCTGTTCTTGGTCAGGTCGAGGAACGGCTTTTCGGCAATCTTGCCGTCCTTGACGATCTTGATCTTGCCGACGCGCTCGACGACGAAGATGCGTCCCGAGCCGTCGAAGGCCGAGGCGACGCCGACCGGATCGTTGAAGCCATCGGCGAGCTTCACCAGGGCGATCTTCGGATCGCCGGGCAGCTTGCCGCCCGGCCGCGCGACTTCAGACGGCTGCGTGGGGACAGTCTGCGCGACCACTGCGGTCGAACAAACGGTTCCGAGCACAACCATCCCCATCGACGCGGCTTTGACCAACCGCATTCCCATAGAACGTTCTCCCATTTCGAAGTTTTTCAGCGACACTTTTTCGCGTTGCGCATTTGCGCTCTCTCGCATTTATTCAGTTGGCCGAAGATTTATCCTCGGTCGTATGCGAGTTTTTGAACGCTAGTGAATCAAATATCGTCCGGCAATGGAGCCGGGCGCGAATTGCAGAATTTGAGCCTCGATTTGCGGATCGAGGCCTCCTAGACTATTGCCATTCATTCCCGGCTGTTTTTGCCGTGTTTCCCCTTGCCTGCAATCCAGCTTTATGCAGTCAGCGAAAGCTGCAAGCAAATCCGTTGCTTAGGCCTAGACAAACCGAGCATGATCGGTGGGTGGAACAAGTTCCCGCGCTGAGGGGCTGGGCCTCCTGCGGCCCGGGAATTCGACGTCACAAAAGAAACCAATGGCAAATGCCGATGTAAAAGCGGCATTCCAAATAAAAGCGATCCAAGGGGAAACGCGTGCGTCTAGCCGTCAGCGATGCGCTGGCGAAAGTCGAAACTTCAGGCGAAGTCCGGGCTTTCGTTCAGCGCTTCTCAGTATCCTACGAATTTCCGGTCTATTTCATCCGCGATGTTCTCGCGGAAAACAGCTCGACGCTGCTGGAGGCTATCGACAAGGGAGCCGCCGGCAGGAGCAGCCGCGTGGTGTTCTTCGTCGACGAGGGCGTCGTCCGCGAGATGCCGGACCTGCCTAAGCGCATCGCGGCGTACGTGTCCGCCAACGCCGATAAGGTCGAGCTTGCCGGGCCGGTCGAGATCGTCGAGGGCGGCGAGCGCGCGAAGAACGCGCCGGAACTCGTCGAGCGGCTGCAGCGGCTGCTCGTGTCCTACGGCGTCGATCGTCATTCCTACGTCGTTGCCATCGGCGGCGGCGCCGTGCTCGACCTCGTCGGCTATGTCGCCGCGACGACGCATCGTGGCATTCGCCATATCCGCATCCCGACCACCGTGCTGGCGCAGAACGACTCCGGCGTCGGCGTCAAGAACGGCGTCAATGCGTTCGGCTACAAGAATATGCTCGGAACGTTCGTTCCGCCGGTTGCCGTCATCAACGACAGCGCCTTCATCGACATCCTGCCCGGCCGCGACAAGCGCGCGGGAATGGCCGAGGCGGTGAAAGTCGCGCTGATCCGTGACGGTGCCTTCTTCGACTGGCTGGAGGAGAAGGCGGAGGCGCTGGCCCTCTTCGCTTCCGAGCCGCTCGAACGTCTGATCCGCCACTGCGCGCTGCTGCACATGCGGCAGATTTCCAACGGCGGCGATCCGTTCGAGCGTGGCAGCGGCCGGCCGCTCGATTTCGGCCACTGGTCCGCCCACAAGCTCGAAGCGCTGTCGGACTACGAGCTGCGCCACGGCGAAGCCGTCGCCATCGGCATCGCGCTCGACACCCGCTACTCGGTGCTCGCCGGGTTGCTGCCCGCCGGCGCCGACGTGCGCGTGCGCGCATTGCTCGAGCGCCTCGGCTTCAACCTCTGGCACCCGACGTGCGATGCGCGGCGCGACGGACGCCAGCGGCTCCTGCTCGCCGGTCTCGAGGAATTCCGCGAGCACCTCGGCGGCGAGCTGACCATCACGCTGCTCAGCGGCATCGGCACCAGCGTCGACGTGCACACCATGGACCACGACCTGCTCGATCAGGCGATCGAGTGGTTGCGGCCGCAGGGCGGCGTCTAATGCAGCTTGACCTGCCAGGCTCACCCCACCTCACCTATTGCACGAACATCCATGCAGGCGAGACGCTGGATCGACATCGAGCCAGCCTTGAGCGCCCACCTGCCTGCGGTGAAGAGGCTGGTGTCGCCATCGAAGCCGATGGGAATCGGCTTGCGGCTATCCGGCGCCGCTGCCGCCGACCTCGGCGAGCCGCGCGCCCTCGCCGACTTGGTCGCCTTCCTGAAGCAAGCCGACCTCTACGTCTTCACGATCAACGCCTTTCCCTACGGCTCCTTCCACGGCACGCGCGTCAAAGAGAAGGTCTATGAGCCCGACTGGCGGCAGGAAGGACGCCTGCATTTCACCAACCACGTCGCCAATATCATGGCGCGGCTGCTGCCCGACGGCACGGAAGGCAGCATCAGCACCGTTCCCGGCGCCTACAAGGCGAACGTCGCCGGGCGAAGCTGACATCGCGCGCATGGCGGACGCTATGGTGCGGCACGCGGCGCACCTGCACTCCATCGCTCGCGCCACCGGCAAGCAGATCGCGCTGGCTCTCGAGCCCGAGCCCTGCTGCTTTCTCGAGACGACGGACGAGGCCATCGCCTTCTTCGAGGATCACCTCTTTGCGCGCGCGGCGGTCGAGCAATTCCGCCGCGTGACGCACACGTCGGCGCCCGAGGCGGCCGATGCGCTGCGGCGCCATCTCGGTGTCTGTCTCGACGTCTGCCACGCGGCGGTCGAGTTCGAGGATCCGGTCGATAGCGTCGAACGGCTCGAAGCCGCCGGCATCCGCGTCGCCAAGATACAGTTGAGCTCGGCGCTGAAGCTGACGCATGTCGGTGCCGACGCGCCCGAGCTGCTGCTGCCCTTCGACGACGGGGTCTACCTGCACCAGACCATCCAATCGCGCGACGGGAACCTCACGCGCTACGCCGACCTGCCCGATGCGCTCGCCGCCTTGCACAGCGGCGACGCCGGCGGCGAATGGCGCGTCCACTGCCATGTCCCCTTGTTTCAGTCGAACTACGGTGCGCTGCAGTCGACCCAGGATACGCTGGCCAAGCTGCTCACTGCCTGCCGCACGCGCTCTCTGACGCCGCACCTCGAAGTCGAAACCTATACGTGGGGCGTGCTGCCCGCGCATATGCGAGACGGCGATCTCGGCAGCGATATCGCCAGGGAGCTGACATGGGTTCGCTCGCAGCTGAGCGCGTGAGCGGCTGGCGCACGGCGCTGAAGCTGGGGCGCGTCTCGAACGTACCTACGGTGTGGAGCAACGTTATTGCCGGGAGCGCGCTCGCCGGTGGCGCGCCGCTGCACCTGACGATCGCCATCGCGATCATCATCTCCCTCATGTACGTCGCCGGCATGTTCCTCAACGACGCGTTCGACCGCAACGTCGACGCTGTCGAGCGACCCGAGCGGCCGATCCCGGCCGGCGAGATCACGGCCGACGCCGTGTTCGTCGTCGGCTTCTCGCTGCTCATCGTCGGCATTGTGGCCCTCGCCGCCATCAACGACGGCGTCGGGCTCGCCGGACTGGCGCTCGGCGGCGCAATCTTGCTCTACAACTGGCATCACAAGCGCAACCCGGTGGCGCCGTTCGTCATGGGGCTGTGCCGCGCGCTCGTCTATGTGGCGGCGGCGTCCGCCGCTGCCGCCTCGCTGACGAGCGCGGTTCTCATTCCAGCGGCGGCCATGCTCGCCTACGTCGCCGGGCTCACCTACACCGCGCGCCTGGAGAATCTCGATCGCATCGGCAGCCTGTGGCCGCTTCTCCTGCTGGCGGCGCCCGTGGCTGTCGCGATCTCGCGTACGGACTTCTCGCTTCCCTTCATTGTCGCGCTCGTCGCTCTCGCCGGGTGCGCCTTGCGCGTTGCGCAGCTTCTGCACAGGCGCGGCGCCGGAGGACGTGTCGAGCGCGGTTGGCATGTTGATCGCCGCCATCGCTCTCAACGACGCCCTGTTCGCCTCGACGACCGGAGAGACCTATGCAGCCTACGCCTGCATCGGCTGTTTTGCGCTGACGCTGGTTCTGCAGCGCTATGTACCGGCAAGCTAACGGCCCTATCGAGAACGGCAGCACGATGAACTCCAACGAGGACGTGAAGCGACGCATAGAGATGCTGCGCGGCTGGCTGGCGGCAAGGCTCGACGCTGAGCAAGCGGCGTGGATCGACGAACAGGCCGCGCGTGTCGCCAATGAGCCGAATGGCAAGGCGCTGACAATCGCGGTTGGCCTCGCCTCGCGGCGCGTCGGAAAGCAGCGGCTGCTGCTGAGCGACGGCTGAGGTCGCTGCTGCGAGCGAGGTGCGGCCAGGGCTCGACGCGGGCGATTGGACCGTCGATCAGGCGGCGCGCATTCTCCTCGTTCTTGCAAGCTATGCCGGAGCCGAAGGCAACGTTTGCGGCGCGACTGGAAGCGCTCGCGCGCACGGGCGAGATCGGCGAGCAGATCGCGCTCTACCGTGGTCTCCCGCTTTATCCGGCTCCGCGGCAGGTCTTGCACATCGCCAGCGAAGGCATCCGCTCGGCCATGCAGCCGATCTACGAGGCCGTCGCACATCGCAGTCCCTACCCGGCCGAGCAGTTCACCGAGGCCATGTGGAATCAGATGGTGGTGAAGGCGCTGTTCATCGGCAGCCGGCTGGCCCCCATCCAGGGCCTCGATGATCGCCGCAACGAAGATCTGGCGCGCATGCTGGTCGACTACGCCCACGAGCGCTGGGCAGCGGGGCGCGACGTCAGCCCCGAGCTGTGGCGATGCGTTGGCCCGTTCGCGGGCGACGGTTACATCGAGGAGCTGCTGCGCGTGTTCGAGTCACCATCGAGCGTGGAGCGCAAGGCCGCCGGCTTGGCATTGGCCGAGTGCCCCTCGCCCGATGCGCTCATCGTCCTCGAATCGGCACCCGCGCTTTGGAATGACATCCGCAGCGGACGGCTGAGCTGGGACACCCTCATCAATAGCTGATGCACGAACACGCTTGGAGCTAGTCCATGGCCTATATCGACCCGCACACGCATATGATCTCGCGCACCACCGACGACTACGAGGCGATGGCCGCCGCGGGCATCGTTGCGGTGATCGAACCGGCATTCTGGATCGGCCAGGCACGCACCAACGTCGGCAGCTACCGCGACTACCTCTCGCACATCCTCGGCTTCGAGCGCTTCCGCGCCAGCCAATTCGGCATCCAGCACTACTGCTGCATCGGGCTCAACTCGAAGGAGGCCAACAACGAGGCGTTGGCCGAAGAGGTCATGGAGATCCTGCCGGGCTTCGCCACCAAGGAGGGCGTCGTCGCCATCGGCGAGATCGGCTTCGATGAGCAAACGGCCCTGGAAGAGAAGTACTTTCGCCTGCAGCTCGACTTGGCGCGCGAGCTGGACCTGCCGGTGATGATCCACACGCCGCATCGTGACAAGAAGCGCGGGGCATCGCGCTCGATGGACATCATCATCGAGCATAAGTTGTCGCCCGCCCGCGTCGTCATCGATCACGTGAACGAGGAAACGGTGCGCGAGGTGACGGAGCGCGGCTTCTGGGCGGCCTTCTCCATCTACCCGCACTCGAAGATGACGGCGGCAGCGCATGGTCGAAATCGTCCGCGCGCACGGGGCCGAGCGGCTGATCGTCAACTCCGCCTGCGACTGGGGCATCTCCGATCCGCTGTCGGTCCCGAAGACGGCAATGCTGCTCGCCGAGCAGGGTATCTCGCCGGAGGACGTGCGGCGGGTGACGTACGGCAACGCACTGAGCGCCTACGGCCAGAGTGGGCAGATGCGCGAGACCGACTGGGCCAAGGCCGAAGTCGATCAGCGCTCGCGCTACGACGGCAATACCATCCTGCGCGGGGGCCAATCGCCCCGCGTGGAGCCGTCGAGTAGCTGAGTTGTCGGGAGTATTAGGCAACGGTCTGGAGACAAACCTCCAGCATGTTTGGTGATGCTCCTTCTATGCCTGGTCAATGATGGACTGGATAAGGTCCGCAGCAATCTAAACCTAGTTCGGCGCCTTGGAGGCCCCATGAGAATCGTTTTTGGCATCACTCTGATCGGACTGTGCGCGACGCTTGCGCTATGCGGAGACCGCAGAGCTTCCCAAGCGCAAGCCCGGCCATTGGGAGATCACGACCGTGTCGGCCGGCATCGGCAAGACGACGGTCGATGCATGCGTCGGCAAGGATGACAACATCGCCGTTCCGGCGGACAGCGGCGAGTGCTCGGAGCCGAAGGTGACGCCGGCCGGCAGTGAGGTCATCGTCGACGTGGTCTGCAAGAAGCCCTTCGGCAAGCAGACCATGAGCACCGCCTTCGGCGGCGACTTCAACTCGCGCTATCACGCGATCATGAGGATGACCTTCGATCCACCCGAGGGTTATCCGACCATGGGTGTCGACCATCGATGGAAAGTACATCGGTCCCGATTGCCCGGCGTCGACAACTCCGGGCGCGGCTAGCGATGTCGCTCGCTAAGCAGCTTGCCGAAACATCGAGCAACGACGATGCACTCGCGTGCATCGTCCAGCACTTCGCCGCCGACAGCGGCACCATTCATTTCCTCGGTGAGGACGGCTGCCTGCACCTCGCCGCCGCGAGCAAGGGCATGCCGGATGTGGTTCTGCAAACCATCCGCACGATCCCGGTGGGTAAGGGCATGGCCGGACTAGCTGCCGAGCGGCGCGTACCCGTGAACGCCTGCAACATCCAGACTGACGCCAGCGGCGATGTGCGGCCGGGCGCACGCGCCACGGCGCTGAGCGGCGCCATCGTCGTGCCGATGTTCCTCGCCGACGAGGTCGTCGGCACGCTGGGCATTGCCAATCGCGCCGAGCGTTCCTTCAGCGAGGAAGAAATCTCCATGCTGCTGGAAGCCGGACGCGCGCTGGCGGCCCGTCGGAATAGCGCGGAGAAAACCGCGACCTAAGCGCCCGGCTTGCCGACGTTGGACGGCAGGTGCTGAATGGCAATGCGCATGAGCTCCGGCAGCGTGCGCACGCCCAGCTTCGCCTTCAACTGCGCGCAGGTGTTGACCACCGTCTTGTAGCTGACGTTCAACTCGTCGGCGATGGAGATATAGGGCTTGCCCTCGGCGATAAGCGACAGCGTCTGCAGCTCGCGCAGCGTCATGCGGCTCAGCGGATTGCGATCGCCGCGCGCTTCCATGAAGGCGATCTGCGAAGCGAGCTCGTGGTTGAGGTAGTGTCTGCCGTCGCGCACGCTGCGAAAGGCTTTGGCGAACTCCTCCGAGGACGTGTCTTTGAGCAGGTAGCCGTTCGCTCCCACCTCCAGCGCCTTGCTGACGATCATGCGATCCGAGTGCATGCTGAGCACGAGGACGGGGGTCTGCTCGTCGTGTACGCGTAGCCGGCGGATGAACGACAATCCGCCCAGCGATCCGGACTTCATCGACAGATCGACGATGATAATGTCCGGGCGCTTTTGCCGATAGACGCGGAATCCCTCCGCGAGGCTCGAAGCGACGAGAACCTCGTCGACCCCCATGTCCTCCAGAAGTCGACGGCATCCCTGGATGACAATCGGATGATCGTCGACGATGAGCACTTTCATCAGGCGGCCTTTGTCCTAGTGCCGGACTGCAATGAGGTGCTATTCGCGCGCAGCGGCTCAGGCAGGTCTACGGTCTCTCGGGAACTTGACGCAAGGGAACGATTGGCAACAGTAAATGGGCGCTATGGCCTGCCGATGTCCTGCGCCTTCAACAAATCGATCGCTTGGCTGCGGCTGCGGCCTTCCATGCGCAGATTGAAATACTGCTGCGTGAGCGAGGCAAAACTTTCCACGTAGCGTGTCTGGCCGGGAACCTCGGAAAGATTCGTGATGATGCGCGGCGCGCTTTCCTCGATGCCCTTCTCCTTCAGCATGCCTTCGAGCTGCACGGCGCGATTGGCAATCATGCGCGGATGATCGCGGAAGCGCATCGCTGCCGTCTCCAGCACGCGACGCATGTCGCCGACGGAAGGATCGTACATGTCGAGATTGTGCCCCGCCTCGCGGCTGGCGAGCCAATGTTCCGGGGCAATGGCGTGGGTCTGCTTCAGCCATTCGAGCGTGTTCAACGACTCGCCTTGCGCTGCGACCGGGCGCCGGCGCGCTCTGCGTTTCGTGAGCGACCTCGTCGCCGCAGGCGGCGATGCGTCAGCGCCAGCGCTGCAATTAACGTGAATTGCAATGTGCGCGCGCAGCATAACTTCATCGCGCGCGCCGCGTGCGGGCTGCTTTCTATGCGTCATTCGAAGGTCATCATTTGGAAGCGAGCCACGGATGTCTTCCCGACAGGCGCGATATGCCGATCAATCGGCGCGAACTGCAGAAATCCTAACGCGAGTTTGCAGCGCACCGCGAGGGCACGACTTGCCAAACCGTTGCCACCTGTGCCGCACCACTCTTGGAAGTCGGCCTAAAGACGCAGCAACACCTGCGTTCTAGCTTCGCTCACGGCTGAGAGAGGCTCTCCTCTGACCGCAATCGTCAGAGGAGCGCGGCTCAACCCGTGTAGCTCGGGTCCTCGAACGACCCATTGGCTGCATTTTTTAAGAAGGCGGAGATGCTACGCCGTCCGCGTTTTCGCGCGGATGATCGGCTGCTGCATCGTCAAGCAATCCGCCTTTCCTGGGAGCGAAAACGCGAGGGTTTGTTGATGAAAGCACACCTCAAGTCAGGCCTGTTGGCGACCGCGTCCTGCGCGGCATTGCTGCAAGTCGGTTTCGTCGTCAGCGCGAGCGCTAACGACAAGCTCGTCGAGCTGTCGAAGAGCGACGAAAACTGGGTCATGACCGGCAAGAACTATGACTCCAACAACTACAGCCCGCTGAAGCAGGTCAACAAGGACAACGTCAAGAAGCTGAAGGCTGCCTGGTCATTCTCGACCGGCTTGCTGCACGGCCATGAAGGCACGCCGCGCGTTGTCAACGGAGTGATGTATATTAACTCATCGTTCCCGAACAACGTGTATGCCTTGGATCTCGCCAACCCCGGCAAGATCAAGTGGCAGTATAAGCCCAAGCAGGATCCGGCCGCTCGCTCGGTCGCCTGCTGCGATCTCGTCAACCGTGGCCTTGCCTACTGGCCTGGCGACGGCAAGACGCCTCCGCTCATCATCAACAATCAGCTCGACGGCCACGTCGTCGCGTTGAATGCTGAGACGGGCGAGGAATTCTGGAAGCTCGAGAACTCCGACATCAAGGTCGGCTCGACGCTTACCATCGCTCCCTACGTCGTCAAGGATCTGGTGATCATCGGTTCGTCGGGCGCTGAGCTCGGCGTTCGCGGTTACACCACCGCCTACGACGTGAAGACGGGCGAGCAGAAGTGGCGCAAGTACGCCACCGGTCCCGATGAGGAAGTCGGCATCGGCGACAAGTTCAACGCAGCCAACCCGCACTACGGCCAGAAGGGTCTCGGCACCGCGACCTGGGAAGGCGACGCCTGGAATATCGGTGGCGGCACCAACTGGGGTTGGTATGCCTTCGATCCGGAAGAGAACCTGATCTACTACGGCTCGGGCAACCCCTCGCCGTGGAACGAGACGATGCGCCCCGGCGACAACAAGTGGACCATGACCATCATGGGCCGCGACGTCGACACGGGTGAGCTTCGCTTCGGCTACCAGAAGACGCCCCACGACGAGTGGGACTACGCCGGCGTCAACGTCATGATGCTCTCGCACGCAGAAGGACAAGGCGGGCAAGATGCGCAAGCTTCTTACCCATCCTGATCGCAACGGCATCGCCTACACGCTCGACCGCACCAACGGCGATCTCATCTCTGCCGACAAGATCGACGACACGGTCAACGTGTGGACGCACGTCGACCTGAAGACGGGCATCCCGGTCCGCAATCCTGAGTACGGCACGCGGATGGACCACAAGGCGACCAACGTGTGCCCGTCGGCCATGGGCTACCATGACCAGGCTCACGACAGCTACGATCCGACCCGTCAGCTCTTCTATCTCGCGATCAACCACATCTGCATGGATTGGGAACCATTCATGCTGCCGTATCGTGCCGGTCAGTTCTTCGTCGGCGCGACACTGTGGATGTATCCGGGCCCGAAGGGCGACCGTCAGAACTACCTCGGCCTGGGTCAGGTCAAGGCCTACAACGCCATCACTGGCAAGTATAAGTGGGAAGTGATGGAGCGCTTTGCCGCTTGGGGTGGCACGCTGGCGACCGCCGGAGACCTGGTCTTCTACGGAACGCTGGACGGCTACCTCAAGGCTCGCGACAGCGACACCGGCAAGCTGCTGTGGAAGTTCAAGATGCCGTCGGGCGCCATTGGCTACCCGATGACCTACACCCACAAGGGCACGCAGTACATCGCCATCTACTACGGCGTTGGCGGCTGGCCTGCGGTTGGTCTGGTGTTCGACTTGAACGACCCGACTGCCGGTCTCGGTGCGGTTGGCGCCTTCAAGAACCTCGCCAACTGGACGCAGATGGGTGGCGGCATGCTGGTCTTCTCGCTCGATGGCAAGGGACCGTACGACGACGTGATGCTCGACGAGTATCCGCCGGAGTTGCCGAAGCTCTGATCTAGAGACGTTCGTTCCCGCCAGGCCGTCATGCGGCCTGGCGGGGGCAACGCCAGCGACCGATCCGTCCACTCCTCCAACGGAAACGTGCTGCATCCTGCGAAACCGCCTGGCGGCGAGCAGGCCAGCTTCAGGGACTCAAAGCGTAAAATGAGCAAGTCATACACATCAGTACACCGGTCGGGGCTGCTGCTCTCGACTGCCGTCATCATGGCCGCCCTCGCCAGCCCGAGTTGGGCCGCAGAGAAGGCCCCCGAGCCTGCCGACCCGTCCGTTCTGCGCATCTGCGCGTCCGAGGTCGAGCAACCCTATTCGAGCCGCAACGGCGAAGGCTTCGAGAACAAGATCGCCAAGGTGCTGGCCACGGCCATGGACCGCAAGGCGAAGTTCGTGTGGACCGACAAGCCGGCGATCTATCTCGTCCGCGATCAGCTCGACAAGAAGAACTGCGACGTCGTCATCGGTCTCGATGCCGGTGATCCGCGCGTGCTGACGTCGAAACCGTACTATCGCGCGCCATACGTGTTCATCCTGCGCGCCAACTCCAAGCTCGATATCACCAGCTGGGACAGCGAGGACCTGAAGAAGGCTGACGGCATCGGCATGTCGCAGGACAGTCCGGCGCAGGTGATGCTCGAGAAGCTCGGCCTGTTCAATCGCAACTTCAACTACATGAAGTCGTTGATCGGCTTCAAGAGCAAGCGCAACCAATACGTGCGCGTGGCGCCTGAGCGTCTCGTCGGCGACGTCGTCGACGGCAAGGCGGGCGTTGCCGTCGGCTTTGCGCCGGAAGTAGCCCGCTACGCCAAGGCCCGCGGTGACGAGCTGAAGCTGGTCGTCATTCCCGACAACGCCACGCGCGCCGACGGACAGCATCTGCCGTTCCACTTCGACCAGTCGTTCGCCGTTCGCAAGGACGACGCGCAGCTGCTCGCCGACATCAATACCGCGCTGGAGAAGGTGCGGCCGGAAATCGAGAGCATCCTGAAGGAAGAAGGCATTCCTCTGGACGAACTCAAGAAGATCCCAGAGGGACGTCAAGGATGATGAAGTTGACTAAGTGGATGCTGGCGGGCGTGGCCGTTGCACTTATCCCGCTCGCAGCGGTGGCGCTTGAGCCGTTCCGACATACGATTACCGGCGACGTGCTCGACATCGAGACCGCTCCGAAAGAAGGGCGGGACATCGAGGCCGTGAAGCAATTTCTCCAGACGGGCGTCAATCCGTTCAACGAGATGAAAGAGTGCCTGCCACGCGGCGAGTACATCTACCTGTCCTCGTGCTCGGGCTGTCACGGCCACGTTGCGGAAGGCAAAGTCGGCCCCGGTCTCAACGACAACTATTGGACCTACCTCAAGAACAAGACCGACAAGGGCCTGTTCGAGACGATCTTCGGCGGCGGACAGGGAATGATGGGACCGCACAACGACCTGCAGCTCAACGAGCTGCTGCTCGCGATGGCGTGGATCCGTCACCTCTACACCGGCCCCGTCGAGGGCGCGAAGTGGCTGACCAAGGAGCAGAAGGCGAACTACACGCCCTACAAGCTGCCCGAAGGTAGTGACCACGGAACAATCGATCAGGCCAAAGCAGCGCCGGACGACAAGTGTGGTCCGATGGCGAAGTGACGAAATGTTCGCTTCCGGAGGGGCGCGAGCAAAGAAGGCGGGCATACCGCCAAATTAAGAAGTGAACGAAGCCAGGAGGAAATAAGTCATGAAGAAGTTGCTAATCATCGGCACGGCCGTTGCCGCGGCCCTCATCGCCGCCCCGTCGGCCTTTGCCTACGACGGCACGAAGTGCAAAGCCCCCGGTAACTGCTGGGAGCCGAAGCCCGGCTTCCCGGACAAGATCGCCGGCTCGAAGTACGACCCCAAGCACGATCCCGCCGAGCTGTCGAAGGGTGCCAACTCGATCAAGGAGATGGAGGCCCGCAACGCCAAGCGTTCGGCGAACTTCGTCAAGACCGGCAAGTGGGTCTACGACGTCGACGAGATCACGGAGTAAGCAGCGGCGGAACTTCCTCGGAGCAGTGCCACGCTAGAACTGCTTCCTCCCGAGGAATCGGGGTGCGGCTGCCGCCGCACCCCACCCTGGTTCACGATCTATCGTCGTCCTTAGCGGCCTGAGCACGTCTGGCTGCCTCGCACAGGAGTGCCCCCTTGTCCCGCGAAGGCGTGCAAGCGGTCAGGGATTTCAACGCGATCGATCTCACGGCCTGGCGCCAGCGCGCCGGCGAGTTCGAAAGCGAGCTGGCCAAGGTCGTCATCGGGCAGCAGCGCGTCATACGCCTGCTGACCATCGCCATTTTTGCGCGCGGCCACGTGCTGCTGGAGGGTGACGTCGGCGTCGGCAAGACGACGCTGCTGCGCGCAGCGGCGCGCGGTCTCGGAGGTGCATACGAGCGTGTCGAAGGCACGATCGATCTCATGCCCGCCGACATGATCTATCACACCTATATCGGCGAGGACGGGCGCCCGCGCGTCGAGCCGGGGCCGGTCATCCGCTACGGCGGCGACCTCACCGTCTTCTTCTTCAACGAGATCAACCGCGCGCGCCCGCAGGTGCACTCGCTGCTCCTGCGCTTGATGGCCGAGCGGTCGATCAGCGCCTTCAACCGGGAATACCACTTTCCCTATCTCCTGGTATTCGCCGACCGCAACCGCATTGAACGCGAAGAGACTTTCGAGCTGCCCGCCGCGGCGCGCGATCGCTTCCTCATGGAGATCGGCATCGCGACGCCGACCGAGGCCGCGATTCGCAGGGCGCTGGCGTTCGATCCGCGCTTTCACGATGCCGACAAGCTGATCGCAGCCGTGCCGGAGGCGCTGCTCGATCATCGCGAGCTGCCGGCGGTGGCGAGCGCCATCCAGGGCACCATCGAGACGAGCCCGGATCTGGAGCGCTATACGCTCGACCTCTGGCAGGCGATCCGCGATCCCGCGAGCGGCCGGCATCGACATCCCCGGCGTCGACATGCAGCGCCTCGTCAGCGGCGGCGCCAGCCCGCGCGGCATGAGCTACCTGTTGCGCGCGGCGCGTGTCGCCGCCTGGCTCGACAAGCGCAGCATGGTCGTGCCGGAGGATCTGCGCTCCATTTTCTTCGAGACCATGGCGCACCGCATCTTCTTCGATCCCATCTACGAGCTGCGCCGCGAGCCGATCGTTCGCGAACTTTGCAGCCAGCTCTTCGAGCGCGTGCCGGCGCCATGAGCAGCGACACGCCCGCGGACATTCCCTATCGGCTGCCGTGGCGAAGCTCGGACGTTCGCATCGGCGCGCATCGCAGCAAGCTGGAGGGAGCGGGCGGCTTCTTCCGCGATTTCGTATCGCTGCTGCGCAGCCCCGATCCGCGCCGCATCGATTTGCGGGTCAGCGCCCGCGATCCGTTCGATGGGCTGCACGTGCGCCGCTTCGAGCAAAAGGCGGCAGTGACCGTCTACGTTCTCGTCGACGTCTCGGCGTCGATGGGTTTCCGCGGCGACGCCGATAAGATGGCCCTCGCCGCCGACCTCTGCGCGGCGCTCGCGGCTGCAGTCCGGCGCGCCGGCGATGCGTTCGGGTTGATCGGCTGCGACGCCATCGTGCAACCGGAACTCATGTTCCTCGCCACCCGCGCGCGCGGTGCCGAGATCGAAATGCTGCGTCGCCTGCGGGCGTTCCAGCCGACGGGCCGCGGCAGTCGCGGCCTCATCGACGCGGCGGCGTTGATCGCCGGGCGCCGCAAGCTGGTGTTCCTCGTGTCCGACTTCTACATGCCGGCGCGCCGACATAGAAGCGATGTTCTCGGCGCTGTCGCACCACGACATCGTTCCCATCATCCTCTCGGACAGCGTCGAGATGGAGAAGCTACCTCGGTGGGGGATACTCTCCCTTGCCGATTTAGAGGTCGGCCGGCGGCGTCTCGTCGTCATGCGTCCGCGACTGCGGGAGGCATGGCAAAGGAGGAGCGGACGCCGCCGCGCCGAGCTAAATGCGATCGCCGCCCGCTTCGGGCGCCAGCCATTCGAAATCCGCGACCGCATCGATTGGGACCGGCTGGGCGCCCATCTGGTCGGTGGCCACGCATGACGCGGGTGCTCATGGCGCTGGTGGCCCTCTGTCTCGTCGCGGCGGAGGGCGCGCTAGCGTCGGCTCCGAAGCTGAGCGTCAGCGAGACGCGTCCCTTCGGCTATTTCATCGGTGACGCCATCCATCGCGAGCTGGTCTTGCGCGTCGGCCCCGGCGACACCCTCGACATGGCATCGCTACCGCGGCCCGGGCCCCTCAACTACTGGCTCGAGCTGAGCGCCGCCGATCTGACGACGAGCAGCGAGGGCGACGACACGCTCTATCGCCTGTCGCTGACCTACCAGACGTTCTACGCCCCGCTCGATCCGCGCCGGCTCACCATTCCGGCATTCAAGCTGAAGCTGAGCGGAGCGCAGGGCGCCGAGGTCACGGTGCCCGAGTTCACTTTTCTGACGTCGCCCATGCGGCAACTGTTCACGGACAAGGGGCAGTCATCGGACACCGCGGTGGCGCTGCGTCCGGATCGACCGGCGCCGCGCCTGTCGACAGGACGCGAGCGCACGCTGATGCTCGTCTCGGCCGCGGTCGCGCTAGCGGCACTGGCCGGACTAGCCTGGCACAATGCGTGGTGGCCGTTCCACCGGCGTCCGGCGCGCCCGTTCACCGAGGCGGCGCGCTACTTGCGGACGCAATGGTGCACGCCTGCAGGGGGCGAGCGGCTACCGCGTCGCTCTGCTGAAATTGCATCGCGCCTTCGACCTGGCCGCCGGTCAACGGGTCCTGGCCGACGATGTCGCCGAATTTCTGCGGCAGCATCCCGAGTTCGGCCCCTACCGGGCCGACGTCGAGCGCCTGTTCGCATCCTCGCGCCAGGCGTTCTTTGCCAACGACGTCGAGAACGCCCGATCGGCGATGCCGCTGCCGGCGCTCACGCGAGCTCAGCGCTCGGCTCGGCGCGGCAGAGCGGAGGGCGGCATGAACCTCGCCCTCGATATACCGATGGTGCTCGTGCTGCTGCCGCTGGCGCTGCTGCCGCTCATCTTCGCCGTGCAGAAGGCGCAGGGGTATCCCTCGCTCGTCGCGGTCGCGCCCGATCCGTTGTCGCGCGCCATCGACATCGGCTTGCACGTCTTGGGTGCGCTGGCCATCGCGGCGCTCATCGCCGGCATCGGCGGATTGCATCTCAAGGGACAAAGCGTCGAGCGCGTCGGCGAAGGCGCGCACATGTCGTGCTGCTGATCGATCGCTCCAGCAGCATGGACGATACGTTCGCCGGCCGGCCGCCCGGCGACGGCGAAGCGTCGAAGTCGGCCGCCGCGCGCCGCCTGCTGCGCGACTTCATCGCGCACCGGCCGCACGACCGCTTCGGCGTCGCCGCCTTTTCGACGCAGCCGATGTACGTGCTGCCGATCACCAGCCACAAGGATGCCGTGCTCGGCGCCGTCGACGCCATTACGAGGCCCGGTCTCGCCTACACCAATGTCGGACTTGGCCTGAACCTGGCGCTGTCGATGCACGAGCTCGACCCGACGGCCGCGTCGCGCGCCATTCTGCTCGTCTCCGACGGCGCGGCCGTGATCGACCGGCGCGTGCAGGAGAAGCTGCGCGCGCAGATCGCCAAGCGGCCGGTCAATCTCTACTGGCTGTACCTGCGCACGCGCCGGCGCACCGGGCATCTTCGACGCGCCCGGGTCCCGACGTCCCCGATACGCCGCAGGCGCTGCCTGAGCGCCACCTCAATCTCTTCTTCCATACGCTGAAGGTGCCCTATCGCGCCTTCGAGGCGGAAAATCCCCAGGCGGTCGCCGACGCGATCACCGAGATCGACAAGCTCGAGCGCAATCCCATCCGCTATCAGGAGCGAATTCCCGAGCACGATCTGACGAATGTCGCGTACGGGACGGCGGCAGCGGCGCTGCTGCTGCTGCTGCTGGCCAAGCTTGCCGAGGTGCGCCTCGATGCGGGTGCGCCTGCGCAGCATCGCTCCGCCGGCGGTCGCTGCCAACGCAGCGCGGCCAACCAGCAAACCCTTGCGGAAGGCGGCGTGAGCATGCGCGTTCCCCGCCTGCAAATGTCTCGCGGGGCCGTGCGGCTGGCGCTGCTGTGGCTCGCCCTCGTAGGCAGCGCAGCGGTGTTCGCCGTCGCCGGCGCGCAGTTCCTCGCCAAGCACCGGACCAATGCCGCCATCGACCGCCTGCGAGGCAATTCGGAGGTCGCCGTCGATGCGGCGAGCGCGCCGCCGGCGTTGCTCGACGCCCGCGCCGCGTTTTTCTTGAAGCGCAACCGTATCGAAGAGGCGCAGCCGATGCTCGATCAGGCGGCGGTGCGCGCCGGATCCGCACCATCCTTCACCGCATGCTCTACAACATGGCCAATGCGCGCATGCGCGCCGCCATCACCGCCATCGGCAAAGGTGACTACGACAAGGCCATTCCGCTCGTGGCGCTGGCCAAGTCGGAATACCGCAGCTCGTTGCGCCTCGACGCCGCCGACTGGGACGCGAAATACAACCTCGACATCGCCATGCGCCTCGTCCGCGACCTTCCGCAAGCCGTCGGCGAGGACGAGGAGAAGCCGCTGGAGACGCCGCAGAAGCTATGGACCGATCTGCCGGGCGTTCCCAAGGGGCTGCCATGAGCTGGACGCCGCTTCGCGATGTGCGCACCTGGTTGATCGCTGGCGCGCTGGCGCTGACCCTGCTCGCCCTCGTCGTCCCGCGCCTCAGCCTGACGCGCGACGCCTACGACGTGCTCGCGGTCGTCGACATCACCACGAGCATGAATACGCGCGACGTTGTCAGCGGCGGCAAGAGCTTGAGCCGTCTCGATGCCGAGAAGGCATCGCTGCGCGAGACGCTTGCCAAGTTGCCGTGCGGTTCGCGTCTCGGCCTCGGCATCTTCACCGAGCGCCAGACGTTCCTGTTGTTCAATCCAGTCGAAGTTTGCGAGAACTTCGCCGCCATCGACGAGGCCATTGCCATGCTCGACTGGCGCATGGCCTGGGAGGGCGACAGCTACGTCTCCAAGGGGCTTTACAGTGCCATCGATATCGCCAGGAGCCTGAAGGCCGATCTCATCTTCATCACCGATGGGCACGAGCTGCCGCCGCTGCCGTTCAGCGGCCTCACTCCATTCGAGGGCAAGCCGGGCGACGTCGGCGGCCTCATCGTCGGCGCCGGCAGCTACAACCGTACCCCGCTGTTGAAGTACGACGACGCCGGCCGCGAGGTCGGCACCTATGCCGCCCAGGAAGTGCCGCAGGAGAACCGCTCTGGCCCCCCGCCGCCCGATGCGGCTTCGCGCCCCGGCTATCACCCGAAGTGGGCGCCGTTCGGCAACGCGGTGGTCAACAACAAGGAGCACATGGCGGCGGTCCGCGAGACATACTTGCGGCAGCTCGCCGGCATTACCGGGCTTTCCTATGCCCACATGGGCGAGGTGCAAGATCTCAGCGCGCCGTTCATCGCTGCCGCCCATGCGCGCCCGCTCAAGGTCGCCACCGACGTGCGCGCATTCCCCGGCGCCCTTGCCCTCGTTCTACTCACCGCCCTCTACGGCCTCGGCGCGCTGACACTCGTCAAAGCGCGCAGATGGCCGTCGCCTGTTTCAGCCTAGTCGAAGGAGCACACGAATGTTGTCGTTACGCACGTCGCTGGTTGGTCTCATGCTTGGCGCCATGGCGCTGATGGCACACGCGCACGGGCCCACGCCGCAGAAGGTCGAGGAAAAGATCGAGATCGCCGCCCCGCCGGAGAAGGTGTGGGGGATCATCAAGGACTTCGGCAAACTCGA
Organism: uncultured Alphaproteobacteria bacterium; assembly: GCA_963795225.1. Taxonomy (GTDB): domain Bacteria; phylum Pseudomonadota; class Alphaproteobacteria; order Rhizobiales; family Hyphomicrobiaceae; genus Hyphomicrobium_A. Next base: position 161,043 of record CAWCHB010000009.1, on the reverse strand, counting down.
CTGGAACCCGGCGATCTCGAAGATCGAAAGCACCGGCGGCAACGAGAACAACGCCTCGCGCACATCACGCTCAAGACCGGCGAGCTGCAAGAAGGGCTCGACTACTACAGCGAGAAGGAGATGACCTATCTATATCGTCTGTCGAAGGAGAAGGTCGACGTCTTCCCCGTCAGCTCTTACACCGCCGAGATCACCGTAAAGCCCGGTGCTAGCGGCGGCAGCCTCGTCACCTGGATGGCGCGTCTCTACCGCGCCGATACCGGCAACGAGCCGGCGCCCGACAAGAACGACGCCGCGGCCGTCAAGGCGATGAAGGCCTTCCTCACGGAAGGTCTGCAAGGCCTGAAGGCCAAGGCGGAGGCCAAGTAGCACATGCGGCTGCGCTGTCTCGCGGTCTGGCTGGCGACGACTCTTTGGCCGCCTTCCGCGTTTGCCGCAGACGGCGCGGCCTACGTCTTTGTCGCGAATCAGGAGGCGGCAACCGTCAGCGTCATCGACACCGCCTCCGACGAGATCGCGGCAACGATCCCGGTCGCCTTCGCGCCGGCCAGCATTGCCGTGGATCGCGACGGCACGATGCTTTACGTAACGCATCCCGAGCGCGGCGAGATTTCAGTCATCGACGCCGGGAAGCGCGAGGCCGTCCGCTCGCTCAAGGTGAACGGCACGCCCTTTGGCATCGCGGTGAGCCAGGACAACACGCTGTTCGTCAGCGACTGGAACAACAACACCGTCACGGCGATCAACCCTCAGACCGGGGCGGAACTGCGCAAAGTGGAGGTGGGCCGTTCGCCGGCCGGCATCGTCACGAGCCCGCGCGGAGCATCTCGCATTTGTCGCCAATCGCGAGAGCGACAGCCTCACCATCCTGAACGCGGCGACGCTTGCGGTCGTCGCCACGGTGCCCGTCGGCCGCGCACCGTTCGCGCTCGCGGTTTCGCCGGATGGAACGCGCGTGTACGTGGCCAACGTGCAAAGCGCGAACATTTCCGTAATCAGCACCGACACGCTGGGGCCGATCAAGACGGTGCCGGTCGGCCATATGCCATATGGCGTGGCCACGACAATCGACGGCGCGCTCATACTCGTCAGCCATCAGAGCTCTGGGTCGGTCTCGATTATCGACAGCCGCGAAATGCGCGTTCTGCGGCAAGCAAAAGTTGGCCGGTTTCCAGAGGGGATCGTCGTCGAGCCGCGCGGGGGCAAGGCCTACGTCGCCAACTGGTTCTCAGGTGACGTCTCAGTGATCGATGTCGCCAGCGGTCGCGAGCTCAAGCGCTTAAGCACCGGCGGCGGCGCGCGTACGCTCGCCGTGGTTGCGGCGCGGGCGCCGGCGCCAAATGCGCCTCCAGCGGGCACACACCAATGAAACGCGCAAGTCGGAGGCTTATGCAGCTCTCGGCCCCCGCCACGCTGCTGTGTCTCTTTGCGGCGGGCGCGTCGGCACAGCAGCCCTGCACCGAGGATGCGATTATCGTCTTCGATGCCTCGAAGTCCATGGCGGCAGCGGCTGGCGACAACACGGGGCTGCGACGCATCGATAGCGTGCGCACCGCGCTGGCGCGCATCCTGCCGAGGGTTGCACCGAAGCGGCGCTTGGGGCTCGTCATCTATGGGCCGGGTTCTCGCCAGGCGTGCGTCAACGTCAGCCTGTCATTGCGGCCGACGGCCAATGCCGCCGCGCGCATCATGTCGAAACTGGATCAGTTGAAGCCCGACGGGCGCACGCCGCTGACGCGCGGTGTGCTTATGGCGGCGGAGGCGCTAGGCTATCGCGAGCGTCCGGCGACCATCGTACTGCTCACAGATGGCGAGGAGACCTGCGGCGCGGTGCCCTGCGCCCTGGCCAAAGCCCTCAAGACAGACGGCGCGCGCACCACCGTGCACGTGATCAGCTATCGCATCGCCAGCTCCGTTGGGTCCGACGGAGTGTTTGCATCGCGCTGCCTCGCCGACGAAACCGGCGGCGTCTATGCGGCAACCGACACCGTGGACGAGGTGGCGGCAGCGCTGGAAACCGCGCTCGCCTGCCCGATGATCAGCGAGGCGGGCGCGGGACGATAGGCTTTGGTGCCGGGCCGGCCTTACAGCTTCGGCGGCTCGATCTTCAGTCCGGCGCGCAGGCTGAAAGTGCCGTCGAAGAGGCGCTTGTTGGGATCAGAGACCGGCGTCACGATGTTGCGCACCGGCACGCCGAGCGCCTTGTCGATGTACACGGTCTGCACGTTGGCGGCGTCTGCGGCCGGCGTCGGCCCAGGCCCTTGAGCGGGTGGCGCGACCGCGCCCGGCTCACGCTTGGTCCGGTAAGCCGCGTAGGTCTTACCCTCGAACGACACATCGCCGAGGCACTCGAACTGGGATTCGTCCTTCGGCGGTTCGACGACCGTATCCTTCATCTGCTTGGCGATGGTCGTCGCAAACTTCTCAGGGACCTCGGCCCAGCCGGCGTTTCCCTGGTTGCTCCATGCTTTGCCAGCGACGAGGATCATCTGCATCGCCTGCGGACCTTCGCCGCCCATCGACACCGTCTGATGCATCCGGTCGGGGAGCACATAGTCGTTGCTCATCGTCAATGTGCCCTGCGGATTGGTGATCTTGGTCTCCATCCGGAAGGCCGCAGACTTGCGCAGCTTGGCAAACGCGTCGTTTACCTCGCTGGTGCAGTCGGCCGTGGCGGTACCCGTGGTGATCGTAACGATAGCAAACGCCAGAATCATGTTGCGCATGGGAACTCTTGAATGATTTCGAGTTGCGAGATTGCGTGCACGCTGGCACATCCGCCGCAGGCAGTCCTGGCAATTTGTGATGGAAGATTAGCCATCGCGCCGGCGATGACGCACATGGTTTACGAACCGGTGGGGACGACCACGCTCATAGGCAGGGCGGAGTGGGGCTCAGATGCTGCAATCAAGAAGCGAGCTTGCGTCGAGACCTTGTCGATCGGCGCTTCGGTACCGACGGTTTCTGCAGTAGAGCGACGATCTCCGCCGCCGGTATGGGCTTGCTGAACAGGAACCCCTGCAGTTGATCGCAGCCCGCGCTTTCTGCGGCCGTCGCCTGCTGTTGCGTCTCAATGCCTTCCGCGACCGTCAACATCTGCAGCTTTTTTGCAAGCCCAGCCATGGCCTCGATGATGGCGGCGCAGTCGGCGCGCTGCGGCACCTCGCGCACGAAGCTGCGGTCGATCTTGATGGTGTCGAAGGGGAAACACCTGAGGTAGCTCAGCGAGGCGAAGGCAGTGCCGAAGTCGTCGAGGGCGATGCGGACGCCGAGGGCGCGCAATTTGTGCAGCGTCTGCAGCGTCGAAGGGTCGTCGCGGAGCAGCACCGACTCTGTGATCTCCAGCTCGAGGCGATCGGGCCGCAAGCGCGAACGCGACAAAGCGTTGCTGACCGTACTGAACAAGTCGGAACAACTGAATTGGGACGGCGACAGGTTCACCGTCACGCATATCGCGTTGGGCCATGTCGACGCGTCCTTGCAGGCCTGCTGAATGGCCCATTCCCCCATCGCCACGATGAGGCCCGTCTCCTCCGCCAGCGGGATGAATTCCACCGGAGAAATGAGCCCTTCGCTGGGGTGGCGCCAACGCATCAGCGCTTCGCAGCTATGCGTGGCACCGGTCTTGGCATCGACTATCGGCTGATAATGGAGCTCGAGCTGACCTTCCTTGAGCGCGTTGGAGAGATCTCCCTCGAGCCTGCGTCTCTCCTTCTTCTCATATCCGAACAGCGGGTCGAAAAGCTCGAAGACGCCGCGGCCACTCGCTTTGGCGTGGTAGAGCGCGAGGTCGGCTGCTTGCAAAAGTTCATCGGCAGTCTTGCCGTGCGTGGGCGCCAAGGCGATGCCGATGCTGGCACCGATGTCGATGCGCTGCCCCATATACTGATGCGTTTCCTGGATGGAGCGGAGGATGCGCTTGGCGAAAGCCGTCGCCTGTGCCGTCGATGTGACGCTCATCTGCACGACGGCGAACTCGTCGCCGCCCAGGCGGCCGACGAAATCCGGCTGGCGCACGCCGGTACGCAGACGCGTGCCGATGCTGCGCAATAGCGCGTCGCCCGCGGGGTGCCCGAGGTCGTCATTGACGTCTTTGAAGTGGTCTAGGTCTATCCAGTGGACGGCTAGTCCATCGCCGCGTCGAAGGTTTTGCAGCGCTTGATCGAGCTGCTCGTGAAAATGATAGCGGTTCGGCACCTCGGTCAGCGCGTCATGGCGCGCGAGCCATGAGATCTTTTCTTCGGCTTGGCAGCGCTCGGTGATGTCCTCCTGCAGATCCACCCAGCTTCCGTCGGACAATGGCTGATTGGTGACAAGGATCGTGCGTCCCGAGTTGAGCTGCTGCGTGTGATTGAACGGCTTGCCGAGCGCCAGCTTGGCGAGATGGCTGGCGATCCATTGGCGCTGGGCACGCTGGTCTGCGGTGCGATCGCGTCCCGTCTCGCGCTTGACGTGATGACGGACGATGAGAGCAAGGGGCGTACCAGGCTTCGTCAGATCCTCGGGCAGCGCGTAGATATCCCGGTACATCTCATTGCAGAGGATGAGCTTCTGGTTCGCATCGAACATCGACAGGCCGCGAGCCATGTTGTTGAGCGCCACCTCGAGCCAGAGATTGATCCTGTCGATCTGCTCGGGCTGCGATCCAGCGGCCCGCAGTGCCGCCGCGCGTTTGCGCATCGCCTCGGATTCGTTGTCGGTGGGAATCGACGCGGCCGCAGTTGACCCTGCTGTTTTCATGAATGCCCTCGACTTGAAAAATGCCCGTCGAAAAATCTGCCGGCGGTTATACGCGAGAGACGTAACCGGTGCCCTAATACTGGGTAGTTCGTGGGATGTTTGAATTAATCAGTCGGTTGTCAGACCATCCGCAGACGAACCGGTTGGAAATGAGACGCGGCTTAGGGCGGTGGTACCGATTGAGCGGCCGGTCGACATGCAACGTTGCCGGAGGTCGACGAAGAATTTGCTGGCAGGCGCGCGACAGCTTATGCAAGCCAGCCCTCGACCGCGGTGCGATCCCGCCCGTTCCCGCAGTGATCACGTCCCTTCCACGCGCCGCCTGAGTGCGACGCCATTGCCCGCCGCCGAAACGAGCCTCCGACATGCGCCGAATGCAAGACCTGCCGTTTCTGCGTTACGCCAACTTCAGTCTGCTTCTGCTCGCCCGCTTCCTCTCGTCGGTCGCCATGCTGACGCAAAGCGTAACCCTCGGCTGGCAAGTCTATTCCATCGCGCGCGTCGACCACTCGATCGCCTATTCGTCGTTTCTCGTCGGCATGATCGGGCTTGTGCAGTTCGTGCCCATGCTGGCGCTGGTGCTGCTCGCCGGCGAAACCGCCGATCGGTACGACCGCCGCAAGATTCTTCTCCTTTGCTGCACGCTGCAGGTCGTCTGCTCCGCCAGTCTCGCCATCATCGCCGGATCGGACCGCCCGAGCCTCGTTGCGATATTCGCCGTGGCGGCATTGTTCGGAGTGGGACGCGCCTTCACGATGCCAGCCAGCGCCTCGCTCGGGCCGATGCTCGTGCCGCGCGAGATTCTGCCGCGCGCCATCGGCTGGAATACGCTCGCCATGCAGATGGGGATGGTGATCGGTCCCTGGCTCGGGGGCGTCCTGTGCGCCGTTTCGGTGCCTGCCGCATACGGCACGGCGGCTATGCTCTATGTCGCCGCCGGCATCGCGGTGACCTTCATCGCCGCCAACACCAAGCCGGACCACAAGGGCGGCGGGCGCCTCAAGTTGATTGCCGAGGGCCTCGCCTATGTGTGGTCCAACAAGATCGTCTTCGGCGCCATCTCCCTCGATCTCTTCGCCGTCCTGCTCGGCGGCGTGACGGCGCTGCTGCCCGTGTTCGCGCGCGACGTCCTGCACATCGGACCGGAAGGCTTCGGATTGCTTCGATCCGGCCCGGCTATCGGCGGCGGCCTGATGGCGCTCGCCCTCAGCACGCGCCCGATCCAGCGCGACGCCGGCTACTGGATGCTGGTTGCGGTCGCCGCCTACGGCGTGGCGACCGTCATCTTCGCGGTGTCGACATGGATCTGGGTATCGATGCTGGCACTGGCAGCGCTCGGTGCCGCGGACGCCGTCTCGGTCTTCGTTCGTCAGAGCTTGGTGCAGATCGTCACGCCCGATCCGATGCGTGGGCGGGTAACCGCCGTGTCGTCATTGTTCATCAGCGCATCGAACGAATTGGGTGAGTTCGAAAGCGGCGTGGCGGCGCGCTTCCTCGGCCCGATCGGAGCGGCAGTGTTCGGAGGCGTTGGATCAATCGTGCTGACGGGTGTGTGGGCGAAGATGTTCCCGGCCCTGCGCGACGCGCATCTCGATACCGTGCGCACGGAATACCCGCCGAAAGGATAGTGGTCCCCGCCCCGCTGCGCAGCATGCGGCCGTGACGGCGTGGATCCGCACGCCATCACGGCCGAGCCGGCTATACGCGCTGCAGCAGGTAGATGATGAGCACGATGAGCAAAACCGTGCCGAGCAGGCCTGACGGACCGTAGCCCCAACTGCGGCTATGTCCCCAATTCGGCAGTGCGCCGACAAGGGCCAAGATAAGGATGACGATGATTACGGTTTCCAACATGTGCCGATCCCTTTTTTCTTTCTTCGAGCTAACGCGACGGGCCCCGGCCGGTTCCGCTCAGTTGGGGTTCATGCGCGGCGTTGGAATCGTGTGGCGCGCTGCACCGATGAAAACAAAAGCCCCAACTCTTGCGAGCGGGGGGCCAGTTCATTTCTCACGATGACGTCGTGACTCAGCCGGCCGCCGGCGCGGTGGCCAAGCTCTTGTCGGCACCGGGACCAGCAGCGGACGGCGGATTGAGTAGGAAGTCGACCATCTCGGGACTGACCGGTTTGGCGGCGTACGTGTGCGGCACAGTTCCCAATCCGGCGCCCACGTTGGGATGTCCTGAGAGGACGATCACCTTGACGCCCATCGCCTGCAGCGTCTGCGCGATGCTGCTGCCGGTGTGACCGTCCGCGAGCTCCAAATCGATGATGGCGATGTCGGGTGTTTGATTGCCGGCCGCCGCGAGCGCGTCACGCGCGTTGGCACAGACGCCCTGCACCGAGTGCCCCGCATTTTCGACGCTCATCGAGAGATCGGCTGCAAGGAAAGCGTCGTCTTCACAAATCAGGACACTGCTCATCGCGCGTACTCCTTCACGTCCATGCAACAAACGTAAAGGAGCGGGCGCTGGTTCCGCACCGCACCATGCACGCTTGGCAACGCCGATCGGCTGTCGCCGGGGATCGAAATTTAAGTGTATGATTTAACGGATGTTTCTGCTGGTGGTTCCTGCACATCGTTGGGCAGCTCGGTCGAGGTCGGCGCACCGGAAGCAGCCGCAAGTCTGCGGTCGATGGCATCGGCCAGGTCTTGCATCTTCGGGGGCGGGGGCAGCGTGGTGATTTCTTCATAGAGGAAGCGAAGCTGCTTCGACGTCACCCGCGTCCAGTGGAATCCGTCGACCATGCCACCCTCCCCAAACTAAGCCGGCGCCGTGGCGCGGCCGACCGGCAGAATCAACGGCGACATTGTGTACCTCGTTCCATCCGAGCCCAGCTCAATTCTTCATAGCTTCGCGCGGCGAGGGCATGGCCCGACGGACGGGGTGCTCGGCAGGAACTCAACTCTCGCAAGCAGAGTTACGCCGGCAAGAGAGCACCTTCACACGCCCCCGCGGCACCGATATGGAGAGAGCCCGTGTTCGCCCTGATCCTAAGCGTCTGCTCAATCGTCGAAGGCGCGGCGTGCCAAGAGTTGCCGCCCATTCCTCTACAACCCAGCACAACGATGATGGGGTGCCTGATGGCGTCCCAAGTCGAGGGTGCGAAGTGGGTGATGGAACATCCCAATCACTACATTCAGCGGGCCACATGCCGTCCCGCGGGCAAGGTGGCCTAGTGAGCGGCCCAAACGGTCCGGGAACGGCAGCCCCCTGACAACGTTGCCTCAGCCGCAAGGGCACGGAGATATAAAATGCAGCCTGCGCGTCTCAAGCAATACCGCTGGTATCTGCTCGACAGTGTGCAATTGGCGGCCATCGCGATGACCGCCGTGGCGTTGATGTCGGCCGGTGCGCACGTCTTCGATATGTCTGCCAATTTGTCGTTGAAGCAAGACGACTACGTCACCTTGCAGAGCGCGCATCACGGTTGGGTGCTGTTTGTCGGCGCAATGCTGTTGTCCGCTTCCGCCATCGGCTTCCATGCCTATCTGGTCCGTGGGAATCCCAGATCGCTCGGCTGGTCCATCGCCGCGCTCGTGCTGATCTGCACGGCGCAGCTCATGTTTTGGACTGTCGCCTTTCCCATCGACGTGCAGACAGGCGGCTGGACGGCTCCCCCGGTCGACTTCGACGGCGCGCGACGGCAGTGGGAATATGCCTTCGCCGGCGCGGGCGTATTGAGCTTCATCGGACTGCTGGCGCTTGTCCGCTCGATCGAGGCCAGCCGCCCCGTCGCTAGCATGGCGATCCTCGCGTCGATCGAGCGCGACGCGGCGGTGCGCGCCGCGCGCATGCGGGCGCTGTCAACGGACGGCGGCATCAAGCCGCTCGAGCACGCTCTGCGCCCGCAGAATCGAGCCGCCTAACTCACACTTTCGGCGTCCATTGGTACAGCCACGTCTCCGAGAGGGTCTCGTCTCCGAGGCGCAGGTAGCAGCGCAGGTCGACCGGCCCATCGCCTTCCGTCGTCAAGTCGAAGAGTGCGCGCCAGCGCTCGGTGCCGACGACCTTCACGACATAGGCGTTGTCGATACGTCCGCGCGAATGCGACACCACCGGCGTCACGTCGAAGCGCTGCTCCATGCCGGACAGCGGACCGCCTGCGAAATCGATGACGAACTTGCGCTTGTCGATGTCGCTGGGATGGGGAACACCGGGAACGCCGCCAGCACCGCTATGTGTCGTCACCACCCGCGCGACGTTGACCGGCGGGTGCGGCTCGTCGTTCTGCCAATAGAGCTTATAGGCATACGCCAGCTCGTCGCCGGCACGCACCGGCTTCTTCGGCACCCAATAGGCGACGATGTTGTCGTTCGTCTCGTCTTTGGTCGGGATCTCGACGAGCTGCACGGCGCCTTCGCCCCAGTCGCCGGTCGGTTCGACCCAGATGCCCGGGCGCTTGTTGTAGAAGGCGCCGTCGTCCTGGTATTCGGCGAACTCGCGATCGCGCTGCATAAGTCCGAAGCCTTTCGGTGAGGCGTCGGAGAAAGTGTTGGTGCGCACCATCGGGCCATTGTTGAGTGGCCGCCATATGTGCTCGCCGACGCCGGTCCACATGGCGAGGCCGTCGCTGTCGTGGATCTCGGGCCGCCAGTCGGTGGCATAGCGCCGGTCGTTTTCGCCGTACCAGAACATGCTGGTGAGCGGCGCAATACCGGCTCGGTCGATATCGGTGCGCGCGTAGAGATCGGCGCTGACATCGATGATCGCGCCGCGGCCCTTCACCGCCTGAAAGCGGTAGGCGCCTGAGATGCTAGGCCCATCGAGCAGCGCGTAGATGGTGATCGACAGCGCATCGACGTTCGGCTCTTCCAGCCAGAACTCCACGAAGCGCGGAAACTCTTCCGGCTGCGGCATGGCAGTGTTGATGGCGATGCCACGCGCCGAGGCGCCGTACTGGTTGTCCTCACCGGAGGTGCGAAAATAGCTCGCCCCCTGAAAAGCCAGCCAGTCGGTTTCCTTGCCGCGCCCGTCCATGACGCGAAAGCCGGAAAACCCAAGATCGGAGGGCAACGTGTCGGCGAGCGCTGCATTCTTGTAGTCGAAGCAGTCGGGCGAATAGACGAGTTCGCGCGCCACGCCGTTTGACAGCTCGTTGATGCGCACGCCCAAAGGATTGAAACGATCGACGTGGAACAGGCGTACCGGGCAGGCGCCGGGCCCGGTCGGCCATAGCGCCCGATCGGCGCGGAACTTGATCGCCTGCACGGCGTCGAAATCGACCTTGCTGACCGTTTGCGATGGTGTCGGGGGCGCAACGTACGGCTTGGTCGCCAAATCTTTGGCGCGCACGCGCAAGCTGTCGAAGCTGAATGGCTGTGGCTCGCCGAAGCGTGGCGGCGGAGGCGGAGCGCCACGCGCCGGGACGGCGCCGGTCACCAACGTGAGCAACGCCCACGGGCCTCCAGTCGCGAGGACTTGTCTTCGGCTGACACCCGACATTCGCGATACCCGAAAACCGAACACTACTGACGCGACGGGCATGACATGGCGAACGCGGCAACATGTTGTCAACAGCGGCCCCTGGAACGCTTCGTCGCGGAGTAAACAAGTTGCTGATTTGCCTACTGAAGAATTGGCGCGTGGGACGTGGCGGCAACGCTTTGGGGGAATATTGGTGCGGTGCGGAACTTGCTCGGGAGAGGTGCAGCCGCCGCGCGTGAATTTCCATCGCCCTCATGCGCCAGGCCGTGCGCATGCTGGCGCAGTGCGTGACCTTCGATGTGCCGACGCAGGACTTGTCGTTCCGTCTGTCGCGCATGTCGACCTGCCCGCGCAGCGGCGTTCGTCTCGGCAATGTCCGCCCGCAACGCAATGTGTCCGATCTCGCGCCAACGCTCCCGGCAGCGAACGAGTGCCCAGCCAAAATGCGCGTTCGAAGTGAACGCGGCGAGCACATAGCGCGCTCGTTTGATTGTGCTCGGCGAAGCCTCGACGTGCGGCGTCATAGTCAATTCGATCCGGAACCCTGCTCCGGAGGAAGAGTTTTCCGGGCGGGAGAAAAGCAACCACAAGGAGGAATTTTTATGCAACTCCACGCCATCATTGCGGCTTCGGCCCTCGCCATCTCGAGTGCCACCGCTTTTGCGCAGTCTCCGCCGGCCGGCGCCGCCGCCGATCCGAACACGAAGCAAAATGTTCAGCCGGCCCCATCGGCGGCAAATCCAGCGGATCCGGCCGCGGCTGCTAATCCGTCGGCGGCGCAGCCGACAGCGCCGGCAAGCGAGAGCGCGGCTCCATCCGCTTCCGAGGGCGCAAGCACCGGTGAGTTCGGCTCGAGTGCGTCGGCTGCCGACCCCAATGCCAAGCAGAATACGCTGCCAGCACCGAGCAACATGAAGCCGGCCGATCCGGCAGCGGGTAACAATCCGGACGCCGCCGCCCCCACGGCTCCATAAACAAGCGGTCGTCGATCTAGCTGTATGCAGGCCTGTCGATCTTCGTGATCGGCGGGCCTGTTACATTCAAAAATGGTATAAGAATCCGGCGCTTTTTGCGCTTCCCCGGGACTAGCGACTCCATAATTTTTCCCAGATAGTCATCTCTCTGCTGCGATGCACGCGTGCTGCGTTGCGCTGTAGACGAGACGGGGAGGGAATTCTTGGTCAGCAAACTTCACGCTGCACGCGTCGCCTTGTCGTGCGCCGTCTCTGGCGCGCTGGCGCTCGGTCTTCTGCTCGCGCAACCGCAGCAGCTCAGCGCCGATCCGGCCGCCATGCCGTCGATACAGTCGTCGACCTACGGGGCCTTCGGTCCGGAAGGCCAGCGCATGCGCGAGCAGCTCTGGCTGATACCGAGCGGCGATGGGTCAGTCGCATTGCGCGCAACCGTCTTCCGCCCTGCCGGCGGCACCGCCGAGCGCCATCCGCTCGTCGTCATCAATCATGGTACGTCCGAAGCGAACCGCATGTCGGTGTCGATGCCGGTGTACTACTGGCTGTCGCGCTGGTTCGTCGACCGCGGGTTCACGGTGGTGCTGCCGCAACGGCGCGGGCATGGCGCCACCGGCGGCACGCTGGTCGAGTCCGTCGGCGATTGCGCCAACCCCGACCATTTCCGCTCCGGCGTCATCGCCGCGCAGGACGTCGGCGCCGCTGTCGACTTCATGCGCCAGCAGTCGTTCGTCGATCCGGCGCGCGTGCTCGTCGTCGGTGTCTCGACCGGAGGGTGGGCGTCTCTGGCGCTGGCGTCGCAGCGGCCTGAGCTGATGACGGCGGTGGTCAACATCGCCGGCGGTCGCGGCGGCCACGCCTTCGGTCGCAAGAATGCGGTCTGCGGGGTCGACAAGCTGGTCAGCGCAACCCACGACTTTGCGCGTACCGCGCGCGCGGCGACGCTCTGGCTCTACGCTGAGAACGACAGCTACTTCGGGCCCGGGCTGGCTGCCAAGATGGCGGCGGCCTGGAAGGAAGGCGGCGGCCAAGTCGAGTTCGATCCGCTTCCCGCATATGGCAGCGACGGGCACGACATCGTCGACGACCGTGCCGGGTGGGGTGTCTGGGGCAAGACCCTGGACAACTTCCTCGCCGCCCACTTCGGCGATCCCAAGGAGCCGCTGGTCGCGCAGGGGCCGTAGCGTCCGTTGCTTTATCTGAGCTGGGTGGTGGCGCGGCCGGTCGAAGGGTCGCGGCCGCCGCGATACTCGTACTGCTGCTCGGCCGGCTGGGCGTCATCTGCCGCTTCCGTGCGCCCGACGTAGGAAGGATCTGAGGTTGGGGCGACCGAGTAGCTCTGGTAGCCCATGTCGTCCGGGGTACCCGAATACATGGGCGACTGGCAGCCGCCGAGGGCCACGGCGGCGAAAAGCGCCGCGAGCGCCGCGGCCTTCGACGAATATCGACTATTGCAGGTCATCGCCGCTCTCATGAAAGATCCAATAGGATTGTTTCATAATGAAACGCCGCATGTTCTCGGGCAGTTCCTCAGGTGACCGGTGCAACCCAGGGAATGCTCAGCCGGCGCGGCGCGTGGCGGCGATGTAGTTGACGTCGGTGTCGGCGCTGAGGCGCCAGGCGTCATTCATCACGTCATAGATAATCCCGGACAGCACCGGAGCGGCGAACCCGGCATCGCCGAGGTAGCGGCCAAGCTCCTCGGGGGTGACAAAGCGGTTCCAGTCGTGCGTACCGCGCGGCAGCCATCCGAGCACGTACTCGGCGCCAATGATGGCCAGCGCGTACGACTTCCAGGTCCGGTTGAGCGTCGACACGATGAGCGCGCCGCCGGGGCGCACCAGGGTCCCCAAGCTGCGCACGAAGGCAGCGGGGTCCGGCACGTGCTCGATCACCTCCATGCATATGGCGGCATCGTAGGTTTCGCCGGCCGCCTGCAACTCCTCGACCGATGCGCTGCGATAGGCGATGGCGAGGCCCTGAGCCGCGGCATGCCGCCGGGCCACGGCGATCGAAATCGACGGTCGGATCGATGCCGGTGACGTTCGCACCCAGGCGCGCGAGCGGTTCGGACACCAGTCCACCCCCGCAACCCACATCCAGAATCGACAGGCCACGGAGCGGTTTCAGCTCCTTCGACGGCCGGTCGAAATGGCGCACGAGCGCCCCGCGGACGAAGCCGAGGCGGGCGGGGCCCTGCTGATGCAGCGGGCGCAGCTTGCCGCTGGGATCCCACCACTCGCCGGCCAGCCGCTCGAAGCGATCCACCTCGGCGGGGTCGAGGTTGGCCGCAGTCCTTCCGGCGCCATTGTCGTGCGGGACGTTTTGCATGCCCGTCGATACGGGCGGGTGCGAAACAGATTGTCAAGGCGTGGGATATTGCGGGAAGGGTGGGATGCCGTTAAGAACGCCGCGTAAACGGGATTCCTGATCGCCCAGGCTGTTTGCGCCGATAGACGGCCGCGCTCGCGCGCGGGTCGAGCCGCGCGGGCAAATCCAAGCAATTTTAGCGAAGCCGGAAACGCGATGGCTGTTGTTGTGATGAAGTTCGGCGGCACATCCGTCGCCAACGTCGAGCGCATCCGCAACGTGGCGCGCCACGTGAAGCGCGAGGTTGATGCCGGCAACAAGGTCGCCGTCGTCGTCTCGGCCATGTCTGGCGTGACCAACCAGCTCGTGTCCTGGGTGCGCGAAGCATCCGTGCTGCATGACGCGCGCGAGTACGACGCCGTCGTCGCGACCGGCGAGCAGGTGACGGCGGGTCTCCTCGCCATCGTCCTGCAGTCGATGGGGCTGCAGGCCCGCTCCTGGCAGGGCTGGCAGATTCCCATCACCACCAGCGCCGCGCACGGCTCGGCGCGCATCACCGGCATCGAGGGCGCGGAACTGCGACGCCGCTTCGAGGATGGCGAGGTTGCGGTGGTCACCGGCTTCCAGGGTGTCGAGCCCCAGCGTCGCCGCATCGCAACATTGGGCCGCGGCGGCTCCGACACGAGCGCCGTTGCCATGGCCGTCGCACTCGGCGCCGATGTATGCGACATCTATACGGACGTCGATGGTGTCTACACCACCGATCCTCGCATCGTGCCGAAGGCGCGGCGGCTCCCGAAGGTCTCGTACGAAGAGATGCTGGAGATGGCGTCTCTGGGTTCCAAGGTGCTGCAGACGCGTTCCGTCGAGCTCGCCATGGTCAACCGGATGCGGATTCGTGTGCTGTCGAGCTTCGTCGTGCCCGAGGCGATGTCGCCTGTGCGCCTGGATCGGCTGGAAGACATCGGCACTATCGTTTGCGATGAGGACGAGATCGTGGAAAACCAGGTCGTCAGCGGCATTGCCTACGTCAAGGACGAGGCGAAAGTGACGCTCATCAAGGTCGAGGACAAGCCCGGCGTCGCCGCCCGCATCTTCGGTCCGCTCTCCGACGCCAATATCAACGTCGACATGATCGTGCAGAGCGTTACGCCCGACGGCAAGCACACCGACATGACCTTCACCGTTCAGGCAACCGAGCTGCCGCGCACCCTCGAGGCGCTCAAGGGCGCCAAGAAGGAGATCGGCGAGTTCGAGGTTCAAAGCTCGGCCGACGTCGCCAAGATTTCCGTCATCGGCATCGGCATGCGCAGCCACGCCGGTGTCGCCGCCATGATGTTCAAGGCCCTGTCCAGCAAGGGCATCAATATTCTGGCCATTACGACTTCCGAGATCAAAATCAGCGTTCTGATCGATGCGGCTTATGCCGAACTTGCCGTAAGAACGCTGCACTCTATTTATGGTCTCGACGCAGACTGAGCGCGGCTAAGCGCGACGGTCGAGCACTGAGCCCCGCCATGTCGGCGGGTCCACCCTGGCGGCACGACCATGCAGAGGCGAGGCGACGAGCCACGAGTGATGACATCCGAGCCGGCGCTGCGTGTGATCATGCGGCGCCTGCGCGAGATCATGTCCGAGCCGGGCGACGGGCAGGAGCGCCTCGACAAGATCGTCAAGCAGATCGCCGGCGTGATGGTGACCGAGGTCTGCTCGATTTACCTCAAGCGCCAGGATGGCTCGCTCGAGCTGTTCGCCAGCGAAGGTTTGAACCCCGGCGCCGTGCATGCCGTGCGCATGAAACGCGGCGAAGGGCTCGTCGGCCGCTGCGCCGAGCTGAATGTCACGGTGAATGAGCCGGAGGCATCGAGCCATCCCGCCTTCTCATACAGGCCGGAGACCGGCGAGGAGATCTACCATTCGCTGCTGGCGGTGCCGATCGGACGTTCCGGTCAGGTGCTCGGCGTCCTGGTCGTGCAGAACCGGGCGCAGAAGGAATACTCCGACGAGGATGTCGAGGTGCTGCAGGCGACGGCCATGGTCGTCGCCGAGCATCTCGTGTCGGGTGCGGTGGCGGGCGCCGGCACGTCCGTCGAGCTCGAGAAGTCGCTATCGGCAGTGATCCAAGGCGAGCAGATGTCGGAAGGCATCGCGCTGGGCCACATCGTGCTGCACGAGCCGCGCATCGTCGTCACGCACTTGATGGCCGAGGACCCGGCGACCGAGCTCGTCCGGCTCGAGACGGCCGTGACCAGCCTGCGCGCTTCGCTCGATAAGATGTTCGATCACGAGCATCTGTCGGCCGCCGGCGAGCATCGCGATGTCCTCGAAGCCTATCGCATGTTCGCGCACGACAAGGGCTGGGTGCGGCGCTTGCGCGAGGCAGTGGAAGGTGGCTTGACGGCGGAGGCCGCCGTGGAGCGCGTGCAGAACGGCATGCGCGCCCGCATGCTGCGGCAGAACGATGCCTATTGGCGCGAACGCCAGCGCGACCTCGACGATCTCTCCGATCGCCTCCTGCGCATCCTTGCCGGACGCGTGACCAGCGCCGACGAGCCATCGTCGTTGCCGCCGGACGCCATCCTCGTCGCGCGCACCATGGGCCCGGCGGAGCTGCTCGACTATGATCGCAAGCGGCTACGCGGACTGATCGTCGAGGACGGAAGCGGGCAAAGCCACGTTGCCATTGTCGCCAAGGCCCTCGGCATCGCCGCGGTCGGCCAGGCAAGCGGGATCGTCGAGCGCGTCAGCGCCGGCGATGCCGCAATCGTCGACGCGACGACCGGCGAGGTTCATCTGCGGCCCTCGTCCGACGTGATCGCCGCCTACTCCGACAAGGTGCGTTTCCTCGCCCGCCGGCAGCGGCAGTATCGCGCCCTGAAGGACGTCCCGGCCGTGACGAAGGATGGCGTCAAGATCGACCTGCATATCAATGCCGGCTTGCTCGTCGATATGCCGCACCTGCGCAACTCGGGCGCCGACGGTGTGGGCCTGTTCCGGACCGAGCTGCTGTTCATGCTGTCGAACACCTTGCCGAAGGTCGACCGCCAGGCCGATTCCTACCGGGCCATCGTTGCCCGCGCCGACGGCAAGCCGGTTGTCTTCCGCACGCTCGACATCGGCGGCGACAAGGTGCTGCACTATTTGCGCCAGCCGAAGGAGGAAAATCCGGCGATGGGCTGGCGCGCCGTGCGCATGGGTCTCGACCGGCCGGCGCTGTTGCGCACGCAGGTGCGCGCCATGATGCGTGCCGCCGCGGGCCAGGAGCTGCGGATGATGATCCCCATGGTCTCCGCCGCCGAGGAGATGGACGCGGTGCACGCTCTTGTGAAAAAGGAGCGCGCCCTCTTGCTGGCGAGAGGGCACGAGGTTCCCGAGCGCATGCTCGTCGGCGCCATGATCGAGGTGCCGTGCCTATTGTTTGAGCTCGACGCGCTGATGAAGCGGGTCGACTTCGTGTCGGTCGGCAGCAACGACCTGTTGCAGTTCATGTATGCCGCCGACCGCACCAACGCGCGCGTCGGCAGCCGCTATCATGCGCTGTCGCCTGCACCGCTGCGCGCGCTGAAGGGGTTGGTCAAGGCAGCCGAGAAGCACAAAGTGCCGCTCACGCTATGCGGCGAGATGGCGGGACGACCGCTCGAGGCGTTGGCACTGATCGCGCTCGGCTTCCGCTCATTGTCGATGGCGCCCGCGTCAATCGGCCCCGTGAAGACGATGATCCTCGCACTCAATGCAAGCCGCGCGGCGAAAGTTGTGGAGGACCTGTTGAAAAAAGGTACCACCGACATTCGCGGACGCCTTGATACCTTTGCAAAATCCGAAGGCATCGAAGCCTGACGGCTGCAAGTTCTGTCTTTGACAAGCGCGCGCATTCATCGGACGATGCCTCGTTGGGGGAACATCCGTTCCGATTGTAATTTGTGGCGTTGGTCATGCGTGAAGGCTATCAGCCTGCAAGACCTATGGCTGTCGCGCGCACGTCAGGTGCGCGCGCTGCAAGTGTGCAGACGCCGACAGCGGTGATGGCCGCCGAGGTCGCGCGCTTCTTTCGCGATCTGCGGGGCGCCCTGCGCCTGACACCTGCTCAGGCTGCACAGGCGCTGGCAACGCGCGTCGATATCGTAGCCGCACTGGAAATGGGACAGATCGGGGCGCTTCCGCCATGGCCGGAGACGTGCCGCATCGTGCGCAGCTACGCCGGACTTGCCGGCCTCGACCCGCGTCCGGTGCTGCATTCGCTGGAGCAGATCTACACGGCTGCTCCGCGGGCCCCAGCCCGGAAGCCGCGTCCGCCCCGCCGTCCCCTTCTTCCAGCCCTCTCCGAGCGCAGCGCGCCGATCATGGCGGCGCTCGGCGACGGCGGTCGTCGGGCCGCCGAGGCCGCCCGCCAAGCCCGCCAAGCGGTGAATGATCGGGCCGGCCGGCCGGGCATGGCCCTTTTCACTGTGACGATGGGGATCGCCCTCATTCTTCTGATCACCCAATCGGCGGTGCTGGAGGCGGCGGTTTCGCAGCTCCCGCCTTCGATGAAACGCTTCGTCCGCGGTGCCCAGGACTACGTCATCGTGCGCCTGGCTCCCGTCCGCGACGGTCTGCGTTGGATCGACGTCTCCGATCCGCGCACCCGCAAGGGCGACAAATTGCAGAGCACCGCCCAATCGGATTAGATGCGGCGCGCCGCGGCGCGGGTGCTCATATCCACCCCAGGTTGAATTTGGCGACGACCGGCTGCTGCCTGCGGCCGGCTTCGCCATTCGAGATGACGCAAGCTCCAGGGACCATGGCCGGAATTCCCAAAGACAAGCTCGAGAAGATGGTCGGGCGCTGGAACGCCATCCAGGCCGAGCTCAACGCCGGCGTCAATCAAGCTGCCTACGCCAAGCTGACGAAGGAATTCGCCGCACTCAATCCGCTGGTCGCCACCATCGAGGCGCTGCGCAGCGCCGAAAAGGAAAAGGAAGACCTTACGGCGCTCATCGACGACCCGACCTCCGACAAGGAGATGATCTCGATGGCGCGCGCCGATCTGGAAGCGCTCGAGCCGCGCCGCGAGGAACTGGAGAGGCAACTGAGCATCCAGCTCCTGCCGAAGGACGCCGCCGACGAGCGCAGCGCCATTCTCGAGGTGCGCGCCGGCACGGGCGGTGACGAGGCCGCACTGTTCGCTGCCGATCTCTTCCGCATGTACAGCCGCTACGCGGAGCTGCGGGGCTGGAAGGTGGAAATCATCTCCATCTCGGAGAACGACGTCGGCGGCTACAGGGAGATCGTCGCTTCGATCTCCGGCGAAGGCGTGTTCGCGCGGCTGAAATTCGAATCCGGCGTGCATCGCGTGCAGCGCATCCCCGCCACCGAGACGGGTGGACGCATCCATACTTCGGCGGCGACCGTCGCCGTGTTGCCGGAGGCGGAGGAGGTCGACGTGGTCATCCGCCCGGAAGACGTCCGCATCGATACGATGCGAGCGGGCGGCGCCGGCGGTCAGCACGTCAACAAGACGGACTCGGCGGTGCGCATGACGCATTTGCCGACCGGCATCATCGTCGTCTCGGCGGAGAAGTCGCAGCATCAGAACCGCCGTCTCGCCATGCAGGTGCTGCGCTCGCGCGTCTACGAATTGGAGCGCGAGCGCGTTGACGCGGCGCGTGCGTCGGCGCGCAAGGGCCAGGTCGGGTCCGGCGATCGCTCGCAGCGCATCCGCACCTACAACTATCCGCAGGGCCGCGTCACCGACCACCGCATCAATCTCACCCTGCACAAGCTGGACACGGTGTTGGAGGGTGCGGCGCTCGACGAGCTGGTCGATGCGCTGACCACCGACCACCAGGCTAGCCTATTGGCGGACATGCAGAATGCCTGAGGCGCCGGCCGCGCGGGGATTGGCCGAAACTCTCGGCGATGCCGTGCGCGCTGCGCAAAAGTCGCTGGCCGCGGCCGGGGTCGAGGATGCCGGCCGCGATGCGCGCTTGCTCGTCGCCGCCGCCGCCGGCGTCGACACCGCCGACATCATCGCGCGGCCCGAGCGCGCCCTGTCTGCCGACGAGCAGGATCGACTAGGCTCGATGCTGGCGCGGCGCTGCGCGCGTGAGCCGGTCTCCCGCATTCTCGGCCTGCGCGAGTTCTACGGGCGCCCGTTTGCGCTGTCGCCGGCGACGCTCGATCCGCGCCCCGATTCCGAAACCCTCATCGAGGCGGCGCTCGCCATCGCGACGCGCGAGGGCTGGCGCGAGCGGCCGATCCGTATTCTCGATATCGGCACGGGATCGGGCTGCCTGCTTCTGACGCTGCTCGCCGAGCTGCCGCAGGCGACGGGCGTCGGCACCGACATTGCCGCCGCGGCGCTCGAGGTCGCGGCCCTCAACGCCTCCTCGCTCGGCCTCGCCGCGCGCGTCTCGTTCATGCAGGCCGACGTGCTGGATGGCATCGACGGACCGTTCGACCTCGTCGTCAGCAACCCGCCGTACATTCCGAGCGGCGACGTCGCCGGACTAAGCGCGGAGGTGCGCCGATACGATCCCCACGGCGCCCTCGACGGCGGCGCCGACGGGCTGGATTTTTATCGCCGGATCATCGCCGGCCTGCCGCGCGTTCGCGCCGGGTGGGTGATCTTCGAGGTCGGCGCCGGGCAGGCGGAGGATGTTGCTCTCCTGTTGGAGCAAGCGTTCGTTAAGACACGCCAGGCACAACTATCCCGCCATGCGGACCTTGGTGGCCACACACGCTGTGTGGCGCTTCGGTTACATTGGTAAACGGGCACAAATAAAAGGTTTGCTTTGTGGCGGGTGCCCGCCTAGTCTGAGGGAAGCCGATTGATCGTGCGTCGCGCTTCAGCGTTGGAGCCTGACCGACCGCACGAGCTGGGATTGCGAAGCACGGGGACACGGCGCGTAAGCGCGAGGCCCTTGCTCCCGCTAAAACGGCATTCGTTAGCCGCTTGGCGTGCAACGCCCCCTTCCGATCGGAAGTAGCGACTGCCGGTTGAGCGTCACGAGATAGAGACACAATGCGCGCGCATGGGCGCTCGCCAGAAACTGGCCAAAGATTGCGTGTCAGCGCCTGCTTTATGGCACTAGCGGCTTTGCGACGCTGACTGCGAGCCGCGCACGCTTTTTCATTTCATCAAGACCGAGAACGGAGCCAATGAGGCAAGGACAGCAGAACCGCCGGGGCCGCGGACGCAGCAACCGCAAGGGGCAGAGCCCGCTTACCCGCAGCTTCGAAAGCACGGGGCCGGAGGTCAAGATCCGCGGCACCCCATCCCACATCGCCGAGAAGTACATGTCGCTCGCCCGCGATGCGACGACCTCCGGCGACCCGGTGCTGGCCGAGAACTACCTGCAGCACGCCGAGCATTATAACCGCATCATCATGGCCTTCCGCGATCAGCAGATCGCCCAGGGCGGCCCTGAGATGAACGGCGGCATGCCACGCGGTCCGATGGACGGCGACGACTTCGGCGACGACGAAGGTGATGACGGCGATATGCAGCCGATGCACCAGCCGCAAATGCGCCACGACCAACAGCCGCGCTCGGACAACCAGCGTTACGAGGGCAATCGCGGCTCGCAGGACCAGAACCGGCACCGCAGCGACCGCGACCATCACCGCAACAACAATAACCGCAACGACCGCAACGACCGTGGCGGCGACCGCCACGAGCAGCGCTTCGATCGCGGCGGCGGCGGCGAGCCGAACGGCGGCCAGCAGGCTCCGCGTCCGCAGAACGCCGAGCCAGGTGGGCCGCCTCGCCAGGGTGGTGGTGGTGGCGAGCAGTTCCGTCGCCGGGACAGCTTCCCCCAGCAGCAACACGAGCAGCCCGAGTTCCTGCGTCGGCCGGTCCGCCGTCCGCGCCGCGAGGGCGGCAACGGTGCCCCTGAAGAGGTGAACGGCGCTGCGGGTGGCGACGAGCCCGATCGCGACTGAGACCTCCGGGCTCTCTAACTTCCGAAGCCTGATCAGGCTGTGACGGGATCGCCTATGGCGATCGTGCCGTCGGCGACGACGCGCGCATAGAAGCCGAAATCCGTGTGTCCCCAGGCGCGCTGCAGGGCGGCCGGGATCGCCATGTCGCGCTTGCCGGTGTCCGGGTCGACATCCGTCGCCGCGCAGCGCTCCGTGCGCTTGATGAACTCCAGTTCCACCGGACCGACCTGCAACGGCTTGCCGCTCCAGTCGAATTCCGCCCAGGGCGGAGCCCCCTCGATGACGACGTTGGGCCGGAAGCGTAGCGGGCTCACCGCGCGCCCGACGACGCGCTCCAACTCGCGTACGGACGCCAGATTGACGACGTGCAGGCATTTGGCGGCAACGTCCGAGAAGCTGTGACCGGGCGCGGAGACGACGCGCGGAGCGCCGCGCAGATCGTCCTGCATGTAGGCGGCGAGGAACTGCTCGATCATCTTGCGGCCGATGAGCGTGCGCAGGTCGCCGCGCGCCACCTGCTTGCCGTCGCGCAGAACCGTCAGCGTCTCGGTCGCATCGTCAAAGCGCGTCTGCAGCGTCGCCAGGCGCTCGTTGCGCATCAGCATGAGGAAGTTGATTTTCGGCAGGTGCGCCGGATTTTCGGGATTGAAGCGTCCCGGCCCGTTCTCGACCGCATAGGCGCGATCGAAGGCGGCCGTCTGTCCGGCCACCAAGGGCATGCGCTGCAGCGGCTCGGGCGATAGACCTTTGACCGGGTAGCGAAAGAGGCCGCGGACGCTGGGCCCGCTTGGATCGGTCATCGTTGATGCAACTCAAGGCAGTGATTGACGTGGCGGACGAACCTCTTTTGTCCGAATTCGAGCACACTATATCACGTGTTGGAAAGGTTTCCGTTCGATGCTGCCGGTACCGGCGTGGTCGGCGGCAGCCACCATCATTCCTGACGTAGAAGGTGCCGGGCCGTGCCGTTAGGGCGGTTCGGTACGCCGAGGAGGGACAATGAATTTTGAACAGTTCACGGACCGCGCCCGCGGCTTCGTTCAATCGGCGCAGAGCCTGGCCCTGCGCGAAGGCCACCAGCAGTTCTCGCCCGACCATCTTCTGAAGGTGCTGCTCGACGACAGCGAGGGCCTTGCCGCGGGTCTCATCCGCAAGGCGGGAGGCGACCCCAAGGCCGCGCTGAACGCGGTCGAAGCGGCGCTCGCCAAGCGCCCGAAGGTTTCGGGTGGTGGATCGGGCCAGCTCTACATGGCTTCCGAGCTCGCAAGAGTTTTCGACTCTGCCGAGAAGATCGCCGAGAAGGCCGGCGACAAGTACGTGACGGCCGAGCGGCTGCTTCTGGCACTGGCCCTGGAGAAGGGCACTGACGCGGCGAAGATCCTCGCCGATGCCGGCGTGACGCCGCAGGGGCTCAACACGGCGATCAATGAGATCCGCAAGGGGCGCACCGCCGACACCGCTTCGGCCGAACAGGGCTACGACGCGCTGAAGCGCTACGCCCGCGATCTGACGGAGGCCGCCGCCTCCGGCAAGCTCGACCCGGTCATCGGCCGCGACGAGGAAATCCGGCGCACCATCCAGGTGCTGTCGCGGCGCACGAAGAACAATCCCGTACTCATTGGCGAGCCGGGCGTCGGCAAGACAGCCATCGCCGAGGGCCTCGCATTGCGCATCGTCCAAGGCGACGTGCCCGACAGCCTGAAGGACAAGAAGCTCCTGTCGCTCGACATGGGCGCCCTCATCGCCGGCGCGAAGTATCGCGGCGAGTTCGAAGAGCGCCTGAAATCGGTGCTGAACGAGGTGCAGGCGGAGGGCGGCCGCATCATCCTGTTCATCGACGAGCTGCACACCATCGTCGGCGCCGGCAAGACCGAAGGCTCGATGGATGCCGGCAACCTGCTGAAGCCGGCACTCGCCCGTGGCGAGTTGCACTGCATCGGCGCGACGACGCTCGATGAGTACCGCAAGCACATCGAGAAGGACGCGGCGTTGGCCCGGCGCTTTCAGCCCGTGTTCGTCAACGAGCCGACCGTCGAGGATACGATCTCGATCCTGCGCGGCCTCAAGGAGAAGTACGAGCTGCACCACGGCGTGCGCATCACCGATAGCGCGCTCGTTGCTGCCGCCACGCTGTCGAACCGCTACATCGCCGACCGCTTCCTGCCCGACAAGGCCATCGACCTCGTCGACGAGGCGGCCTCGCGCCTGAAGATGGAAATCGATTCCAAGCCGGAGGAGCTGGACCGCATCGATCGCGAGCTGATGCAGCTCAAGATCGAGCGCGAGGCGCTGCGCAAGGAGAACGATGCGGCTTCGAAGGATCGTCTCGCCAACATCGAGAAGGAAATCGCCGACCTCGAGGAGGAGAGCAAGATCCTGACGCAGAACTGGGAGGCGGAGAAGGAAAAGCTCGGCAGCGCCCAGAAGATCAAGGAGGAGCTCGACCACTCGCGCACCGAGCTGGACAAGGCGCAGCGCCGCGGCGACCTGGCGCGCGCCGGCGAGCTGGCCTACGGCAAGATCCCCGAGCTCGAGAAGAAGCTGCAGGAGATCGAGGCGCAGGAGGCCAAGGGGACGATGGTCGAGGAGGCAGTGACGCCCGATCAGATTGCCGGCGTCGTCTCGCGCTGGACCGGCATCCCGGTCGACCGCATGCTCGAAGGCGAGCGCGAGAAGCTATTGAAGATGGAGGATGCGCTCGCCAAGCGCGTCGTCGGCCAGCGCGAGGCGGTGAATGCCGTCTCGACGGCGGTGCGCCGCGCGCGCGCCGGGCTGCAGGATCCCAACCGGCCGATCGGCTCGTTCATGTTCCTCGGCCCGACGGGCGTCGGCAAGACCGAGCTGGCGAAATCGCTGGCCGCGTTCCTCTTCGACGACGAGGCCGCGCTCTTCCGCATCGACATGTCCGAGTACATGGAGAAGCATTCGGTGGCGCGGCTCATCGGCGCCCCGCCCGGATACGTCGGATACGAGGAGGGCGGCTCGCTCACCGAGGCGGTCCGCCGCCGGCCTTACCAGGTGATCCTGTTCGACGAGATCGAGAAGGCGCACCCGGATGTGTTCAACGTGCTGTTGCAGGTTCTCGATGATGGGCGCCTGACCGACGGCCAGGGCCGCACCGTCGACTTCCGCAACACGATCATCATCCTGACGTCGAACATCGGCGCCGAGTTCCTCGTCAACCAGAAGGAAGGCGAGGATACCGACCTCGTGCGCGATCTGGTCATGGGCGAGGTGCGGCAGAAATTCCGCCCCGAGTTCCTCAACCGGCTCGACGACATCATCCTCTTCCACCGCCTGCAGCGGTCGGAGATGGGCAAGATCGTCGACATCCAGATGAAGCGGCTCGACAAGCTGCTGGCCGACCGCAAGATCAAGGTCGAGCTGGACGATGCCGGCCGCACGTGGCTTGCCAATCGCGGTTACGATCCGGCCTATGGCGCCCGCCCGTTGAAGCGCGTCATCCAGCGGCACGTGCAGGATCCGCTCGCCGAGCAGATCCTCGCCGGCCGCATCAAGGACGGCGACACGGTACGCATCAGCGTGCGCGACGGCGAGCTGGTGCTCAACGGCGAACCGGTGAAGGTCGCCGCGTAAACGGCGTGCCACTTGGGTCGGCGTCGGACCCCGTGGTCCGACGCCGCTTAAGTCCTCGCGAGACGTCATCCGGCGCAGGCCGGCACCCACGCAAGTTCGAGCAGCTGCGACGGTTTGAGGCTGCTTCACAATAAAGGCTTGTGGACGCTGGCGTGGACCCCGGCCTACGCCGGGGTGACGTTGGGTACTTCTCAGGCAGCTACTTGCTGGCGGTCATCACTGGCGCCAGGTGGCGCAGCTCGTCGATGCGCACGCGCTCTTTCTGGAACTCGGCGAGCTTGGCCGCGCCAGATAGCTTTTCGGCGCCTTTAAAACGTCATCCTCGCGCAGGCGAGGATCCACGCAAGTCTCCCCAGTCGCGACGCTCCACAGGTGTGCTCGGACTGGAGCTTAGGGTGAGTTGGGTCCTCGGCATAAAGCCGAGGATGACAGCGGAGCGTGTGGCGAGCCTCGATGCTCACTTGCTGGCAGTCATCACTGGCGCCAGGTGGCGCAGTTCGTCGATGCGTACGCGCTCCTTCTGGAACTCGGCGAGCTGCCGCCCGGTGAGCTCGCGCTCGCGCGGCACCTGGATCGCCAGCGGGTCGACGAAGCGCGAGTTGATCAGCACCTCGTAGTGAAGGTGCGGGCCGGAGGCGAGGCCGGTCGATCCGACATAGCCGATGATCTCTCCCTGGCGCACCTTCTCGCCTGCGGCGACGCCCTTGCGGAAGCGCAGCAAGTGGCCGTAGGCGGTGTGATAGCCGTTGGGATGACGGATGCGCACGTAGTTGCCGTACTGGCCTTTGCGGCCCGCCTCCTCGATGACACCGCTGCCGGCGGCGAGGATGGGCGTGCCGGGCGAGGTGGCCCAGTCGACGCCGGTGTGCATGCGCCGCTCGTTGAGCAGCGGATGGAAACGCATGCCGAAGCCGGAGGCGAGGCGAACGTCGCCGCGCACCGGGCGGCGCATCAGGAACTGCTTCGAGTTGTTGCCCTTCTCGTCGTAGTAGTCGACGAGCCCGTCAGGCGTGCGAAAACGGTAGAAACGATAGGTTTCTCCGCCGCTGGTGATGGACGTGAACAGCAATTCCCCCG
>CAWCHB010000009.1:0-130000 GCA_963795225.1 uncultured Alphaproteobacteria bacterium | reverse complement strand
GAGTGAAATAGAACCTGAAACCGGATGCTTACAAACAGTCGGAGCCCGCAAGGGTGACGGCGTACCTTTTGTATAATGGGTCTGCGACTTAGTCTGACGAGCAAGCTTAAGGCGATAGCTGTAGGCGAAGCGAAAGCGAGTTTGAACAGGGCGTTCAGTTCGTCGGATTAGACCCGAAACCAGTCGATCTATCCATGGTCAGGTTGAAAGCAGGGTAACACCTGCTGGAGGACCGAACCGGTGTCTGTTGAAAAAGCCTCGGATGAACTGTGGATAGGGGTGAAAGGCCAATCAAGGCTGGAAATAGCTGGTTCTCCGCGAAATCTATTTAGGTAGAGCCTCGAGTGAATACCCCAGGGGGTAGAGCACTGGATGGGCTAGGGGCCCCCACAGGGTTACCAAACCTAACCAAACTCCGAATACCTGGGAGTACTACTCGGGAGACACACGGCGGGTGCTAACGTCCGTCGTGAAAAGGGAAACAACCCTGACCTACAGCTAAGGTCCTCAAGTCACGGCTAAGTGTGAAAGGATGTGGGAATCCCACAACAACCAGGAGGTTGGCTTAGAAGCAGCCATCCTTTAAAGAAAGCGTAACAGCTCACTGGTCTAAATAAGGGTTCCTGCGCCGAAAATGTATCGGGGCTAAAGCCGTGCACCGAAGCTTAGGATGCATCATTCTTTCGGGATTGATGCGTGGTAGCGGAGCGTTCCGTAAGCCTGCGAAGGGCGACCCGTGAGGGCGCCTGGAGGTATCGGAAGTGCGAATGCAGACATGAGTAACGACAGGAGTGTGAGAAACACTCCCGCCGAATGTCCAAGGGTTCCTGCGTAAAGCTAATCTGCGCAGGGTTAGCCGGCCCCTAAGGCGAGGGCGAAAGCCGTAGTCGATGGGAACCACGTTAATATTCGTGGGCCAGTGGGTGAGTGACGGATGCTGTAAGTTGTTTGGGCTTATCGGATTGCCCGAGCAGCGAAGGTGTTCCTGGAAATAGCCCCCACATAGACCGTACCCTAAACCGACACAGGTGGACAGGTAGAGAATACCAAGGCGCTTGAGCGAAGTGTGCTGAAGGAACTCGGCAAATTACCTGCGTAACTTCGGGATAAGCAGGCCATCCGTTTGGGCAACCAGGCGGGTGGGGCACAGACCAGGGGGTGGCGACTGTTTAGCAAAAACACAGGGCTATGCTAAGTCCAACGACGACGTATATGGCCTGACGCCTGCCCGGTGCTGGAAGGTTAAGAGGAGAAGTGCAAGCTTTGAATCGAAGCCCCAGTAAACGGCGGCCGTAACTATAACGGTCCTAAGGTAGCGAAATTCCTTGTCGGGTAAGTTCCGACCTGCACGAATGGCGTAACGACTTCCCCACTGTCTCCAGCACATCCTCAGTGAAATTGAATTCCCCGTGAAGATGCGGGGTTCCTGCGGTTAGACGGAAAGACCCCGTGCACCTTTACTGTAACTTTGCACTGGCAATCGTGTTTGCATGTGTAGGATAGGTGGTAGGCTATGAATCCGGGGCGCCAGCTCTGGTGGAGCCGCAATGTGAAATACCACCCTTATGAACATGGTTGTCTAACCGCGAGCCGTCATCCGGCTCCGGGACAGCGCATGGTGGGCAGTTTGACTGGGGCGGTCGCCTCCTAAATGGTAACGGAGGCGTGCGAAGGTGGGCTCAGGTTGGTCGGAAATCAACCGTCGAGTGCAATGGCATAAGCCCGCCTGACTGCGAGACTGACAAGTCGAGCAGAAACGAAAGTTGGCCATAGTGATCCGGTGGTTCTGTGTGGAAGGGCCATCGCTCAACGGATAAAAGGTACGCCGGGGATAACAGGCTGATGATTCCCAAGAGTCCATATCGACGGAATCGTTTGGCACCTCGATGTCGGCTCATCTCATCCTGGGGCTGGAGCAGGTCCCAAGGGTATGGCTGTTCGCCATTTAAAGAGGTACGTGAGCTGGGTTCAGAACGTCGCGAGACAGTTCGGTCCCTATCTGCCGTAGGTGTCGGAGAATTGAGAGGAGCTGCCCCTAGTACGAGAGGACCGGGGTGGACGTACCTCTGGTGGACCTGTTGTCACGCCAGTGGCACAGCAGGGTAGCTAAGTACGGACGGGATAACCGCTGAAGGCATCTAAGCGGGAAACCCACCTCAAAACTAGTTCTCCCTCGAGAGTTGTGGAAGACCACCACGTTGATAGGCCGGGTGTGGAAGTGCAGCAATGCATGCAGCTTACCGGTACTAATAACTCGATCGGCTTGATCGCTCTCATTAAGCAATGCTCATCGTAATGCCTTATGCGGCAGACGCGCGGTAACTCGCGCTGGCTGCTCTGGCAGGGCGACGTTTGCGCTCGGATCTAGGAGCTTGCTCCAGGCGTCCGATGCGCTGCGTGCGTCGCCTCGATGGGCGTAAGAATACAGAAAGACCAAAACCAGAAGTCATCTCACTTTTTCGCCGACCTGGTGGCTATGGCGGAGTGGCTGCACCCGATCCCATCCCGAACTCGGCCGTGAAACGCTCCAGCGCCAATGGTACTGCGTCTTAAGACGTGGGAGAGTAGGTCGTCGCCAGGTCTGCAAAAAAGTGAGGTGTCTTCGGTTATCGAAGTCATTCAGAAGTCATTCATCCCCTCTTTCAATGTTCAGCAAAAACCGCTCGGGCTCGCGCCCGGGCGGTTTTTGCGTTGTGGCACCCCTTCCATGCACGCGGAGCGTGTACTATATGTGCTCATGCAATCATTAATTGCACGGGGGCCGGGATGCAATCAGCACCAAACGAGCTCGATCGCCTGATGGGCGAACGAGTTCGTCACGCGCAGGATTACCAGCGGGTTCTGGCTGGCCGCGACGACGCGATCGATCGTCTCCGGCATAGCATCGGTCCAGGGTCCGAGAGGTGGAAGAGCCTCGCTGACCGTCGTAACCGGGCGAGTGCGGAATATGAGGCGCTCGCCGGCCAGATCGGGCGGCCCGTCAATCGGCTGTCGATCTCGGCGCTGCTGTTTGGCACGTTGGCAATCAGCCTCGCGATCATCGAAACCCCCGTCAACAAATTCCTCTTCGACGTCGCCCTGCAGAGCAGCAACGTCGCGTCCTCGGCCGTGTCATTTGCGGTGGCGGTGTTCCTGCTGATTGCGGCGCATTTTGCTGGCAAGCTTTCGCGCCAAGTGTGGAGCGAGCACAAGCGCAAGCTGTACGTCTCCAACATCGTCATCGCCGCGTTGATCTTGGCGGTGCTGACGAGCGTCTTGTCCATTCTCACCATCGGTCGTGCAGAATTTTCTGCTGCGGCATTGAGCAGCGGCCTCGAGGGCCTCTTTGCAAGCGTCGGCGACAAAGTCAGCGCCAGTGGTGGTTTCTTCCGCGCCATCGCCACGGCTCTGGGAGATACGTCGGCGCTTGTTCTGGTCACCGTCAACGTGACGAGCATTCTCGCGGCGTTCCTGCTCGGCTACTTTGCGCACGACCCAGACAAGCATTTCGACAAGGCGTTCGAGAAGCATCGGTCGGCGCAGCGCGCCGTCGAGAAGCAGGATCGAACGTTCAAGTCCAAGAGCGATCGCGCGCGTGGGAACGCCCGGCTCGAGCTCGATGACATCAACGAGAAGTACACGGCAGCCAACGCCGCCATTGTCACGCAGAAAACCGCCCGCCGCCTTCCACTCGATGCCGAGGACCGATTTGCCTTGCCTGATCTCGATCGCCTGCTCGAGAGACTACGCGCGCGCGGCACGTTCGGATTGCCGGATTCCGGAGACGATGACGAGCAATCCGCCGACTTTGACGAGCCGGATGTCGAGACGCTGATCAAGGCGGGAGCCAACGTCACGCGTGTGACGGTGCGCGAGCCCAAATAGCTGCAATGCGTGGATCGCCGAAACCGCATCGACCGGCGTGCTGGCGAGGTACTCTTGCAGCGTGCCTATCCTGGTGCGCCATCGCGCAAGCCAGCGCTGCTCAGCCGAACGCCAACAACGCCTACTGCGATGCGGCCGGCGCCAATCTCGTCTTCATCATCGATACCACCACGGCCTACGACGACAAGGACAAGGAGCTCCTCGTACGCGCCGTCGGCGAGATGTTCGAGATCCTCCACGGCGGCGAGCGTATCGTCATCCGCACCATTACCGACACTTTCGCGACCAGTCAGCGGGTCATCGAACGTTGCATTCCGCGTTGCGCAGCGCAGGGCATGCTCGACAAGTGGTTCAACTGCAACGAGGGCCTCATCGTCAGCGAGACCAAAAAGGCCAAGCGAGATATCGTCGAATCCCTGCGGGCGCATCTGGCGGCGGCGACACCGCGCGCCCGCTCCGACATCGCACGCACACTGGCGAGCATTGCGAGGGAGGACGCGCGCGCCGACGGCCAGAATCTCCTCTATGTTTTTTCTGACATGATCGAGAACTCCGATCACGTGCCGGGGCGCCTGTTCTTCTCGGCCGAGAACAAGCGCCTGCTCGCGCACATGAAGAAATATGGGCTGGTCGCCTCGTTGAAGGGCGCCGAGGTGCATGTGTTCGGCTTCGGCAGGGACGGAACCGAGGCGCGCAACCCGCTGCAAGTCGGCACGCAGCAGAAGCTGCTGGAGTTCTGGCGCGCCTACTTCAAGGCGGCCGGCGCCAATCTCGTCGAGATGGGACAGAACGTCGTCGTCCGGCGGTAGCGATATCTACCTTTGCCGAGCAACGCCGCGAGGCGGCGGGCGACCATCGCCTCGTCGAAAGACCCGTCGGGCGCGCGCACGACCCATCCCTGCAGCGGCCGGTACTTTTGCGGGTCGTACAGGGTGAGCCCCTCGTGCAGCACGGCGGCGGTGTAGCTGTAGGCGCCCTTCGACATCACCAGGATGTCGGCCTCGACCAAGGCGCGATGCGTGTCGAGTGCCGGCTCGTCGAGCCGCAGCGTGGCGCCGAGTGCGGCAAGGTCGGCGAACATCGCGGGATCGCCCTGCGAGAAGACCTCGACGCGCAGCGCCGGCGCCCTGTCGCCCAATACCGCCTTGAGGCGCGTCAGCGTGTTCACGAACGTCGCGTTGGGCGTGAAGTTTTTGGCGACCTTCGTGTTGGCCGCCGACACGTCGCCGCGTCGCATGTGGATGGCGAGGCGGATTTCGCCGGGCTGCCTGTGGCGCTGCTTGCCTTCCCAGAACTTGGCGCGCAGCAGCGGCAGCACGCGCTCCCACGCTTCGTTGTCCCGATTGCAGTAGCGCAGGTAATGTTGGGCCGCGACGATCACCGGGTCTCCGCGCGGCTTCAGCGTCAAGCGATCGAGGGCGATGACAGGCGTGTCGTCGTCGCCGAGCTGCCGCTCGAAGGCGCCGAGATTGAAATAGTCTTCCCACGCGCTCACCCACGCGGGCATGTCGGTCTCCGCGTGCTCGATGCTCCGAGAACGGACGGTGGACGTAGGGCAGGCCGTGCGCCTTGGCGAAGCATAGCGCCGACATGGCGGCCTGCGCCTGCGAGCCGGCGCCGTCGTCCTTGCCGGTCGCCAGGATGGCGAAGTTGCCGCCGATGCGCCCTGAGCGCAGCGCGCGATCGAAGCGGTCGACGTAGAAGGTGGCGTCGCCCCGCCGCGGCAGGCCGAGCGCCTGCTTCGCCGCCACCCAAACGGCGCGCGCCACGATAGGCGACCTCGTCCGCGATCGTATGGCCGAGGCGCGCTCATCAGTCGCCGGCCTCCCGTTGCGCGCGGGCGATCTTCAGCAACCGCCGCCAGCGTGCGCGTGCGATCTCGTGCGCGATGCGCAGGCCGGTGATCCCTCCGGTGCAGTTGCGCCGCAGGATGTAGTAGCGGAAGAACAGAATCGGATACTCGACCGGCAGGCGCGCCCAGCACGTACCAGCGCGGCTTCTTCAATTCCTTCGCCTGCAGGTCGGTGTAGCTCTCCAGCTTGGCGCGCACGTGATTGAGCGATCGCCACGAATAATGCAGGGCGGCGCCCTTGAGCTGCCCGACGGGGAAGTCCTTGGTGTCGACCGTGTCGTGCACACGGCTTTGGCGGAAGCGCACGTGCCGGCGATCGTACAGGCGCACGTAATTGTGGAAGTCGGCCCACAGCCTTGGCTTGTCGTGTCCGGGATAGACCGTGACCTGGCGGAAGCGATAGGCGGGCAGCAGGTCCGACGGGCGACCGCATCAATGCGGCGATCTCCCGCGCCAGTTCCGGCGTCACCACCTCGTCGGCGTCGAGGTTGAGGATCCAGTCGTGGGTGGCGCAGTCCTCGGCGAAGCGCTTCTGCGGGCCGTAGCCGTCCCACGCGTTGTAGAAAACCTTGGCGCCGAGCGCCTTCGCCTTGGCCACCGTGTCGTCGGTCGATCCGGAATCGACGACGACGATCTCATCGACGATAGGCTGCGCCGCGCGGATGCAGCGCTCGATGCGGTCACCCTCGTTGTGGGCGATGATACAGCAGCTCAGAGCCATTCAGCTCGCCCCATCAGCTTGGGCGCCCGCCCGTCCCCAACGGCAGCCGCTTGGCGATCGAGCGTTTCATGCGCTCGATAAACGTCTTGGCGCGCTTGGGCTGGAAGGGATCGTGCGCGTGACGGTCATCGCCGATGTGGTCGGCGATGCCGGGCACCACCATGGCGATGCGCATGCCGCGCTGCTTGAGGAACAGGCTCAGATTTTCCTCGGTGACGAACTTGGCGAACGGTCCCACCTCGCGCCACAGCGACATGCGCACCACCGAGGGGTTGAACGAATAGGAGAACCACTTGGGATGCGCGTCCGTCTCCCAGACGAGGTAGTCGATGCCGCCATGCCGCTCCGGCCGCGCGCCTTTCTGGAAGCGCGGATCGTAGACGCGGTGGGCAATGCACACGACGGCGATATCGGGACGCGCCTCGAGGAAGTCGGTGACGCGATCGAGGTCGAGGCTGCGCGTGAAGCCCCAGTCGTCCTCGAGGTGGATGACGTAAGGCGTCGACAACGTCGCGTAGTGCGCATCGATGGAGCGCATCTGTCCGAGCTTTGGCAGGTT
This sequence comes from uncultured Alphaproteobacteria bacterium, assembly GCA_963795225.1. Lineage (GTDB taxonomy): Bacteria > Pseudomonadota > Alphaproteobacteria > Rhizobiales > Hyphomicrobiaceae > Hyphomicrobium_A. The sequence goes on along the minus strand of CAWCHB010000009.1, from coordinate 123,004 downwards.
GACGCGTACGTTGGCGACGGGAAAGTCGCGCATGAACTGCGCCGCGGCTTCCGTGTTCTCCGAATCCTCCGAGATCAGGATGCGATCGACGTCGAAATAGCGCTGGAACGAGGAGACGGTGTCGCCGAGCAGGTCGAAGCGGCCGCAGCTCGTCAGGAACGTCGAGAATTTCTTCGGATCGACCTTGAATTTAGAAGTCATAGGGCCCGGGCTCTTCCAGAGTCATCCCGGGGCTCGTCCCCGGGATCCATCCATCGGTGCTCTCCACCTGGCCGCACTCTGGATCCCGGCAATAAATGCCGGGATGACTTTGCACGACATAGTCTGCTAACGCCCGAGGTGACTAAGCGCAAGCACCGCAAGACTGATGGCGCCGATCCACAGCGCAAGGCGCCCCCAGCGGGTGCGGCGGGCCTCCTCCAGCGCCAGTTTGCGCACCGATTCATCGTCGAGGCGCAGGCCGTTGCGGGCCATGTCGTGCAAGGCGATCGCCGTCTGCTGGCCCTGCGTGAGGAGCGCCGGCAGGTCGGCGATGATCTTGCCGATGGCGGAGGCGCCCTCGCCCGCCTCGCGCAGGCGACCGATCGGGCCGAGGTTGTCCTCGATCCACTTGCGCGCGACCGGCTCGGCCGCCACCCACATATTGAGGCTCGGATCGAGGCCGCGCGCAACGCCCTCGACGACGACCATGGTCTTTTGCAGCAGGATGAGCTCGGGCCGCGTCTGCATGTCGAAGACGTCGGTATAGGCGAACAGCTGGCCGAGCAGGTCGGCCATGGAGATTTCCTCGGCCGTGCGGCCGTGGATCGGCTCGCCGATGGCGCGCAGCGCCTGCGCGAACACCTCGACGGGATGATGCGGCGGCACGTACCCCGCCCAGAAGTGCACCTGCGCCGCGCGCTTGTAGTCGCGCGTGATGAGGCCAAAGAGGATCTCGGCGAGGAAGCGCTGCTCCTTCGTGCCGAGCCGCCCCATGATGCCGAAGTCGACGGCGACGAGACGCCCCGCATGATCGACGAACAGATTGCCCTGATGCATGTCGGCATGGAAGAAGCCGTCGCGCATGGCGTGCTTCAGAAAAGTGCGCATCACGGTAAGCCCGAGCGCCTTGCGATCGAGGTCGGCGGCGGCGACGCGGTCGTGGTCTGAAAGAGGAATGCCGTCGATCCATTCGACCGTCAGAACGCGGCGGGCGGTGCGCTTCCAGTCGACCTCCGGTACGCGGAATTCATCATCGCCGGCGGTGTTCTCCGCCATCTCGGAGATGGCCGCGGCCTCGAGGCGCAAGTCCATCTCGAGCTCGGTCGAGGCCCTCAGCGTGTCGACCACGGCGACCGGCTTCAGGCGGCGCGTCGGCTCATGCAGGCGCTCGATGAGGCGCGCGGCGAAATAGAAGCTGTCGAGGTCGCGGCGGAACTGCCGCTCGATGCCGGGGCGCAGGATCTTGACGGCGACCTCGCGCCGCTGCCCGTCGGCGTCGATGACGGCCGCCTTGTGCACCTGGGCGATGGAGGCGGCGGCGACGGCGGGGCCGAACTCGGCGAAATGGTCCTCGAGCTTGCCGCCGAGCGATTCCTCGACGGAGCGGCGCGCCTCGGCCATGGAGAACGGCGGCAGGTTGTCCTGCAATAGCGCCAGTTCACCGGCGAGGTCGGGACCGATCACGTCGGCGCGCGTCGCCAGGAACTGGCCGAGCTTGATGTAGCTGGGGCCGAGGCTGGTGAGTGCGCTGGAGAGGCGGACTTCGCGCGGCTCGCCGGCGCGGAACGGCGCGGCCAGCAGGCGGACGGGAGCCGTAGCCATGCGGGCGAGCCGTAGCGGCAGCGGCACCGGCGTGCCGGGCGGCACGAAACGGACGCCGTGCTGCGCCAGCACGAGCCCCGCCTTGGCAAGCCGCAGAGAGTTGGTGATTGCTCCGGCCATCGGCGCGGGTTCGTCCTTCGTTGCTCGCCGATCGGCTGGGCGCAGATTGCGCGGAAGCCGGGTCGGGTCAAGGATCATACGTGAGGGAGTGTTTCGAGGTCGCCACCGCGGATGTGAAGCTGCAACTCGAGGTGGCGATTGGCGACCCATCCAGCGCGACAACAGCAATTTTTAGCCAGTTTCGGGCGAGCGCATCGCTTATCATGTGCCGGCGTGGTGAATACGGCGCAGGCCGACCAATCATCCCGTACGAGGAGATGCGTTTGCCCACCGGCATCCTGATCGTCGACGACCATCCGCTTTTCATCGAAGCTTTGGAGCTGGTGGTCCAGGGCACGTTCCCCGACGCCTCCGTTTCGAAGGCGACCTCGATCGATGCAGCCCGCGCCATCCTCGACAAGCAGGGACCGTTCGACCTCGTACTGCTCGACCTGTCGATGCCCGGCACGCGCGGTCTCGAAGGCGTCATCGAGCTGCGCACCCGCTATCCGAAGCTGCCCGTCGTCGTCGTCTCCGCGCTGGAAGACCCGCGCATCATCCACGAGGTGATGCAATGCGGCGCCGCCGGCTTCATTTCCAAGTCGTCGCGCGGCGCCGATCTCGGCCGCGCCCTGGAGGACGTCATGTCCGGCTCGGTGGTGCTGCCAAAGGGCTATCAGCCGCCGGCGCCGTCCGGCTCGGGCGCTTCCGACCTCGCCTCGCGCATCGCTTCGCTGACGCCGCAGCAGGTGCGGGTGCTGCACATGCTGCGGCAAGGACTGCTCAACAAGCAGATCGCCTTCGACCTCGGCGTCGGTGAGACGACGGTGAAGGCGCACGTGTCGGAGATCTTGCGCAAGCTGAAGGTCGCCTCGCGCACGCAAGCGGTGATCGAGGCGTCCAAGATCGACTTCGATTCGATCCTCGGCGATCAGCGCGGCGACTAGCCGGCGGCCGGCGCCGCTGCACGAGCGAGGAGGTGCAGCATCAGCGCCCGCAGCTCCGCCGGCTTCACCGGCTTCAGTAGGATCTCGCAACCCATTTCCCGTGCGGCCTCGGCGATGGCCGGGCTCCGATCGGCGGTGATGATGACGGCCGGTATCGCCGCGCCGAGGGAGATGCGCAGCGCATGCACGGCATCAAGGCCGTTGCACCCGTCGTCGAGGTGGTAGTCGGCGAGGATGAGATCGGGGCGGTAGCTGTCGGCGCCGCTCCGCGCCACGAGGCCGAGAAGATTGCGCGCGCAGCGAACGTCGCAATCCCAGCGTTCAAGCAGCCCCTGCATCGCATCGAGAACGGCCGCGTCGTTGTCGATGACGGCGACCGAAGCGGCCGTAAGCGCCGAGACGTTGAAATTGAGTGCTGTAGGCGCCGTCGCCGTCGGTGCCGCCCCGCCGCTGTCCGCCCATGGCGCGGTCAGCGAAAAGCGGGTTCCGTGCCCGAGGCGTGAGCAGAGATCGATCGGGTGCCCCAGGGCCTCGGCCATGCGCTGCACGATCGACAGCCCAAGGCCGAAGCCACCGATGGCCGGACGGTCGGTCGCCGATCCCCGCTGGAACTCCTCGAAGATCATTTCCCGGTCGGCTTCCCCGATGCCGGGGCCGGTGTCCCACACCTCGATGCGCACGTTCTTTCCGCGCCGGCGCGCCAGCAAGCGGATGCCGCCCTTCTCGGTGTACTGCACCGCGTTGACCAACAGGTTCTGCAAGATACGGCGCAGCATCAGCGGGTCGGAGACGACGGAGAGATCCGTGGCGCGCCAGGTGAGCGACAGGCCCTTGGCGCGCGCCTGCGGCTCGATGTCGAGCACGATGGAGGCGAAGTGGTCATCGAGCCCCACGGGCCGCATGGCCGGTGTGACCGCCCCGGCCTCGAGCTTGGAGATGTCGAGAATGGATTTGAGCAGCTCCTCGATCGTCGTCAAAGCATGCTCGATACGCTCGGCAATACGGCGCTGGTGTTCGCTGCCGTTCGGCTCGACCAAAGCGCTCGCCGACAGTCGCGCCGCGTGCAGCGGCTGCAGCAGATCGTGGCCCACTGCGGTGAAGAAGCGGGTCTTGAAGCGATTGGCGCGTTCGGATGCATCGCGCGCACTGGAAAGCTCGTCGTTGGTACGCTCCAGCCGCGCTAGCGCATTGGTCACCTCTTCCGTGCGCAGGCGCACCTGTCCCTCGAGGGTGATGGCGGTCTGGAACAGGGAATAGGCGTTCGCCTGCGCGTCCATCGATCGCTCGACACGCTGCATCAGCGCTGCATTGATCTTCTGCAGCTTGCGGATGCGGCGCTCGAGTTCCTCGGGGCTGCCGCCGAGCGGGTGCAGGTCGAACAGCGAGTCCACGCCCTACGCCCCCCTCGTCCGCTGTCCGAAGGCGATGCCGGTGAGCGTCTGATTGAGATGCATGGCGTTGTACTGTTCGCCATAGGTATGGAAGCCGGCGATCGAGTACTTCCTGTACAGTTCGGCCAACTGATGGCGGATCTGCCGCGTCTCGGCGTCGAGCCGCCGCAGGATGCAGTCGAAGCCAACCACCAGATCGATACCGCCGAGCGCCTGGGCGACCTCCTGCAGTGTATGCTCGGTGGCGCTGAGAATGTCGCGCGGACGGGCGACGGTGAAAACCAGACCTTCGTCTATGGCGCAGAAGAACGACAGGCTGCCGTCGGCATTCATGTTGCGGATCGAGCGGCAGTAGTAATCGCCGCCGACCTTCACAACCAGCGGGTAGGACGCGAAGCTGAAGGGGCCAAGATCGTCGGGAAGAAGGCCGATGGCAGCCGCGTACTCGCGCGCCGCCGGCTCGGCGTTGAGCTCATGGACGATGCGGTTCTCCGTGTCGGCGGCCGTGACGACGAGCTTGATGCCGGTCGGCTCGAAGTTCTGCGTCTTGAAGACGCGGAACGGATAGTCGGTCTCGATTATCATCAGAACAGCGGCGCGGTGGGCGATGGTGCCGTCGTGGATCATGACGGTGCGCTTGAAGCACGCGCCGTCGCCCGCCGAGCCGCCGATCAGCTCGACGTCGTCGATCTCCCAATGGATGGCCGCGACGATGTTCTCTTCGGCGTTCGACAGTCCGTCGACGAGCAGCAGCGCGAACATGTCATTCGCATGCCGGCGCTCCGCCTTGGGGGACACGCGCGCCTTGAGGCGCCGCACGGCGTCGGTCGCGTGCTCGACACCGGCGCGATCGATGTCGGTGATCAGCTCGCTGTGCACGCGAAACCCTTCGCGCGGAAAGCCGATGGCGACGAGAGCGCCCTGCATCATGCCGGAAGGGCCGATCTCGCCCGCCGTCGAGCATCCCGAGACCGGCACGCCGGGAAAACTTTCGCCTAGCGCTTGCACGAGCGTCGCCGCGTCATGATCGATGCCGAAGAACACGACGATATGCTGCAGGCCGATACCGCCGTCGAGTTCGGCCCCGATCTCTGCCACCGCCGCGCGCGTTGCTGCGAGCGGGCTCGCGGCAACGCGGATACCGCAATTGCTGCGCGTCGAATGGGACGCCACGGTCGTTTCCTCCGCTCCTGCGGGCTTGCGTCTTTGCTTGTTGGCGCCCGGGAGCTCGAGGCCGAAGGTGCCACAGGCGGAAACGCGCGGCAAATCCTGGGCTTGGTTACGCGTGGCCGAGGTGCCTCAGCCCGAAAGCAACGGGTCGTTCGGCAGCAGCGGGCGGGCGAAGCGGATGCCGGCGGAAGAGCCGCTGCACCAGGCGACGACGCCGGAGAAGCGGCGGCCGCTCGGCATCTCGATCTCCACCTGCGTCTTGGGCACGAGCTGCGGCACGCGCTCGAGGCCGAAGCCGCCGGGGGAGACGTCGCGCACGAAGGCCTGCGAGGTCGCGCGGTTGTAGGTGAGCTGGCACGGTTGGCAGACGGTGCGCCGCGCCGATTGGCGTCGTTGTGGCAGATCCGGCAGGGCGATCTGACCGTCGTCATCGAGGCAGGGCGACCCGCCCATGATGACGTCCTGCAGCAGGTTGTTGAGCAGCTTCGAGTTGCTCGTGTACTGCGCCGGCAGCCGCGGAAGCTCGGTCTGTAGTTGGCGCACGGCCAGCAGCGCATCCTGGCAAGCGCGTCGCCAGGCGGTGGACACCGTGAGCAGATGCAAAGTGGCGGCGCGATCCTCGCCGATATGATTGGCTTCGGCGAAGTAACGGTCGAGCGCGATGCGCGCCGGAGCGAGATCGTCGAAGAACTGGATGACGAGACGCACCGTATGCTCGTTGAAGTCCGTCTCCAGCATCCCGTTGCGCAACACCGACACGATAGCGGGCTCGCCGGGGATGTATGGCCGCAGGCCCTCGGCGCTACGTACCGAACCCTGCCGGCGGAAGGCATTTATCGCGCTGGCGATCGCTGCGGTCAGCAGCGCTGCCGAATGCACCTCGCAGACGAGCGCTTCCAGCATTGGCATGCTGACGTCCGGCGGCCGCGGGCGCTCGGGCTCGCGACGCACGTCGTTCGCCGCTGCAAATCTTGCGCGGCTCAGTTTGCTGAATGGCGGCACTGCCGGCTCTTGCGCTGTTAAGAGTACGGCAGAGTAGGCGGGCAAGCTCTAACGGGGCGTTAGTCCGATCCCTTAAAAACGTCGCGAACCGACTAACCAAGGCGCAATCCCCGTGCAAAACGGGGCGAGTGCAACACGGCCGATACGCCGCGATCTACCCGCTAGCGCGTCAGGACGATGAAGTCGGTGTACTCGCCCATCTCGTAGCTGCGCGGCTGGTCCGAGACGATCAGCGACCCACCCGTCCACAGCAGCTCGGCGATGCGCTCACGGGCCCCGGCGGGCAGTTCGATGCGGTCTAGGGCGCCGGCGGCGGTCTCGGGTACCGGTGCGTCGGCAACCTGGGCAGCGGCCTGGCGATCCTTGTCCTTGCCGCGCGCGACGGCTTCCTTCGGCGGCTGGCCTTCAGCCGGGATGGTGATGGCGGTCCATTTCACGGCCGAGCCGTCCGCCGCCGCATCGGTCGCCGTGTAGATGTGCGTGCCGAGCGGCCGATCGGGGTCGCGGAAGGTCACCGGCGCCTCCCAGACCTCTTTCCAGTTCTGGCGGATGAAGATGCGGCCTTCCTTGCGCGAGATGAACACCGACACCTGCGAGCGGCGGCGCTCAGCCTCGTCAACGAGATCGGAGGCGACGGATGCGGCGGCGGCGGCGCGTTTCCACGCCTCGACGGCCGCAAAGGCGCCCTGGGTTTTCGCCGCTTCGCGTGCGCGTGCCTCGGCAAGCGCGGCGCGGGCACGGTCGAGTTCGGACTGCGCCGTCGCCCTGTCGGCCTCGCCGGGCGGCGTCTCCGTAGTGGCGGACGCCGCGGCGACCGGCTGCGCAACCGGCGCAGCTACGCGGGCGTCTATGGCTGCGATCTTGGCTTCCGCCGCGGCGACAGCCGTCTCGCCTGTGCGTATGTCGTCTACGGCCTGGCGCGCCTCGGCGCCAGCGGTTTGGGCGGCAGCCAGAGCCTCCTTGGCGGCTTGCTCGGCGGCCGTCTTGTCGGCCAGCGCCGTATCCTTCAGCACGCCGGCATAGGCGATGGGGTTGAGCAGCGTCGGAGCCGCCGCCGGCACCGCGGCCGTGGTCATCTCGGATTCCACGCTGGCCAGCTTGACGGGTGCCTCGCCTGCCGCCTGCTGCGCGCCGGCGGTGACGGGCTGCATCTTCGGCAGCGGCAGGAAGTCGTGCGCGAAATCGACCGGCGCGGTGTCGCGCGAGACGACGACCACGCGCGCGCCCGTCTTCGTCAGGTTGAACATGACGGGTGCGAACGAGTACGGCAGGCGGATGCAACCATGCGAGGCCGGATAGCCCGGCACGACGCCGGCGTGCATGGCGATGCCGGACCAGGTGATGCGCTGCATCCACGGCATGGGCGCGCCGCTGTAGATGTTCGAGCGGTGATAGCGGCTCTTGCCGATCACGCTGTAGATGCCGGACGGCGTGCGGTAGCCGGACTGCCCGGTCGATACGCGCGTCGAGGCGATGCGCCCGGTGGCGTCATAGACGTTCATGTGCTGATCGGGCAGCGAAACGATGGCGTAGACGAAGCCCTGCGGCCCGGACTTCTCGGGGACTGCCTTCTTGGCGCCCTCCGGTGCCGTCTCGGACGATGTCTCGGCCGCCGGCGCGCGACGCTTGCGTACGACGCGTTTCTTGGGTGTGCCCTGGTAGCTGAAGAAATTGCCGAAGCCCTGCTGGGCGGCGGCCGGCTGCGTGGTGGTGGTGAGCCCCGCGGCAATGAGAACGGCGACGCCGAATACGGCAAAGGTGCTGGCGGCGGATCGCGGAAAGTAATGGGCGCTGAGAATGCGTTTCTGCACGGCCTGAGAGCTCCGAATCTTCAAGATTGGCAAGCTGATTTGCTATACCGCAGCGGCCCGGGGCGTGCTCGGACGATTTGCTGTCGGCGCCGCATATCCGCCGACGTGTTGCATCCCTGCGCCTCGCCTTTGCCGTGCATATCCCGCCGCCTGTCGTTAACGAAGAGACGAGGTCAGTTTGGCGCGGGAAAGCCGGCAGGAGCGGGGCACACATCGGTGGAGGGCGGCCACCGGCGCCCGACGCCACGATTTGGCCGGACGCGGCGCCTACTGGGGCCACCCGTTCTGCTTTGGCCCCTTCGGCCCAACAAGAAGATAATGGCCTCATGAACGCCCCCATGCGCGAGCCGCGTCTCGCCGCCTCCGCCAAGTCGGGCATGCCGATGTCGACCGCCGAGTTCATCGGCCTCGTCGCCATGATGATGGCGCTGACGGCCCTGTCGATCGACATCATGCTGCCGGCGCTGCCAGCCATCGGCGAGGCGCTGGGCGTCGCAGACGCCAACAATCGCCAGATCGTCATCATCAGCTACATGGCGGGCTTCGCCGCTGGTCAACTCGTCTACGGACGCCTGTCGGATCGCTACGGCCGCAAGCCCGTGCTCATGGTTGGCTTGGCGATCTTCATCATCGGCTCCCTCGTAGCAACGCTCGCTGTAGATTTCACGATGCTGCTTGCCGCCCGCACGATGCAGGGCATCGGCGCTGCCGCGCCGCGCGTCATCGCCTTCGCCGTCGTGCGCGATCGCTACAGCGGGCGCGAGATGGCACGCGTCATGTCGTTCGCCATGGCCGTGTTCATCATCATTCCGGTGCTCGCTCCTTCCATGGGCCAGGGCCTGCTGTTCGTCGGTTCCTGGCGACTGATGTTCGATCTCTTGCTCGTCGCCGGCATCGTCATCGCCGTGTGGGCGGGCCTGCGGTTGCCGGAGACGATGCGCCAGAACGCGGCTGAGCCGTTGTCGTTGCGCGCGTCGCTGCAACTTGCTTTGGAGACGCGGCAAACGATCGGCTACGCGGTAAGCGGCGGCCTGATTTTTGGAACCGTGCTCGGCTACGTAAGCAGTGCCCAGCAGGTGTTTGTCGATGTATTCGGCCTCGGCGTGCTGTTCCCGCTCGCCTTCGGCGCGACGGCGCTGATGATCGCAGCGTCCTCGCTCACCAATGCCTTGCTGGTCGAGCGCCTGGGCATGCGCCGGCTTTCGCACGTCTCCCTCGTGCTCTTCATCGCTTTGTCGGCGGTGCTCGTCGTGGCGGCGCTGCTGGGCGCCGCCGGCTTCTGGCTGTTCATGGGCGCGATGGCGCCGCTCTTCTATTTGTTCGGGCTCATCGCGCCGAACTTCAATGCGATGGCGATGGAGCCGCAAGGCGACAACGCCGGCATGGCCTCGTCCGTCATCGGCTTCGTCTCGACCGCCATCGGCGCCCTGGCCGGTGGTTTCGTCGGCCACATGTTCGACGGCTCGGTGCTGCCCCTCGCTTTCGGCTTCTTCGGCCTCAGCAGCCTGTGCCTCGCGGTTGTCATTTGGGTGGAAGGTCGCCGCGGGCTGTTTCACCCCGTGCGCTAGGATTTTTTGCCGAACGCCGACGCGATAGTCAGTGAACGCACACAATTTTCCGTTGTGGCGCAACGGCAGCTACACCCTATGGCCCATCTTCCCTGGCTGGTAACCGACCGCGGTGTAGCATCGTCGATGCGACGCATCCTGCGTGTGCATGCAACCGGGCGGCTGACACATGAACATCCACGCAGAGCGGCTTTCCGGGGCCCGTCCGCTTGCGTCAACGGTCACTGTGCAGATCGCATCCGTCGCCACTGCGGTGCCGGAGCACGTCACGGGTCAGGACGAGGTCGCCGAGCGGGCGCAGAAAGTCTTTCCGCAATATGCGCGCCTCGACTCCCTCTACAAAAACACCGGCATCGAGCGCCGCTACTCGGTCGAGCTGAAGGAATGGTACCTGCAGCCGCACACCTGGGAGGATCGAACGCGGTCCTACCAGCGTCACGCGCTCGATCTTCTGGAGCGGGCGGCGACGCAAGCGGTGGCCGAGGCCGGTCTTTCTCTGCGCGATATCGACACCATCGTCACCAACACAGTCACCGGGCTTGCGATCCCCACTCTCGACGCCCGCCTCATGAACCGGCTCGCCTTCCGCCCGGATGTCGAGCGGCTGCCGATCTTCGGACTGGGCTGCGGCGGCGGTATCGGCGGGCTCGCCCGCGCGACGCGCATGGCGCAGGCGCGGCCCGGCTCCAACGTTCTGTTTCTGACCGTCGATCTGTGCTCGCTTTGTCTGCGCCTCGACGACCCCAGCCTCACCATGTTCGTTGCCGCGGCGCTGTTTGGTGACGGCGCCGCCGCCGTCGTGCTGCGCAGCTCGGCCGGCGACCGGCCCGGCGATAGCGCCCCGGCGTGCGCCACGGTTGGCGCGATCGGCGAATACTTCTGGTCCAAGACCGAGCACATCATGGGCTGGGACATCAAGAACGACGGCTTCGGCATCGTGCTCAGTCCCGACCTGCCGGCTTTGATGCGTGAGCGCTTGGGCGAGGCGCTGTTTCCCTTCTTCGCGCGTGAAGGGCTGTCGCTACAGGACTTCGACGGCCTCTTGCTACACCCGGGCGGCAGCAAGATCCTGCAGACTGTCGAGGATGCGCTGGGGTTGCCGCGCGAGCGGATCCGCTACTCGTGGGATGTGCTGAAAAACTACGGCAACATGTCATCGGCGACGGCAATCTTCGTGCTCAAGCAGGCGCTCGCCGATGGCGTGCACGGCCGCTATCTGGCGGCGGCGTTCGGTCCGGGATTTTCAGGCTTCTTCGTCGTGCTGGATCTTTGAGGCCGCAGTGTCGTCGACAGCTTCTGTCGGGGCAAGCGAATGGGGCAGACAATGCAGCTAGCGTTCCTGATTGCCGGCACTGTCCTCATCCTCATAGGTGCGCTCTGGATAGGCCAGGGAACCGGATATTTTCCCTATCCCTCGTCGAGCTTCATGATCGACCAGCGCAAATGGGCCTACGCCGGCGGCGCCACGCTGATGTTGGGTGTGCTGCTCATCACCTTCGGCTGTCGCGGCGCATAGCCGACGAGGCATGCGGCGGTGATGCGGTCGTCGTGCTGCAGTAAATTGCATTGCTGCGCCGCGTAACGTCTTTTTGCCCATTTCGATCCGTATGATGCGTGCAGGCGGGATCATGGATGGTCGGGGGACCGCATGCTCAGTTCGCTTGGAGAGGCCGATAGGCTGATCGCGCACTCGTTGTGTGTCGAAGAGGCGCTAGGTTTGGCGCAACTGAAGGCCGTCGAGATTTCGACCGCCAATTCCGGAAAATGGGACGAGTTGCTCGAGAACGCGCTGCAGAAGCAGCGATGTGCCGCCCCACGCGCCTTCGAGCAGCGACTGACCATCCTCATGAAGTTTCTCAAATCCGTCAGCAGCGATCCCGCTCAGGTCGTGCGCGATATAGAGGTTGAGGGACTGGCCATGCTTTCCGCTGCCGATATTTGCAAGAGTGATCCGGATCGCTGGATCGATTGCGCCAAGGAGGTCGTCCGCAAGGTGGACGTCGCCGATCCTTCGTTGTTCGAGAAAAAGCTGATCTACCGCCTTATGTATCTCAGGGACCTGAGAGAAAGTGCGCGATCGCGCACCAGCGTCTCGCCCGGCGAAGCGGTTTGGCGACGCCAGGCGTCGTAACCGCGCGCGCCAAAGTGAAGACCTGATGGGCAACGTGCTCGCGTACCATCGTCGTCGCCTCGATGGCTGTGAAATGCTACGCTGGCGACGGCGGAATCCTGACTCTCACACTCTTAAATTTGATCGCGCTACTGTGCTCATCGGCATGCTGGTCATGGTCGCGCCTTAGACAAAAGCACTAGAGCCGAATTCAACGGCCGCACGTACCCTCGGATGGAAAAATCGGCGCCCAACAGCTGAAAATCGGGAGAGCGAAGGCGATGGCAAACCTTACCGTCAATGGCGAGCGGCGCGAATTCACCGGCAATCCGGACACGCCGCTGCTTTGGTACCTGCGAGACGAGGTCGGTCTCACGGGCACCAAGTTCGGCTGCGGCGTCGGCGTCTGTGGCGCCTGCACCATCCATGTCGACGGCGAGGCCGTGCGCTCCTGTTTGACGACCATTGGCATGGCGGATGGCAAGGCGGTGACGACCATCGAGGGGTTGAGCCCCGACGGCGAGCATGCCGTGCAGAAGGCATGGCGGCAGCTCAGCGTCCCTCAGTGCGGCTATTGCCAGGCCGGACAGATCATGCAGGCGGCGGCTCTCCTCACCAAGAACCGCGCGCCCTCGGATGAGGAGATCGTCGGGGAGATGTCCGGCAATCTCTGCCGCTGCGGTTGCTATCAGCGCATTCATGCGGCGGTCCGTCTTGCGGCGGGAGGAGTTTGATCATGCTCCACTATCTCGAGCAGGAAGCGCGCAAGGCGCAAGGGCCGCAATCGGGTACGACCATCGAGAACGTGAGCCGGCGCCAGTTCGTCGGCGGCGTTTTGGCAGCCTCGGGGCTGGTCCTCGCAGTTCGCATCGGACCCGCGAACGCACTCGAGCCCCTGAAGCCCTACCCGACCGGTGGTCTAACCATGCCGGACGGTTACGGCATGGCCCACGATCCGCACGTCTACGTCGCGATCGCCCCCGACGGCGCGGTCACCATCGTCGCGCATCGCTCCGAGATGGGCACCGGCATCAGAACGAGCCTGCCCCTGGTGATCGCCGACGAGATGGAGGCGGACTGGTCGCGCGTGAAGCTCGTTCAGGCGCCCGGCGATGAGCCGCGCTACGGCAACCAGGACACCGACGGCTCGCGCAGCATGCGTCATTTCATTCAGCCCATGCGCGAATGCGGCGCCGCCATGCGGCAGATGCTGGAGACCGCGGCCGCCGCCAAGTGGGGCGTCGATGTCTCGCTCTGCCGCGCCAAGGCGCATCACGTGGTGCAGCTCGATGCTGCGAAAAAGGAAACGGGTACGAAGCTCGGCTTCGGCGAGCTGGCCGAGGCGGCCATGGCGTTGCCGGTGCCTGCGCGCGAGACGCTACTCTTCAAGACGCCGGATGAATTCACGCTCATGCGCAAGGGCGAGACCAAGATCGTTGACCTCCGCGACATCACCATGGGCAAGGCGGTGTACGGCGCCGACATCCGTTTGCCGGGCATGAAGTTCGCGGTGATGACGCGCCCGGACGTGCTGGGCGGAAAGGTCAAATCCTTCGACGCCGCAGCGGCCATGAAAGTGCCGGGCGTGGAGTCCGTGCACGCGATCGAGGGCGTCTTTGCCGTCCCGCGCAAGTTCGGCCAGCTCGGTGGCATCGCCGTCGTCGCCAGCTCGACGTTCGCCGCCATGCAGGGCCGCGACGCGCTGCAGGTCGAATGGGAGGACGGTCCCAACGCCAGCTACGACTCGGCCGCCTTTAGCAAAGCCATGGCGGAGACGGCGGCGAAGCCCGGCAAGGTCATCCGCAAGCAGGGTGACATCGATGCAGCCTTCAAGGCAGCAAAGACCACGTTCACCGGCGAGTATCACTCCCAGCATCTGGTGCAGGCGTCGATGGAACCGCTGGTCGCCGTCGCACGCATTGCCGACGGAAAGGCGGAAGTGTGGGCGCCAATTCAAAGCCCCTATGGCGCGCGCAAGGACATCGCCGAAGCGCTCAAGTTGCCGCTCGAGAATGTCACCGTGCATGTGACGCTGCTGGGCGGCGGTTTTGGGCGCAAGTCGAAGTGGGATTTCATGATCGAGGCGGCGCTCATCTCGCAAAAGCTCGGCGGCACGCCGGTGCTGCTGCAGTGGACGCGCGAAGACGATACCCGCCACTCGTTCTACCACACGACGTCGGTCGAGCGCGTGGAGATGGCCATTGACGAGGCGGGCCGCGTGACCGGCTGGCGCCATCGCACCGTGGCGCCCTCGATCGTCTCGACGTTCAAGGAGGACGACGGCTACCAGTTCCCCATCGAGTACGGCATGGGCTTCGTGAACACGCCGTTCGACATCCCCAACGTCAGTTGCGAGAACGGACCGGCGATGGCGCACACGCGCATCGGCTGGTACCGCTCGGTGTCGAATATCCCGCGCGTGTTTGCGGTGCAGTCGGCCGTATGCGAGGCGGCCCACCAGCTCGGCCGCGATCCCAAGGATTTCCTGCTCGAGCTCATCGGTCCCGATCGCAAGCTGGATCCCAAGGCCCTCGGCTTCCCCGAGGATTTCTGGAACTACGGCGATCCCTACGAAGAGTTCCCGATTGATACGGCGCGTCTGAAGAACGTCGTGCGCATCGCGGCCGAGAAGGCCGGCTGGGGCAAAAAGCTGCCTGCGGGCCACGGCCTCGGCATTGCCGCCCACGTCGCCTGGCAGACGTGCGTCGCGACTGTCGTGCATGCGGCCGTCGACGCCGACGGGACCATACGCGTTCCGGAAGCAACGACGGCGATCGATTGCGGCTTTTACGTCAATCCCGAGCGCATCCGCTCGCAAATCGAGGGCGCCGCCGTGATGGGCATGTCGCACGCGCTCTACAGCGGCATTACCTTCAAAAACGGCGCGGTGGAGCAGGGCAACTTTACAGACTTCAACATCGCCACGATGGGCAACTACCCGCAAAGCGTCACGGTGCACATCGTCGAGGCGCCGCCCGGCACGCACGCCGGCGGTATAGGAGAGCCGGGGCTGCCGCCGTTCGCGCCCGCGCTCGCCAATGCCGTTTTTGCCGCGACGGGCAAGCGTCTGCGCAACATGCCGATGGGTGCCAAGGCGACCTGAGCTGCCAGGCAGCAGCCGTCACGACTGCCCGTGAAACTTGCGGCGCTGGAAGGCATTCACACATGGGCAGGCGGCGTGATCGATCAGGCCGCGCGCATGAATGCCTATATTGAACGTTTGCACCGCGAAATTGGCAGCAAGAACGGGTTGGACGAACGCTGGCATGAGCACGGGCGTGAGTTCCAACGGGCGCGGGTCGATTTCCTCAGCGCCGCTCACCGCATGATGGAGCACATCGAGTGGGCCAAACGGCTCGATTATCTGGATGAGGCCGCCTTTGCGGACGTCGGACACTTTCGTGAGGAAGTGAAGGCGATGCGCGATATGAACGAACACGCGCTGGATTACGTTTTCGGCAAGGGCCGCCGTAGCGATTTCATGCACGAGCAAGACGGTGGCACGTGCTCCGCGACCGGAACGGTCGACACGATGCTAGGCGGCCGTCTCGATTGGACGGTTTTGGCGGCGGCGGTCGAGGAAATGCGGGCGCGCTTGCCGGCGATGTACGATTCGAAGGCGCCGCTGCCTGGGCAGCCTGGATCGGTGGGATAAAATGACTGAGACCTACGCAACTTCGCGTTGATGCCGGGCGCTTGGCCAGATCTTTCGCGTCAGCCCGATGCGGCGGTCAGTCTCTGTTTCCTGCGGAACTGACGCCTCCCCGCCAATTCCGCATCCTGCTCCGGCGAACAATCAGCAGGCCAGGAGCACCACCCCATGACCTTCCTCATCATCGCGTTCGCTTGCAGCCAGTACCGGCGCTTCCGCGCCACCCGCTAGCGCCCACTCAGCACTTCCCGACGACGCCGTCGATCGCGGTAGCGACTCCTTCCCCAGAATCGCCAGCGCGGCGGTTGTCTGGTCACCGTGACCGCATCGCCAGTTGGCCACACTCCTGGCGGGAGCTGGATGCACCAATGCGGACGGTTCTGTTCTTAGATTTCGTTGGTTGCGGGGGTAGGATTTGAACCTACGACCTTCAGGTTATGAGCCTGACGAGCTACCGGGCTGCTCCACCCCGCGTCACCTAACGAGCCTCCGAGCCGGGCAAAAGTAGCCAAGTCTGCAGGAGGCAGCCGTCGCGCCAGGAAGCGCCGACGACAAAAGCCGCCCGTCACCGAGCGGCTTCGATGGCGCGGTATAACACAAATCCCGCGCCTGTGAAGCCTGCCGTCCCCAACCTCCGCAACCTTTGTCTCGCTTTGACGTTTTGGCGGGTGGGGCCTGGCATCGCAGCCATAGAAATAGGCCTCGACGCAAACCTTTTCAACGAGGCAACGGCGGATGTTCGATCCCGACAACACGACCCTTTCGGAGGGCGTCATCGCCGCCCGCCTGCTGCTCGCGGTCGCCCTCGGCGCCGTGATCGGTTTTGAGCGCGAGCAGATGGCGCGCCCCGCCGGCCTGCGCACCCACATGCTGACGGCACTGGCGGCGGCGCTGTTCACCATTATCACCATGGAGATCCATGCTGGCGTGATGCGCGAATCCGCCGGCCAGAGCACCGATCCGATCCGCGTCATCGAGGCGGTGACGGCGGGCGTCGCCTTCCTCGCCGCCGGCGCCATCTTCCGCTCGCAGGGCGACGTGAAGGGACTGACGACGGGTGCCGGCATGTGGCTAGCCGGCGCCATCGGTGTTGCCTGCGGCGTCGGCTACGGCATCCTTGCCGTGATGGCGACCATCCTGGCGGCCGTCATTCTCGTCGCCGTGC
Organism: uncultured Alphaproteobacteria bacterium; assembly: GCA_963795225.1. GTDB lineage: Bacteria > Pseudomonadota > Alphaproteobacteria > Rhizobiales > Hyphomicrobiaceae > Hyphomicrobium_A. Next base: position 106,286 of record CAWCHB010000009.1, on the reverse strand, counting down.
GCTGGCTGGAGACCTTTGCCGGGCGGAAGGAGGATCGCTCCTCCAACTCGTCCTGAGCCGTCAGGTCGCCGCCGTCGTCGCGGCGGCACTCGCTTGGCTCTTATGGTGCGTGCGGATGAAGTAGATGTTGCGGCTGTAGATGATGAGGCCCATCGCCTGCCCGAGCATGAACACCGGGTCGAGGCGGTAAATGGCGTAGGCGAGCAGCATGGCGCCGCCGAACAGGCTGAAATACCAGAAGGTCTCGGGCACGATGGAGCGGCGCGCGCGCTCGCTGGCGATCCATTGCACGATGAAGCGCATGGAGAACATGAGCTGGGCGAGGAAGCCGACGCCGAGCCACGCCTTCTCGCTGACCGGCGTCGACGCCCACCATTGGGCGAACAGCGCAACGAGGTTGTGCAGATGATCCATGGTGCGTGTCCCGATGCGAATGCTTCGCGATGATCAGCTTTTGTCGCCGGCGCTCGCCCGCGCGCTGTCGTCGTTAACCGGCTTCAGCCGCATGGCGATGTCGGTCACGGGATGCGTCTCCGGATGCCGGTCAACGATGCGCGGCACCTTCGTGCGCCGCCTGAGCCACGTGACGCCGACGAGATCGTAGAGACCGACGAGCGCCCGGTTGAAATTGTTGTACTTCGAGATCCCCACCTGCCGCGGACGATCGTTGACCGTGACGTAGGCGACCTCGTAGCCGTACGTCTGAAACAGCGCCGGCATGTAGCGGTGCATACTGGTGAAAAACGGCAGTCGCAAGAATACTTCGCGCCAGTAGACTTTGATGCCGCAGCCGGTGTCGGGGCAGTCATCCTTCAACACCGAATCGCGGATCCAGTTGGCCGCGCGCGAGGCCCAACGCTTCGATCCGGTGTCCTTGCGATCCTTGCGCCAGCCGTTGACCAGCGCCGGGCCCGTCTGACCCGGCAGGGCGATGACTTCCAACAGCCGCGGAATATCGTGCGGGTCGTTCTGGCCGTCGCCGTCCATGGTGGCGATGATCGGGCTCGTTGCCGCCAGCACGCCGGAACGCAGGGCGCAGCTCTGCCCGCTGCGGCGTTCATGCCGCAGGTAGCGCAACCCGGGGTATTTGCCGGAATCGATAAGCGCCTTGATCTCGGCGGGCGTGCTGTCGTCGCTGGCGTCATCGACGACGATCAGCTCGGAAAGGCGCTGGGGCGGCACGGCCGCATACGTCTCTTCGACCAGGCGCCCGATGTTGCCGGCCTCGTTCAGAGCGGGAATTACGACGGTGACGCGCATCAAGTACCCCTGTCCCTCAGGACTCGCCGCGACGCCCCTAGATACCCCTTAAGTGGCCGTAATGATACCAGTCTTGAGCGCGGCCTTCCAACCTAGTAAATGCCGCGCCGCGACGGCCTCCATCTGACCATCGGAACACGGCGCGACGGCGACCGCCTTTGCTTTGCCATTTTGCGATTGCAGTGGGCTCGTCTCCCGCGAGCCTCGTATCGATGGCCAGGAGCCGCGCCGGCAATGGCGACAAGGAGGTTTCGGCGTGCCCTCTGGGATCGACACTGTGGAGCTGAGCACACCGCGCCTGCGGCTGCGTCGCTATCTGGAGGGCGACCGCAGCCGCTTCATCGCGCAGATGTCCGACGTCGATGCGAACCGATACGTCAGCGGTGGCGCCATGGAAGCGAGCGAGGCAGCCGCCCTCTTCCAGCGGGTCTTCGAGGTGTACCAGGAGCATCGCTTCGCCGTGTGGGCCGTACAGATGCAGGCATCGAAAGAGTACGTCGGGCATGCGGAGCTGAAGCCGAGGTCGGGCGAGCCCGGCCTCGAGCTCATCTATTTGCTCGAGCCAATGGCCTGGGGCCACGGTCTGGGAACCGAGCTCGCGCAGGCGCTCCGCGATCACGCAATTCACACGCTGGATAGCCCTCAGGTGCTGGCCACCATTCATCCGGAGAACGCAGCATCCAGACGCGTACTGATCAAGCTGGGCTTCCGATTTGCGCGCGAGTGGATGGAGCCCGACGACGACGTTGTGACCTGCCTCTGGGCCTTCGATACGAGGTGTTGATCGTCCCTCGTCGTCCAAGACCAGGACAGCGAGTTCGACCGATGTCGTGCGGCCCGACGGCAGCACGGTCGGCTCTGCAAGTTTTCGACCCGTGGTACGAGTAGCGGCCCAACAACAAGACGGCCAGTTCCCCAGGCCTGACGGCATGCGACGATGACGGCGGCGGGGGGGGGGCGTGGCTAGGGCGGCCCTTCCCGTCGGTCTCGCGACCTAGTAAATGAGCCGGCATCGCGGCTGTCGCGGTCAGCTTTTCCCTTGCAACCAGCACACTTGCAGAGTGCGCGCGCATGTCAGTCTCCCCCGGCCCCGGCACGAGCAGCCGCGACGTCAACTGGTTCTCGGTGCTCCTGGCGGGCCTCGCCGCGCTTTTGTGCGTGCGCATCATCGCGCTGTACACGAACGGCACGGACCTCTTCTTCGACGAGGCGCAGTACTGGGCGTGGAGCGAGGATCCGGCGCTGGGGTATTTTTCCAAGCCGCCGCTCATCGCCTGGATCATCGGCGCGGCGACGACGGCGTGCGGTGCCGACGAAATGTGCGTGCGTCTGCCCTCGCCGCTCCTGCATACGGCGACGGCGCTGACCGTATTTTGGCTCGGCCAGCGCCTCTATGACGCGCGCATCGGGGCTCTCAGCGCCTTGGCCTTTGCCACGTTGCCGGGCGTCTCGCTTTCCGCCGGTCTCATTTCCACCGACGTGCCGCTGCTGCTGTGCTGGGCGCTGTCCCTCGTCGGTTTCTCGGCGCTGTTGGAGACCGATGACGTGTGGCCGGCGCTGCTGCTCGGCGCCGCCTTGGGGGCCGGCCTCAACGCCAAGTACGCCATGGCGTGGTTCATCCTGTGCGCCGCCGTGTACCTGCTGCTGACCCCCGCACGGCGCAAAGTGCTGCGCGATTGGCGGCTCTATCTGGCTCTGGCCATCGGCCTTTTGATGATCGCGCCGAACCTCGCCTGGAACTACAGCCACAGCTTCGCGACCCTGTCGCACACGGCCGACAACGCCAACTGGGGCGGCTCCATGCTGCACCCGAACAAGGCGCTGGAGTTCTTCGGCGCTCAGTTCGGTGTCTTCGGGCCGATCCTGTTCGGCGCCTTCCTCGTCATCGTCTGGCGATGGCGCATTGCCCGCCCGCCGGAGGCGGACAGGCTGCTGCTGGCGTTCTCGGTGCCGATCATCGCGGTGATCCTGGTACAGGCATTTCTGTCACGCGCCCACGCCAACTGGGCCGCCACCGCCTACATCGCCGCCAGCGTACTGGTTATCGCCAACATGGTCCGCGACGGCGCCTGGGGCTGGCTGAAGGCCTCTTTCATCGTCCATGCCGTCGTGCTGGCGCTCATCGTGTTCGGCACGGCGACCGCGGGGCAGGTGCCGCTGCCGCTGAAGACCGATCCGTTTGCGCGCACACTCGGATGGCGTGATCTAGCGGAGGCAACGCGCGCCGAGCTCACCAAGGCCGCTGCCGCGGGCAAACCGTATGCGGCAGTCCTGTCGGACGATCGCTCGGTGACCGCCGAGCTGCTCTACTATCTGCGCGATGAGCCGACGCCCATCCTCGCCTGGCGCCCTGGCGCGCCGCACGATCACTTCGAGATGACACGGCCGTTCACCGCCGCGACGCCGTCGCCAGTTCTCCTCGTGCGCGTCGACGACGAGCCGCCGCCTGCCCTCAAATCGTTCGCCAGCGCCGATAAGGTCGGCGACCGCATGCTGCCGGCAGGCGACAACGCGCAACGGCATGTGACGTTCTATTCCCTCGCGGGGTACAAGGGCCAATGACGGCAGCCGACCGCACGCGCGAGGGTCCCGAGCTTCCGACCGAAGAGGCAGCGGCGCTCTCCGAGACGTTCGTCCTGCTCGACAACAACTCGGGCTCGGGCCCGCCGTCGCTGCTGTTCTCCGAGCCGCAGGACATCATCGCCGCGTGGACGCCGGAGGAAGTGCCGGCCGCGTTGAAGCGCATCGAGGACGGCGTCGCCTCCGGGCTGCACGCTGCCGGCTTCTTCGCCTACGAGCTCGGCTACGTGCTGGAGCCTAAACTTTCCGCGCTCATGCCGGAAAAGCGCAACGTGCCGCTCATGTGGATCGGTCTCTACAAGGCACCGGCTGAAATGACGAGCGCCGAGGTCGAGCACTGGCTGGCGACGCACACGCGCTCGGGCGACTTTTCCTTCACCGACGTGAAGCTGAGCTGGAACGAGGCGCAATATCTCGAGCGCTTCAGCGAGGTGATCGAGAAAATCCGTGCCGGCGACATTTACCAGCTCAACCTCACCTTCAAGGCGCGCTTCAAACTTGCCGGCTCGCCGCTGACGTTCTTCCTCGACCTGCGCCAAAAGCAACGCGTCGCCTATGGCGGCATTGTCGACACGGGCGAGGTGACGGTCTTGTCGGCGTCGCCGGAGTTGTTCATCGAGCAGGACGGCCGCACGGTGTTCACCCGGCCGATGAAGGGAACGGCGCCCCGCGCCGGTACGCTGGAAGCTGACGCGCTCGCCCGCAAGCAGTTGGCGGAAGACGTCAAGCAGCGGGCCGAGAACCTGATGATCGTCGATCTCATGCGCAACGACATCGGCCGCATCGCCGAGATCGGCAGCGTCGACGTCACCGACCTGTTCACCGTCGAGACCTACAAGACCTTGCACCAGATGACCTCCGGCGTGCGCGCCACTCTGAAAAAGGGTGTCGACACCGCGGAGCTGCTGCGCGGCATCTTCCCGCCCGGTTCCATTGTCGGCGCCCCCAAGATCCGCGCCCAGGAGCTGATCCGGCAACTCGAATCCGAACCGCGCGGGGTCTATTGCGGCGCCATCGGCTACATCGCGCCCGGCGGCCGGTCGCTGTTCAACGTGGCGATCCGCACCGCCGTCATCTTCCGCAACGCCGACGGCGAGATGGGCATCGGCTCCGGCGTCGTCTTCGACAGCCAGGGACCGAAGGAATACGCCGAGTGCCTCCTGAAGATGAAGTTCCTCACCGATCCGGTGAAGCGCTTCGAGCTGATCGAGACCATGCTGTTCGACAGGGATGCGGGCGGTCTCGTGCTGCTCGATCGTCACATCGAGCGGCTGGCGACGTCGGCGCGCTACTTCGCCTATGTCTACGACGAGGCCGGCGTGCGGCGCGCGCTGCAGGACGCCGTCGCCGACAAGGAGGGTCGCCTGCGCGTGCGCCTGCTGCTCGCCGAGGACGGCAAGCTGACGGTAGCGACCACGCCGTTGCCGCCGGCCGATCCGAGCGCAACGATGCGCTTTGCCGTCTCGGCATCGCGCGTCGACAGCGCCGATCTTTTCCTCTTCCACAAGACGACGCGGCGCGAGCTCTACGATCGCGAGTGGCAGGAATATGCCGACCGCCTCGGCACCGACGAGGTCATCTATCTCAACGAGCGCGGCGAGCTTGCCGAGGGAAGCCGCACGACGATCTTCATCGAGCGCGGCGGCAAGCTGCTGACGCCGCAGCTCGGCGCCGGGCTGCTGCCGGGCACTCTGCGCGCGCAATTGTTAGCGGAAGGGAAAGCCGAAGAGGCCGTGCTGACGCTTGCCGATCTTCAATCGGCCGACGCGATCTATCTGGGCAACTCGGTCCGCGGTCTCGTAGCCGCTGCACGCATCGATCCTGCAAGGTAGCCGCCGCAGATACGCCGCGGCGGACCTTATTGGACCGCGATTTCTTCCGAGACGATGGCGCCAACCTTGGGGTTGCCGCCAACCGCGCCTCCGAACATCGCGGCGAGCAGGAACGCAAACGCCGCCACTGTCAGCACCGCCGCGATGATGATTTCGCGCGATGAACGGCGCATGCGGTCGGCGTATGATTCAAATTGATCAAGTTTCCATTTCATGAAGCGAGAGTTCGTCCATCGAACAGGCCAACACCAGAGCGCTGGATGCCGCGCGACAGAAACGCACACAAAATGGCTTATGCGAGCTAGGTGCTAAGGACGGTTCTAAAGACCGCGCATGATGCAGCCGAGAACGAGGATGATCTGCGCCAGCAGCAAGGCCCAGAATTCGTTGCCCGTAACAAAGGGTACCTCAGCTCCAAAGAATTTAATGATCAGTACGGTGACCGTCAGAATGACGGACAGCATGAACGTCACGATGCCAGGTGCTTTAAGTCCCATCGTCTCTGCTCCCCTCGATGCCATGCGATAGATCGACGCCTCGCAAGGCGCTCCCCTGAACCGACGCCGATTCGGCCGGCCCCCGTCGGTTTATAGCAGGGGCAACTCGGTCTGGCACTCGGATGCCAGGATGTACTGGGGATGGCTGGGGGAAACGCCGCTTGGGTCAGGCCGTGGCCTTGCTCCGCGGGCGCGTGAACAGCAGCCGCCGCAACAGCAGCAGCACGAGCAGCACGGCCAGCACGAATCCGGCGATCGCCAGCGGGTGTTTTTCCCACAGCAGGATGGGGCTGACGCGGCCGTCGGCGACGAGGCGCACATCGTGTGCGATCACGCCGGGATCGAGCCCGCCGCCGCTGCGCAGCATCATGGAGACGGCCGCCGACTGGTCGGTGCTGGCGACGACAGCCTGCCGCACGCGGTCCGACGACAGGGATTGGATTTGCGCGGGGTTGGCGGCGACGGCCCGCAGCACGCGTTCGCGCGGTTCCTTCTGCAGTCCGGTGAGGTAGCGCGACAAGCTGGACAGCTCGTCCTCGGTCAAGCGGCGCGCCAGGTTTTTGAGGTCGTTGTCGTTCAGCTCGAACAGCGTGTCGCGCGCCGAGCGGTCGATGGAGGCGAGGCGCACGATGGCGAGCTCATCTTCGAGCGCCAGCAGGCGTTGCAGCGATGCCCGGCTCAACTGGTCGGGCTGGGTGCGGCGATAGAGGCTGAGTTCCACTACCTTGGGTAGGCTGTCGCCGGCGAGAGCGGCCCACTTGATGCCGGCATCGACCGAGCGGGTTTCGCGCGCGATGTCCATCGCCGGCGCGGGGAGAGTGTTGATGGCCGTGCTCAGCGTTCCGTCGTCGAGCCGCCGCAGGATGCCGGCTTCGCCCTCGCCGGCTAGGAGAAGCGCAACCACCTCATCGAGCCGCGGCAGCGCCGCCGGCTGCAGCGAGTCGACGAACGCCTTGAACTTCTGATTGCGCTCGGCAAGGCCCAGGGCTTCGGCGTGGGCGCTGCGGAACTCGCGCCAGATGTCGATCACCCGGTCGGCCGTCGCGGCGCCGATTTCCTGGATATGGCCGGAGATCTGCTCGGCGAAGGTCTTCGCCAGTTCCTCCTGAACTTTGTCCTTGTTTTCCTTCGATTTCATCTCGGTGGCGATGATCGGCAGCACGCCGTTGCGCAAGTCCCAGATGTCCTTGGCGATGAGCACGATGCCGATGCCGCCGGCGACGACGGAGACGAGACGGGCGAGAACGCTGCCGACGACGCGCTGGCCGACCCGCGTCGCCATGTTGGCGAGCTGACGTCGCATGAGCAGCACCGCGGCGCCGGCTATGCCGCCGCTCGAACTCGCGCAGCACGGCGCTGGACGACATTTCCGCGGCGCCCTTGTTGGGATCGATGGCAATTCCCTTGCCGGCGTCGCCGCCGATGGCGGCGCGCGCGGCCGTCTCGCCGTAGCGGGCACCAACGAAAGCCTTGAGGCAGGCAAGCGCCGGCTCCGCCACGTCCTGGCTGGCGAACTCCATCTGCTTGCCGATCTCGTTGCCGACGCCGACAGCCAGTTGCTCGAGTGCGGCCTTGATGGCGTCGGAGCGATAGACGCGCTCGGCGACGGCCGTCGCCAGCTCCTGCGCCTTCTGCTGGTCGGCGAGCGACTGCAGCAGGTTGGCCCAACTCGTCTCCTTGCGGAGTTCCTCGACGGCCAGATCGACGCGGTCGTCGATGATCTGGTCCATGCCGATGCGGCGCCACTGATCACCGACCGCGGCCCGATAGTCGACATTGGCTATGCCCGTCTGCAGGGCACGGATCGAGATGCCCTGAATAGCTTTCCGGAAGACGGTTTCATCGCGCGCCTGGCAGGCCTCGTAGTCGGCCTTGGTGAGCGGCTGGGCAAAGGCCGGCGCGACCTGTCCTACGGCAATGGCGAGCGCCAGAAGATGGGCGATCAGGCGACGTACGTGGGCGAGCAACGCAGCATTGTCCTTCGGTCCGCCGCCACTCCCCTCCGGCGGCTGCACTAACAATCTAATCACCTTGAATATTGGGTGTCGATTGCGCTCGCACGGTGACTGCGCCGGTGGCAGCGGCAGAGGCAGCGGATCGGCAGAAGGGAACCGGTGGTCGTCTTCGCGCTGCGCGAGCAATCCGGGAGGCGATCTCTAGCCGCAGGCGGGATCACAAATTCTTTCACTGATGCACGACATGCACCCAAGGAGTTGCCGGCCGCGTGGCATCTGCACTACAATTGTGCTTACCACTGATTAATTGCCCAGCTCCGGCCTTAATTGTGGCGGCGGCACAACACGGGGTTGAACGATTAACAATGTTTGCATTGCAGTAATGCGAAAAAAACGCGAACGCAAGTACACTTAGCTCTCCTGGTCCGTTTCGGAAGCCGCGTATATTTCAAGGCGTTGGGCCGCCGTGCAGCAAAAGCGTCGAGTTTCGAGCTGTGGCCGTCTCCACTTCTCCGGCACCCGCCGGAGTAGCGAGAGAGCCGGCACGTTTGCGTCACCGTCTGGCCCCAATCCATTCCGGACAGATCCCCATTCGATGCGTCCGCCGGCCTCCCGGCTCTTTGTGGCAACAGCCGGAGCGTGACACCAATGGACGGGCCGGCGAGGGACACGGGGACGGGCTGCGGCAAGGTGCCTAATCGAACTTCGCGGCCGATCCGGTCAGTGAGACACCTCCATCGCATCTCGTGCAGTGCGGGTACGAGATCAATGCGGCTTCCCCTTACGAGCACCGCGCCGAAATCGACCGGCCGGTACCTCACCGAGGAAACGAAAAAGAGAGAGTTTCAACGACATGCTCTGGTAGCGCGGGAAGCTCGCGCGGACCGGAGTCTGTTCGGGAATGATTGACTTCGTCTAGTATGCGAGCGGGTTCAGTTACAGAAATGAAAAATACCGAGAAAATGAGGACGGCTTGGGGCAGCATTTATGTCCCGGGCGGGCGCAATGGCGTATTGCTCGTGCATAGCCTCGGCGGCTCGCCCATCGAGCTGAAGTTCGTTGCCCACACGCTGGCTCAGCTTGGCTACACGGTCTACTGCCCGCTGCTCCCCGGCCTCGCCGGCGGGACCGACGTGTCCGGTCTGTCGACCTGGCAGGACTGGTACGCGGCGCTCGAGCAGGCGCACGATGAGCTCACCCAGCAGTGCGACGCCGTGATCGTCGGTGGCATCTCCGCCGGCAGCATGCTGGCGCTGCGTCTCACCGCCCTGCGCCCCGAGAAGATCCATGGCCTGATGCTGTTCTCGCCGACCTTCTGGCCGAACGGCTGGGCTATTCCGTGGTACTTCAGCCTCTTCCGTCTGGTGAAGCAGAAGTGGTCCGCGCGCCTCTTCAAGTTCCGCGCGCGCGCGCCGCACGGCATCAAGGACGATCGCCTGCGCAGCTTCATTCTCGACAGCGTGCAGTCGGAGACGGATTCGATCGAGGACCTGTTCGCCCGCGGCGGCGGCCTCGTGCTCGAGTTCCGCAGGCTGGTGCGCAACGTCAAGCCGCTGCTCGGCAAGATCAAGCAGCACGCGCTGGTGTTCCACCCGCGCAATGACGATCAGAGCGATCTCAGCAACGCCATGAAGCTGCAACGCAAGCTGTCCGGCATCGTCGAGACCTGCGTGCTCGACGACTGCTACCACATGGTCACGCTCGACCGTCAGCGTCCGATCGTTATGGATCGCGTCAAGGAATTCGCCGAGCGCCTGACCGGTCGCCTCGACAAGCTGCGCGCCGAAGAAGCCGTGGTCGCGGCCAGCGAGGCCCCGCAGCAGAGCCAGGGCCGCAGCGAGAACCGCGGTACGCCTGCCTGACGGGCGCGTCACGGCACGAAAGCAAAAAGCCCGGCCTAAGGCCGGGCTTTTTTATTGCGCCATGCGCTTGGTCTGAAGCTCGGCTCTAGTCGACGATCGTCGGCCGCACGGCGGGAACCGGGCGTGGCGCCTTGAGCTGCGGCGCTTGCGCGGCGGCCGTCTTGGCAGCGGCAGTGCGCGGCGCGTCGCTCGGCGTCGCCCGCGCCTCGCGCGGCTGGTCGCAGCGCGGCAGGTCGGCGGGCGCGCGCCTCCACGTGAACGACTTGGAGAAGAACTTCACGCCCTTGTAGCCGGTGAGGACGAGCCGGTCGCGCGAGGCGAGCTGGATGGCCGCGTCGAACTGCGAGCCTTGCTCCGGGTCGTAGACCCAGCCGTTGTCCCAACCGCCGCTGACGCGTTGCAGAGATCCAAGAACCGGCAGACCGCAAATCGTGCGCCGCCGTTTGGCCGTGTCAGGATTGTAGCCGTCGGTCAGCGGCTCGCCGTTTTTCTTGTTCGGCTCTTTCAGCCAGACGATGAAACCGCACAAGCCGATTGGCGCTGGCGCCGGAGGTCCCGCACGGGCGGATTTCAACGGCACCTTTGCCCGTGTGGTTGATCCAAACGCCCATTTCGATGGGCGGAGCAGCCTCGGCCAAGCTCGCGCCGAGGCCGAGCGCCAGCCCGCAAGCGGCAGCGGCGGGCCAGTAATTCCGGGTCTTAGCCGCATGAAGATCATGACGCATGGTGGCATCACCAATATTGTGCGAGGTATTGATCTCGCATTAGGCTTTGAAAGCGGCGAAAACTGGTCAGACGACCAGATGGGCCGCTGAGCTCGGGCCACCAAAGGTAACTAAGAGCTTTCCTTGATCGCTCGATCTTACCCCTTTATTGACCACTTCGCGTTAACGCTCCGTGAGTGCGCTATTCACGCTCGTTTCTAAATGGAGCGGTTTCGCGTTATGCTTAGACAACTCTTAAGCACGAGTTCGCCTTTACGAGACCAAGTTCGAGGGCTACCAGCGGCGTGAGCCGCGCTGTCGGCGTTCGGCCGATCTCGCCCAACACAGTGCGGAACCGATCAATGATCCTGACGCTTGCCTTCCGAAATCTGTTTCACGACCGCATCCGACTTGCGGTCACGCTGGTCGGCATCCTCTTTTCCATCGTGCTCGTTGCCGTGCAGCTCGGCCTCTATCTCGGCGCGAGCAACATGATCACGGCCAACATCGATGCCGCCAAAGCCGACCTGTGGATCACCGTGTTCGGAGCCAAGAGCTTCGAGGACGGCGGCATGCTGCTCACCTCGCGCGAGCGCCATCAGGCGCTGGCGACGCCGGGCGTCAAGGCCGTGATCCCGCTCATCGTGCGCTTCGCCGAGTGGCGCAAGCCCGAAGGCGGATCGACGCGTGTCGTGATCGTCGGCACCGACGCCGAAGACGGCGGCCTGGCGCCTTTCAATCTCGTCGAAGGCACGTGGGAAGACATCAAGGCGCCGGAGGCCGTCGCCGTCGACCGCACCTACTTCAACGAGCTCGGCATCAAGGGCATCGGCGACACGGCGCAGGTGATCAACAGCCGCATCCGCGTGCGCGCCCTGACCGACGGCGTCCGCTCGTTCGTGCAGTCGCCGTACACCTACACGACGCTCAACCGCGCTCGCAGCATCTTCCCCGATAGCGATGGCGTCACGTTCTACCTCGTGCAGACGCAGCCCGGCGCCAACATCGAGAAGGTGCGCCAGGACCTGCAGGGCCGCCTGGAAGGCGCCGAGGTGCTGACCCAGGCCGAGTTCCGCGATCGCAGCCTCAAGCAGTGGCTGTTCCGTACCGGCGCCGGCGTGGCGCTGATCGGTGGCGCCCTGCTCGGCAGCCTCGTCGGTACCGTCATCGTGGCGCAGACCCTATATTCCAGCACCAAGGACCACTTGGGCGAGTTTGCCACCCTGCGTGCACTGGGTTCATCATCGGGATACATTCACCGGGTTATCCTCGCCCAGGCCGGTATCAGCGCCGTCGTCGGCTACGCTCTCGGCATTTCGATCGCCCTGACCATTCTCGTGCTTAGTCGCAATACGGCCTTGCCGATGGTGATGACGCCGGGCCTGGCTTTCTGGTTGTTCGCGTTGACCGTCGGCATGTGCGCCATCTCGGCACTGTCGGCGATCGTCAAGGTGACCAAGATCGATCCAGCAACGGTATTCAGCAAATGACAGAGTCCGTGAGCCAAGAGCCCGTCCTCGAAGCCATCGACATCGTCAAGGACCTCGGTTCCGGCGCCGGCATGGTGCGCGCCGTCAAGGGCGCCAGCCTGACGCTGGTCCCGGGCGAGCTGACGCTCCTGATGGGGCCGTCGGGCAGCGGCAAGACGACGTTGCTGTCGATCCTCGGCTGCATCCTGACGCCGACGTCGGGCACCTTGCGCATCGCCGGCGTCAATACCGACAGGCTGGATGCCGAAGAGCTGGCCTCGCTGCGGCGCAAGCACATGGGCTTCATCTTCCAGTCCTACAATCTGTTCCCGACGCTGACCGCGCTGGAGAACGTGCGCATCTCGCTCGACGTGCGCGGACAGAAGGGCTTCGCCGCCGCCAACCGCTCCGAAGAGGTGCTGCGCGACGTCGGCCTCGCCTATCGCCTCAAGAGCTACCCCGGCAATCTCTCGGGCGGTGAGCAGCAGCGCGTCGCCGTCGCCCGCGCCATCGCGTCGTCGCCCTCCATCGTGCTCGCCGACGAGCCGACGCGCGCTCGACGGCGAGAACGGCCACGACCGACGGCCGCACTCGACGGCGAGAACGGCCATGCGGTGATGGCGCTACTGGCGCGCATCGCCAAGGAACAACACCGCAGCGTTCTGGCGGTTACGCACGACCCGCGCACGCTGAGCTACGCGGACCGCGTCGTGCGCATCGAAGACGGACGTATCGTCGGCGAAGAGCGCCGCCCTGAGGGCCTCGATGCCCCGGAAATTGCAGATCTTACAAAGAGACGGAAGGCCCATGCTTAAGGTCAATCCCACAGTCGTTACGCTCGGCATCGCCGGCATCCTGGCCATCGCCGTCGGCTTCTACGTCAACAGCGTCAGCTGGGGCCCGGTCGCCGAGGAGAAGACCACTCAGGCAACCGCCGGCACCGACGGCGACAAGTCGAAGAACGGCGCCGCCGCGACGGCGATCAAGCCGACCTGGGCCGCCTCGGCCACCGGCCGCGTCGAGCCCAAGAGCGGCGAGGTGCGCATCACCGCCGAGGTCCCCGGCCGCATCGTCGATGTCGCCGCCGGCCTCAACGACCGCGTGAAGACGGGCGATCTGCTCGTTCGCCTCGACGACGACGACGCGCTCACCAAGGTCGCCGGCGCCTATGCCGAAGCTCAGGTGCGCGTGCGCGAGCGCAACGAGGAGGACGCGCGCGGCCTGCAGCTCGAGCGCCGCAACGCCGAGGATGACGTTGCGTCCGCCGAGCGCGCCGTGTTCGGCGCCCAGCAGGAATTCGACGACGCGCTCGACAAGAAGCGCAACAACAACGGCAGCGACGATGACGTCGACAAGGCGCGCACCAAGCTCACCGACGCCAACAAGAAGCTCGCCGACGAGCGCGCCGACCTGGCCGCGGTGAACGCCAAGTCCGGCATGCCGCTGCCGACGCGTCTGGAGGCGGCGTTGTCGGTTGCCCGCGCCGAGCTGACCGCCGCCGAGCTCGGCGTCGAGCACACGCGCGTGCGCGCGCCGTTCGACGGCACCGTGCTCAACGTCATGGCCAAGGAGGGCGAGGTCGCCGCTCCGTCGCCGGAAAACACCCTGGTCGTCTTCGGCGACCTCAGCGCCATGAAGGTGCGCGCCGAGGTCGAGGAGCGCGATGCCGCCAAGATCCACGTCGGCCAGCGCGTCGTCGTCCGCGCCGACGCCTATCCGGATCAGGACTTCGAGGGCCGCGTCGGCTCCATCGCCCAGTCGCTGTCGCAGCCGAACATCGTCTCGCGCGGCCCGCGCCGTCCGAACGACGTCGAGGTGCTGGAGGCGATGGTCGATCTCGACGGTCTGCCGCCGCTGTTGACCGGCATGCGCGTCGACGTGTTCTTCAAGCACGACGCCACGGCCTCGACCAAGTAGGCCGGCTGCCTCACGCTACCGAGTTTGAAGCGGGCGCATCCTCATCGATGCGCCCGCTTTCGTTTGACCATCTTATCCCCGCCCCTCGCGCCGCCCCCATACTGCGCGCAGCCTTGCCCGACAGAGGGACGCAGCAGCTGAGCGTCTGAAGCGGGGCAAGGCTGGTGACCCGGCCGAGGCGGCGGATTATGCGATCATCCGTTTGCCGTGAGGAACAAGCTCTCCTCAGACGCCGGGGCCGTGGACTCGAGGCTGTGCGCCCTCAGCAATGAGACGCACGGACGCCCGTCGTGCAGCGGCGCTCCGCATCGTTTCTTTGCGAAGCGCAGCCGCCAGCGGTCCTGATGCGTAAGCCCGGCGTTGAACGCCATAGGGTGGGACCAAAGGCGCGCTGACGATGTGACCGCAACCTCGGCACTGCAGCGCACCGGCGCGGGCGGCGAAATGCTGCTCGTTCTTTTGCCGAATGCGGACGCAGCGTTGCGACGCCCGCGCTCCCTCGCTCATTGACATCCCTCGGCGCCTCGCCCGCGAGATCGCAACCGTGTGCGACGAAGCTACTCGGCGGCGCGGGGCGTGCGGCGCAGCCGGCCGCGTGTGCGCCGTCTCGGCGAGGTACTCGGGCGACTCGTCGGTCGGGCCGATGAAGCGGCCGAAGATCCACCACACGAAGCGGCCGACGTCGTCCATCACCGTGAAGAACGACGGCACGAAGACCAGCGACAGCACGGTCGACACCAGCAGGCCGCCGATCACCGCGATCGCCATCGGCGCGCGGAACTCGCCGCCGTCGCCGATAGCCATGGCGCTGGGCACCATGCCGGCGACCATGGCGAGCGTGGTCATGACGATGGGACGCGCGCGCTTGCGGCCGGCGTCGATCACCGCATCGAAGCGCGGCACGCCCCGCGCCACCTCCTCGACGGCGAAGTCGACGAGCATGATGGCGTTCTTGGTGACGATGCCCATCAGCATCAGCAGGCCGATGTAGACCGGCATGCTGACCGAGTTGTTGGTGGCCAGCAGCGCGAGGACGACGCCGCCGAACGACAGGGGCAGCGACAGCAGAATGGTGATCGGCTGCGCCACGCTGCCGAACAGCAGCACCAGCACGCCGAACACGATCATCAGGCCGGTGCCCATGGCGGTCATGAAGCCGGTCGCCACCTCGTCCTGGATCTCCGCGTCGCCGGACGGCTGCAAGCGCACGCTGGCGGGCAGCTTCTGCTCGTCGACGACCTTGAGGAACATCTCGCGCGCGCTGCTCATGGCGTAGCGCGATTCAAGATCGACGCCGATGACGGCGCGGCGCTCGCGGTCGTAGCGGCTGATCGAGCTCGGCCCGCGCCCGAAGGTGATGTCGGCGACGGCGGCGAGCGGAATGGCGACGTTGGTGGTGTTGGTGACGCGCAGGTTCTGCAGCCGCTGCATGTCGGTGCGCGCGTCCTCGGCGATCTGCACGCGGATCGGCACCAGCCGGTCGCCGGCGTTGAACTTGGCGAGGTTGGCGTCGATGTCGCCGATGGTGGCGACGCGGATGGTCTCGGCGATCTTGCTCGGCGCGACGCCGAGGCGCGCGGCGACGTCGAACTTCGGCACGACGCGCAGCTCCGGCCGGTCGATCGAGGCGTCGGCGGCGACGTTCTTGAAGCCGGGCACCTGGCGCAGCGCGCCTTCGAGCTTGCGCACCGCATCGTTCAGCTCTTCGCCGTTGTGCGACAGCATCGAGAAGGAGAGCTCGCGCTCGCCGCGCTCGTTGACGTACCAGGCGCGCGTGTCGGGAATCTCGGCGAGCTTGTCGGAGATGATCGTCTTGATCGTCTTCTGCGGCAGCGCGCGCTCGGTCTTCGGCACCAGATTGCACGAACAGCGACGCCTTGCGCACCTCGAGGCCGCCCGTCGGCGTGCTGCCGCCGAGCACGAACACGCTCTTCACCTCGGGAATGGTCTTGAGAACCTTGACCATCTGGTCGGTGGTGACGCGCGTATCCTCCAGCGTCGCGCCCGGCGGCAGACTCGACCGAGACGACGACGCGCGAGGTGTCCTCGTCGGGCATGAAGCCGGTCGGCAGCAGGGTCGTGGCGTAGATCGAGCCGGCGAACAGGCCGAGGCCGGCGACGAGCGTCAGGTAGCGGACTTTGAGGGTGGCGCGCAGGAAGCCGACGTAGGCGCGCATGACGAGGCCGTCGCCCTCGTGTTTTTCGGGCGACGGGACGCATGAGATAGGCCGCCATCATCGGCGTGATGAGGCGCGCGACGAGCAGCGAGATCAGCACGGCGATGGCGACCGTCAGGCCGAACTGGCGGAAGTACTGCCCGGCGATGCCGCCCATGAACGAGACGGGCGAAAAGATGGCGACGATGGTCAGCGAGATGGCGATGACCGCGAGGCCGATCTCGTCGGCGGCCTCGACGGCGGCGCGATAGGGCGATTTGCCGGTGCGCATGTGGCGCACGATGTTCTCGATCTCGACGATGGCGTCGTCGACGAGGATGCCGGTGACGAGCGTGATGCCGAGCAGGCTGACGAGGTTGAGCGAGAAGCCGAGCAGCTCCATCGCCCAGAACGTCGGAATGGCCGACAGCGGCAAGGCGACGGCGGCGATCAGCGTCGCGCGCATGTTGCGCAGGAAGACGAGCACGACGAGCACCGCGAGCACGGCGCCTTCGATCAGCGTCTCCATGGCCGAGGTGTAGTTGCCGCGCGTGTAGGCGACGGCGTCGTCGATCTTGGTGACGCGGACGTCGGGATACTGCTTGCCGAGCTCGGCCACCTTGGCGTTGACGACGTCGGCGACCGAAAGCTCGCTCGAGCCCTTCGAGCGGAACACCGAGAAGGTGACCACGGGTTCGCCGTTGAGGCGCGCGAACGAGCGCTGCTCGCTGGCGTCGTCGATCACCTGGCCGAGATCGGACAGGCGTACGTGCGCGCCCGCCCGGAAGCAGGATCTTGGTGTCGGCCAGCTCCTCGACTTGTCGTGCGCCGGCGAGCGTGCGGATCGCCTGCTCCTGGCCGCCGACCTCGCCGCGACCGCCGCCCAGATCGACGTTGGTGGCGCGCACCTGGGCGTTGACCTCGGCGGCGGTGATGCCGAAGGCGAGCAGGCGGTCGGGATCGAGCAGGATGCGGATCTCGCGATCGACGCCGCCGTAGCGCTCGACGCGGCCGACGCCCTTCTGGCCCTGCAGCTGGCGCTTGATGACGTCGTCGACATGCCAGGAGAGCTGCTCGAGCGTCATGCCCGGCGAGGAGGCCGCGAAGGTGAGGATCGACTGGCCCTCGACGTCGATGCGCTGGACGATCGGCTCGTTGATGTCGCGCGGCAGATCGAGGCGGATCTTGTCGATGGCGTCCTTGACGTCGTTGAGGGCGCGGTCCTGGTTGATCTCGAGGCGGAACTCCATGACCGTCGTCGACATGCCGTCGGTGACGGTCGACATGATGTGCTTGACGCCGGTGATGTTGGCGACGGCGTCCTCGACCTCCTTGGTGACCTGGCTCTCGAGCTCGGCCGGCGCGGCGCCCGACTGGACGACGGTGATCGAGACGAGCGGCATGTCGATGTTCGGGAAAGCGCGTGACCGGCAGCGTCATGAAGCTGATGACGCCGAGCAGCGTCAGCACCGAGAACAGCACGATCGCCGGCACCGGCCGGCGGATCGACCAGGCCGAGATGTTGAGGCGCATTATCTGCGCCTCGCTGATCTTCGGGATCGGGGCCCACGGTGCGCACGGCGTCGCCGTCGCGCAGGAAGGTGCCGGCGCGGGCGACGACGACATCGCCCTCGGAGAGCCCCTCCTTCACCTCGACGAGGCCGCGGGCGATCAATCCGGTCTTGACGTCGCGGCGGACGACGCGGCCGTCGCGCACGATCTGCACGAAGGCGCCGCCGGCGTCGAACACGACAGCCGACGAGGGCACGCCCGATGCCGTGGCTCTGCGCCGTCTCGATGGCGCCGCGCGCGAACGACCGATGCGCAGGCGAGCGTCATCGCCGAGGAAGATGCGCACGCGGCCAAGGCGGGTCAGCTTGTCGACTTCCGGCGAAACGAGGCGCACCGTGCCTTCGACATCGCCGACGCCGGCGACGTTGACGCGCGCCTTCTTGCCGGTCGTCACCTTGGCGAGCTCGGTCTCGATGACCTCGGCGTCGAGCTCGACCTCGCTGCGGGCGATGATGCGGAACATCGGCTCGCCGGCGCCGGCAGCCATGCCGCCGATGCGCGCCGTGCGCCGGCTGATGAGACCGTCGGCGGGTGCCTTGACCTCGGTATTCGTGCGCTTCCACAACAGCTCGCGGCGCTGCGCCTCGACCTGGGCCTTTTCGGCTTGGGCGAGCTTCAGGCCGCCGCGCGCCGCCGCCAGTTGCGCCTCGGCGCTCTTGGCCGCGGCCTCGCGCTGGTCGAACGTGGTGCCCGAGAGAAAGCCGGAATTCTTCAGCGGCTTGGCGCGTTCGAAGTTCGCGCTGTGCCTCCGACAAGCTTGGCCGTCATGTCGACGATCTGGCTTTCCGACTGCGAGATCGCCGCCTCCCAACGCGCCAGCATGGCTTCTTTCTGCGCCAGCTGCGCGTCGAGCGATTCCTGCACGAGGATCGCGAGCACGTCGCCCTTCTTCACGCGGTCGCCTTCGTCGACCTTCAGCTCGAGCACGCGAAAGCCTTCGACCTCCGGCGCGACGAGGATCTCATCGCGCGGCACCAGCGAGCCGGAGACCGTGACCATTTCGGTGAAGTCGGCTTGCGTCGCCTTGACGATCGACACGGCCGGCGGCAGCGCAGCCTCTTCGCCTTGGGCTCGGCGTGGTTTACGCTCGGCACGGCTGTCGCCGCTCCAGGTAGGGGATGAGCTGCGGCGCCAAGTGCGGGGACGAGGAATATGCCCGCCGCCAGCGATGACGCCGAACACCACGAGCATGAGGAAAAATCTCTTCATCGACGTCTGCTCCGCGTCCTTGTCTTTTTCTGTCGAGTCGTTTCGGCTGGACGTTGAGCAGCTTGCCGATGAGCGCCATGACGGCCGGGACGAGCGCCTTGGCGTCGAAGTTGGGATCGAGTGCGCGGCGCATGAACATGCCGTCGCCGATCACCGAGAACAGCTTGGTGAGCGTAGGAATGTCGACGTCGGGGGCGATGCGGCCCTCCGCTGCAGCGCGGCGAACAGCTTCTCGAAGCTCTCCGTGCACGTAGCGGTCGACCGAGCGATAGATCTCCCCGACCTTCGGATTGCGCGTCGATTCCAAGTCCGATCTCGAGGCACATGGTGCGCTTGTGAGCGGGCTCCTCGTCGAAGTAGTGGTTGCCGAGCTGCGACAGCGACTGCATGAGGTCGGTCGCTGCCGACAGGTCGGCGAAGCGCTCGGCAAAGTCGGAGCGGTCGCGCTCGGCGAGGCCGGCGATCAGGTCTTCCTTCGAATTGAAGTAGACGTAGAGCGCGCCGGGGCTGATCAGCGCCTCCTTGCAGATGTCCTGCATGGTCGTGCGGTGAAAGCCGGCGCGCGCAAAGCAGACCTCGGCGGCGTCGAGGATGTGCTCGCGACGAGCGCGCTGGGTAGCTGGTTTGAGCTTGGGCATGGCGCCTGACCGACAGAGTTTCTAAAGGTGTGCCCGGTAATGGCACGAAACAAAACGAACAACCGTTTTGTTTGCACTCTATCGTGGCGGGTTGATGGCGTCTGTTCCGTGCGTGACAAGTCGCGGCGAATCTTTGCGCGAGCCGGCGTGCTCTCGGCGGCCGCTGCGACGCTTCAGAACTGGGTCAGCAGGTTGGCGGTCGCATAGGGATCCTCGAGCGACTGCGCCTCCTCCAGGAAGCGGCCGGAGAAGCCGCCGGACAGCGAGAACTCGCCGCCATTCCAGGCGTAGCGCGCGAACAGGCCGACGCGCGCATCCTCGCCGAGATCGTTGGCGTTGACGCCGCCTTCCAGGCCGAGGGAGACGTCGCCGAAGACGCGATAGCCGGCTGCGCAGGCGGGCGGCCGAGGTTTGGTGCGCGCTGGTCCAGGAGAGGTCGAGCGAGGACCAGGCGGCATTGCCCATATTGAGCCAGAACTCGGCCACCAGCTTTGGCCCAACTTCTTGTCCCTGCACGGGATTTTCCGGGTCGAAGGGGCGCACGTCGTGCTCGATGGCGGCGACGCCGACGAAGGCCTTGGCGGTCAGCGGGCCGAAGCGCTTCAGATAGCCGACCAGGGCCTCGCCAAAGGCGGTTTCGGCCGTGAACGAGACGAGTTCGCTGCGCCGCTGCGCCGACGTAGGTATAGCCGCCGTAGCCGCCGGCGACGCGCAGTCGCAGGCCATCGCTGAAGATGTCGCTGTGCGGGGCAACGGTCGTGCCCGAGTAAATCAGCCAGACGTGAGCCGGAGACATCGGCGCCGGCCCAGACCTCGCGCCAGCCGTGGCGGGCGGGATCGGCAGCGGGCGGGCCGCAAGCGAGGCACATTGCTCGCGGCGGCGACCGCGATCGCCCTAGCCGGAAGTTGAACGGAGAAATCTCTCGGCAACATGACGCGATCGCAGAACAAAGAAAGAACTATAAGAAAATTAAACGGTGGATTAACCATATGTGGCCTTATCTACAACTTGAAGTCAACATCATTTAGTGGCGTCGCAGTCCCCGATTGCTTTGATGCTCGATAACGTTTCCGCGACGACGGTGATTAACGTCTGTGCATAGAGGCGTTTTCTGTCATCCTGCGCACGTTTCCACTGATAAGATTTCATTCGTAGGGTTGCTTCAAACCCTCAACGGAGACGGCCTCCAAGCCCCGGCTCCCCCGCCGCAATCAGGCCGTCCACACCTAGGGAGGACGTACCATGGTTGCTCATGCGTCGAATTCGCATGCGAACGGCAAATCCCCTGCACACAACGCTTTTCAGATGTACTTCGGAGGCCTCGAAGCCTTCGGGCAGGCCTATGACCCCTTCCTGAAGGGCTTGGCGCGCACGCAGCTCGAAGTGCTCGGTTTCGCCAACCGGCGGGCCCAGGCCTACATGCAGATCCCGGCCAGCGCCGCCCAGTGCCGCACGCCGCAGGATCTGATCAACGTGCAGACCCAGTTCTGGCGCGCCGCCTACGAGGACTACACGGAGAGCGTGGGGCGCGTGACCAACGCGCTCGCGGCCTGCGTGCCGCCGAACCTTGCGGCGCTCACCGACGAGGCGCTCAACAACGCGCACGACTACATCGCCTTCCCCGAGGCGAAGGAGCAGCCGAGCGGCGGCGCTCGCGCGAGCGCAAGGCGGCCTAGGTCGCAAGGATACGAACTGCGGATATTCCCAACCGGCGGCGCATGCGGCGCCCCGGACGAGGCTGGTCGGCCTTCGTGCCGGACATGCCGGTCGCCGAGCCGCGGCGCGCTCGCTATTTCAGCTCAGCCAAGGCTTCCTTGAATCCGGCGAGCGAGATCGGAATGCCGATGCCCGCCTCCTCCGCCTGGAAGATGATGAAGATCGCCGTCTTGCCGTTCTTCAACTGCTCGATCAGCGGATCCTCGACCACCACCTGCGCGTAGCACGCGAACGTGTGGCAGCGCAAAAACGGCGCATGCCCCACATCCTTGTCGTCGATCTTCAAACCGAGGCCCGGCGGCAGCAGGATGCCGAGCGGCGCGAACACGCGCAAAACCCGCGTGCCGTTGGAGAACTTCTGGAAGTAGACGGTGAGGCCGATGTTGTCCTTGTCCTCGGCCGTGACGCTCTGCACCAGGGCGCAGACCTCGTTCTTGGCGCCGGGCGGCGGATCCTTGCAGACGATCTGCCAGTCGCCGTGCTGCCCTTTGACCGTTCCCTCCTGCGCCGCGGCGGGAATTGCCGCCGATCAGCAACAGCAAGCACGCGGCGAATTGCTTCGTAACCCATCCCGCGGAGGGCGCCGCCGAGCCGCGTGCACTGCGGCAAACTTCGCCGTCAGGCGATCCAATGTTCTGCACGCGCTGCTCCTGAAATCTGCCTGGCGTCGGGCTCGACGCGCACAATGTGGGAAGGCGAGGCGAAGGCTTCGTGGTGTTCCCGGAATCGGGCCAAAGTTTGTACCTGACGCACGTCAGGTTGCACGCATATGCGAGGCGAATTCTTAGCGACGCCACAACGCGTGGAAATGCCGCATTAAGCTTGACTTGAGGCACGGAAGTCGATTGTGCTCTTAGTTGACTTGGGGACGTGCGTCCTGCGCTCGGCGGCTTCGGCGTCAGCGCGGTTTGTGCGGGCGAACTGTTCAAAAAACAGCGCCTGTCGTGGGGAGGGTCTCGGCCAACGAGCCGAGCAGCACTTGGGAGCGGATGAATGTTGAGACGACTGCTTTGCTCGGCACCTGCCGCAGCATTTGCAATGCTGTTGCTCGGAGCTTCGTTTGCGTGGGCCGGCATGGGCCAGCCGTCGCCGGGCGAGATGGGCTTTCAGGGCGCCGCGTCGCCGGTGGCCGAGGAAATCCACAGGGTCTACGACTTCGTCAACATCATCATCGTGGCGATCACCGTCTTCGTCATGCTGCTGATGCTCTACGTGATCTACCGCTTCAGCGAGCGCGCCAATCCGACGCCGTCGACGGTGACGCACAACACGGTTCTCGAGGTGGCTTGGACGGTCATTCCGATCCTCATCCTCGTCGCCATCGCCATTCCCTCCTTCCGCCTCCTCAATCTTCAGTACAGCTACCCGAAGTCCGACGTGACCCTGAAGGCCACGGGCTATACGTGGTACTGGGAGCACGCCTATCCTGAACTCGACATCACGTTCGAGACGCGCATGCTGGATGAAGCCGGCCTCGAGGAGCTCAAGGCCCAAAACCTGCCGGCGGTGCGCAATCTCTCCGTCGACAACGAGGTCATCGTTCCGCTCAACAAGGTCGTCACGGTGCTGATCACGGCGGCGCCCGACGGCGTCATCCACGACTGGACCATTCCTTCCTTCGGCTCGAAGGTCGACGCAGTTCCCGGGCGCATCACCTCCACGTGGTTCAAGCCGACCGTCGAAGGCATCTTCTACGGCCAGTGCTCGGAGCTGTGCGGCAAGGATCACGCCTTCATGCCGATCGGCGTGCGCGTCGTGAAGGAAGAGGTGTTCGCCTCCTGGACCGACACCATGAAGCAGGCGAACGAGATCGGCAAAGCCGCCGGCGCCGAGAAGGACAAGGAAAAGCGCAAGCAGCTCAACCAGCAGAAGAAGGAACTGCTGGAGAAGGCCAAGGGCATCGTACGCCAGGCGGCTCTCGAGCAGGCCGGCGTGCGCCAGTTCGCCAAGGCGGGCGATCCGGCTCAGGCCAAGTGAGCACGCGCGAGGCGCATCCGACAACAGCTCCGGGCGACCGGCAACAAAACACCGAGTGACAGGGCGAACGCACAATGGGAAGCACGACACACACGGCGCATGACAGCCACGACCACACACCCACGGGGCTGGGGCGCTGGCTGTTCTCGACGAATCACAAGGACATCGGAACGATGTACTTGATATTCGCCATCATCAGCGGCCTGATCGGCGGCGCCCTGTCGGTCGCCATGCGCCTCGAGCTGCAGGAGCCGGGGCTGCAGTATTTCGCCGACGGCCACATGTACAACGTGTTCGTCACGGGCCACGGCCTCATCATGGTGTTCTTCATGGTGATGCCGGCGATGATCGGCGGCTTCGGCAACTGGTTCGTGCCGCTGATGATCGGCGCGCCGGACATGGCCTTCCCGCGCATGAACAACGTCTCGTTCTGGCTGCTGCCGGCGGCGCTCACGCTGCTGCTCATGTCGCTGTTCGTCGAAGGACCGCCGGGCGGTCTCGGCGTCGGTGCCGGCTGGACGATCTATGCGCCGCTTTCGACCTCGGGCCATCCCGGTCCGGCCATGGACTTCGCCATCCTCGCGCTGCATCTCGCGGGCGCGTCGTCGATCCTCGGCGCCATCAACTTCATCACCACCATCTTCAACATGCGCGCGCCGGGCATGACCCTGCACAAGATGCCGCTGTTCGTGTGGTCGGTGCTGGTGACTGCGTTCCTGCTGCTGCTGTCGCTGCCCGTGCTGGCCGGCGCCATCACCATGCTGCTGACCGATCGCAACTTCGGCACGTCGTTCTTCAATCCGCAGGGCGGCGGTGACCCGCTGCTCTACCAGCATCTGTTCTGGTTCTTCGGTCACCCCGAGGTCTACATTCTCATCCTGCCCGGCTTCGGCATGATCAGCCACATCGTGTCGACCTTCTCGAAGAAGCCGGTGTTCGGCTATCTCGGCATGGCCTACGCCATGGTCGCCATCGGCCTCGTCGGCTTCATCGTGTGGGCGCACCACATGTATGCGGCCGGCATCAGCGTGAACACGCAGGCCTACTTCGTGTTCGCCACCATGGTGATCGCGGTGCCGACGGGCGTGAAGATCTTCTCCTGGATCGCCACCATGTGGGGCGGCTCGATCAGTTCCGCGTGCCCATGCTGTGGGCGCTCGGCTTCATCTTCCTGTTCACCGTGGGCGGCGTGACGGGCGTCATGCTCTCCAACGCCGGCGTCGACCGCGCCCTGCACGACACCTACTACGTCGTCGCGCACTTCCACTACGTGCTGTCGCTCGGCGCCGTGTTCGCCATCTTCGCGGGCTGGTACTACTGGTTCCCGAAGATGTCGGGCTACATGTACAACGAGGCGCTCGGCAAGGTGCACTTCTGGCTGACCTTCATCGGCGCCAACATCCTGTTCTTCCCGCAGCACTTCCTCGGCCTCTCGGGCATGCCGCGCCGCTACGTCGACTATCCGGACGCCTTCGCGTTCTGGAACGGCGTGTCGTCGGCCGGCGCCTACATGACCGCGCTCGGCACGATCGTGTTCCTCATCGGTGTGCTGGTCGCCTTCATGAGCCGCCGCGTGGCGGGCGACAATCCGTGGGGTGCCGGTGCCACGACGCTCGAGTGGACGCTGCCGTCTCCGCCGACCTTCCACTCCTACGAGACGCTGCCGCGCATCCAGGCCACTCATCACCACTGAGGCGCGGCATATGGCACGAACGACACGGGCGGGGCACGAGGTTCCGCCCGTTGCACTGAAAGAGGCGAAATCCCGGATCGCCGATCGCGCCAGCTCCATTCGGCCGATCGAGCATCCGGCAAGGCCGAGCAGGTCCTCCCGTCCGCAGCTGGATGTGGGAGGCCGATGCGAGGCCAAGGGTCGAGTGAGATGCAAGGGACGAGCGCAGAGACCAGCAGCGGCCAGATCGGCCCCGTAACCGGGTCGGGCATCGGCGACTTCATCGAGCTGCTGAAGCCGCGGGTCATGTCGCTCGTCGTGTTCACGGCGCTGACCGGCATGGTCGCGGCGCCCGGCACCATCCATCCCGTGCTCGGCGTCATCGCGCTGCTCGCCATCGCCATCGGCGCCGGCGCCGCCGGCGCACTCAACATGTGGTACGACGCCGACATCGACGCGCGCATGGCGCGCACGGCGGCGCGTCCCATTCCGCGCGGCCGCCTGACCGCGGACGAAGCGCTGAGCTTCGGCTCCGTGCTGTCGGTCTTCTCGATCCTGACGCTCGGCGTCCTCGTCAACTGGACGGCGGGGCTCTGCTCGCCATCACCATCGGCTTCTACCTCTTCATCTACACCATGTGGCTGAAGCGGCTGACGCCGCAGAACATCGTCATCGGCGGCGCCGCCGGCTCCTTCCCGCCGATGATCGGCTGGGCCGCCGTCACCGGCACCGTCAGCATCGAAAGCGTGCTGATGTTCCTCATCATCTTCGTGTGGACGCCGCCGCACTTCTGGGCGCTGGCGCTCTATCGCTGCCGCGACTACGAGCGCGTCGGCGTGCCGATGCTGCCGGTCGTCTGCCGGCCCGACCGAGACGCGCCGGCAGATCTGGCTCTACTCGCTGGTGCTGGTGCCGCTGGCCATGCTGCCGTCGGCCATCGGCCTTGCCGGCATCGTCTACGCGGTGAGCTCGGGCGTGCTCGGCGCCATCTTCCTCTATCTGGCCTGGCGCGTGCGCAAGATCACCGAGGGCCGCGAGGCCGATCGGGCGGCCAAGCAGCTGTTCGCCTTCTCGATCCTCTATCTGTTCCTCCTGTTTGCGGTGATCCTCGGCGAGCATGCCGTGACGCGGCTGATGGCGTGAGGAACGAGCGGTGGCGTTGGTCATGAGCGGAATGAACGAGGACGAGAAGGAGCAGCGGCGGCGGCAGCGCATGCGCTCGATCGCCATCGCGCTCGCGCTCGCGGCGCTCGTCGCGCTGTTCTACGTGGCGACGATCGTCCGCCTCGGCGGCAACGTGATGAACCGGCCGATCTGAGGCGCAGAACCCGATGAGCGAGACCGACCAGCATCAAGAGCACAGGCCGCCGGCGCCGCAAGCGGCACGGCGCCGTCGCCGCCGTCTGCGCGCTCTGGTGCTGTCGATGGCCGGGCTGTCGTTCGCGGCCGTGCCGCTCTACCGCCTCTACTGCCAGGTCACCGGCTATCAGGGCACCACGCAGAAGGCCGAGAAGGCCTCCGACGTCGTGCTCGATCGCGTGGTCAAGGTGCACTTCGACGCCAACGTGGCCGCCGAGCTGCCGTGGAAGTTCGAGCCGATGCAGTCCTCGCTCGACGTGAAGGTCGGCGAGAACACGCTCGCCTTCTACAAGGCCACCAACAACTCGGACAGGCCGACGACCGGCACGGCCGTGTTCAACGTCACGCCCGACGCCGTCGGCTCGCACTTCAACAAGGTGCAGTGCTTCTGCTTCACCGAGCAGCGGCTGGAGCCGGGACAATCGATCGAAATGGCGGTGTCGTTCTTCGTCGATCCGGCCTTCGTCACCGACGAGGAGACCAAGAACCTGTCCGAGCTGACGCTGTCCTACTCCTTCTATCCGGTGGCTGAGCCGAAGAAGAAGGAAGGTCAGGCGGCGGCTGCGAGCGCGGGCAAGGGCGGATGAAGACTTGAATAACCGGCGCTGCGCCTGAGGACCGGTCCTGAGACGCAGCGGCAAGGCTCTCGCTCCGCAAGGGCGGCAGCCTAAAGACGAGGGATCGGGAGCACCAACGGGGACTACGGGAGAGACAAGACAATGGCCGCGACGCACGCCAAGCACCACGACTACCATCTCGTAAATCCGAGCCCCTGGCCGGTGATCGCTTCGATTTTCGCTTTCATCGATGATGATCGGCGCGGTCATCTGGATGCGCTCGATGAGCGAGGGCGCCGGCGTGTTCGGCATCACCGGTCCATGGGTGTTCGCCGTCGGCGTCGCCGGCGTCGTCGCCAGCGCCTTCTTCTGGTGGCGCGACGTCATCCGCGAAGGCGCAGCACGGCGACCACACGCCGGTCGTGCAGCTGCACTTCCGCTACGGCATGATCCTGTTCATCGCCTCGGAGGTGATGTTCTTCGTCGCCTGGTTCTGGGCCTACTTCGACGTCGCCCTGTTCCCCGCCAGCGTGCATGATCTGCTGAACAGCACGAACGTCGTCGGCCAGGTCGTGCGCGACCAGCTGCTCGGCGGCCAATGGCCGCCGGTGCCGGTCGAGGGCACGGGCGTGACGATCCCGGCCAGCGGCGCGCCGACGCCGGGCATCTTCCAGCACACGTTCGATCCGTGGGGCATCCCGCTGCTCAACACGCTCATCCTGCTGACGTCGGGCGTGACGGTGACCTGGGCGCACCATGCGCTCCTGAAGAACGATCGCCGCGGCCTGGTGATCGGCCTGATCCTCACCGTGATCCTCGGCGCCACGTTCACGTTCTTCCAGGCCTACGAGTACAGCACGCCGCCTTCAGCTACGCCGGCCACATCTACGGCTCGACGTTCTTCATGGCGACGGGCTTCCACGGCGCGCACGTGCTCATCGGCACGATCTTCCTGCTCGTCTGCCTGATTCGCGCGCTGAAGGGCGCCTTCACGCCCGAAGCTGCACTTCGGCTTCGAGGCGGCGGCCTGGTACTGGCACTTCGTCGACGTGGTCTGGCTGTTCCTGTTCGCCGCCATCTACGTGTGGGGCGCAGGCGCCGCATCCGGGCGGCGCCGGTCACTGAGGCCGGGCGTCGACATATGACGCAGGCGGCCGACAGCGGCCGCTTCGTCGCAGCGAGAATACGCCGGGGCGGCCATCGTGCCGCCCCGTGCTATTGTCGGGGTCTGATCCAACGCCATCGAGGAGCGCCGCGTGCCGGAGCACAAGTCCGTCTCGCCTCTATACGCTGCGGCGTTCGCGCGCTGCCCGCGCTGCGGCGGGGGCCGGCTGTTCAAGAACGTGCTCGAGATGCGCCCGGCGTGCGACCGCTGCGGCCTCGACTACCGCTTCATCGATACCGGCGACGGGCCGGCGGTATTCGCCATCTTCATCCTCGGCTTCCTCATCTTGGGCCTCGCGCTCTACGTCGAGTTCACCTACGAGCCGCCGGTCTGGGTGCACGTCGTGCTGTGGGGCCTGGCTGACGCCGCTGATCGCCCTCGTGCTCCTGCGCTTCCTCAAGGCGATGCTCATCGCCCTGCAGTACCGCAACAAGGCCGAGGAAGGACGCATCGCCCGTGATTGACCTGTGCTCGACGCCGGCATTGCCGGAGCGCCGCCTGACATGCTGCGGACGATCCGAGAAATGCGCCTGCTGTGGCCGGCCTCGCGGCGCTCGCCGGCTTTGCGTTCCTCGTCGCGCTCGGCAACTGGCAGATGCGCCGGCTCGACTGGAAGCAGGGGCTGATCGGCGCCATCGCCGAGCGCCAGCACGCCGCGCCCGTGACCCTGGCGCTGGCCGAGGAGCGGGCGAGCCTGGGCGGCGATGTCGAGTACACGCGCGTCAAGGTCGACGGCCAGCTGCTGAACGACCAGAGATCCACCTCTACGCCCTGGACGACAAATACGGCCCCGGCTTTCACGTCATCACGCCGCTGCGCCTCGCCGACGGCAGCATTGTCCTCGTCAATCGCGGCTTCGTGCCCAACGACCTGAAGGATCCCGCCAAGCGCGCCGCCGGGCAGCTTGCCGGCGACGTGAGCGTTCACCGGGCTGCTGCGCCATGCCGACGTGCAGACGATGTTCGTCCCGGCCAACGATCCGGCGCGCAACATCTGGTACTGGCGCGACATCGACGCCATGGCGGCGACGCTGGGCGCCGACGCGCCGCGCGTGCACCGCTATGTCATCGACGCCGAGGCCGATCCGGCCGGCGCCCGGGCGGCTGGCCGAAGGGCGGCGTCACCCGCCTCGAGCTGCCGAACCGGCATCTCGAGTACGCGCTGACCTGGTACGGCCTCGCCGCGGCGCTCGTCGCCGTCTTCGCCGCCTTCGCCGCTCACCCGCTGGCGCCAGCCGGACCGAAATAGGCGTCCCGTGCCAATGCGTTGGGGTTAATCGCAACAAGCTTGTGCGGAGGGGCGAACTGCCGCCCGCGCTTGCTTGTAGGCCCTCCGGCCGGGCACTAGGGTGCACTGCAAATCCGCTTCCTGGGAGAACAACGCGGTTGAACTACATCTCGACCAGAGGCGAGGCGCCCCCGCTCGGGTTCGAGGACGTCGTGCTCGCCGGGCTGGCGCGCGACGGCGGCCTCTACGTGCCGCAGGCCTGGCCGATCGCTGTCGCCGGAGACCATCGCCTCGTTCGCCGGCATGCCGTTCGCCGATGTGGCCGTCGAAGTGATCCACCCGTTCACCGGCGGCGACGATCTCGCGCGACGAGCTGCGCCGCATGGCGCAGCGAAGCCTATGCCCGCTTCGGCCACCCGGCCGTGACGCCGCTGGTGCAGATTGGCCCCAACCGCTGGATCCTCGAGCTGTTCCACGGGCCGACGCTGGCGTTCAAGGACGTGGCGATGCAGCTGCTGGCCCGGCTCATGGATCGCGTGCTGGCGGAGCGCGGACAGCGCGCGACCATCGTCGGCGCCACGTCCGGCGACACGGGCGGCGCCGCCATCGAGGCCTTCCGCGGCTCGCGGCGCGTCGATGTGGTCATCCTCTTCCCGGAGGGCCGCGTCTCCGACGTGCAGCGGCGCATGATGACGACGCCGACCGAGGCCAACGTGCATGCCATCGCCGTGCGCGGCACCTTCGACGACTGCCAGGCGCTGGTGAAGGCGCATGTTCAACGATCACGGCTTCCGCGATCGCGTGGACCTGTCCGGCGTCAACTCGATCAACTGGGCGCGCATCGCCGGCGCAGGTGACCTACTACTTCGTCGCCGGCGGTGGCGCTCGGCGCGCCGCACCGGCCGGTGTCGTTCGTCGTGCCGACCGGCAACTTCGGCGACATCTTCGCCGGCTACGTGGCCAAGCGCATGGGGCTGCCGATCGAGAGGCTCGTCATCGCCTCGAACGTCAACGACATCCTGCCGCGCACGCTGCACGACGGGCCGCTACGAGATGCGCGAGGTCGTCGCCACCTACGTCGCCGTCGATGGACATCCAGATCTCCTCCAACTTCGAGCGCTACCTGTTCGAGGCCTCGGGCCGCGACGCGCCGCTGATCCGCGCCAAGATGCGCGCCTTGAAGGAAACGGGCAGCTTCGATCTCGGCTCCGCTCGGCGAAGTCGATGCGACGCGACTTCGCCGCGCGCGCCGCCAGCGAGGCCGATGTCGCCGCAGGCGATCGTGCGCACGCAAGCGCCGACGTGCGGCTACCTCGCCGATCCGCATACGGCCTGCGCCATCGTCGCCGCCGAGCAGGAGCTCGACGACAGCCGCGTGCCGCAGGTCGTGCTGTCGACCGCCCATCCGGCCAAGTTCCCCGACGCCATGCAGGCGATCACCGGCGCGCGGCCGCCGCTTCCCGAGCGCCTCGACGGCCTGCTGACGGCGAAGGAGCGCTTCACCACCATCGACAACGACATCGGCGCCGCGGAGGCGCACGTCGAATCCCTGACGCGCGCGGTCCTGGAGGGCCGCGGATGACCGTCGAGCTGACGACGCTCACGAACGGCCTGCGGGTCGTCACCGACAACATGCGCATCTCGAGACCGTGTCGCTGGGGCTGTGGGTCGGCGCCGGCGCGCGCCACGAGACCGACCGCGAGCACGGCATCTCGCATTTCCTCGAGCACATGGCCTTCAAGGGCACGCGCGCGGCGCAGCGCCCAGCAGATCGCCGAGGAGATCGAGGAGGTCGGCGGCGAGCTCAATGCCGCGACCAGCATGGAGACGACGGCCTACTTCGCCCGCGTGCTCAAGGGCGACGACGGCGTCGCGCTCGGCCTCATCGCCGACATCCTGCAGAACTCGCGCCTTCGGGCGCCCGGAGCTGGAAGGCGAGCGGCAGGTGATCCTGCAGGAGATCGCCGCCACCCGCGACAGCCCCGACGACATCGGCTACGACCTGCTGCACGACGCGGCCTTCCCCGACGCAGCCGGTCGGGCGGCCGATCCTCGGCACGCCGTTCAGCGTGGGCAGCTTCACCGCCAGCCGATCTGAGGCGCTTCCTGGGGCGCCGCTATGGCCCTGGAAACATGGTGATTTCTGCCGCCGGGCGCGTCCGCCACGCAAACGTCGTCCGCCACGCTGAAGCCCTATTCGGAGGGCTCACTGACGAGCGGCGAACAACGGGGGAACGGCCGGCCAAGTATGTCGGCGGCGTGCGCGTTTCGGAGAAGCCTTTCGAGCAAAGCCATCTCCTGATCGGCTTTCCCAGTCCCTCGTACACGGATGATGCCTTCTTCACGGCCCAGGTGTTCTCGGGGCTGTTCGGCGGGGGCATGTCGTCCCGACTTTTTCAGGAGGTGCGCGAGAAGCGCGGCCTCTGCTACGCGATCTACTCGTCCGCGTGGGGATTGCGCGATGCGGGGTTGTTCGCGATCCATGCGGCGACGGGAACGGGACTGATGGGCCAGCTCATCGACGTCATCGGCGCGGAACTGAAGCGTGCGGCGGAGAAGATCCCCGACGCCACGGAACTGGCGCGCTCCAAGGCGCAGCTCAAGGCCGGGCTGTTGATGAGCTTGGAAAGTTCGTCGGCGCGGGCCGAGCAGATGGCGCGTCACGTGCTGACTCATGGTCGCGTCGCTGGCGAACGGCGAGCTGATGGACAAGGTCGACGCGGTGACGGCGAAGATGCGCGCGGCTTCGCGGCCGAGCTGGCGGCGAGCGACGCTTCGGTTGCCGTCGTCGGCGCGGCCGGCGCTCGCGCAAGTTCGCCGAGCGGGCAGTCGAGTATGATGCGGGTCTAGCTTCGGGGGGAAGTAGCCGATGGCATTCCTGCGATCCACTACCGCGCACGACAGCGCCGTCACCCTGCGCGGGCGCGGCGTGTGGCTGCGCGCGCCGCTGATGGGCGACTACGCTCCCTGGGCCGAGCTGCGCGCCATGAGCCGCGATCACCTGACGCCGTGGGAGCCGGTTTGGCAGCGCGACGAGCTGTCGCGCAGCGCCTTTCGCCGCCGCGTGCGTCACTACCAGCGCGAAGCGCGCGAGGATCTCGGCTACGCCTTTCTCATTTTCTCCGACGCGGACGATCAGCTCCTCGGCGGCCTGACGCTGTCGAACGTGCGCCGCGGCGTCACGCAGGCGGCGGTGCTCGGCTACTGGCTCGGCAAGCCTTTCGTGCGCCGCGGCTACATGACGGAAGCGGTGCGCGCGGCCGTCGAGCTTCGGCTTCGACGCGCTGCATCTGCACCGGCTCGAGGCGGCGACGATGCCCACCAACGCGGCCTCCGTCCGCGTGCTCGAGCGCAACGGTTTCCGCCGCGAAGGCTTCGCGCGCCGCTATCTGAAGATCAACGGCGCGTGGGAAGACCACGTGCTGCACGCGCTGCTCTGCGACGAGGAGCGCGGGATCCGGCGCGGAGGTGCGCCTCGGCATGAACATGGCGCCCCCGAGATACGAGCACCGCGCGCGTCTGCAGCCGTCGCGCCGTCGCGTATCTCGTGCTGGCCGTCGTGGCGCTGCTGATCGTGCTGCCCGGCCGCGCGTTCGCGCTGAAGCCGATCGTCATCGAGCCCGATCAGGACCGCGTCGAGATCACGACGCTCGGCGAGTTCTACGACGCGCGCGGCGACAGCCTGCAGGTCGAGACGGCGCCCGGCGCCGACGGCATGACGGGCCGCATCTCGGTCACCGCCAAGACGCCGGGCACCAATCCCAACTGGATCGTGTTCGCGCTGACCAATCCGACCGACAAGCCGATCGAGCGCTGGCTGACGGCCGAGCGCTACAGCGTCATCGGCTCGGGCGCCGTCTGGCCCGATCTCGACGCGCAGCGCATCGAGGCGGTGACGCCGTCGATGGGCTACATTCCCGAGCGCATCAAGAGCGACCGCGCCGACATTTTCCGCATCACGATCGAGCCCGGGCAGACCATCACCTACGTCGCCGAGCTCTCGTCCGACCGCTTCGCGCGCCTCTATCTGTGGAAGCCGCTCGACTACGAGCTCTATTCGCGCGACCGGCTGCTGTTCAACGGCATCATGCTCGGCCTCACCGGCCTGCTCGCCATCTTCCTGACGGCGATTTTCGCCGCCAACCACAAGGCGATCTTCCCGAGCGCCGCGCTCGTCGCCTGGTGCGTGCTGGCCTACCTATGCGTCGATTTCGGCTTCTTCCATAAGCTGTTCCAGCTGCGCCCGGAGGACAACGCCGTCTATCGAGCGGCGAGCGAATCGGCGGTCGCGGCCAGCTTGGTCATCTTCCTGTTCGTGTTCCTGCGCATCGCGTTCTGGCACGGCCTCATACGCATGCTGTTCACGGTGTGGATCATCGCGCCAGCTGACGCTCGTCGCGGTGGCGGTCATCGATCCGCGCCTGGCCTCGACGTTCGCGCGCATGTCGTTCCTGGTGATCGGCGGCGTCGGTGGCGCGTTCGCGCTGTTCCTCGCGCTGCGCGGGCAGGATCGCGCGCTGTCGCTCGATCCCGACGTGGATCCTGTTCCTCGTCTGGATCTTCGGCGCCGGCGATGGTGCTCACCGGCCGCCTGTCCGGCGACGCCGCCGTGCTCGGGTCTCGTCGCCGGCCTCGTGCTCATCCTGATGCTCATCGGCTTCACCGTCACGCAGTTCGCCTTCCGCTCGCTGGAGCCGCTGTACGGCGCCGCGCCGAGCGAGCTGCAGTTGCGCGCGCTCGCGGTCGACGGCGCCGGCTCGGCGGTGTGGGAATGGAACGCGCGCCGCGACGAGATCGAAGGTCAGCCCGGCCATCGAGGCTTCGCTGGGCCTCAACGCCGGCGAGCTGTCGCACCAAGGTCGACGACTTCATCAAGCACCTGCATCCCGCCGACCGCGAGCGGTTCCGCATGATCGCTGTGGTCGATGCAGGAGCGCACCTGGGCGCGCATCCGCACCGACTTCCGCATGCGCCACGCCGACAACAGCTATCGCTGGTTCGAGCTCGAGGCGGCGAGCGTGCCCAACGCCGATGCCCGCGCCATGCGCTGCGTCGGCCTGGTTCGCGACGTGACCGACGCCAAGCGGGCGCACGAGCGCCTGCTGCACGACGCCGTGCACGACAGCCTGACCGGGCTTGCCCAACCGCGAGCTGGTGCTCGATCGGCTCGGCGTCGCCGCCAGCCGCGCCAAGTCCGAGAGCGGCGTGCGGCCGAGCGTCATCTTCATCGACATCGACAAGTTCAAGAGCGTCAACGTCTCGTTCGGCCTGGTCGTCGGCGACAGCCTGCTGCTGACGGTGGCGCGCCGGCTGCAGAGCCATCTCGGGCCGCACGACACGCTGGCGCGCGTCGGCGGCGACCAGTTCGCCATCCTGCTCGTCACCGAGCAGAGCCCGCAGGAGCTCGCCGGCGCTCGCCGAGCGCGTACGCCGCTCGCTGCGCG
Organism: uncultured Alphaproteobacteria bacterium; assembly: GCA_963795225.1. GTDB lineage: Bacteria > Pseudomonadota > Alphaproteobacteria > Rhizobiales > Hyphomicrobiaceae > Hyphomicrobium_A. The sequence continues at coordinate 71,517 of CAWCHB010000009.1, read as the reverse complement.
CGCCGATCAAGATCGCCGGCCAGGAGATCGTGCTGACCGGGCTCGATCGGCATCGCCGTCTACGACGGCGAGACGCCGAGCCATCTCGACCTCTACAAGGAGGCCGAGATCGCCATGTACCGCGCCAAGCGCGGCGGCGCCGACCGCATCGAGATCTTCCGGCCCGAGATGCGCGCCGACCGCGACGACCGCGTCGCGCTGGAGAGCGACTTGCGCAAGGCGCTCGCGAAGAACCAGATCAAGGTCCTCTATCAGCCGATCATCTACCTGCCGACCGAGGAGCTGGCCGGCTTCGAGGCGCTGGTGCGCTGGGAGCATCCCAAGCGCGGCCTGATGAGCCCGGACGATTTCATTCCCATCGCCGAGCAGTCCGATCTCATCGTGCGGCTCGGCTCGCACGTGCTCCTGCGCGCCGCGCACGAGGCGGCCCGCTGGCAGCGCGAGCTGCCGCGCGAGGAGCGGCCGCTGTTCGTCTCCGTCAACATCTCGAGCCGGCAGATCTTCCGCCAGAATCTGATCCAGGAGATCCGCCACATCCTCGGCCGCAACATCGTGCCGAAGGGCTCGCTGCGCCTCGAGATCACCGAGAGCCTGGTGATGGAGAATCCCGAGCAGGCGACCGAGATCCTCGAGTGGCTGCGCGGCGCCGGCGCGCAGCTGGCGCTCGACGATTTCGGCACCGGCTACTCGTCGCTCGCCTACCTGCAGCGCTTTCCGTTCGACACCATCAAGATCGATCGCGCGCTGGTGCAGGCGAGCGGCGACAGCGGCGGCGCCGGATCGGCGATCGTGCGCTCGATCGTGGCGCTCGGCCACGAGCTCGGCAAGAGCGTCGTCGCCGAAGGCGTCGAGACGCGCGGAGGACGTCGGCTTCCTGCGCTCGATCAACTGCCAGTACGCGCAGGGCTTCTACTACGGCGAGCCGATGTCGGACCGCGACGTGCTGCAGCTTCTGAAGATGGTGCGCACGGCCGAGCACAAGCTGCGCCCGCGCGGACTTTTCCGCGCCAAGGCCAAGGGCAAGCAGCGCGAGAAGAAGCCGGCCGCGATCGCCGCGAAGACCAACGGCGCGACGCCGCCTCGCCGCACGACGGCGAACGGCGCCCGCCGGCGCCGCCCAGCACGCTGCCGAACAGCACGCTGCGGCCGCGTCCGCGTCCGTCGGCGCCCGCCGCAGTCAACGGCATGGCGACGGCGCAGCCGGGCCGCCGCCTCCGCCGCCGCCGCAGATGCATCACGACGAGCGACCTGCGGGACGAGCTCGGCATGCAGGCCGCCGCCACCGCCGCTGCCATGCCGCCGGACTTTGCCGCGCCCGGACCGCGAGCAGCATCCGCCGATGCATCCGGAGCAGGTCGACGGGTTCTCGGCCTCGCCGCACCACACGCATCAGTTTGCGCCGCCACCGCCGCCACCGCCAGTTCGCGGCGCCGGCCGCAGCATCACGTTGCTGCGATGGCGCGCCGCCGCCGGGCATCGTCCGATGCCGGCTCCGCCGCCGCCGTCGCTGATGGACCAATTCAGCCCGCCGCCGCAGCCGGAGCACTACGCTCCGGCGCCGGAGTTCGCGCCTGCCTCCCGCGCACGCCGGAAACGGCACGCATTCGCCGTTCAACGGCTTCGACGATCCCATGGCGCCGCTGGGCGAGCACCCCATGCAGCCCATACCGCCGGGGCATGGCGAACCGCTCCGAGCCCAATCCGCTGCTCGCAGCGCTGCAGAACGAGGCTGCTGCGCCGCCGGAGCCGCTGCGCAGGAGCCGCCTTATGCGCCGCTGCCGCCGACATGCCGCGGCGCTCCGCACGGCGCGGCCGCTGCCGCCCAGGCCGCGCCGCCGGCCGCGTGCCGCGATGCCGGCTCCAACGGTAGCGCGCCGGCACGGCGCGCAAGCCGGCGCAGCGCCGCGGCGCCGGACTTCTCCGGCCTGCCGCCGGCGATGGCCGAGAGCTCTAGCGAAGCTCGCCGGCGTGCCCTGGCCGCCGCGTCCCGACGACGACGAGCGACGAGCATCAGGCGCAGGCGTCAGGTCAGCTGCCCGATACGCCGCACGCGAGATTCGGGCTGAGCCGGCGCACGCCGTCAGGCGTGGCCGGCGTCGCTCACGAGATGCGAAGGATCGATGCCGATCTTGGCGAGCGCGCGCGTCGTACTTCGCCTCGAGATCGGGATCGAAGATCAGATCGGGATCGGCCGGGCAGTTGAGCCAGCCGTTGGCCTGGATCTCGCTCTCGAGCTGGCCCGGCGACCAGCCGGCGTAGCCGAGCGCGAGGATCGCGCGGTTCGGGCCGCTGCCGGCTGCGATGGCCTTGAGGATGTCGATCGTCGCCGTGAGGCAGACGCCGTCCTCGATCGGCAGCGTCGAGTTCGTCGGCGAAATAGTCGGCGCTGTGCAGCACGAAGCCGCGCCCGGTCTCGACCGGGCCGCCGACGTGGATCGACACGTGCGCGGACGTCGTCGGCGACGCCGTCCTCGGTCGTCGGCCGATCGATGCCGAGCCGCTCGAGCAGATCGGGGAAGGAGATGTGCGAGGCGCGCTGGTTGATGATGAGCCCCATCGCGCCGTCTTCCGAATGGGCGCACAGGTAGATGACGGAGCGCGCAAAGCGCGGATCCGACATGACCGGCATGGCAATCAGGAGCTGGCCGTCGAGATAGCCTTCGGAGCGCGGCGCGGGCCGGGGCGAGCAATCTTCATCGGCGAAGATTAACGCGCCGGCTGGCGGCGTGTGAAGTCGTCAATTGGCGGCATGGACAGGCTGCCGGACGCTTGCAAATAGGGCTACGGCAATCATTTGTTCAGGTAGTCGTCGCTTGCGGCGCCGTCGCCAGGCGCTACAACGCTGAGCAGGACGCCTGCCGGAAGGATCTCGCGGAAACCCATGCGCAAACTCATCTGCTTGCCGGTGCTCGCGGCGCCATGCTGCATGCTGCTTGGCGTGCTCGGCCGTCAAGGCCGAGACCGGCTGCATCCGAATGGGTCGAAGGCCACAACTCGCGCGCGCGCCTGATCGACGGCGGCGGCGGCATCGCCGGCGTCGAGCTGCAATTGCCCGAAGGATGGAAGACCTACTGGCGCTATCCCGGCGAAGCCGGCGGCGTTGCCCCCTCGTTCGACTGGTCGAAGTCGGCCAACCTCGAAAGTGCGCAGGTGCTCTATCCGGCGCCGAAGCGGTTCACCGACAAATCCGGCGATACCATCGGCTACAAGGGTACCGTGATATTTCCCGTGCGCCTCAAGCCGAAGGATCGCGAGCAAGCCGATCGATGTGCGCCTCGCCTCGACTACGGCGTGTGCAAGGACATCTGCATACCGGCGCAGGCGGAACTCGCGCTGAGCTTGCGCCCGGCGCCAACGAGGTCGCGTCCGAGGCGCTGATGGATGCGATGGGTCGCGTGCCGGCGCCGAAAGACGCGCGGCGCGAGACGGATCCGATCCTGAAGCGCGTCGTCGCCGAACTCGACCGGCGACAAGCCGCGGCTGGTGCTGGAGACGGAGTTCCCCGGCGGCGCCGAGCATGCCGATGCGTTCGTCGAGGCGCCGCGGCGGGCTCTACGTGCCGTTGCCGAAGAAGATCGCCGACGACGGCAAGGCGGCGTGACCTTCGAGATCGATCTCTCCAAGGATGCGGACATTGCCGCGCTCAAAGGCCAGCAGCTCACAGCGACCTCATCTCGGACAAGGGCCAGTCGGAGGCCACTTTTCCGCTTCAGTGAGCGAACGCTTCGCGCGCGCTTGTCGTTAGCGGAATGCAGTCCAAGCAAAACGAGGTCAGCCAATGACGATCAAGGTCGGGGACAAGCTGCCGGACGCCGGCTTCATGGTGATGACGGCCGACGGGCCGGCCAAGAAGACGACCGCCGATGTCTTCGCCGGCAAGAAGGTGGCGCTGTTCGCCGTGCCCGGCGCCTACACGCCGACCTGCCAGCAGCAGCACATGCCGGGCTTCGTCGCGCGCGTCGACGAGCTGAAGGGCAAGGGCATCGACACCATCGCCTGCACGGCCGTCAACGACATCTTCGTGCTGACGCAGTTCGCCAAGGACACGGGCGCCGCCGGCAAGATCGTCATGCTGGCCGACGGCAACGGCGACTTCGCCAAGGCGCTCGGCCTCGACATCGACCTGTCCGGCTTCGGCCTCGGCCTGCGCTCCAAGCGCTACGCCATGCTGGTCGACGACGGCGTGGTCAAGGTGCTCAACGTCGAGGACTCGCCGCCCCAGCACGACAAGTCGAGCGCCGAGACGCTGTGCTCGATGATCGACCGCTCGCTCGGCTAGTTCAGCAACCGCTGGCTTTAGCCGCCGCTTTTGCGCGCCGGCTTGAACTCGGCCATGCCCATGCGCGCCAGCTCGTCGGCGCGCTCGTTCTCGGCGTGGCCGGCGTGACCCTTGACCCAGCGCCAGTCGATGTCGTGGACGCGCCGCGCCTCGTCGAGGCGCTGCCACAGCTCGGCGTTCTTCACCGGCTTCTTGTCGGCGGTCCGCCAGCCGTTCTTCTTCCAGCCGTGGATCCAGGCGGTGATGCCGTTCTTCACGTAGACGCTGTCGGTGTGCAGCTCGACGCGGCTCGGCCGCTTCAGCGCTTCGAGCGCCGAGATCGCCGCCATCAGCTCCATGCGGTTGTTGGTCGTCATCGCCTCGCCGCCGGAGATCTCCTTGCACGTGTCGCCGTAGGTGAGGATGGCGCCCCAGCCGCCGGGCCCGGGATTCCCCGAGCAGGCGCCGTCCGTATAGATGACGACCGGTTGCGCGCTCGCTCATTTGCCGGTCTCGCCCAGGCCGTACTCGGCGATCGAGCGCACGCCCTGGTGAAAGCGCAGCCGGCGCACGTACTCGAGCGGATTCTTCGGGCTGACGAGCGCGTCCTTCGGCGTGTTCAGCCAGTCGTAGGCGCGCGTCAGCAGAAAGCGCAGCGCCGCTCCGCGCGCCAGCGTCGGCATCGCCGCGCGCTCCGCCGGCGTGATGGCGCCGCACTTCCTCGTAGCCGCGCAAGAAGGCCTGCCCCTTGGTGATATTGAACGACATGTCCTTCTCGAAGCACCAGGCGTTGAGGCTGACGGCGATGTCGTAGGCCAGCGCGTCGTTGCAGGCGAAGTAGAAGTCGATGAGACCGCTACAGCCGGTCGCCGAGGAAGAACACGTTGTCGGGAAACAGGTCGGCGTGGATAACGCCTTCGGGCAGCCCTTGCGGCCAGTTGGCCTCGAGAAAGGTCAGCTCGCCCTCGACCAGCGGCGCGAGGTCGGGCGAGATGTCGCCGGCGCGGGCGGCGAAGCGATCATAGAGCGGCCGCCAGCCGGAGAGGCCGAGCGCGTTGGCGCGGCGCAGGCCGAAACCCGGCGCCGCCGAGATGCAGCTCGCGCCAGCGCGCGGCCGACGGCGGCGCAATGGGCGGCCGTCGGCCGGCGCACCCAAAAGCCCTTCGAGAAAGGTGACGAGCGCGGCGGGGCGTCCGGCGAGCTGGCGCAGGTTGCGCCCTTCGGCGATCGCGCACCGGCGTCGGGCAGGTGACGCCGTGCTCGGCGAGGTGCTCCATCAGTCCGAGGTAGAACGGCAGGTCGCCGCGCTCGACGCGCTTTTCGTACAGCGTCAGGATGAACGGGCCCTTCGTCGTGTGCACGATGTAGTTGGTGTTCTCGACGCCCTCGGCGATGCCCTTGAAGGAGAGCAGCTCGCCCAGGCCATAGCTGGCGATGAAGCTCGCCAGCTCCTCGTCGCTGACTTCGGTGTAGACGGCCATGTTTGTTGGACTTTCGAGGCGGGCGTCAGGAGACGGGAGCGGCGGGACGCAACTCGCGCGGAACGTTGAAGGCGATGCGCTCGAGCGCCGTGGTGACCGTCTCGAGCTTCACGTCGAAGCGCGCGCGAAAGGCATCGATGACCTCCTCGACCAGCGTCTCGGGCGCCGAGGCGCCGGCCGTGACGCCGACGGCTTCGATGCCCTTCGATCTCGGCCCAGGGGATCTCGCGGGCGCCCTCGATCAGCCGGGCGAGCGAGCAGCCGGCGCGCTCGGCCACTTCGACGAGGCGCAGCGAGTTGGAGCTCTGCGGGCTGCCGACGACGAGCAGGCAACCGATCTTCGGCGCGATGGCTTTGACCGCCGCCTGGCGATTGGTCGTCGCGTAGCAGATGTCTTCCTTGTGCGGGCCGATGATGTTCGGGAAGCGGCTGCGCAGCACCGCGACGATCGCCGCCGTGTCGTCGACCGACAGCGTGGTCTGCGTCACGAAGGCGAGCTTGTTCGAATCGCGCGGCTCGAAAGCGTAGGCATCGGCGGCCGTCTCGATCAGCGTGACGGCCCCATCGGGAAGCTGGCCCATGGTGCCGACGACCTCCGGGTGGCCGGCATGGCCGATGAGCAGGATCTGCAGGCCCTCCTCGTGGTGGCGGGCGGCCTCGATATGCACCTTGAAGACCAGCGGGCAGGTGGCATCGAGCACGAACATGTTGCGCGGCTTGGCCGCCGCCGGAACGGCCTTGGCGACCCCGTGTGCCGAAAAGATCACGGGTTGGTCGGTCTCTGGGATGTCGTCCAATTCTTCCACAAAAACGGCACCTTTGGCCTTCAGGGAATCGACGACAAATCGATTGTGAACAATCTCATGGCGCACGTAGACGGGGGCGCCATATTTGGCCAAAGCCAGTTCGACGATCTGGATGGCCCGGTCGACGCCGGCGCAGAACCCGCGCGGGGCCGCAAGGTAAACGGTGAGGGGCGGCCGGGAAGGGCGCTCTTGTGGGGGGGCGACGGACATTGCTTTCCCTGTCTACTCCAAACGTTTTGCGACGCAATGCGCTTGGTCGGGGTTCGTTGGGGGTGCTAGGCTTGGCCACGAACAATACAGGAAGCCTCCGCTGCCGGCCTAGGGGTTTGGGCGCCTGCGGCACTGAAGAGGCCAACGAGGGGTCGGGCCGGGGCGCGATGAGGCATGCCGCGACAAGAGCTGTGCGCGCGACCGCATGTGTGTGCGCCTGTGGCCTGTTAACCATGGTCACGTCCGGCTGCGGCTTGTCGTCGATCACCTCCGGCCTCGGCTCCAGCGTTTTCGGCAGCTCCTCGTCGCAAAGCTCCACCGCCGCCTGCCGTCAACGAGGAGCAGCTGCTCTCCGCGGCCAAACAGGATTCCGGCTCATCGAGCGCTTCCGTCGGCGAGGTCGCCCACGGTTGTCCGCGCCTCAGCGTGTCGCCGCACGGCGGCCATCTGACGATCTACGAGGACGGGCGCGCCGGAGATGGCCTCGCCATCATGCATCGCGGCGAGATCACCAAGACGGCGCGCGAGTGCCAGATCGAGCCCGGCCGCGTGACGGTGCGCTACGGCTTCTCGGGTCGCGTGCTGCTCGGGCCGCGCGGGCATGCCGGCAGTGTTCGCTTGCCGATCAACGTGACCGTCACCGATGCCAAGCGTGCCAAGGTGACGAGCGACACGGTGAGCGTCGACACGACCGTCGCCGTCGACAACCCGATCGGCTACTTCTCCACCGTGCGCACGGTGACCTTCGACATTCCCGAGGGTACGCGTCCGGGCGAGTTCGAGGTGTTCGTCGGCTTCGACCAGAAGGCCCAAGGGCGCCGGCTAGCAGCTTGCAGTGCAGATATCGCCGCGATCATCGGCGTCATGCCAGGAGTCATGCTCCGGCTTGCGGTCACTGCACGGACGACGTTGGCAGCTGGTCCGTCGGGGCGTTGCCGTGTCGGCGCTAGCCGTCTCAGTTCAGCTTGCCGCCGAGGTCGCGAATGCCTTGCTCGACCAGCTTGGCGGCCGTCTCTGCCGACGAAGCGCGCGACTTGAGGATCTTCTCCGCCGCTGCGATGGCGTTGTCGACGGCCGAGGAGCGCACCTCGGCGATGGCCTGCGCTTCGGCGCGAGCGATCTTTTCCTCGGCCGACTTGGTGCGGCGCTCGACCGTTTCCGCCAGCGCCTGGCGCGTCTGCGCGGTCAGCGCTTCCGCCTCGCGCTTGGCTTGCTCGAGGATTTCCTTCGCCTCGTTCTCGGCTTCGCGGCTCTTGCGCTGGTAGTCGGCGAGAAGCGCCTGCGCCTCATCGCGCAGGCGGCGTGCCTCGTCCAGTTCCTTGCGGATCGCATCGGCGCGAGCGTCGAGCGCCTTCCCGATCATCCCGGGCACCCGGTAATAGACGAGGGCGCCGATGAACACGAAGAACGCGATCATCACCCAAAAAACTGGATCGGCCGGATCAAAAAGCATCGATGTCCTCACTCGGCCGCGGGCTGCAGCACCTTCTTGACCTCGGCGGGGCTGACCTCCTCGCCGAGCAATTTGCCGACGACCGCGCTGGCCGTCTCGGCGGCGATGTCGTTGACGCTCTGCAGCGCCTTGGCTTTGGTGTTGGCAATGCGCCCCTCGGCCTCGGCAAGCTTCGCGGCAAGCTCGCCTTCGACCTGCGCGCGCTCCTTGTTGGACTCTGCGGCGAGCTTGTCGCGCATATCCTTGGCCATCGACGACGCCTTCCCGTGCGCGTCGCTCAATGCCTTCTCGTAGGCGGCGAGCGCCGCATCCGTGTCGGTCTTGAAACGCTCGGCGGCGTCGAGGTCGCGCTGCACGCGATCGCGCCGCTCGTCGAGAACCTCGCCGATGCGCGGCAGGGCCACGCGGGCGAGGATCAAGTAGAGAACGACGAAGGTCAGCGCCAACCAGATGAGCTGGGGCGAGAAGTCGGCCGGATTGAGCTGCGGCAGCCCCGACTTTTTCTCGTCCGTCGCTGCGGCTGCTGCCGCCACGACGAACGCCGGGATGGCTGCAATCATGGTCACCTCCTACCGGGCCAGCTCGTTGCCGATCAACCGAACAGGATGATCAGCGCGATGAGCAGGCCGAACAGGCCGGTCGCTTCGGCAAGCGCGAAGCCGATCAGAACGTTGGTGAACTGGGCCGGGGCAGCAGACGGATTGCGCAGGGCGCCCGAAACGTAGTTGCCGAAAATATTGCCGATGCCGATACCGGCGCCGATCAGAGCGCTGCAGGCAAGGCCGGCGCCGATCATCTTTGCAGCTTCCAATTCCATCGTCGTGTCTCCTTGTTGGGATGCGTATTATCTGGTTCAGGCGATCGCTTCGTCACGCTCTGCTAGTGATGCATGTGAAGCGCATCGTTGAGATAGATGCAGGTCAGCACCGTGAAGATGAGTGCCTGCAGGAAGGCCACCACGACCTCCAGGCCGGTGAAGGCCACGACGAAGGCGAAGGGCGCCCAGCCGCCGAGCACGCCGAGGCCGACGACGAAACCGGCGAACACCTTCAGCATCGTGTGTCCGGCCATCATGTTGGCGAACAGACGCACTGAATGGCTGATGGGGCGGATGAAATAGGAGATGAGCTCGATCGGCACGATGATCGGCAGCAGCCACCACGGCACGCCGGACGGCACGAACAGGCGCAGGAAGCCTGCCCCATGCTTCACGAAGCCGATGATGGTGACGACGATCCACACCATGGCGGCAAAGGCGAAGGTCACGATGATGTGGCTCGTCACCGTGAACGAGTGCGGGATCATGCCCAGCAGATTGAGCGTCAGGATGAACATGAAGATGGTGAACACCCAGGGGAAGTACTTCATGCCTTCCTCGCCCAGGTTCTCGCGCACCATATTGGCGATGTACTCGTAGCTGAGCTCGGCCATCGACTGCAGGCGCCCCGGTACGAGCTGGCGGCGGCCCATGGCGAAGATCAGGAAGGCGGTGATCAGCCCGACCGCGATCACCATGAACAGGGACGAGTTGGTGAACGAGGCGTCGACCCCGAACAGATCGATCGGGATGAGCCGCTTGATCTCGAACTGTTCCATGGGGCTGTGGTGTGCCGCCCCATTCGCGCCTTCAGCAGCCAAGGTCTAATCCCCTACCTGTCGTCTTCGTCATCGTCCGCAACGGACGGCGTCGCAGCCAGCGACGCGGCCATGTCGGCTTGCGCTTTCTGTGCCGCCCGGACCACGTTCATAAGTCCGGCGACAAATCCCATGATGACAAACAAGACCAGCAACCACGGCCGCGTGCCGAATTGCCGGTCCAGAAGCCAACCGATAAAACCGCCCACGCCGACGCCGACCAGAAGCTCGCCGACGAAGCGAAAGGCCCGGGCGAACGCCTCGCCGCGAGCACGCGCATCGACCGATTGGGTTGGGGCGCGCCGCGCCTTTACCTGATCGAGCCGCTTGCCAATCGCATCGGAGCGTCTGCGAAATGCTTCGGCCTGCTCGGGGCTGATTTCGCCACGTCCCGGGCCGGGGCCCTTCCCTTCGGATGACATGGCTTTCTACCGGCCCGATTGCGGGTTCGAAGCTACCTTGACGGCGGGTTTTATCAACGCGGCGCACCATAGTGACGGCCCCTGGGGGTGTCAAGAAATCGCCGGAAACACTGAGGTACGGCGAAACCGCGCAGTAACGCGGCCCTAGGCGGCGACCTGCTTGCGCAGCAGGAACACGGCTTTCTCGCCAAGAAGGTTCTGCAGCGCGATGGAGTGCCGGATCGGCAGCCGCTGCCCGGAGGTGTTGAACGCCACCGCCTCCTCGACCTTGGCATCGACCAGGGCGACGAGATCGGCGAAATCCCTGATGGTGCACAGGTGCGCGTCGGGGCTGGTGTACCAGGGCTCCGGCAGATTGCGGGTCTGCGGCATGCGCCCGGAGAACAAAAGCTCGGTGCGGATGCGCCAGTGACCGAAGTTCGGGAACGAGACGATGGCGCGGCGGCCGATGCGCAGCAGGTTCTCGAGCACCGTCTTGGGAAAGCGCGTCGCCTGGATCGTCAGGCTGAGGATGGCGTAGTCGAAGGCCTGATCGGGATAGTCGGCGAGGTCGCGGTCGGCGTCGCCCTGGATCACCGACAGACCGCGCATCACGCAGGCATTGACGCGCTCGCGCGACAGCTCGACGCCGCGCCCGTCGATCGACTTGGTCTCGGTCAGAAGCTGCAGCAGCGCGCCGTCGCCGCAGCCGACGTCGAGCACGCGCGACCCCGGCTCGACCATCTCGGCGATGAGCAGGTGGTCGACGCGGTGCGCGCCGCGGGCCTTGGGGAACGATCTTCTGCATCGGCCGCGCCTTACACCTTGAGCCCGCGCTTGACGCCGGCCGCGCTGAGGAAGCCGCGCATGGTGGCGAAGAACTCCGGCTCCTCGAGCAGGAAGGCGTCGTGGCCGTTGTTGCTGTCGATCTCGACGAAGGAGACGTTGGCGGCGACCGCGTTGAGCGCGTGCACGATCTCGCGGCTCTCGCGCGTCGGATAGAGCCAGTCGCTGGTGAACGAGACGACGCAGAAGCGCGTCTTGGTCCCGCGGAAGGCGTTGGCGAGCACGTCGCCGCGCTCGGCGGCGAGGTCGAAATAGTCCATCGCCCGCGTGATGTAGAGATAGCTGTTGGCGTCGAAGCGGTCGACGAACGTCGAGCCCTGGTGGCGCAGGTAGCTCTCCACCTGGAAGTCGGCGTTGAACGAGAACGTGACCTTGCGAGCGCTCCTGCAGATTGCGGCCGAACTTCCGGTGCAGCGCGTCTTCCGACAGGTAGGTGATGTGCGCGGCCATGCGCGCCACGGACGAGGCCGTTGCGCGGCACCTTGCCGAACGAATGATAGTCGCCGCCGCACCAGTCGGGATCGGCCATCACGGCCTGGCGGCCGACCTCGTGGAAGGCGATGTTCTGCGAGGAATGCCAGGCGGCCGTGGCGATCGGCACGGCGGAGAACACGCGCTCGGTATGGCGCGCCGCCCACTCCAGCACCTGCATGCCGCCCATCGAGCCGCCGATGACGCAGAACAGCTGGTCGATGCCGAGATGGTCGATCAGGCGCACCTGCGCATTCACCATGTCGCCGATGGTGATGACCGGGAAATTCGAGGCCGTACGGCTTGCCGGTCTGCGGGTCGATCGAGGCCGGGCCGGTCGAGCCCATGCAGCCGCCGAGGATGTTGGGGCAGATGACGAAGAAGCGGTCGGTGTCGATCGGCTTGCCGGGGCCGACCATCGTCGACCACCAGCCCGGCTTCTTGGTCACGGGATGCTCGCTGGCGACGTACTGGTCGCCCGTCAGCGCATGGCAGATGAGGATGGCGTTCGACTTGTCGGCGTTGAGCGTGCCGTAGGTCTCGTAGGCGATGGAGATCGGCGCCAGCAGCTGGTCGCAGGCGAGCCGCAGCGGCTCGCTCTCGGGCAGGTGCAATACCTTGCTCGAGGGATTGTTCGCCTCGGCAAGGCGGAGGTTCGGTCCTCCGTCAGCTTCGACGTCCGCCACGGTCGGATGCACTGCCATCGCTGATGCGCGCTCCCTGCCCGCGCACGATGCGAGGGCAAACAAAAACCCGGCCGGATTGCAGGCCCTCAGGCCGCTCATCCACTAACCGGGTGCGCGCGGCCCTTTTTAGCGACTTATTTAACGTGGTTGCAAGCCGGCCGGCCAAATCACCACGACGTCCGCAAGGGAATATCGGTACGGGCCCGGCGCCGTCAAGTGGTGGCTCGCACACGACCCGGTTACTGGCTTGCTTTGCACGTTCAAGCCTTTGCCTTCCCGTGCCGGCGTCTGTATCACTTGCCGCGCCTGGGAAACCCCAGGCCTTAAGCAATCCGGACCGCACTTATGGCTACCGCCATCCCCCAGCCCAAGCCGGGCATTCTGGAAATCGACGCGTACGTGCCGGGCGAGAGCAAGCTTCCCGCCGGGATCAAGCCGATCAAGCTGTCGTCCAACGAGACGCCGCTGGGGCCGAGCCCGAAGGCGATCGCCGCCTTCAAGGACGTCGCCGGCGCGCTGGAGCGCTATCCCGATGGATCGGCAACTCTGCTGCGCGCGGCGATCGCGGCGCGCTACGGGCTGAACCCGACGCGCATCGTTTGCGGCGCCGGCTCCGACGAGATCCTGACGATGCTGGCGCACGCCTACCTCGGCGCCGGCGACGAGGCGATCTTCACCGAGCACGGCTTCCTCCTCTATCGCATCATCGTGCTGGCCAACGGCGCGACGCCGGTCGTCGCGCCGGAGACCAATTTGCGCACCGACATCGATGAGATCCTCGCGCGCGTGACGGAGCGCACCAAGGTCGTGTTCCTCGCCAACCCGAACAATCCGACGGGGACCTACATCTCCTTCGACGAGGTCCGGTCGCTGCGCGCGCAGCTTGCCGGCGAACGTGCTGCTGGTGCTCGACGCCGCCTACGCCGAGTACGTGAAGCGCAACGACTACGAGGCCGGCATCGAGCTCGTCGCGACGACGCAGAACACGGTGATGACGCGCACGTTCTCCAAGATCCACGGGCTCGCCGGGCTGCGCCTCGGCTGGGCCTATTGCCCGGAGGCCGTGGCCGACGTGCTGAACCGCATTCGCGGACCGTTCAACGTGTCGGTGCCGGCGATGGCGGCCGGCGCCGCGGCGATCGCCGACAAGGCGCACGAGGAAGCCTCGGTCGCGCACAACGAGCAGTGGATGCCGTGGCTGGCGGCGGAGATCGGCAAGCTCGGGCTCACGGTGACGCCGAGCGTCGCCAACTTCATCCTCGTGCACTTCGCCAAGGGCGAGGCAAAGGGCGCCGAGGCGGCCGACGAGTTCCTCAAGGCGCGCGGCATCATCGTGCGCAAGGTCGGCGGCTACGGCCTGCCCGACTGCCTGCGCATGACCATCGGCACCGAGGCCGACAACAAGGCCGTCGTCGCCGCGCTCGCCGATTTCGTCGGGGGGCGGCCGCGCATGAGCAAGCCGATGTTCGAGCGCGTGGCGCTGATCGGCATCGGCCTGATCGGCTCGTCGATCAGCCACGCCATGCGCCGCAACGGGCTCGCCAAGGAGATCGTCGGCAGCGCGCGCACCAAGGCGACGCTCGATACGGCGCTGAAGCTCGGCCTCATCCACAAGGGCTACGACACGCGCGGCGGAGGCGGCGCAGGGCGCCGATCTCGTCATCCTCAGCGTGCCGGTCGGCGCCTGCGGGCCGCTGGCGGCGGAGATCGCCCCGCATCTGCGCCCGGGCGCCATCCTCACCGACGTCGGCTCGGTGAAGGCGGCGGTCGTGCGCGACATGGCTCCGCACGTGCCGCAAGGGCGTGCACTTCGTGCCGGGCCATCCGATCGCCGGCACCGAGCAGTCGGGTCCCGAGGCGGGCTTCGCCGAGCTGTTCGACGGACGCTGGACCATCCTGACGCCGGAGCCGCGGCACCGATGCCGCGGCGGTCGAGAAGCTGAAGGCGTTCTGGGTGGCGCTCGGCGCCAAGGTCGAGATCATGAGCGCGCCGCATCACGACATGGTGCTGGCCATCACCAGCCACCTGCCGCACCTCATCGCCTACAACATCGTCAACACGGCCGAGCACCTGGAACGCGTGACCGAGAACGAGGTCATCAAGTTCTCGGCCGGCGGCTTCCGCGATTTCACGCGCATCGCCGCGTCCGACCCGACCATGTGGCGCGACGTGTTCCTCAACAACAAGGAAGCGGTGATGGAGATGCTGCGCCGCTTCTCCGATGACCTGCCGGAGCTGCGGAGCGCCATCGAAGGCGCCGACGGCGACACGCTGTTCCGGCGCTTCGCCGAGGCGCGCGCCGTTCGCCGCGGCATCATCGCGGCCGGTCAGGACACGTCGGCGCCCGACTTCGGCCGTACGCCGCGCCGCGCAGCCGGACGCTCCGGCGAAAGGAAGCGGCACGCGCAAATAGCGATGGCGGACACGCACGACCTCTGGATCTTCGCCTACGGCTCGCTGATGTGGCGGCCCGGCTTCGCCAGCCGAGGAAGTCGTGCATGCGCGTCTCGTCGGCTGGCGCCGCAGCTTCTGCATCTACTCGCGCTTTCATCGCGGCTCCGCGCGCCGTCCCGGGCTCGTGCTGGGGCTGGATCGCGGCGGCGTCTGCGAGGGGCTCGCGTTTCGCGTCTCCGCCGCCAACGCGCGCGAGACGCTGCGCTATCTGCGCGAGCGCGAGCAGGTGGCGAGCGTCTATCGCGAGGCGCTGGTGCCGGTGACGCTGCTGTCCGGCGAGCACCCCGAGGTGATGGCGCTGACGTTCCTCGTCGAGCGTGCGCATCCGAGCTACGCCGGCACAGCTGGCGCTCGCCGAGCAGGCGCACTTCATCCGCGGCGGCGCCGGCCGTTCGGGCAACAACATCGACTATCTGGCGAGCACGCTGGCGCATCTCAATCAGCTCGGCATTCGCGAGCGAGAGCTGGAGCGGCTGCTGGCGACTGGTCGGCACGCTACGCGGCGCGCGGCGACGACAACGGGCATGCGCGGGCGAGCGCGGCGGCGATGGTGAGGGTGTTCGGAAGGCGTCCGGCGCGGGCGCGGCGGCTGAAGGCCGAGGACGCGCGGCGATTCTGCTATCGCACGGTGCTGAGCACGCGCAAGGATTGAGCCGCAGGGAGTCGAGGGCGAGGTGGCGGCGCGAGAGCTAGTTGGCGCTGCTGCCGGCCAAGCGTGCGAAGTCGGCCTCGACCTGGCCGGTGCGCAGATCGAACTCGACGAGCTTGCCGAGCTTGGCGTTGTCGGCGAGCATGTGCACGTGCACCTCGTCGGCGCCGAGCTCGGCGCCACGCTGGCGGATCTCGGCGAGATTGAGCGAGGGAGCGCCGTGGCTGACGCGGCCGATCGACAGCGCCTCGGCGCGGCCGTTGGCGGTGCGGCGCACCAGCACGTAGTTGACGGCCGGCATGGGCGGGCAATCGAGCAGGTCGTAGACGCTGTGGACGTAGCGCTTGCCGGAAGCGCCGGTCCAGAAGTGGAAGCGGGTCGTTTCGTTCGCTCGGGCCGTACGCTCGGCCTGCTCTTCTTGGGCGAGTGTACGCTGCGCCCGGTACACGGCGAGCTCAATGATACGCGCAACCATTACTGCAGATCCCTTGGCGGCCTTGCGGCCCACGCTCTGTTCGACGCTTTTCTTCTTTCGTGCCAGCCTATGGTTCATTGCTTAACGATGCCCCTGGTTTCGAGCCGAATTGTGGCTCCATGTCAGTGATTTTTGGGCAGAGTGAACGCAACGTTGCGAGCTGTTGCGAAGTCTCAACACGCACGAAAAACACCAACGGCACCGACGCGCTAATGCCTCAGCCGCAGCGGGAAAAGCCGCAGGCGTCGCACACCCAGCAACCTTCGCGCTGCACGTAGTCGGCCGACGAGCAACGTGGACAAAGCTTAATGCGCGCGGGGCGTCTGACCGGCGCCGCCGGACTGCGCCGCCGCGTCTTCCTGCCGCTGCAGCTTGGTCAACGGGCAGCGTCTCGTCTGCCTGCAGGAAGCCGATGCGCCGCATGTGCGTCTCGATGACCTCGCCGATGGCGGCGAGCAGGCTCGGCACGTAGCGGCCCGCCACCCAGTGGCCGCCCTGCGGGTCGAAGACGGCCTTTCAGCTCGTCGGCGACGAAGGTGACGTCGCCGCCGCGGCGGAAGACGGCGCTGATCATGCGCGTCAGCGCCACCGTCCAGGCGTAGTGCTCGAGGTTGCGCGTGTTGATGAAGATCTCGAACGGGCGCCGTCGTTTCGAAGTCACGCCTCCGGCATGAACATTCTGCTCGATGTCGTTGATGGTGACGTAGATGGCGTGGTCGCTGCCCGGCCACTTGAGCTTGTAGGTGTAGCCGGCGAGCACGCCCTCGCGCTCGAGCGGCGGCGCCATGTAGACGACCCCGGCGCGCTCGCGAGGCGGGCACGACCTCGGCAAGGGCCGGCTTGCGCGGCCTTGGCCGGCGGTGCCTTGCCGGGCTCGGCGACGGCGCAGCCAGCACGCGCTCCGGTGACGGGGTTCGGCCGGTAGGTGGTGCAACCCTTGAGGCCGAGCGCGTGGGCCTCGAGGTAGACGTCCTTGAAGGCCTCGAAGGAGATGTCCTCCGGGCAGTTGATGGTCTTGGAGATGGAGCTGTCGACGTGCGGCTGCAGCGCCGCCTGCATGGCGAGATGCTCGGCCGGGGTCAGATCGCCGGCGCGCACGAACGTCTCGGGCAGCGGCGCCGTCGGCGCCGAACTGGCGGCGGAACAGCGCGTGCGCGTAGTCCTCGACCGTCTCCTCGTGCGTCGTGCCGTCGCGGGCCGAGCAGGCGGCGCGAGTAGCGGTAGTCGAACACCGGCTCGATGCCGCTCGACACGTTGCCGGCGAGCAGCGAGATGGTTCCGGTCGGCGCGATCGAGGTGAGGCAGCCGTTGCGGATGCCGTGACGGCGGATCGCCTCGCGCACCGGCGCGTCGAGGCGCGCCACGTTGGGGCTGGCGAGGAAGCGCTTGGCGTCGTACAGCGGAAAGGCGCCCTTCTCGGCGGCGAGCTCGGCGCTGGCGACGTAGGCGGCGTTCTGGATGGTCGCCATCCAGCTGCCGGCGAGCCTGCGCCGCCTCCGGCGTGCCGTAGCGCACGCCGGCGAAGATCAGCGCGTCGGCGAGGCCGGTGACGCCGAGGCCGATGCGCCGCTTGGCCTGCGCCTCCTGGCGCTGCGCCTCCAGCGGATAGTTCGAGACGTCGATGACGTTGTCGAGGAAGCGCACGGCGACCGTCACCCGCTCTTCGAGCTTGGCGCGGTCGAGAGTGGCGCCGGCGGTGAACGGCTGCTCGACGAGCCGCGCCAGATTGATCGAGCCCAGCAGGCAGGCGCCGTACGGCGGCAACGGCTGCTCGCCGCAAGGATTGGTGGCGTGGATCTCCTCGCAGTAGGTGAGGTTGTTGCGGGCGTTGACGCGGTCGATGAAGACGACGCCGGGCTCGGCGATAGTCGTAGGTCGCGCGCATGATGCGCTCCCACAGCGCGCGCGCCGGCAGCGTGCGGTAGACCTTGCCGCCGAACTTCAGATCCCAGGGCGCGTCGGCGCGCACGGCGGCGAGGAAGTCGTCGGTGACGAGCACCGACAGATTGAAATTGCGCAGCCGCGCCGGGTCCGACTTGGCGTCGATGAAGGCCTCGATGTCGGGATGGTCGCAGCGCAGCGTGCCCATCATGGCGCCGCGGCGGCTGCCGGCCGACATGATGGTGCGGCACATCGCGTCCCACACGTCCATGAAGCTGACCGGGCCCGAGGCGTCGGCGCCGATGGTGGCGACGCGGCGCGCCCTTGGGGCGCAGCGTCGAGAAGTCATGACCGATGCCGCCGCCCTGCTGCATGGTCAGCGCGGCTTCCTTGACGTTCGTCGAAGATGGCGCTGAGGTCGTCCTCGATCTTGCCCGAGCACGAAGCAGTTGAAGAGCGTGACGGAGCGGCCCGTGCCGGCGCCGGCGAGGATGCGGCCGGCCGGCAGGAAGCCGAAATCGGCACATGGCGTCGTGGAAGCGCTTGGCCCACTGCTCGCGCGCCTTCTTGCCGCCCTTCTCGGCCGCCGCGGCGGCGCGGGCGACGCGCCAGAACGTGTCGTCGAGCGACGAATCGACCTGCGCGCCGTCCGCGTCCTTCAGGCGGTACTTGAGGTCCCAGATCTCCCGCGAAATCGGGGCGGAGAATTCGGCGTCGTCACGCATCGGCGCGTCCTGCTGCTCGGCCCACGAATATGGGGTCGAGGACGCGCAAAGTCAATTAAATGTTCCTATTAAGTTCTCTGTAAGTTCTTGGCGGTGCAACCCGGCCGATAGCCGTCGAAATGCGTCAGCCCGAAGGCAGCGAAGGTGCCTCGATGCCGTTCTGCACAACTTTGCAGGCGGCGCACTGAATGGCTCCGCTCGACCATTGATAGAATGTGATACAGCCGCATTCGCAGCACCACATTTCGGGTTCGTGCTGCTCAGTAGATTGCGCGTGGTTGCGACGCTTACGCTCGAAATCCAAATCGATGAGGTTCGACATGGCTAAAGCTTCCACCAAGGCCGCCGGAAAGGCGCGCCCCACCGGTAACTACGTTGCTCCGGCCTCCGCCAAGGCGAAGACCGCTGTCATTCAGCGGAAGCCGAAAGCAGCTGCAGCAAAGCCTAAGGCGGCTGCCAAGAAAAAGTAGTTGTCGAATTAGGTTCAGTTTTCCGCAATCGACTGATTATTGCGATGTCGGAAGTGAACGCGTCGCCCATCGGGCGGCGCTTTTACTTTTGTAGCGTTGGCGAAATGCGGCAGTTATGCGCGTCGCGCCGATGCAATCGCGCAAAGAGCGAAATTTGTAGATTAATCGGTTAAAAATCAGCGCGTTGCGGACGCTTGTTCAGCGCTGATTAGTGACCTCGGGCGGCAATCGGCGGTGGCTCGGCTGGAGCGCGCCGCTTCGACGATCAGCCGGTTGGAGGCGTCTCGATGCGCCGCTGCAGCTCGGCGCGGAACTCGGCGCGCGGCAGCCCGGCGGGCAGCGGATCGAGGATCTCGACGACGATCGTGCCCGGATAGCGGATGAGCTGGCGCCGCGGCCAGTAGAGGCCCGAGTTGAGCGCCATCGGCACGCACGGCAGTCCGAGGCCCTCGTAGAGCGCGACGGCGCCCGGCTTGTAGTCGGGCTCGGCGCCCGGCGCGCGGCGCGTGCCTTCGGGAAAGATCACGATCTCGCGGCCGGCCTTGGCGCGGTCCTGGGCATCGCGCACCAGCTGGCGCAGCGCCGCCGGGCCGCGGTCGCGCTTGACGAACACGTGCTCGAACTTGCGCGAGAACCAGCCGTAGAACGGGAATGAGCGTCAGCTCCCACTTCATCACCAGGGCGGGGTCGGTGAAGATCGGGATCAGCGCGAAGGTGTCCCACGCCGATTGATGCTTGGAGGCGACGAGATAGGGCGGCTTAGGCAGCTTCTCGCGGCCGCGCACCTCCATGCGCGTTCCGACGATCGTGCGCAGCAGCCAGAGGGAGACGATGCGCGTGCGCCTTGAGCCCGGCCATGGCCTAGCGGCGCGGCCCGAACAGCAGGAACGAGCCGCCTACGACGAACACCGCCGTGCTGACGTAGAAGAGCAGCGCGAAGACGAGCGAGCGTATGAGCGCCAGGGACAACGGTCAGAAGATCCCTGCGGCCGAGTGCTCGGCCGGCACCTCGGCAACCGAGCTCGACTGCGTCGAGCGGAAGAGTTTTGCCACCGTCAGATGCGCCGCAGTCGGCAGGAACTTGAAGTATTCCGAGATCAGCGTGCGCGTCACGGAGGCATGCAGCCACCAGCGCGTCGGCGGGAAGTTGTTGGGCACGACCGGGTGGGGCACGAGCCGCGCCGCTGGCAGCGCCAGCGACAGCTCGGCCAGGCTGCGCGGCATGTGGTAGCTGGCCGTGACGACGATGAGACTGTCGTAGCCGTGCGAAGTGGCCCAGGCGCGTGTCTCATCGGCATTGCCGGCCGTATCGAGGGCCGCGTACCCGACGTCGACGCAGCAGTCGAACTTGTCTTCGGCGAGGCCGGAGATCTCGAGCAGCGCCTTCTTGCCGGTGCGGCGGAAGACGCCGGAGATCAGCATGCGCTGGGCGCGGCCCTCATCGAGCAAGCGGGCGCCCTCGGCGATGCGGCGCCCCTCGCCGGTCAGGACGACGATGCCGTCGGCGTGCGGATTATTGTCTGCCGGCAGGCGGGTGACGACGCTGGCGAACAGGACAAAGCCGAGGATCAGCAGCGACAGCATCGCTCCCGTCCAAAGGATTATCACTCGCCGCAAGCTGCTCATCGCGGAAGCTGCTGCCTACGTTCTTGGTCCCGACGCTCTTGCGCGCTCCAGCGTCGGCGCACACTAGCCGATTTGATAGCGGTTGCGACAGGTCCTTCGCAATTCCGGCGAACAGTGTGTGTCCCGGCAACTCATGCTGCGCTAGCGCAGTGCCTACGGCTTGGAATTCAGGATACGGAACACGCCGAATCGGGACGTCAGCATGCACAACGCCGAAATCGTTACGACGACGGCCCCCAGCAGCAGGTAGCCGGCGGCGTCGAGGCCGCTGGTGCCGATCAGCCGGTGCATCTCGGACGTCGTCGAGGCGCCGCCGCCGAGCATCTGCATGACCGTCGGCATGCCGAGAAAGACGACCATGGCGCACACGGCGCCGACGAGGCCGGCGCGAATGCCGAGGCGCAGGAAGTGACGCTCGAACTCGCGGGCGATGTAGCGGTCGGTGGCGCCGACGAAATGCAGCACCTCGACGATCTCGCGGTTGGAGGCGAGAGCGGAGCGCGTGGCCGAGACGATGATCGCCGTGGTCGCGGCGCCAACGAGCAGGAGGATGCCGAGGCCGCCGAGCGCAAACGAGCGGGTGACGGTGCGGATCTGCTGCTGCCAGCGGCGGTGGTCGTCGAGCGAAGCGGAGGGGAACTGCTTCGTCAACTCGGCCCGCAGCGCCTCGATGTCGGGCGGCGCGTCGCGGTCGATCTCGATGGCGATGAGGCGCGGGACGGGAAGCGCGGCGAGCACGTCGGACTGGCCGAGCCACGGCTCGAGCAGCTTCGAGGAATCCTCGAGGCTGAGGGCGTTGGCGCGGGAGATGCCCTTGGCGTTGCGCAGGAAGGTCTCGGCGTCGCGCACGGTCTTGTCGACATCCATGCCGTCGCGCGGCTCGATCTGGGCCGTGACCTCGCTGGCGATGTCCTTCAGCCAGGCGTTGGCGGACTCGTTGATCATGTAGACGGCGCCCGCCGTCAGGCAGGCGAGGAAGCACATGATGGAGATGACGAGGGTCAGCGAACGGCCGGTGACCGAATCGGGCGGCACGACCGGAGTGCTCGACGGCTCGTTCTTCGGCTTGCGATTGCGCGAGGGCGCGAACTTGCGCACCGGAGGCGGATCGTCCTGCACGTCGATCGTCGGCGGACTCGTACGCATAGCTCTGATCTGGTCCCGACGGTCCCGTCAGCACCGTGTCGTAGAGATCGAAGTTGGTCGCCGTCTGCGACGTCGTCTGATCTCGGCGGCCTGGCGGCCTGTCATACGATCCGGACATGACCGTCGTGCAGCTCCAGCCGCGGCGCCTTGAACTGCCGCATCAGTTGATGGTCATGGGTCGCGATCAGCACCGAGGTGCCGAGGCGATTGAGCTCGATGAAGAGACGCAACAGGCGGCGCGCCATCTGCGGGTCGACGTTTCCGGTCGGCTCGTCGGCGAGCAGCAGCTCCGGCTTGCCGATGACGGCGCGGGCGATGGCGGCGCGCTGCTTCTCTCCGCCCGAGAGAATGGACGGATAGGCATGCATACGGTCGCCGAGACCGACCCACTGCAATAAATCGGTGACATCCTCGCGGTAGTCGGCGAGCCGCTTGCCGACGACGCGCAACGGCAGCGCCACGTTCTCCCAGGTGGTCAGATGGTCGAGGAGGCGGAAATCCTGGAACACGATGCCGATGCGGCGGCGCAGTTGCGCGCGCTTCGAGGTGGAGATGCGGCTGACGTCCTGATTGAACAGCTGGATCTGCCCACGCGTCGGGTGGCGCGACATGAAGAGAAGGCGCAGCAGCGACGTCTTGCCGGCACCCGACGGTCCGGTGAGGAAGTGGAACGAGCCCGGACGCAGATGGAAGTTCACGTCCGACAGAATGTCCGGCCCCTGCTCGTAGGCGAGCGCGATGTTCGACAGACGAATCACAGGTTTCAGCCAGCGGGTTGCAGCATGAGGCGGCAGGCTCCCAAGGTCACGAAATACGCAGGAACCGGCGATCAATCGGGTACGAATGTGGCGGGTTCGTGTGCAGACGGCCGTGCATACGAGCTAATCACGTTATGGCGGGATTGCCGCGGGGATGCAATGTCCTGCTATCCTCCCCTGACATGCGACGGAAGCGGTTTGGAACAGTGGTCATGAACGACGCGACGACGACAGTAGACCCCGAGCTCGAGGTCATCTTCACCCCGGAGGCCATCGCCGAGCGTCTCAACGAGCTGGCCCATGAAATCGCCGGGGCGAGGCTCGAGAATCTGCTCGTCGTCGCCATCCTGAAGGGCAGCTTCGTGTTTGCCGCCGACCTGATCCGCGCGCTGCACCGGGTGCGGCTCGCCCCGGAAGTCGATTTCATGACCTTGTCGAGCTACAGAAAGGCGCAGGATTTCGTCCGGCCAGGTCTCGATCCTGCGCGACATGGATCTCGACGTGCGTGGTCGCAACGTTCTCATCGTCGACGACGTTCTGGATTCCGGCCGCACGCTCGCTTTCGCCAAGGATCTGATCGCCGCGCGCGGTGCGCAAGCATCCGCACCTGCGTGCTGCTCGACAAGCAGTTGCCGCGCGCCGTCAATCTCGAGCCCGACTACTACGCCTTCCTGTGTCCCAACGAATTCGTCGTCGGCTACGGTATGGACGTGGCGCACCGCTATCGCGAGCTGCCGTTCGTCGGCCGCGTCGTGCGGCAGTAGGAGAAGCAAGGGGGCGGTCGATGGCCAGGATACTGCTTGCCGACGACGACGCGGCGACTCGCGATCTCGTCAGGCGCGCGCTGGAGGCGGACGGTCACAGCGTGCACGTCACGCAGGACGGCAGCGAAGCGCTCGACTGCGTCGAAGGGGCGGGCGCGCAGAAGTTCGACGTGCTGGTGAGCGACGTCGAGATGCCGCTGCTCGACGGCGTCGCGCTGGCGCAGCGCGCGCTGAAGCAGCCGAACCTGCGTGTGCTGCTGATGTCGGGCTTTGCCGAGCAGCTCGACCGCGCCAAGGCGCTGAAGAGCACGCAAGTGGCGGTGCTGTCGAAGCCGTTTTCGCTCGAGGACGTGCGCGTCAGCGTGCGCAAGCTGCTCGGCTAGCGGTTATTTCGGTCCCCGGCGGTGCCGATGGCGCCGTTGTTGGCGCGGGCGCGGCCCGAGCAGTGGAAGGCAGCGTTCCTGTCAGCGGCGCGTCCGGCGCTGGCGGTGGCTCGGCGGGCCGCGTGCAATTGGCCTTGATGTTGATCTCCGCCAGCCGCTTGCGTTCGGCCTTCGCATTGGAAAAGGGCGAGAACGACAGGCGCGTGAGCTTGTAAAGCTCGTCGGTGAACGTCGCACCGCAATCGAGAATGAACTGGTGCATCTGCGTCATTCGGCACGCGTCCAGCAACGGGACGACGTCCTCGCCGGCGAGTTTGCGGTCATAGGCTTTGGTCAGACAGCGGTCGACATCGGCCATTGAAGCCACCAGCTCGTCCTCGAACATTCGCTCGAGCGCTGCGAACTTCATGGCGCCCCCGACCTCGCGGATGACGAACAGATTGAGCAGAATATTCTTGTTCCAGTCGACATAGGCTTCGTCGTAGGCGCGCTTGCGGAACTGCACCTCGTCTATGGGCGCGTTGCGGCGCATGGATGAGACGACCATGCCGGCGCGCGTGCGGCGCTCGTAGATGAGGTGAGCAAGGGACTCCACCGATTTGCGGCGGCTCTGCTGGGTTGCGTACGTCTGCGCCAGCCAAGTGCCGAGAACAGCTGTGACGATACCGTTGAGAACGGCGGAGACGAGCGCGAAGACGACAAGCTGACGCCGCGTCAGACGTGCCGCGCGAACGAGACCCAAGCCGTATTTGGACACGTGCTCCCCTCCCGCCGCCCACGGGCAATGGGAGCATAGCAGACTATCCGCCGGTGACGCTCATGTGACGCGCAACGGCGGGGCGTCCGGCACGACGATCGATGACGAAGTCGTGGCCTTTCGGCTTCAGCAGCATGGCCTCGTCGATGGCCGCTTGCAGGGCAGCGTCGTTGGTGCCGGCGCGCAGCGGCTCGCGCAGGTCGACGCTGTCCTCCTGCCCGAGGCACATGAATAGTGTCCCTGTGCAGGTGAGGCGGACGCGGTTGCAGCTCTCGCAGAAGTTATGCGTCATCGGCGTGATGAACCCGAGACGGCCACCGGTCTCGGCGATGCGAACATAGCGGGCCGGGCCACCGGTGCGATGCGGAATGTCCTCCAGCGTCCAGCGGTCAAGCAGGCGCGCACGCACGATGGACAGCGGCAGGTATTGGTCGTGCCTGTCGCCGTCGACCTCGCCCAGCGGCATGGTCTCGATCAGCGTCAGGTCGTAGCCGCGGCCGTGGGCGAAACGGATGAGATCGTCGATCTCGTCCTCGTTGGTGCCCTTGAGCGCGACGGCATTGATCTTGACCTTGAGGCCCGCGGCGTCGGCGGCGTCGAGCCCCTGCATCACGGTGGAGAAATCGCCCCAGCGGGTAATGGCGCGGAAGCGGTCGGGCTTGAGCGTATCGAGGGAGACGTTGATGCGCTCGACGCCGGCGCTCTTGAGATCGGAAGCAAAGCGCTTCAACTGGCTGCCGTTGGTGGTCACCGTCAGCTCGTCGAGCTGGCCGGCCTCGAGGTGTCGCGACAGCGCCTGGAACAGCCACATGATGTTCTTGCGCACGAGCGGCTCACCGCCGGTGATGCGCAGCTTGCGCACGCCGCGGCTCACGAATGCAGAGCAAATGCGATCGAGCTCCTCGAGCGTCAGCAGCTCCCGCCGCGGCAGGAAGCTCATGTGCTCGGACATGCAATAGACACACCGGAAGTCGCACCGATCCGTCACCGACACCCTCAGGTAGGTGATGGAACGGCCGTAGCGGTCGACGAGTGCCGGCAGCGGCTGCGTTGGGATGTGATCACCCACGGATTGAAGCATGCTCCTAGTGACGCCGCGACGGGCTCAGCTTACCATCGATAGATGGTGGTGCGATTGCCCGTAAGCTAGCGACCGGCTCCGGGGGTTCAAGGCTTTTGTGGCGTTTGGCGGGGCACCAGGACGGGTGCGTTCGGAACGTATGGCCCATCTGGCGGGTCGCGCCTTTCCACTGCGCAGGCGAACAGCGCGGGAATCTGGAGATGCGTACGCTCGTAGACCTCGTTGCGTGGCTGGCCGTGAAAGCCGGTGCCGGGCTCGGCTCGGTCGATGCGGGAGCACCGCTGGGCCGGGGAGCGAGGACACGACCGCCGACCGCGCCGGGCGCCTTGTTGCGGTGCCGCAGGAAGGTTTGGAGCCGGAGGTCACCCGCTCATTTGGGACGCATTGGGCCCTGTGGCTGGCCGTGGGCCTCGTCCTGTTCATCGTCGGCGCGGGGTACGTGCGGCGGCGCTGGCGCGCGCGCGGGCATGCGCGTGGTGCCGGCCTCACTTGGCGAGGGCCGCGATGAACGTGGCGATGGCGTCGGCGTCGTCGAGGTCGAACAGCGGCAGCTCGGCCGCATCGACCGGGTAGTCCGCTGCCACTGCGACGACGCGGGATATCGTGTGGGGCGAGAGGGTCATGCGTGGGCGATGCGCGACGACGCAGTTCGATCTTCGGGATGGGGGCGCTCTTGAAACCTTCAACGAGTGACGATGTCGGCGCCCGCCACGTAGGGACTGAGCCCGGCGAGCATGGGTGGCGCTCCGACCTGCCGCTGGCCGGACACCTCCCAGGCCTCGGGGGCGATGACGATCGTCTTCAAGGCGCCCGCACGTGCGTGGCGCTCGCCATCGGTGTTGCCGTCGGCTGGCCGCAGTGCGTGATGCGTGTGCTTGACGGTCATCACCTTGAGCCCGCGGCGGGCGAGTATCGGGATGAGGCGCTCGACGAGAGTCGTCTTGCCGGAGTTCTTCCAGCCGGCGATGCCGATGAAGAGAGGCGGCCTAGCCACGGGCGTTTTCGGTCGCGAAGAGCGACCGAGCCCTTTCGAGGTCAGCCGGCGCATTGACGTTGAAGAACGGATCGATGCTTACGCCACCTATGTGGACCGGCGCGAAGTCGGCGATCGCGCAACCCTGCGCGTCGGCAAAGCGATGCAGCGCCAGCACGTTCTGCTTGAGCGTCTCTGCCAGTGCGTCGGCAAGCTCGACGCGCCACAGTCCGGCGACGGGATGGCGCTCTCCCTTTGAGGCGGCTATGGCGCAGCGGCTGTTGTTGTCGAGCAGCGCCGCCTTGAGGCGACCCACGAGATCGAGCGGCAGGAACGGACAGTCGACCGGCACGCTGGCCACAAAGCGGGCTTCCGGCGTTTCCCGCCGCGCCCAGGCGAAGCCGGCGTGCAGGCCGGCAAGCGGTCCCGCGTAGCCTTCGATGGAATCGGCGACGACCGGGAGGCAGTATCCGGAAAATCGCGCCGGATCGCCGTTGGCATTGATGACGATGCGGC
The DNA here is from genome assembly GCA_963795225.1 of uncultured Alphaproteobacteria bacterium. Taxonomy (GTDB): domain Bacteria; phylum Pseudomonadota; class Alphaproteobacteria; order Rhizobiales; family Hyphomicrobiaceae; genus Hyphomicrobium_A. The sequence goes on along the minus strand of CAWCHB010000009.1, from coordinate 44,611 downwards.
CGACCTGCGGGCGCAGGCGCGTGAGCACGTGCAGCAGCATCGGCTTGCCGCCGATGTCGAGCAGAGCCTTCTCGCGTCCGCCCATGCGCGAGGAGCGGCCGCCTGCCAGCAGTACGCCTGTAACCTCGCCTTCGATCTCGCTCGTGCGCATAAGAGCGATGTAGGCCTGCCAAGAGGCGCCGGCAAGCATCGCTATCCGCGATCGTTGTGGTCGCGTCGGCCGGCGGGATATAACGAGCCCTGGTTTGGGGATGGAGAAGGGTCCGTGGACAAAGTGAACCGCCGCAAGTTTCTGAAGACGGCGGCGGCGGGGGCTGCCGGTGCGGGCGTTGCCGCGCCCGCCATCGCGCAGACGAAGCCGACCATCGAGTGGCGGCTGGTGTCGAGCTTCCCGAAGTCGCTCGATACGATTTTCGGCGCCGGCGAGACGTTCGCCAAGGCGCTGCTCGACATGTCGGACGGAAATTTCCGCGTGCGCGTATTCGCGCCGACAGAAATCGTGCCCGGTCTCGGCGCCGCCGACGCAGTCTCCAACGGCAGCGTCGAAGCCTGCCATACTGCCTCCTATTATTACTGGGGCAAGGATCCGACGTTCGCCATCGGCACCGCTTTGCCCTTCGGCCTCAACTACCGCATGCAGAATGCCTGGATGTACCAGGGCGGCGGCATCGACCTGCTGAACGAGTTCTATGCGCGCTACAAGATCCATGCGTTCCCCGGAGGTAACACCGGCACGCAGATGGGCGGCTGGTATCGGCGCGAGATCAATTCGCCCGAGGACTGGCGCGGATTGAAGATGCGCATCGGCGGACTGGCCGGCGCCGTGATCTCGAAGCTCGGCGCCGTGCCGCAGCAGATCGCTGGCGGAGACATTTATCCCGCGCTCGAAAAGGGAACCATCGATGCCGCTGAATGGGTGGGACCCTACGACGACGAGAAGCTCGGCTTCTCCAAGGTCGCCAAGTACTACTACTACCCGGGATGGTGGGAAGGGCAGGCGATGCTGCACTTCTTCATCAACCTCGACAAATGGAACGCGCTGCCGAAGAACTATCAGGCGATGATCCGGGCGGCGTCGTCGATCGCCAACACCAGCATGATGGCGCGCTACGACATCGTGAACCCGCCGGCATTGCGCCATCTCGCCATCGGCGGCGCCGAGCCGCGTCCATTCTCGGAGGCGGTGCTCGATGCGTGCTTCAAAGCCTCGAACGAGGTCTTCGCCGAAATCTGCGCCAAGAACGCCGAGTTCAAGAAAATCTACGAGGCGATGCTCGCTATCCGGGGAGCGGACTATCTGTGGTTCCAACTCGCCGAGCACACGTACGACACGTACATGATGATCCAGCAGCGCAAGGGCCTGGTGTAGGCGCTGCGTGCGCCGGATGGCGCAACACAGCCTTATGCTCCACGCGCCCACCGGCCGGCTCCCCGGAGTGCGAGTTCGGGGGCGCAACTAGTCTTTCACGCGTCATGGCGAAGCCATGCTGCGCATGGAGGCCGGCCGGCTCGCCGGAGTGCGAGTCGGTTGGCGCAACTAAGAAGGGGCTGCGGGGCGGGAAACGCCGCGAAGCTGTTTTGTTTTTTGAGCGACGGTTGCCGCCCCGCAGCAGGATTATGGGCATACCCGCGGCGTTTCAGGGGTTTCCCCCTCCCGGACTTTCACCAGGTGGGCGCGGCGAGCCTCAGGTAGTCGGACCGTACGTTGCGGCACGTGTACCCGACCTGCAGCCCGCCCTCGAACAGGAACGTCTCGAGTTCGACCCCTTCAGCGGGGCGGGATGGGGGGAGTATGCACGCGCTGCGAGGGGCGGGGATTAGTTGCCGCACCTATCCCCGGCCGGATGCCAGACTAGGCCGTATTCTTGGTCAACAGGCGGGCGATGGCCTCGTCGGCGTAGCGCTCGAGCTCGGGCAGCAGGACGACGCTCTCCTGCTCGTTGGGGTCGGTGCGCGCGATGACGGCCGATATGGGCTTGTCGCTGATATTGATCGGCAGGTGCGGCACGCCGGCGGGGATGTAGAACAGGTCGCCGGCCTTGGTGACGGCCTGATGCTGCAGCTTGTCGCCGTAGAGCGCGACCGCCTCGCCAGCGAGAACGTAGATTGCCGTCTCGTGGCTCTCGTGCATGTGCGCCTTGGCCCTGCCGCCCGGCGGGATGGTGAGCAGATGCATGCAGATGCCCTTGGACCCGACTGTCTCGGCAGCGATGCCGCAGAAATATGTGAGGCCCTGCTTGCCGTCGTAGGTGTCATTAGGGCGGATGAGCCGACACGTGGGTTGTGAGGGGTCGCCCATGGTTCGAGCCTCCAGAAAAGTCTCCGCTCGGTAGATACTACTTCACGATGCGGGGCGGTACGGACATATCGAGCGTCGGGGCGCCGGGCCCCGTCGTCTCAGGCGGCGGCGCTTCGATGCGGCCATCCTTGGACAGCAGGATCAACGCCAGCTCGGCACGTTCGCGCAGACGATCATCGTGGGCATCATGATCGGCACGCAGAGGAACATGACGAGCGCCCTACTACCAGCCCGGCGATCACGACGCCGCTGGCAATGATGGAAATTCCGACGCTGCGTAGCCTTTCGGTGTCGCTCGATCGCACGCTCTTTAGCCGCGCGGCTTCAGTGCCCCTGAAGAACCAGCGTCCTGACCGGTAGCATCAAGGCCTGGGCGCGCAAAATCAATGCGTGCACCACGCCGACGGTGTCGACCACGTGCAGAAAGAGGCTATGGAAGAAGCCGAGATCCTCTTTCTCCAGCCGGTCGTGGTTGTTCGTGTAGGCATTGGCGATGCAGCTCGAGCCCGGAGTGACGCCGTCCAGGCCGCCCTCGTACAGCGGCTCCAGAAAGACCAGGAGCGTACCGGGTTTCGCCAATTGCTGCACGTCGATCAACTGCTCGCCTGAGCGGAATTGGCCCGACGCGATGTAGTCCTGCACGCCGGTGACGACCATTGGAATGATGACCATCGGCTTGGAGGCACAGGTGGCCTCCGCGGCCATGCCGACCCGCATCACCTGCGCTTCGATCTGATTGAAGCCGGCCGTCAGAATTTGGCGCCCGGATTCCGTGGGGATCAGTAGGCCCGCCGGCCGCATGAACGGATTGACGATGTCGCCGACCCGCAGCGTGAACTGCTCCACCAGGCCCGAGACACCGGCGTAGACGACGGACTTGTCGAGTTCGACCTGCGCCTGCTTGAGAGCGGCATCGGCGCTGGCCTTTTGTGCCGGCAGCAACGTCGACAAGCGCGTCTCGGCCGCCTGCTTGGCGGCGTCGGCGCCGGCAACCGCACCCTTGCGCCCTTCCAGCAGAGTGGTGAGTCGCTCGATCTCGCGTTCGGCGACGACGCCGGCGTTGCGCTGCCGGAGCTCCTGCTTGGTGTCGAGCTCATCCTGTGCCTGCCGCAGCGCGCCCTTGGCCTCGATGATCTTGCCCTCCGCGGCTGCGATGTCGGCCTGCGCCATGAGCATCTCGGCGTCCACCTCGACGATCCGGCGCTTTGCCAGCTGGAGGTCGGCCTCTTGTTTGGTGCTGTCGAGTTTGAAGATCGGCGCGCCCTTCTCGATCTTGTGGCGCCACTTGACGTAGATCTCGCTCACGCGCCCGTTTGTCTCCGGCAGGATCGCCACCGTGCGGAACAGGGGCGCCGCGGAATGGGTCGAGGGGTGGTAGTAGAAGATGATGGTGATTAGGACGACCGTCAGCATCAGGCAGGCGGTGAGCCCCCACCGCAGCTCAAACCAAATCGAGTACATCGTGATCTGCCGGCGCTGCCAGTAACGCCGGAAGAGATAGTCGGGAAGGATCGTGAACAGGGAGCAGAGGGCGACTTCCAGCATGGCCTTATGCTCCCGGCTCGGCGGGCGGCGCTGGTTTCGCGGCTTGCGGAGGTTCCTCTTGTCCATCGTTCGCCAAGCGGCCGAGCGAGTCGGCCATGCTCCGCAGCGGCGTCTGGAAATCGGGCAGATCGACGAGCGCCAGCAGCAGCGCCACCACCCAGAAAAGGTGGATGTGCGTGAACAGCGACAGCAGGCACAGAACGGCGACGATCTCGAACTGGAGCTTCTTGTGGCCGAGGCGCTCGGGCAGCGAGTGCAGCCGGAAGAACACGACGCCAAGCCCGAACACGATAAGCAGGACCACGATCGTGGTGATCGCGAACAGGACGTCGGAATCGCCGGGCGCCGTCAAAAACCACGGGAGGTCATGCGATGCGGCAGGGTGTAGCGTTCCTTGCACGGACGTCCCCCCAACGAAAGTCTTCTTATTTCGCTCGGCAGCACAGCTCGGGAATTATGCCACGTTTTTACGATGCCGGTAACGTCCTTCATTCGCTCACTTAGATTCAGTTCTCAACGTGTGCTGGTCGCTATGGCTTCACGATCACCGGCGGTACGGACATATCGAGCGTCGGGGCGCCTGGCCCCGTCGTCTCAGGCGGCGGTGCGCCGGGGATCGCCGGCGGATAGGGCGATAGCGAGAAGCCGCGGTTCTTGAATGACGGCGTCGCGCCCTCGCCGGCCGCGGATCGCTGCACGCCCGGCGTCGGCAGGGAATCGTGGCGCACGATGCCCGGGAAGGCGATGAGCAGTCCGACCATGATGAGCTGAATGATGACGAAGGGGACGGCGCCCCAGTAGATCTGCCCACTCGTGACCGGCGGCATGACGCGTTTCGTCATCTTGTCGACGTATGAGGTGCGCGGTGCCACCGAGCGCAGATAGAACAGCGCGAAGCCGAACGGCGGATGCATGAAGCTCGTTTGCATGTTCACGGCAAGGATGACGCCGAACCAAATCAGATCGATGCCGAGGGTTTGTGCGACAGGCGCCAGCAGCGGCACGATGATGAAGGCGAGCTCGAAGAAGTCGAGGAAGAAGGCGAGGAAGAACACGAGCACGTTGACGAAGATGAGGAAGCCGACTTCGCCGCCGGGGAGCGACACGAGCAGGTGCTCGACCCACAGGTGGCCGTTCACGCCGTAGAAGGTGAGCGAGAAGATGCGCGCGCCGATGAGGATGAACATTACGAACGCGGACAGCTTCGCCGTCGCCTGCGCCGCCGAACGCACGATGTCGAAGCTGAAGCGCTGCGGGTTGCCGCCGCTCAAGCGTTTGCCGAGGGCCAGCAGCATGGCGCCGACGGCGCCCATGGCGCCGCCCTCGGTCGGCGTGGCGATGCCGATGAAGATGGTGCCGAGAACGAGAAAGATGAGCAGCAGCGGCGGCACCATCACGAACACGACCTGCTCGGCGAGCGCCGACAGCAGCCGCGGGCCGCGCAACCGCCGCGAAAGCCAGTTCAAGGCGGCGACGAATATTGCCAGGCACACGCCGAGCGCCAGCGTGAGGATGATGAAGTCGCCGCCGCTGTAGGAAGTCCGCCGCATCAGCAACCAGGCGATGGCGCCGCAGATGGCGGTCAACGCGACGAGGGAGGGATAGCCGCGCGATCCGTCCGGTTCGCGATGAATGATGGCCTCCGGCGGCAGGCCGGGGGCCGCGTCTTTCCAGATCGTCGACACGAAGAACGCATAGACGGCGTAGAATCCCGCAAGCATCAGGCCTGGCACCAGCGCGCCCGTGTACATGTCGCCCACGGAGCGCCCGAGCTGGTCGGCCAGCACGATGAGTACCAGAGAGGGCGGAACGATCTGTGCCAGCGTGCCGGCGGCGGCAATGGTGCCGGTGGCGAAACGTGTGTCGTAGCCGTAGCGCAGCATGATCGGCAGCGAGATGAGGCCCATCGAGATCACCGACGCGGCGACGACGCCGGTGGTGGCCGCCAGCAGCGCGCCGACGAAGATCACCGCGTAGGCGAGACCTCCGCGAACCGTGCCGAAGAGCTGTCCGACGGTTTCCAGCAGGTCCTCGGCCATGCCGGAGCGCTCGAGGATCAACCCCATAAAGGCGAAGAACGGAATGGCGAGCAGCGTGTCGTTGGTCATCACGCCGTAGATGCGCTCCGGCAGCGTGTAAAGCAGCGGCCATGAAAGGTTGATGACGCCTTCCGAATACGGCGCCAGCTGGACCCCGACGACGAAGAAGACGAGCCCGACGGCGGCGAGCGAGAAAGCGACCGGGTAGCCGAGCAGCAGGAAGCCGATCAATGCCAGGAACATGATCGGCGCCAGGTTCCCAGCGATCAGCTCGAGCATGTCCCCCTCCGCCCGTCTAGCGCTTCGGGCCGGCGGAACGATCCGCTGCGATGGATGGCACCTCGAGGTGGCCGGCACTGCGTGTTGCAGCGGGATGACCGCCATCGAGCTTGTCGTCGGGCAGATCGCCGTTGATGATGGCGCACCGCTTGATCAGCTCCGACACGCCCTGCACGAACAGCAGCGCAAACGCGAGCGGGATGAGGAATTTCACCGGCCACTGCGGCAGGCCCCCGTAGTTCGACGAGCCCTCGTTCTGGTCAAAGGAGGTGAGGAAGAAGTCCCACGAGGTATAGGCGACGATCGCCGCCACCGGCAGCAGGAAGAAAACGTGGCCGACGACTTCGATGAGCTGACGCAGCCAGCGCGGAAAGCGCTCGTTCACGATGTCGATGCGGATGTGCTCGTTGAGCGCCAGCGTCCAGGGCGCAGCGAGCAGGAAGACGGCGGCGAACAGCCACCACTGCAATTCGAGCCACGCGTTCGAGCTGATGTCGAATAGCTTGCGGACGAGGGCGTTACCGGCACTGATCAGCGCGGCGACCACGATCAGCCATGCCACCCATTGCCCGATCAGACGCGTAGCCGTATCGATCCAGCGGCTGACCGCTAGCAGATATTGCATACGTCCCTCCCCTCGATCCCGCCTGGCATGTTGGCAGCCCTGCCCTAGCGGGTCACCGCTTCCTATATCGAGGGGAGGCCGTGACTTCCAGTACGGCCTCTGACAGTATCCGCGCCCGGCAGATCAGCAATCGCCGTCGCCCCCTCCAGGAGCCACTAATGTCCGTTTCGAAGCCGCTCGTTCTCGATGAGCTGCGCCGCATCAAAGGACCTGATCTGGAAGGCAATATCGTCGACCTAGGTCTCGTCTCGGAGATCCTGGTCAAGGACGATCGCGTCTATTTCTCCATCACCGTTCCGGCGGCCCGCGCCGAGGAGCTCGAGCCCCTGCGCAAGGCGGCGGAAACGGTTGTCGGCAAGGTGCCCGGCGTGTCGGGCGTGACCGCCGTGCTGACGGCGGAGGCGGCGCGCGCCTCACCTGCCGGCGCCTCGGCGCGTCCACCGGAAAGCCCGCGCGTGGCGCAGGCGCGGGCGAAGGCCGAGACGGGCAGCGGTTCGCACGGACATGCACATGCCCATAGCCACGCCGCGCCGCCCGCGGCAGCCCAGCCGGGGACCGGCCCCAAGCCGATGGCGGAGGTTCCCGGAGCTAAAACGCTGATCGCCGTCGCCTCCGGCAAAGGCGGCGTCGGCAAGTCGACGGTTGCCGTCAATCTCGCCCTCGGCCTGCAGGCCGCCGGCAAGAAGGTTGGCATACTCGACGCCGACATCTACGGGCCGTCGCAGCCGCGTTTGCTCGGCCTCAAAGGCCAGCCGCAGGTGATCAAGGGCAAGACCCTGAAGCCGATGCAGGGCTACGGTCTGAAGGCCATGTCGATGGGCTTCATGGTCGACGAGGAAACGCCGGTCATTTGGCGCGGGCCGATGGTCGTCGGCGCACTGAATCAAATGCTGCGCGATGTCGCTTGGGGCGAGGACGGCGATCTCGACGTGCTCATCATCGATATGCCGCCGGGCACCGGCGACGTGCAGTTGACCATGGCGCAACAGGTGCCGCTGTCGGGCGCCGTCATCGTATCGACGCCGCAGGATCTGGCGCTAATCGACGCGCGCAAGGGACTTGCGATGTTTCGCAAGGTCGGCGTTCCGGTCCTCGGCATTGTCGAGAACATGAGCACGTTCATCTGCCCCAAATGCGGGGAGAGTTCGGACATCTTTGGCCATGGCGGTGCTGAGGCAGAGGCCCAGCGGCTTGGCGTGCCGTTTCTCGGCGCGGTGCCGCTCGATATGGATGTGCGCCTGCGTTCCGACACCGGCCAACCGATCACGGCGACGCTGCCCGATAGCCAACACGCGCAAATCTTTCGCGACATCGCCAAGCGCACCTGGGACGAACTGGAGACGGCGAAGCGGAACGCGGTGCGACCGCCCGCGTCTGGAGGCTACCGACGGCGGCTCCGGCCTCACCGTCGAGTTCGCCTGCAAGTCGAGGTACGAGTTCACCGCCGAGCTGCTGCGCGTCATGAGCCCGTCAGCCGAGGTGCAGGGCCATTCGGCCGATCAGCGCGTCACGGTCGGCGGCAAGCGCAACGTCAAGATCAAGGAGCTGCGCCCGGTCGGTAACTACGCCATCCGCATCGCCTTCGATGACGGGCACGACACCGGTCTGTTTACGTGGACCTATTTGCAGCAGCTCGGCCGCGAGAAAGACAAGCGCTGGGGGCAGTATCTCGAGGAGCTCGGCAAGAAGGGCCTGAACCGCGGCTGACGCTTGGTTTGCACGCTGTTTTGAGTGGGTTGTGGCCGCATCTCCCCACGCCGCGCCTTGACTTGTGGGCGTTTCTTTTCGATGTTTCGGCCTATTGCGATAAGTATCTGTGCCGGTTGACCGAGGTCGGTCGGCCGGCTTTACGTGTAGAAGTCCGACTTTCCAGCGAAGTCACACAAGGAGAGACAACATCCGCCGACCAATGCGAGCCGCGCCCGAGCGCGAGCCATCAGGCCCCCGGATCAACGATGCGATCCGCGCCCGCGAAGTACGACTGATTGACGAGACTGGGCAGAACGTAGGCGTGGTGACACACGTCGATGCACTGGAGCGGGCCGTGAAGGCCGGGCTCGACCTCGTAGAGATATCGCCCGAGGCTGACCCGCCCGTCTGCAAGATCCTGGACTACGGCAAATACAAGTATCAGGCGCAGAAGAAGGCGGCCGAAGCGCGCAAGCATCAGAAGATCGTCGAGATCAAAGAGATCAAGATGCGCCCCGCCATCGACGATCACGACTACGACGTGAAGATGCGCTCGATCAAACGGTTCTTCGAAGAAGGCGACAAGGTGAAGGTCACCTTGCGCTTCCGCGGTCGCGAGATGGCACATCAGCAGCTCGGCATGGAAGTGCTGCAGCGCGTGAAGGGCGACCTCGAGCCGATCGCCAAGGTGGAATCCGAGCCGCGCCTCGAGGGCCGGCAGATGGTTATGGTGCTGGCGCCAAGGTAACACGGCTCGATCCGGCGCCGGTCCCGCAGGGGAGGTTTCGAGGTGCCGAGACGTTCATATCCATCGAATGCGCGCGGCCGCTGGGCTCTCCCGGTTGCCGCGCTTTTCGTTGGCGCCTGGGGCGTCGGTGTGGCGCCTGTCGCGGCGCAGAAAGTCGTCCCGACGGCGCCCCCGCCGATGTCGCCAAAACCGCAGCTGCCGACTGGTACGGGTGGAGGCGCTGGGTTGGCTCCGTCGATGCCGGATTTCACTCCGGCGCCTGCGGTCGTAGCGCCTGCGCCGGTCGCGCCGGCCGCGCCAACAACTGTCGTGCCGGCAGCGCCGGCGCCTCTCATCCGCTTCCGCTGCACGGTGGCTCCGGGCGACAGCACCTGTAAAGAGCAGCCCCCCAACGATGCCGGCGGCAACGATGACACCTGCGATTGCGCCCGTGACTTCTGCTATCAGGACGGAACCGGGACCCGGATATGCGAGAAGGCCGCCAATTAACCGATCGGAAGACCGCTTGCTGTTTTAAATCCGCGCCCGTATAAGGGCGCCGAAGCCGCCCGGCGGGGCATGCCGTGGCGGCTTTTTTGCTTTGACAGCCTCAATAGGCGGCTCCTCCCGTAAGGGACGTTTCCGGTCGGCCACGTGCCGTACGCGAATTAGGGCCAGCCGCGAGTGATGAAAGGATCGAGCCAAATGCCCAAGATGAAGACCAAGAGCGGCGCTAAAAAGCGCTTCAAGATGACGGGAACGGGCAAGGTGAGAGCTGCAGCCCAGGGCAAGCGCCACGGCATGATCAAGCGCACTGCGAAGTTCATTCGCGACGCGCGCGGCACCATGGTGCTGAACGACTCTGACGCCAAGATCGTCAAGAAGTACATGCCCTACGCCCGCTGAGCCGAGCCGCAAGGCTCGCCGGCATTCGAACAACGTCATCTAACGGAGCAGTCTCATGGCACGCGTCAAGCGCGGTGTTACCGCCCATGCCAAGCACAAGAAAATTCTGAAGCTCGCGAAGGGCTACTATGGCCGTCGCAAGAATACGATCCGCGTCGCCAAGCAGGCCGTCGAAAAGGCCATGCAGTACCAGTATCGCGATCGCAAGGCCAAGAAGCGCACCTTCCGCGCTCTGTGGATTCAGCGCATCAACGCGGCGGTGCGCGAGCACGGCATGACCTACGGCCGATTTATCGACGGCCTCAACAAGGCCGGCATCACGATCGACCGCAAGGTGCTGGCCGATCTCGCCGTGACCGATGCCGCCGGCTTCAAGGCGCTGACCGATCAGGCTGCCAAGGCCGTCAAGAATGCGGAGAAGGCGGCGGCTTAAGGCGCGCTCGCCTGCCGGAAGGTGTCATCCTCGGCTCTATGCCGAGGACCCAAGCATCCGCTTGCTCCGGCGCGAGAGGCACGATGGGTCCTCGGGACAAGCCCGAGGATGACAGAGAGTGGAGCTTCGGTCGGCCATGACCTCTGTCACTCAAAGCTCAGACCTGCAGGGCCTCGAGAAGGAACTGCTCGCCGGCATTGCCGCAGCCGGCGATCTCGCCGCTATCGAGCAGGCGCGCATCAACGTGCTTGGCAAGAAGGGCCGCATCGGCGAGCTGATGCAGACGCTCGGCTCGCTGCCCCCGGACGAGCGCAAGAGCTTTGGCCAGTCGGTCAACGAAATCAAAGCGCGTGTCACCGAGGCGCTCGAGGCGCGTAAAGTGGCGCTGGAAGGCGCCGCCCTGTCGGAGCGGCTCGCCAACGAATACGCCGACATCACGCTGCCGGTTCGGCTCGGCACGGTCGCCGACGGCCGCATCCATCCCGTCAGCCAGGTCTACGACGAATGCGTCGAGATCTTCGCCGACATGGGTTTCTCGGTCGCCGAAGGTCCCGACATCGAGAGCGACGATCTCAACTTCACCAAGCTCAACATTCCTCCCGAGCATCCGGCGCGGCAGGAGCACGACACGTTCTACCTGCGGCCGAAGGCGGACGGCTCGCGGCTCGTGCTGCGCACGCACACGAGCCCCGTGCAAATCCGCACGATGCTGGCGCAGAAGCCGCCGATCCGCATCATCGCGCCGGGGCGCGTCTACCGCTCCGACAGCGACCAGACGCACACGCCGATGTTCCACCAGATCGAGGGTCTCGTCATCGACGAGACCACGCACATGGGGCATCTGAAGTGGGTGCTGGAAGAGTTCTGCAAGGCGTTCTTCGAAGTGGACGAAGTGAAGATGCGCTTTCGCGCCTCGCACTTCCCGTTCACCGAGCCGTCGATGGAAGTCGACATCGGCGCCGAGGCGATCGGCAAGCCGGGCCAGTGGCTGGAAATCCTCGGCTGCGGGATGGTTCATCCCAACGTGCTGCGCAACTGCGGGCTCGATCCTGACAAGTATCAGGGCTTCGCCTTCGGCATGGGCCTCGATCGCATCGCCATGCTCAAGTACGGGCTGACCGACCTGCGCGCCTTCTTCTCCGGCGATCTGCGCTGGCTGCGCCACTACGGCTTCTCGGTGCTCGACGTGCCGACGCTCTCCGGCGGACTTTCGGGTTGAGGATGCCGCGATGAAATTCACGCTGTCCTGGCTCAAGGATCATCTGAAGACCAAGGCCACGGTCGATGAGATCGCGATGCGCCTGTCGGCGATCGGCCTGGAGGTCGAGAGCGTCGACAATCCCGCCGACAAGCTCGGCGCGTTCCGCATTGCGCGCATCGTCGAGGCCGGCAAGCATCCCAACGCCGACAAGCTGCAGGTGATCCAGGTCGAGGTGGAGAAGGGAGCGCCGCTGCTCGAGGTGGTCTGCGGCGCCCCGAATGCGCGAGCGGGCCTCGTCGGGGTTTTCGCGCCGCTCGGCACGTACATTCCCGGCTCGAAGATCACGCTCGAGAAAAAGCCCGTGCGCGGCGTCGTGTCGAACGGGATGATGTGCTCGGCGGCGGAACTGGAGCTTTCCGCGGAAGCCGCCGGCATCATCGAGCTGCCCGCTGACATGGCGAACCACGTCGGCGAGCGCTACGTCGAGGCCATGGGCCTCGCCGACCCGGTGTTCGAGGTGAAGCTGACGCCGAACCGGCCGGACTGCACGGGCGTGCGTGGCATCGCGCGCGATCTGGCCGCCGCGGGCCTCGGAACCCTAAAGCCGGAGAAGGCCATCGCCGGCGTCGAAGGCGCCAACCCCTGTCCTGTCGAGATCAAGCTCGAATTCTCCAAGGAGACGAGCAGCGCCTGCCCCGTGTTCGCGGCGCGCTGCATCAAGGGCGTGGCCAACGGTCCCTCGCCCGCCTGGCTGCAGACGCGCCTCAAGGCGGTCGGTCTGCGGCCCATCAATGCTCTGGTCGACGTGACGAACTACATCAGCCAGGATCGCGGCCGGCCGTTGCACGTCTACGACGCCGACAAGCTGAAAGGCGCGGTGCGCGCCCGTCTCGGCAAGTCCGGCGAGAAGTTCCTCGGGCTCGACGGCAAGGAATACGCGGTCGACACCAGCATGTGCGTCATCGCCGACGACACCGGCCCGCTCGGTCTCGGTGGCGTCATCGGCGGCGAAGCATCCGGTTCGACGGACCAGACCGTCAACGTGCTGATCGAAAGCGCCTACTTCGATCCGGCCCGCACGGCGCAAACCGGTCGCAAGACCGGCCTCGTGACCGACGCGCGCTACCGCTTCGAGCGCGGCGTCGATCCCCAATCCGTGCTTCCCGGCCTCGATCTGGCAACGCAGATGATCCTCAAGATCTGCGGGGGCAAACCTTCCAAGGCCACGGTCGCCGGCAAGATGCCGGACGGTCGCCACAGCATCTCCTTCGACACCGGCCAGGTCGCGAAATTGGCGGGCCTCGATCTGCCGGACAGCGAGATCAGATCGATTCTCGAAGCGCTCGGTTGCGATGTTCTCGGCAAAGGCGGCGTCATCACCGTGACGACGCCATCGTGGCGACCCGATATTCATGGCGCGGCCGACCTCGTCGAGGAGGTCGTGCGCATTGCCGGCCTTGATCGCGTGCCGTCGACGCCGCTGCCGCGGCCGGCAGGCGTCGCCCGCGCCGTGTTGACCGATCGGCAAAAGCGCGCCCGCCGCGCTCGACGCACGCTCGCTGCCCGCGGTCTCGTGGAAGCGATCACTTGGTCATTCATTCCGGCCAGCGAAGCCAAGTCCTTTGGCGGCGGGGCCGCCGGCCTGGAGCTCGCCAATCCTATTTCGACGGAGATGTCCTCGATGCGGCCTGGGCTGCTTCCCGGCCTGCTGACGGCGTTGAAGCGCAATCGCAACCGCGGCTTTGCCGACGCTGCGCTGTTCGAGCTGGGCCAGGCTTATCGCGGCGAGCAGCCGGAGGATCAATACCTCTCGGCAGCCGGCGTGCGTGCCGGCACTGCCAAAGTCGGCGGCGGCGGACGGCACTGGGACGGGGCCGCCAACGATGTCGACCTGTTCGATGCCAAGGCCGACGCCGTCGCGGTGCTCGCTGCGCTCGGCTTCGATCCCGCCAAGGCACAGATCACGCGCGACGCGCCTGTCTGGTACCACCCGGGGCGCTCCGGCACGCTGCGGCTCGGACCAAAGACTGTCCTGGCGCACTTCGGCGAAGTACATCCGGCCACCCTGAAAGAGCTCGACGTCGCCGCGCCCGTCGCCGCGTTCGAAGTGTTCCTCGACGCGTTGCCGGCGCAGAAGGCGAAGAGCCGCGCCAAGCCGCGCCTCGAGGCCGCCGACCTCCTTCCCGTGCGCCGCGACTTCGCCTTCGTCCTCGACCGAGACGTTGCGGCCGGCGATGTCGTGCGCGCCGCTGCCGGCGCCGACAAGGCGCTGATCAGCGACGTCCAGGTGTTCGACGTGTTCGAGGGCGGCGCGCTCGCCGAGGAAGGCAAGAAGTCGCTCGCCGTCGAAGTGACGCTGCAACCGATGTCAGAGACGTTGACCGACAAGGACATCGAAGCCGTCGCGCAGAAGGTGGCGGCGGCAGTGAAGGCGGCGACGGGCGGCGAGATCCGTTCTTAAGGCGCCTCGCTTAGCGATTTTTCAGTCTATTGCGTGCTTCCTGGTCGTGCGCGCATACTCGGCCCGCGCGCAGGCAAGGGAACACCATGGACAATCGCAAGCTTCTGATGTTCGGCTTCATCGCCTGCATACTGGCAGCGCTGGCCTACACGTTCGTGTTCGCCGACCTCCCGTTTGCGACGCCGGAGACGCCGGAAGCCGCGGCCCCGGCAGTAGAAACCGCTCCCGCCACGACGCCGGAAACGTCGCCCGCGCCATAATATCCTGTCGTCCTGTCGCGAAGCTGAACGCACCCCATATGCGCTATGGATTCGATGCCGACCGCGCTAGCGCGGTGCACGCCGACGGGTGCTATAAGCGCCACGGCCCATGTTTCCATCGCATGAGGCGCTCCAGATGACTGCAACGACGACCGCCCCCGCGTCGACGACCGTGATGCCCGTCGGCGACGACAGTGGCCTTCCACACATCATCGTGGTCGGCGGCGGCGCCGGTGGGCTGGAGCTGGCAACGCGCCTCGGCGACAAGCTCGGCCGCAAAAAGAAGGCGAAGATCTCGCTGATCGAGCGCTCACGCACGCATATCTGGAAGCCGCTGCTGCACGAGATCGCCGCCGGCAGCATGGATACCGCGCAGCACGAGGTCGAGTATCAGGCGCAGGGCTACTGGCATGGCTTCCAGTTTCGCTACGGCGAGATGACGGGCATCGATCGCAAGCAGAAGCTCGTCTACCTTGCCGCGACGTACGATGAGGACGGCAGGCAGGTGACGCCCGTCCGTTCGTTTCGCTATGACATCCTCGTCATTGCCATCGGCTGTGTCGGCAACGACTTCAGCACGCCCGGCGTCAACGAGTATGCGATCATGCTCGACACGCCCGAGCAGGCGGAGCGCTTCAATCGCCGTCTGATCAACGCCTGCGTTCGTGCCTACGCGCAGCCGGGACCGATCCGCCCCGGACAGCTCGACGTCGCCATCATAGGCGCCGGCGCAACGGGCACCGAGCTCGCCGCCGAACTGCATCAGACGACGCGCGGCGTCGTCGCCTTCGGTCTCGACAAGATCGATCCGGAGAAGGACATCAAGATCACGCTCATCGAGGCTGCCCAGCGGATACTGCCGGCGCTGCCCGAGCGCATTTCCGAAGGCGTCACCGAGACGCTGCGCGAGTTGAAAGTCGAGATCCTGACCGGCTCGCCGGTCACTGCGGTCACCGCCGAGGGCGTAAAACTCGCGAACGGCAGCTTCATTCCTTCCGAGCTTGTCGTGTGGGCGGCGGGCGTGAAGGGCCCAGAGGTGCTGGCAACGCTCGATGGGCTGGAAGTCAGCCGCTCCAATCAGCTCGTCGTCACCGACACGCTGCAGACGACGCGCGATCCGAACATCTTCGCCATGGGAGACTGTGCGTACCTAGTGCCGAAAGGTGCCAGCATGCCCATCCCGCCGCGCGCGCAGGCAGCGCACCAGGAAGCTTCGCACCTCTTCACCGAGATCCAGCGCAAGTTGCGCGGCGAGTCGCTGCGTCCGTTCAAGTATCGGGATTTCGGCTCGCTCGTGTCGCTCGGCGACTATTCGACCGTCGGCAGCCTCATGGGCTTCATCGTCGGGCGCAGCTTCTTCATCGAAGGGCTGTTCGCGCGCCTCATGTACCGCTCGCTCTACAAGATGCACGAGATGGCGCTGCACGGTCCAGGTAAGGTGATCCTCGACACGCTGTCGCGCATGCTGACACGGCGCACCGAGCCGGTCGTCAAGCTGCACTGATCCTGTCCAACTAACGCACAAGTGCAATTGTCATCCCGGGGCTTGGCGCCGGGATGACAGAGCCGTCTCGCAACTAGCTCAGCCGCCGCTCCGCAGCGCGCCAAGCAGCTCCGGTGTCGCGTACGAATCCGCCGGCATGCCAAGCTTGATCTGCATGTCCTTGACGGCGGCGCGCGTCTTGGCGCCGGCGAGGCCGTCGATCTTGCCGACGTCGTAGCCGCGAGCGACCAGGATCTGCTGCAGCTCCTTAGTGGCGGACGCGTCGAGCCCGTTGGTGTCTCCGCGCCCGCGCGACATGGCCGCCGCGCCATCGATGCGCGTCGCCAAATAGGCGGCGGTCGTCGCGTAGCTCAGCGAGTTGTTCCACTCCGTGTAGATATCGAAATTCGGGTAGGCGAGGAACGCCGGCCCGTTGCGCCCCATGGGCAGCAGCAGCGACGCGGTCATGGCGTCCGCCGGTATGGCGCTGCCATCCGGATACTGAATGCCCCAGTCGGCCCATTGCGAGCGCGGCAGCTTGATCGCGAGATCGGCCTTGTCCCACGGCAGATCCTTGGTCACGCGCACTTCCTCGATCCACGGCTCATTCGGCCGCCAGCCGAGGTTCTTCATGTAGTTCGCGGTGGAGCCGATGACGTCGTCGTCGTTGGAGAACAGGTTGATGCGCCCGTCGCCGTCATAGTCGATGGCGTAGTCGAGGTAGCGGGTGGGAAGGAACTGCGTCTGCCCAATCTCGCCGGCCCACGAGCCGATCATGCCGGACGGGCTCATGTCCCCGCGGTCCATGATCTGCAGCGCCGCGATCAGCTCCTCGGTGAACATCACGCCGCGCCGGCAGTCGTAGGCGAGGGCGACGAGGGACGGCAGAATGGGGAGCTTCCCCATGCCGGCGCCGAAGTCGCTCTCCAGCGCCCAGAAACCGGTGATGACCGAAGCGGGCACGCCGAACTCCTTGTTGGCGCGCTCGAACGTGGCGCGATGCTCGGCGACCTTGCGCTTGCTCGACTGCACGCGGTTCGGCGTCGCCAGCTTGGTCTGGAAGTCGAGGAAGCTCATGACGAAGATGGCGCCCTGCTTGCGATCGCGCCCGATGATCTGCGTGCTGAGCGGGGTCTCGTCGACGATGGCAATCGACTGGCGGCTGACGCCGCGCGCTGCCGCTTCTTTGCGGAAGCGCGCCTTCCACGCTTCGAAGTTCTCGGTGTTGCGGCAGTTCTCCTTCGCCGGCGGATACGGGGGACGCTTGGTCGGGTGTGTGCCGTGTGCGGACACCGCGGGGGCAGGTCCTGCCGCCTGCGCCTGAGTGGTCGTCGACGGGTCAGCAGCAGGCGCCTCGGCGGGAGGCGTCGGTGCAGCGGGCGCCTCTGCGGCTGATGGAGTTGTTGCCGGAGCCTCGGCTGCGGGCACGGCGGCCGTCACCGGCGGAGCCGGCGCAGCGTCGGACGGAGCCGGATCGATCGGAGCGACCTCGCTCGGCGCATTCGCTTCCGACACGCTCGGCGGCGGAGCCGGCTGCGTCGATGCGGCGGCGGGGCCGTGGCGGTTGTCGGAGCCGTTTCCGATGGCGCTGCCGCAGCGGGGTCAGGGAGCGGCTTCGGCTGTGCCTTGCGGCGCGGTGTGCGCTTGGGCTTGTCGTCGCGGAAAGCGGGCGAGACTTCGATTTGTGCGGTGGCAATGCCGGGCGCAGCAACGGAGAACAGAATGGCGGCGGCGGCAGCCGCGCAGAATTTCATAACGTGCATCGCGCGTCCTTCGGCGTTTTTACGGTTATTGCGGGGTACTCAATGCCGCTCGATGTGGCCGCGTCAAGACGCAGGAGGCCGGCCCCTGTGCGGTATTTTCGGCCGCGTTCGGAAAAGGGACGTATCCTCAAGCCACTGCCCCTTTCTAGGGCGCGGGGGCGGTGCTATCTAGCGCGCCATGACCGAACCCTCCCTGATCCGCAACTTCTCCATCATCGCCCACATCGACCACGGAAAGTCGACCCTCTCGGATCGGCTCATCCAGCTGTGCGGCAACGTCGCCGACCGGG
Source organism: uncultured Alphaproteobacteria bacterium (assembly GCA_963795225.1). Lineage (GTDB taxonomy): Bacteria > Pseudomonadota > Alphaproteobacteria > Rhizobiales > Hyphomicrobiaceae > Hyphomicrobium_A. The sequence continues at coordinate 26,611 of CAWCHB010000009.1, read as the reverse complement.
ACATGAAGGAGCAGATCCTCGACTCGATGGACATCGAGCGCGAGCGCGGCATCACCATCAAGGCGCAGACCGTGCGCCTCGACTACAAGGCCAAGGACGGCAAGCTCTATCAGCTCAACCTGATGGACACGCCCGGTCACGTGGACTTCGCCTACGAGGTGTCGCGCTGCCTCGCCGCCTGCGAGGGCGCCGTGTTGGTCGTCGACGCGAGCCAGGGCGTCGAGGCGCAGACGCTCGCCAACGTCTATCAGGCGCTCGACAACAATCTCGAGATCCTGCCCGTCCTCAATAAGGTCGACCTGCCGGCGGCGGACAGCGACCGCGTCAAGCAGCAGATCGAGGACGTGATCGGCCTCGATGCCTCCGACGCCATCCCGATCTCGGCCAAGACCGGCAAGAACGTCGAAGCGGTTCTGGAGGCGATCGTCGAGCGGCTGCCGCCGCCGCAGGGCGATCCCGACAAGCAACTGAAGGCGCTGCTGATCGACAGTTGGTACGACGCCTATCTCGGCGTCGTCGTGCTCGTGCGCATCATCGACGGCATGCTGCGCAAGGGTCAGAAGATCACGCTCATGTCGACCGACGCCAGCTATCAGATCGAGCGCGTCGGCGTGTTTCGTCCCAAGCAGCAGATGATGGACGCGCTCGGCCCCGGCGAGGTCGGCTTCTTCACCGCTGCCATCAAGGAAGTGGCCGACACGCGCGTCGGCGACACGGTCACCGATGCGCGCAACCCGACCACGGAGCCGCTGCCGGGCTTCAAGCCGGCGCAGCCCGTCGTGTTCTGCGGACTATTTCCCGGTCGATGCCGCCGACTTCCCCGACTTGCGCGACGCCATGGGCAGACTGCGCCTCAACGATGCGAGCTTCTCCTTCGAGATGGAGACCTCGGCGGCGCTTGGCCTCGGTTTCCGTTGCGGCTTTCTCGGGCTGCTTGCACCTCGAGATCATCACCGAGCGCCTGGAGCGGGAATTCAATCTCGACCTCATCACCACCGCGCCGAGCGTCATCTACAACATCTACCTCACCGACGGCACGATGCTCGAGATGCACAATCCGGCCGACATGCCGGAGACGACGCGCATCGAGCGCATCGAGGAGCCGTGGATCAAGGCGACGATCATGGTGCCGGACGAGTATCTCGGCGGCATCCTGAAGCTTTGCCAGGACCGGCGCGGGCGGCAGAAGGATCTCACCTACGCAGGCAACCGCGCCATGCTCGTCTACGAGCTGCCGCTGAACGAGGTGGTGTTCGATTTCTACGATCGCCTGAAGTCGATCAGCAAAGGCTATGCCTCGTTCGACTACCAGATCAAAGGCTACGAGGAGAACGAGCTCGTGAAGCTTTCGGTCCTGGTCAATGAGGAGCCGGTCGATGCGCTGTCCATGATCGTGCATCGCGCCCGCGCGGAAAGCCGCGGGCGATCCATGTGCGAGAAGCTCAAAGAACTTATTCGCCCGCACCTCTTCAAGATTCCGATTCAGGCGGCCATCGGCGGCAAGGTCATTGCGCGCGAAACCATCAGTGCGCTGCGTAAGGACGTGATCGCCAAGTGCTACGGCGGCGACATCACCCGCAAGCGCAAGCTGCTCGAGAAGCAGAAGAAGGGTAAGAAAAAGATGCGCCAGTTCGGCAGCGTCGACATTCCCCAGGAAGCCTTCATCGCCGCCCTGAAGATGGACGAGAACTAGGCCGATCCTACCTGTGGTCGGCGCGTCCAAAAGGGCAGGGGAGCGGGAAAATCCGCCTTCTGGCACCCACCCCTGAGCCACGCCGTTGCCGCGCTCTCGCCTCCACTGCGCCATCTGCAATACGGAACATGCGCACACTTGTGTGTCGCGCCAGCGCTCACCCGCGGCGCCTCCGCCTCGATCCGGCAGGGCAGCCGGAGATATTAAAGAAGGGAGACAATCGTGAAGCGAATGAACACGACCATGGCCGCGTTGGTGTGCGCGAGCCTCGTGACCCCGATGCTGCCGCTCACGCAAGCGGCGGCCGCACCGGTCGGCAAGACGTCGATCAGCAAATCCACCGATGGCGTCACGCTCGTCAGACGTCGCGGCTGGGGGCCGGGTGCACTGTTCGGCGGTATCATTGCCGGCGCATTGATCGCCGCCGCCATCAGCGAGGGGCGTGCTGACGATCGCGATATGCGGCGCTGCGACCGCGACTTCCGCGGCTTCGATCCGCGTTCGGGAACGTACATTGATCGCTACGGCGACGAGCGCGTCTGCCCCTACCTGCGATAGCAGATCGGCCACACGCAAGAAACTTTGCTGAGGCGCCGGTTGCAGGACCGGCGCCTCATCGCTTTTCGGGACGTACGGCGCATCGCCGCAGCACGTTAACCTTGCCCCAATGTGACCACACCGCGTGGCACAGTAGCTCCCAACCCGGCACGGTCATCTTCACGTGGTGACCACTGCGATAGCCGCTCGATGACAGGCGAGTTGGTTACCGGGGACTGCGCAGGCTTGTGAACTCGGCGGCTGGCTGTGTGCGGCCGTCGATGCAGATCGAGCTGCGAATGTGGAATGGGGCCGCGCCCGCGATCGGCCGCCCCGAAAATCTCTGACATACCCAGGAGTGATCATGATCAAGCGGCTCTCAACCGCAGCGATCGGCGTTGCGCTCGTTCTATCCTTCAATCCGGCTCAGGCCGCTCCGTACTATGGCTTCGACGGCCGGACGTATGGTGAACCTGCCAAAGCCCCGAACTGGGGGCGCCCAGAGTCGAAAGGTCCCCAAATCGCCGACGCGAAAGGCGCACCACGCAAGTGCCTGACGCCGGCCGTGCGTGCGGTGCTCGACCAGATCGAAGCACGGTTCGGTCCCGTGCAGGTGATCTCGACCTGTCGTCCGGGTGCGCGCATCGCCGGCTCGGGGCGCATCTCGCGCCACGCCAGCGGCAACGCCGTCGATTTCGAGGCGGGCAAGCGCAAGGGCGCCATCATCGATTGGCTTGTCGCCAATCACAAGAAGGGTGGGACGATGACTTACCCGAGCATGAGCCATATTCACGTCGACGTCGGTCAGCACTTCGTCTCGCTGGCAGGTGGGCGTAAATACGCGAGCCGCAGCGGCAGCGGCAGCGGCAGCAGCAGCAGCCGTCGCTACGCGCAAGGCTCGTCGCGCTACGACGGCGGATACTCGCGCGCGTCCTACGAAGGCTCGCGATCGAGCGGCCGGTCGCGCCGTTACGCTCGCGACGCATCTTACGAACGCGGCTACTCCTACGGCGATAGCGGCACCGGCCGATATACGGGCGGCTACGCCACGATCTACCGCTGAGACAAGCGCGTCTCCCGCACGACAACTGAGCCGCGCGAGGGATGCGCAACTCAAGGTGTCAGGCCCGCCGGCCTGGCACCTTTTTCTTCTGTCCGTCGCGCGTCATTGTCGGCGCGGCACAGGCAGCGGTCGTCACTTCGCCCGCCGTAAAATTGCCGCGATCTGGCAGCGCCTGCCGCGGACCCGGAGCTGCGATCCGCCCTTCGGGATGCCCCGGCAAGTCTAGAGAATCACGGCTCTTTGTAGCCATAAAACCCGCCGTTATCAGTGGCCTGAGCGCGCTCGGCGGGGACCCATCGCTGCCTTGCCTTTCGCAATAGGTCGGTCCATATAGGGCCGATCGAACACGCCTTGGCTTACTCTACGGCGGTGCTTTGCGCCGACACTGGACGTCTCCATCGCGCGATTTGATGTCCTTCGTCATTCGTCGAAGGAGATTGCCTAGTTGCTCTGGAGGCGCTTGATGGCAAACGGCACTGTGAAGTGGTTCAACGGCCAGAAGGGTTACGGCTTCATCCAGCCGGATGAAGGCGGCAACGACGTCTTTGTGCATATTTCGGCTGTTGAGCGCGCTGGTCTCTCGACACTTCGTGAGGGACAGAAGATCGCTTACGAGACCGAGACGGGCCGTAACGGCAAGGTCGCAGCAGTCAATCTGCGTCCGCTCTAAAGAACCGCGGAACATTCCGCTTTAGGGGAGCAGTCGCGTCTGCTCCCCTACCATTTGTAGCATCGACGTTTCGCGCAGCGCTCGCGGCGTCGGCTAGCAAGGACACTGATGGCGAAAGAAGAGATGCTCGAGTTCGAGGGCGTGGTGGCGGAGGTGCTTCCCGATGCCCGCTGTCGCGTAAAGCTCGACAATGGACACGAGGTTGTCGCCTACACGTCCGGACGCATGAAGAAGAACCGCATTCGTATTCTTGCGGGCGATCGCGTCACCATCGAGATGACGCCGTACGATCTCACCAAGGGTCGCATCAACTTCCGCCACAAGGACGTACGCGCCGGTTCTGGCCCTCCGCCTGCGCAGCGACCGGGCGGAGCCGGAAACTTCCGGCGCCGCTGATCGGCACCTATCGATCGGGCTCGAATTGACGGGCGTCGCCACGCGTTGCGACGCCCGAAGTCTTTTGCACTCTGCGCAGCACGCCGCAAATGTGTGTGCGGTTGTATAGCGGCTCCATGATTTGGCCGGGGCTGCGCCACGCGACTCAGTCTTTAGTCGCGTCATGTCTGATTCGATTCCCCATTGGCTCTCCCGCCGCCCGGTGGCGTCTGCGCTGGCCGGCGTCCTTGCACTTGGCTTCCTGTCTTTGACGCCTGCGCATGACACCGCGGCGCGCGCGACAAGCGCCGGCGGTGAGCTTGCGGGGCTCGCGCGCGTCATCGACGGCGATACGATCGAGATCGATGGCCGGCACGTTCGCCTCGAAGGCATCGACGCTCCCGAGGCCGGCCAGACGTGCGGCCGCCGCCTCATCGGCTCGTGGAGCTGCGGCGCGGCTGCCGCAGACCGGCTCGCCAAGCTCATCGCCAAGCGGCGTGTGAACTGCGAAAGCCGCGGCACCGACAAGTACGACCGCATGCTCGGCATCTGCTTCGTCGATGGCCGCGACATCAACGCGGAAATGGTGCGCGAAGGCCTTGCTTGGGCGTTCGTCAAGTATTCGCAAACCTACGTCAAGGAGGAAGCCGAGGCGCGGGTCGCGCGGGCCGGTATCTGGCAGGGCGAAGCCGAACCTGCGTGGGTCTATCGAGAGAAGCGCTGGGCCGGTGCCGAACAGCAGGCGCCAAAGGGCTGCGCCATCAAGGGCAACGTCACGGAGCACGGCCACATCTATCACATGCCGTGGAGCCCCTGGTACGGGAAGGTCAAGGTCGAGGAAACGAAAGGCGAGCGGTGGTTCTGCAGCGAGGCCGAAGCCGTTGCTGCGGGCTGGCGCGCGGCGGCGCAGCAGTAGGTCATAAACCAGACCTGCGAACGGTTGCGCAACCTTGTCACTTAACGGTTCCTGAAGAGCGCGGAGGCTAGGCTTCCGCGTTCGCTTTTTATGGGGTGTGTCGTGAACTCTGCTGGTGGGCCGAGGGCGGTCGTGCAAATCATCGCCAAGCATCCGTGGTCGAGCTTGCGTGACTTCGTGGTCCTCGGCGCGATCATGCTGTTTGCCGTGCTGATGGCGCAGCATTACGACATCTTCGGCTTCATCGAATCCCTCGCCGACCCGCGCCGCGAGATTTCTCCGGCCGAGGCCGTGGCGTTGGGCTGCCTCGGCGCCCTCTGCGTCTGGATCTTCATTTCCCGGCGCTTCGATGAGCAGCGCAGCGATGCCGTGAGCCTCGATGCGCTGGCCATGGAGATGCGCGAGTTGCGAGCGCTCGCCAACCAGGATCCGCTGACCAGCCTGCCGAACCGCCGCGTGTTGCTGGAGGCGCTGGACCTGGCGATGAAGCTCCCGCCGGTCGCGGGTTGCTCGCACGCCATCTTCCTGCTCGACCTCAACGATTTCAAATGCGTCAACGATCGCTACGGCCACGCGGTCGGCGACGAGGTGCTGCAGGCGGTGGTCGAACGTTTTCGCCGCGTTGCGCGCGGCAACGACGTTTTCGCGCGGCTCGGCGGCGACGAATTTGCCGTGCTGTCGCGCAATGTCGATGAGCATACGGCGCGAACCATCGGCAACCGCTTCATCGGTGCGCTGAACGGAGGCGTCAACGCGGGCGGTGTCCAGCACACGGTCGGTGTCGCCATTGGCGCCGCGTTCTATCCGCGCGACGGCCAAAGCGTCGAGAAAGTGCTGCGCTTGGCCGACGTCGCCATGTACCGCGCCAAGACGCAGCCAGGCTCTTCGCTCGTCTTCTTCGATGCCGCCGAAGATGCGGCGTCACCGCGGCAAGCGACGGGCTAGAGGCTACCGCGTCAAACGGGCAGGATCACCGGCTTGCCTTGCGGGAAGCGCCCGATCGCCTCGGGATCGACTTTCAGTGTCTGCGCGACCATGGCGCGCGGGGTGTGCGTCAGCCACTCCGTCAACGAGACGTCGGCGAAGTACGAGCTGCGGAAGACCTCGAGGTAGACGACGTCGTTGAAGCCGGTGTTGCGCAGATAGTGACCCTGCTGGCGTTTGACGTAGCCGATGTCCCCGCGGCTGTCATCAATCCGCCGGCCGCCGTCGCCACGAGCACGTCGCGGCGCGATAGCTTTTCCATGTGTGCCCCCCAGAATGTGCGCTGATTGCAGAATGTCCGGTGGATTTGCGTGAGCTTATTGTGGCTCGCTGTTGAAGCTGAGTGAGCCTTGGAAGAGCAACGCTGCTTGCTCGACGGAAAAGCGCATCGGCACGAAGTTGCCGGTGCCGCCGAAGTCCACCGTGCCGCTGTCGGTCCACATGCTCCAGTAGCGACCGCCGACGCCGATCTTCAGCTGATCGGTGATGGCGTAGGCGAGAAAGAGCTCCAATTGCGCACCCGTGCCGTTCGCCCGTTCCGGCGAGAGCAGCGTACGCAGGACGTGATCGTCAACGCCGTTGATGCGCACGTAGGGAAGGTAGGCAACGTCGGCAGTAAGCGTCAGGCCAGGAACGATCTGTACGTCGGCGGCGATGCCAAGGCGCAGTGCATGCCACGTATCATCCTCTGCGATGGCGAGCACCGACACCGGGATCGGTGTACCGCAGTCGGAGTTCGGGTTGGCCAGTTGCACGCATCCGTAGCCCCGCATGTACTGATGGAATTGGCTGTAGCCAATAAACGGCGTCACGCGAGCGAGCTGGTCGCGCCAGACGTCGTAGCCGGCATCGATCACTCCGTAGCGGATCTCGTCATCCACCTTCGACCAGGTGTTTGAATAGGGGACGAAGACGCGAACGGTGGCCCGCTGAGGCCCCAGTCCTCGTCGTTGAGGCGGCCGTCGCCGTTGCCAGAGCCGATGAAGCCCTTGGCGACCAAACCGTTCGGCAGGTCGGCACGCGCGAACAGCTCGCCGCCGGTAGTGTTCATGCCGGAATAGGTAAGCCGCGAAGCGAGCGAGGCTAGCCCTTCGCCCGGGATGCCGAGATCCTTCTGGAAGCGTCCCCATCCGTAGACATAGCGCGCGCCGATCTCGAGAGTTGCGCCGGCGAGGGGTGCCGTTGGCGACTCGACAACAGCATCTGCCGCCGATTTGCTGCCGCCGAGGCGATAGTTCAGCCCGACTTTGAGGAGATGCGTCTCCTGTGAGAAATTCGTTCCCGTTGACGCCACGGGAACCAAAGTTGTGGGATCTGGGCTCGGCACCGTCTGCAGGAAGCCGGCAGGGGTCAGCACGCTTCCGCCAAATCGCAGGTAGTCGTACTCGGCCTTCACCGACCACTCACGCGACAGCATGTGCTCAGCACCCGCGCCCAGCATCCAGCCGAAGCGGGAAGTGTCGCTGGACGTGGTGGGTGTGCCGGCATCTGCGTTGGTCGTGGAACTCACGTCGCCACTTGTCCACGCGCCGCCGGCTTTGCCGTAGAGCAACGTCCCGCCGTCTGCACCCAAGATCCAGCCGAGGCGCCCGGATAGCGTGCCGAGTGCGTCTGCGTTCGGCGACGCAGTTGGCGCTCACGTAGAAGCCGGAATACGCGAAGCACGTATTGGTGCCGAAGAAGTCAGCCCAGCTAACGTCCGCCTCAATTCCGAGCAGGGTCCGGCCGAGTTGCCAATTGTAGCCCGCCTGCCCGCCGGCGATGGGACCGGGGGTACGAACCGTGTCGCCGTAGAGCGATGGCCCGAATGGGTCGGCAATATCCGTGAGCTGCAAGCCGCCGCCGAGGTGCGCGCCGATGTAGAAGCCGTTCCAATCGTAACGCATCGGGTCCGCGGCTAGCGCACGTGCAGGGCACGCGGCAACGCCGCCGGCCAGCGCGATCGCCCACGCAAGATGTCGCACGACGTCCCCCCTGCTGCTCGCGAATCCCTAGTGCCGCGATTCGCCCTGACTTCGAAGTCGCAACGGGCATTGAGCAGTGGGTTCGACTCGTTAATCCAACGGCGGGAATAACGTTTGCTGCTTAATTTGGTTTGGCTGGACAGCTACGCACCCTAGCTTTTGTGGTGCATTCGAAGCTCGAAGGCTGCAAATGTCGCTCGCCGCGCTCAGCATCTGGTCCGTCCTGCACCTCAGCACGAGCCGGTGGACGGATGTGTATGCCCGCGCGGCGTCCGGTATCGATGCCCGCGCGCTAGCTCGAACACCGCCCTCCAACAGTTCGTTGCTTCATGGTCGCTGCCGCAGCCGGGGACTGACTTGTCCCCGGCGTTCCGGCGACCGCTAGCATTCGAGCCGTGCTGAAGCGCTGCCAATGAGAAACGAGAAAGGGATGACGCCTGGATGCACTCCGATCCAACGAAGGTGTCAACATGATCGAACTTGTTCTTCTCGCCTGCCTCGTCGACAAGCCGGACAGTTGCCAGGACGTCGGGTTGACGTACTCGGCGGAGAACCTCACGCCGATGCAGTGCTTGATGCAGGCGCCGCCGCAAATGGCGAAGTGGGTCGGCGAGCATCCCGGCTGGAAAATCATGAAGTGGACGTGCCGGCGCGCGGGCCGCTACGCGAAGACCTGAGGTGCTATCTCCCGCAACGCTGCGCGGATTGCTAGGCGGCGTGCGCCAGGCCGGGCAGCGCGGCGAGATCGGCGAACCAGCGCTGCATGCGCGCGTCCTGGAATTCAGCGAAGCCTGCATAGAGCGCATTTTTGCCGTCAGCGGTGAGCCCGAGCAGCGTCTGCTTCAGCTGGTCGACGAGTGTTACATCGACGTTCGTGCGCACGATGAAGGGCGGCGTCGGCAGGTCATCGAGCCGGGCCAATAACTTTGTGCGTTCGGCATTGCTCGGCTGAGCGAGCCAGACGTCCTCGTACACCATGGTCGCATCGATGCTGCCGGAAAGGACGGCGTCGATCTGCCCCTGCCACGCTGCAACGGGGAAGGCATTGAAGAAGTCCTTTAGCACCAGTCCCTCGCGGCCGAGCAAGACCGACGGCGAGAAGTAGCTCGTCGTGCAATAGGTGTTGATATAGCCGAGACGTTTGCCGCGCAGTTCGTGCCAGCTCGTGGCGGGGTTTTCCTTGGCAACGACGAAGACGCTGCTTTGCGCGGCGCGCTTGGTGATCGGCGTCACGGCGCTGACGATGCCGCGATAGGGCGCGTCGCGCAGAAAGAAGCAGTTGGAAGAGGGAAGATAGGAGAAATCGAACAGCTGCTGCCGCAGCGCCGTCGTCAAGACGTCGAGATCCGTGTAGCTGGCGACGGAGCAATGCGTCGCGGTCGCGAACTGCGCCCATTTCGGGTCGTCGAACGGAAAGTCGAGGTTGCCGTCGAAGCCTCCCTCAACTCGTTGCTGGCGCGTCGCGGGCGCTTCGGGCATGGCGCATCCTCAGTTGCCTGGCGGTCTCCTCTCGCTAGCCTTAGTTAGGACGGATGAACGTTTCCATGCACGCTGAACCGGGCCGCCCCCGGGTAAGCAGCTGCATGGTTTACGAAGCGAATATGCGATCCCGTAAGTTGTTACGAACCGCCGGGGATCGACTTGCCGGCGAAATGCGTCCCGTTGCTGTCCTTCGCGCGCACCTCCAGGGCGTCTGCGTCGGCGGCGTCGTAGTTGAAGCGGAGGTTGGGGTCCTCGGAGATGGAAATGCCGCCCTCCATGCGCAGCAGCAGCTTGCCGGCGCGCGTCACCTCCACCAGGTCGACGTAGCGCGCCGGCGTATAGCCGCGCGAGACGATGTCCATCTGCATGCCGGTGAAATTGGGATGACGGATCATCACGATGCCTTCGCGCCAGCTTGGCTCGCGGGCCGTATCGGCGATCGTCTTCACCTGCACCCGACCGAGGCTGGCGAGAGCCGCATCGGCATCCTTCGAAGCCGGCGCCGAGCAGCCACCGGCCGCCCTGACGAACTTGGTCGCCATATGCAGCTTGCCATCCTTCGTCTCGAGGATGGCGCGCACTTTCGAGAAGTTGTCGATGCGAACGCGCGTCATCAGTTTGCGCTCCCCGACCGCGGCGTTGGCGATGAAGGCATCGCCGAAGCGGAAGGTTGCGGCCACCGGGGCCGGGTTGCGATCGATGATGAGGGTAATCGCCTTTGCCTCGTTAGCGATGCCGGGCGGCAGATGAATAGCGATCGGCACGATCGCCGCATCCTCGGCTTGCTCCGGAGCGTAGAGCGCCACGGAGCCGTCGTTCTCCGCTATGGGGCGCCCTTCGAATACGCCGGCGTGAATGTCCGGCCAGGGATCGTCGCCGGCACGCGCTGGTGAATGGGAAATGGCGAGGCCGAGGCTCAGCAAAGTGTCAGCGGCAAAAGCGACAGGCGCATCGGGGACGTCCTCTGGCTTGGTGACGAACGGCGCTGCGTTTGTGGCCGGTGCCGACTAGCTGATCGTCGGGCCTGCGGCGCGATCGTTCGCAAATCGACGATGTACAGATATAGCACCGACGGCTTGCGGGTTTCCGTACGTTGCGTGGCAATGGAAGGTGGAAAATTACACCGGGCCAGAGGGCCGCGACGTGGATCGAGTTCGGCCGAGGGGCCGCTCGCACCACGCGAAAATAGCTTCACCGGCTGGAAATGCTCGGCTTTTCGCTATTCCTGCGTCCCTGGGCCTGCTGGAAAGCGCGACCGTTACCGAAGTTTCCCGAGGCGATAAATTTTGCCATGATCTCGGCCAAAGCTTTCCCAATATGTTTGCATTGTCGACGCGGAGCGCCTGGGGGCCCCCATTGATTCCTGAACGCCAAATTGCCGCCGCCACGACAGCCTTGCTGCTGGTCGCGAATGCATTTGTAGCCTCGGGTGCCAGCGCACAGGGCGAGGCTGCACCGAACCGCTGCGAGGAAGCGGCCCAGCTCACCGTCCTGACTTCGCCGATGGCGCCGTGGAAGGGCGCACCCCTGCGTGTCGTCTTCGCTGCCGAAGGGCCGCTGCAGGGCGAACTCTCGCTCATCGCTCCCGACGGAAAAGTGGCGATCGCAACGCGCGAGCGGCGCGGTGGCCCGCCGTATTTCTGGCTCGCCGAGGTGGCGTCGCCTTCGGTGGGAAAGTGGCAGGCCAAGCTGGCGCGTGACGGGGACACGACGGATTGCGCGACCATCATGCGCGAAATTACCGTGCAGCGAGGCCCTTCGGGATCACCGCGCGCAACGTCGAAAGGCGTCTGGCCGTTGCGCGACACGTGGAACCGCAACACCGAGAACCTGTACTCGGCGTGGATCGAGAAACTGTTCGACGCGCCGCAAAGCGAGCAGCTGTCGTGGCCGGCGTTGCACGAAGTGCTGCGCGATCCCAATCGCAACTTGCTGTTCAACCACCTCGGCCTCGGCGAGGACCAGAAGAAGCTCGTCATCAAGCCCGACTGCGCCGACCTTCCCTATTTCCTGCGCGGCTACTTCGCTTTCAAGATGGGCTTGCCGTTCGGCTATTCGAAATGCACGCGCGGCGGCGGCGGCAAGCCTCCGCAATGCCCGGCGTGGTGGAACATTCAGAAGGAGGAGCCGCCGCCGGCTCCGCCGCCCGATCAGACCGTTGCCTTCTCCGGTGGCGGCGGTGGCGGCTTCTTCGGTATGTTCGAGCCGCCGCCGCCGCCGGCAGCGCGCGCCGCGCCGCGGCGCAGCGCATGCCGCAGCGGCCGGCCGGCCTGGTGCCGGGATTCGGCTTCTATCTGCGCCAGACCGTCGCCAACGGCGTGCATTCGGGCGCCGGCCGCACGGCGGCCGACGACGACGACAGCGACTACTATCCCGTGACGCTGAAACAAGAGACGCTGCGCCCCGGCACCATCTACGCCGATCCCTACGGACACGTGCTCGTCATATCCAAGCGCATCGCGCAGTCCGACGCCGGTGCCGGCGTGTTCCTTGCCGTCGACGGCCAGCCCGACGGCACCATCGCCCGCAAACGCTTCTGGCGCGGCAATTTCCTCTTCGCGCAGGATCCCGGCCTCGGTGGCCCCGGCTTCAAGCGCTTCCGGCCCATCGTCTCCGGCAAGAGCGGCCTGCGCCGCCTCAGCAACGAAGAGATCGCCAAGGATCCCGACTACGGCGATTTCTCGCTTGAGCAGAGCAAACTCGGCATCGAGGACTTCTACGATCGCATGGACGACGTGATGTCGCCGGCGCCGCTCGATCCGCTGCGCGCCATGAAGGAGGCGATCACCTCGCTCGAGGAGCAGGTGAACGCGCGCGTCACGTCGGTGGAGAACGGGCGCAAGTACCAGACCGGCGGCGGCGCCGAGGTGGCTATGCCCGATGGCCCATCGATCTTCGAGACGACCGGTGCCTGGGAGGACTTCGCCACGCCCTCACGCGATCTGCGCCTGCTGATCGCCATCGACGTGGTGCGCGGCTTCCCGGAGCGCGTCGCCCGTCGCCCCGAACGCTACGCGATGCCGGCGGGCAAGAGCATCGCCGACGTGAAAGCCGAGATGGAAGGCGTGTTGGCCGCGGAGCTGGCGGCGCGCAAGTTCTCCTATACGCGCACCGACGGGTCCGCCTGGACGCTGGCGCTGAAGGACGTGGTCGACCGCATTGCGGCGCTGGAGATGGCCTACAACATCAACGATTGCGCCGAGCTGCGCTGGGGCGCTGCGGACGGCAGCGAGGAAGCTGCCACGTGCAAACGGCGGGCGCCCGGGGCACAGCGCGGCAAGATGACGGAGTATCGCCCCTGGTTCAATGAGCGCCGGCGCCCCGCCCGCGGCTAGCGGCCTATACGGCTTTCCCGGGAACGTTTCCTCAAGGCAGGTGCAAACATTCTGGGGCGTCGCGCGACCTGTAGCAGCTTCACGGCTGCGCGGCTGCACCGTACGGTGCCTTCGTCGGGCGACAACCTGGGACGAAGATGGCTAGATTGGCTTGGACCGGGCAAGGATCGCGACGAGGCATTCTAGTATTATTTTCTGCCCTTGCCTTGGGTGGGCACGCGGCCATCGGCGCAGATGACGGAATCGACGCCTGCAAGGCCGACGCGATGATCGTGTTCGACGCGTCGGGCTCGATGGCCACGAGCGACTATACGCTCAAGCTGCCGCGCATCGCGCAGGCCAAACAATCCATGGCGAAGGTCATTCCCGAGGTCGCGCCGCTGCGCAGGCTAGGCCTAATCGTCTACGGCGAAGGGGAGTATAACGACTGCTCCAGCATCGCGTTGCGCCTGCCGCCGACGAGCAACGCGGCGGAACCCCTCCTTCGAATAGTGCAGAGCATCAATCCGCGCGGCAAAACGCCGTTGACCCGGTCCGTGCAGCTGGCCGCCGAGGAGCTCCATTATACCGAGCGCGAAGCCGTCGTCGTCCTCATCACTGACGGCGAGGAAACATGCGGCGGGGATCCTTGCAAAATGGCGACCATGCTGAAGAAGGTCGGGCCGAAGCTGACTATCCACGTCATCGGATTCCGGGAAAGCCAGGCGGAATACTTCAAGGTGCGCTGCATGGCCGATGCGACAGGCGGTGAGTATGTCTCTGCCTCCACCGAAGACGAGTTGGTCAAAGCGCTGCGCAGGACGCTCGGTTGCCCATTTGTCACGGAGAGGACCCCCAAGCTAGACCAGAGCAAGGTCGCGAGCGATACGACGTGCGCGCCTTCCTCGCAGCCGAGATAAGCGTGCCGCAGACATCGGTGCGGACCTGGCGCGGTGTGGGAGACGGCCGTGCCCTTGACTCTAGCCTCTCCGAAGCTTCCGGCCAGGCGCTTGGGGTAAACCTCGGACCGATCGCGGGATTTTTGGCGCACCCGAAGGGATTCGAACCCCTGGCCTCTGCCTTCGGAGGGCAGCGCTCTATCCAGCTGAGCTACGGGTGCTTAGAGGGCGCCTTGATAGCGCATTCCCCCCGGCCCCGCAATTGAGCCTCCGCGGGTTGGCGCCGCCTGTTTTTCGGCGTGCACATCATCCCCATATCAGTGCTCCCGGCGTGCTGACCGCGTCGCGCGCAGCGCCTATAGTTCGGCGCCACACCCGGACAGCAAGAAATCTCAATGAGCGAAGCGAAAAGCCAACCCAAGAAGGCCACGACGTCGACCGTGCCCGCAGGCGAGGCGACGCCCATCGTCAAGGGCAGCCACGTCTACCTCGTCGACGGCTCGGGCTACATCTTCCGCGCGTTCCACGCGCTCCCGCCGCTGACGCGACCGTCGGATGGCCTGCCGGTGGGCGCCGTGCACGGGTTCTGCGCCATGCTGTGGAAGCTTTTGCGCGAGTTCGAAGGCCTCGGAGGCCCCGACGCACCTGGCGGTGGTGTTCGACGCCTCGCGCGAGACGTTCCGCAACGCGATCTATGAGCAGTACAAGGCCAATAGGCCGCCGCCGCCGGACGAGCTCATTCCCCAGTTCGCGCTCATCCGCGATGCCGTGAAGGCGTTCAACGTCGCCTGCATCGAGCAGGAGGGTTTCGAGGCGGACGATCTCATCGCCAGCTACGCGCGTGAAATCGTCGATGCCGGCGGCGACGTCACCATCGTCTCCTCCGACAAGGACTTGATGCAGCTCGTGCGGCCCGGCGTCGTCATGCTCGACGCCATGAAGGGCAAGAAGATCGGCCGCGACGAGGTGATCGAGAAGTTCGGCGTGCCGCCCGAAAAAGTCATCGACGTGCAGTCGCTGGCCGGCGATTCGACGGATAACGTCCCCGGTGTGCCGGGCATCGGCGTCAAGACGGCGGCGGAGCTGATCAAGGAATACGGCGATCTCGATGCGTTGCTGGCCAGGGCCGGCGAGATCAAGCAGCCGAAGCGGCGCGAGAAACTGATCGAGTTCGCCGACCAGGCGCGCGTTTCGCGCGAGCTCGTGCGTCTGAAGGACGACGTGCCGGATATGATTCCGGCCGATGCGCTGGGCGTACGCGACCCCGATCCGCCGGAGCTGCTCGGCTTCCTGCGCGTCATGGAGTTCAACACCCTGACGCGCCGCATCGCCGAGGGGCTCGGCGCCGAGCCGCCGGCGCCCGTGGAGGTGTCGGTCGGCGCCACGGTGCCAACCAAAGGTCGCGCGGCACCCGGAGTCGAAAAGGCGAAGAGCGAGCCGGTCGTTGCGGAATCGCCGGCTGCAGGCGCCGCCGAAGCCGCCGCCGCAGCGAAAGCGCCGTTCGATCGATCGAAATACGAGACCGTCGTCACGCGCGAGCACCTCGAAGCCTGGATCATGAAGGCGTACGCGGCCGGCCGCGTCGCTTTCGACACCGAGACGACGTCGATCGATCCGATGGTGGCCGAGCTCGTCGGCTTCTCGTTGGCCGTCGCGCCGGGCGAGGCGTGCTACGTGCCGCTCGGTCATCGCGCCAGTTCCGAAAGCTTCGACTTCGGTGCGCACGACGGGATCGTGCAGGTCCCGATTGCCGAGGCGCTGGCGCTGATGAAGCCACTGCTCGAAGAGCCTTCGATCCTCAAGATCGGGCAGAACATCAAGTACGATCTCAACGTCCTTGCGCAGCATGGCATCAAGGTCGCGCCGATCGACGACACCATGCTGATGTCGTACGCGCTCGATGCCGGCAGGGGCGCGCACGGCATGGATGACCTCGCCATGCGCCATCTCGGCCATGCGTGCATGACGTTCGATCAGGTGATCGCGCACGTACCCGGCAAGAAGAGGTCGGAGCGGACCTTCGGTCAGGCGCCGCTCGACAAGGCGACCGAGTATGCCGCCGAGGACGCTGACGTCACCCTGCGGCTTTGGATGGTGTTGAAGCCGCGCCTTGCCGCCGACCGCGTGGCGACCGTCTACGAGACGCTGGAAAGGCCGCTCATCCCCGTCATCGCGGAAATGGAGCGCGCCGGTATTCTTGTCGACGGCGCCATTCTCTCGCGTCTGTCGTCGACCTTCGCGCAGGGCGTCGCGCGGCTCGAGGAGGAGGTCAATCGCCTTGTCGGCCACAAGTTCAACCTCGGCTCGCCACGCCAGCTCGGCGAATTGCTGTTCGATCGCCTGCAGCTTCCCGGCGGCAAGCGCACCAAGAGCGGCCAGTGGGAGACACGCGCCGGGCTGCTCGACGATCTCGCCGCCAACGAGGAGCTGCCGGACGACGCGCGCCGCCTGATCAACACCATGCTCGAGTGGCGACAGCTGACGAAGCTGCGCTCCACCTACACCGATGCGCTGCCGGCCTACGTGCACGGCGGCACCGGGCGCATCCATACCTCCTATGCATTGGGCGCCACCACTACGGGCCGCCTCGCATCGTCGGAGCCGAATCTGCAGAACATCCCCATCCGCACCAAGGAGGGCCGCGAGATTCGCACGGCCTTCGTCGCGGCGCCGGGCAAGAAGCTGATTTCCGCCGACTACAGCCAGATCGAGCTGCGCGTCCTCGCGCACATCGCCGACATCCCTCAATTGCGCAAGGCCTTCGACGAGGGCCTCGACATTCACGCCATGACCGCCTCGGAGATGTTCGGCGTACCGGTCGAGGGCATGCCGGCCGAGGTGCGCCGCCGCGCCAAGGCGATCAACTTCGGCATCATCTACGGCATCTCGGCGTTCGGGCTCGCCAACCAGCTCGGTATCCCCAAGGACGAGGCGGGCGCCTACATCAAGACCTACTTCGAGCGCTTCCCCGGCATCCGCGCCTACATGGACGAGACCAAGCGCCGGGCGCGCGAGCGCGGGTTCGTCGAGACGGTGTTCGGCCGGCGCATCCACTATCCGGAGATCAACACCAAGAATCCGGGCGTGCGCGGAAATCTCGAGCGCGCGGCGATCAACGCGCCCATCCAAGGCTCGGCCGCCGACATCATCCGCCGCGCCATGGTGCGCATGCCGCAAGCCCTCGCAGCCGAAGGTCTGAAGTCGGCGCGCATGCTGCTGCAAGTCCACGACGAGCTGGTGTTCGAGGTGGGCGAAGCCGAAGTTCCCAACGCCTTGCGCACGGTCAAGAAAGTGATGGAGGGTGCGGCGCTGCCGGTCATCGCGCTGGCGGTGCCGATCCACGTCGACGCCAAGGCCGCCGACAACTGGGAGGCCGCGCACTAGCGCGGATGAGCATTGTAACGCTTATCAGCCGCGCTTATATCGCGAGCAAGGAAATGCGATTGGCGCTTATGCGGGCCGTGCCTACATAATCAGCACAGGCCGGATGAATTGTCCTCCGGCTATAGAGGAGGAAGCAAAAATGAAGGTTTGGACCAAGCCGGCAGTTCGCGAGCAGGAAGTTGGCCTCGAGGTCACTTCTTACATGCCTGCCGAGATCGACATCATCTAACTGTCGATTTCCGTCTTCGACGGGGCACACGGCGGTCCTTACGGACCGCCGTTTGTTTTTGGCGCCAGCGTCTTCAGGAAGGCGATGATGCGCTGGCGTATGGCCGGGTCGGCGACGCCGCCATATGGTGGGCTCATGCCGTTGCCGGGGATCACCGCGCCGGGGTTGGCGATCCATTTGTCGAGTGTCGGCTCGTCCCAGGTGACGCCCGAATCCTTCAGCGATTGCGTATAGCTGTAGCCCGGCTCTATCCCCGCCTTGCGGCCAACGACACCGTAGAGGCTGGGCCCCAGCCGGTTGTCGCCCTTGAGGAAGGAATGACACTCGCGGCAGTGATCGTTGAAGGTGATTTCGAGGTCTTCGTCGGCCGCCAGTGCGGCGTGCGGCAGGGCCAATGCTGCAATCGCAAAGGCGGCAGATAGCGGACGTCCCATGGGCGGCGTCTCCGGTTTAGCGCGTGCCGGAGACTGCCAGAGAGTGACTAAGGTCTCGCTAACCCTCTCAGACCGGCGAGACGGCAACCGATGGATGGTGCATACGGCGCGCCGTGCGACCCGTGGGCAAGTCGCCGCGCTCGTACTCGATGGTGCGGATGAACTCGCGGATGCGCGGCTGGATTTCGGTGCGCCAGCGAGTGCCGTTGAAGACGCCGTAGTGGCCGACGCCCTCCTGCATGTAATGCACCTTCTGGTCCTCGGGAATGTTGGTGCATAGGTCGTGCGCCGCCTGCGTCTGGCCAATGCCGCAGATGTCGTCGCGCTCGCCCTCGACCGTCATCAGTGCGGTGTCCTGGATTGCCGAGCAATCGACGCGCACGCCGCGATGCATCATCGTGCCCTGCGGCAGCGCGTGCTCCTGGAACACGGTCTTGATCGTCTGCAGGTAGAACTCGGCGGTCAGATCCATCACGGCGAGATACTCGTCGTAGAAGTCCTGGTGCTGCTTGACGCTATCGCAGTCGCCCTTGACGAGATTGTTGAACAGGTCGACGTGCGCATTCATGTGCCGCTCGAGGTTCATGGTCATGAACCCGGTGAGCTGCATGAAGCCCGGATAAACCGGGCGCATGAAGCCGGCGTGCGGGAATGGCACCGTGCTGACGACGTTGCTCTCGAACCACTCGATCGATTTGCCTTCGGCGAGCTTGTTGACGCCGGTCGGATTGCGGCGCGTGTCGATGGGGCCGCCCATCAGTGTCATGGATGCCGGCTGGAACGGGTCGTCGATCGAGGCCATGTGCGCCACGGCGGCGAGCACGGGCACGGCCGGCTGACAGACGCCGATGATGTGCACGTCGGTGCCGAGCACGCGAATGAACTCGATGACGTGATCGATGAAATCGTCGAGATCGAAGCGTCCCATGGCGAGCGGGATGTCGCGCGCGTCGTTCCAGTCGGTGATGTACGTCTCATGGTCGGGCAGCATCGCCTGGACGGTGCCGCGCAGCAGTGTCGCGTAGTGGCCCGACATCGGCGCCACGATGAGCACCTTGGGGTCGTAGCGTTTGCCGGTGAGCCCAGTCTCGTCGCGCTTGAAGTGAAGAAGACGGCCGAACGGAGTCGACGCCACGACCTGCTCGCGCACGGCGACCTCGACGCCGCCGACGCGGGTCGTCTTCAAACCGAACTCGGGCTTGCCGTAGCGGCGCGTAACGTTCTCGAACAGTTCGCATGCTGCCGCGAGGTGGCGGCCGTATGGGGTGTTGGCAATCGGATTGAACGGCCAGTCGAGCATGCTGCGCACGCCGCTCACGCCAAAGCGCATCGGAGACAGAACGGAGTGAGCGAATTCATATGCGTAGTAGTGCATCGCCGTTCCTTTTGCTGCGCCGCAGCAAACTGCGGGTGCAGTACGAGCCTAGGATAGGGTCAAGGCATCGACTACAAATTACCGCACTGCTGTAAGTGCCAAGCCCATCATATAAGACTTCTTAAGCGATGCTGTTCCCTTTCAGACACTTCCTGGCGAAGCCTGCGGCAGGGTTGCCGATTGCCCAGGAGGGCCGCTGGCCGCTGCGGTGCACCGAAAACGGCCTTTAATATGGGTTGCAATGCCTCCATTTAGCGTGGGAGCGGCCCGGTTCCGGCCGCCGGTGCAAAGGAGCCATTCGAGGGCGACATGACCAACACGCGGCCGCCCGGCAGGGGCCTGCCTCCAAATCAACGGCGTGATTCGGCACCCGCAGGGCGCTCGCCGGCACCGCAACTCGGCGTCGGAGGCGATCGACGTTATGCGGAGCCGCCGCGCCGCTCCTCGGCGCTGACGAGTGTATTGCTATACGGCGGCGTGGCCCTGCTATGCCTCGGTGTCGGCGCGGCGACCTTCTTCGTCATGTCGCCGCCGACCGACTACATTCGCCGCGAGATCATCGCGCGCGTGAAGGCGGAGACGGGCCGCGACCTCACCATCGGCGGCGGCGCCTCGTTTACACTTTTCCCCTCGCTCGGCCTGCGCCTGAGCGACGTGTCGCTCTCGCCCCCGGCCGGCATGGGCGGCGAGCCGCTGCTGAAGGCGGCGAACTTCGACGTCGGCGTGCGGCTGCTGCCCCTCCTGCGCCAGGAGATTGTCGTCGACCGCCTGGAGTTGAACGAGCCCGTCATTTCACTGCGGGTCGACACGGACGGCCGCCGTAGCTGGGACATGGCCGGCGTCGACGTGCCGGTGCGTTTTGCGCGCGCTCCGTCGGCGAGTGCTTGGGACCTCATCGTCAGTCCTGCCGCCGCCGCGGCGCCGAGCGACGCTGCAGCGCTATCGATCGACGACATCCGAATTACCAACGGCGCTGTGCGTTACAACGATGAGCGCAACGGCGCCTGGGGGCGCTTCGAGGGCCTCAACGCGCAGTTCTCTCTCGCCGCTCTGGACCAGCCTCTGCAAGGAAGCGGCAGCCTCGTAGCGGAAGGCGAGACGTTCGAGTTCAAGAGCACGTTGACGACGCCGCAGGACGTCGCCGAGCAACGGCCGGCCAAGCTGTCTCTGACGGTCACCGGCATGCCGCTGACGTTCAGCTACGACGGGACGGTCGGGCCGACCAATGGCGAAGGCACGCTCGCGGCGAGTTCGCCGTCGCTCGCCGCGCTGGCGCATTGGTGGGGCAACGATCTGTCGCCGGAGGCCAGCAAGGGCGAGGTCGCGTTCACCGCCCGCGTCAGCGCCACTGAGAGAAGCGTGCAACTGACGGAAGTTAAGTTGAAAGCTGGCACCACGACCGCCAGCGGCACAGTCGGTTTCGAGGAGCGGGAAGGGTCGCGGCCGCATGTCGCCGCCGACCTCAAGATTTCCGGTTTGAACGTCGCCGAGTTGCCGCTTGGTGCTGATATTCGGGCTGGCAGGGGCAGCAACACGGCCGTTCCGGCGCCGTCGCCACTGAGCCTCGATGGCGGCGACACAGCGCCGGCGCCGGCCGATCCCAACTCGATCGAGGACCTGCTGAACCGGCCGAGCGGTCCGCAAGTCAAGGGCTACACGCAGCGCGCCGGCTGGAGCACGGAGCCGATCGACATCAAGGCGCTCGGGCTGGCCGATGTCGACGCACGTGTCGTTCTGACCGACGTCACGTACGGGGGTACGCGCATCGACGGCGCCGAGGTGGCTGTCGGTGTCAAGGACCAGGTGGCGAAGGTGACACTGACCGAGCTGCGTCTCTACGACGGCAGCGGCCACGGAATAGTCACGCTCGATGCCTCGTCCGGCGAGCCCGCGTTCACCGCCGACGTTTCACTATCGGGTATCGCTGCAAGGCCGCTCTTGCGGGATTCCGCGCAGGTCGACTGGCTTGCCGGAAACGCCGATGTGGCCTGGAAGGTATCGGGCCGCGGCGCCACCGAGGCGGCGATGGTGCAATCCCTGAACGGGACCGCGAATGTCGCCCTGAGCGATGGCGCCGTCATCGGCTTCGATCTTGGCGGCGCGCTGAACGAGCTGTCGGAAGGCAGCATCCCCAACTTCGCCTCCGATCCCTCGAAGAAGACGGATTTTCGCCGGCTGACGGGAACTTTCGTCATCGCCAACGGCATCGCCACCAACAAAGACTTGAAGCTCGACAGCCAGCACCTGCACGCCGCCGGCGACGGCGCCGTCGACCTGCCACAGCGCAGCCTCGACTATACGGTGCGCCCGAAGCTCGTCGCCAATCTCGGCGGCGACGGCGGCGCAGCCGATGCTGCGGGCATCGAGGTGCCGGTGCACATCGCCGGCTCGTGGGAGCATCCCGACATCGCGCCCGACATTGCCGGTGCCATCAACGCGCCCGGCACCGTCGACGCGGTGAAGCAGATCGGCAAGCAGCTCAAAGGCAAGAACGCCGGCGAGATCGTGCAGGATCTGTTCGGCGAGGGTGAGGGCGGCAAGCCGTCGAAGGCGCAGAAGCTGCTCGATAACCTGCTTGGAAAAGAGTAGCGCGCGGCGCTTTGCGCGATTGTCGCAGCGGCGTCGAAGGCGCCTGCAACGGCCCGCACAGCAATCACGCAGTAAATCCCGCTGGACGCGCCGAGAAATTATTTTCCCTCAAGGCCAAATTTTTCTTGCGTAGGGGGGGGGTGTGCCTCATATGACCCCTCTCCGTTCGTCCACCTGCCCTTAAGGTCGAGGTTTTCCAGAAACCCCAAAGGTAAGGAGCGGACGGGTCACCTCTATCTGCTGGTTGGGGAGGGTCATATGGCCTTTAATGACACCCTCTTCCAATTGGGGATGGACTTGAACTCGTTCAAGCACCGCCCAAGAGGAAGATCGTCGTGTAACTGCGCACGTAGTTCACGAAGACCATGCGCAAGTTGCGCATGACGACAGGAAGGACTTTTTCATCGAGCGCGACGGGCTGCGCTATGCCGGCACCCACCTTCTGGTGGATCTGTTCGGTGCCCGTCGTCTGGATGATATCGAGCACATCCAAAGCACGCTCAAGCGGTGCGTGGAGGTAGCGGGCGCAACCCTGCTGCATATCCATCTGCATCACTTCACGCCCAATGGTGGCGTGTCGGGCGTTGCCGTTTTGTCGGAGAGCCACATCTCCATCCACAGTTGGCCGGAGGCCGATTATGCGGCCCTCGACATCTTCATGTGTGGAGAGGCTCAGCCGCAGAGCTGCATCGAAGTCCTGCGCGAAGCCTTCGGCGCCCGTGACGTTGTGGTGAGGACTCACCACCGCGGTTCGGAGCTGAAAGACCTGAAGTGGCAGGCCGCGCGCTCTAAGCAAGCGCCGGTGCGGTTGAAAGGCGTGAAGCGGTCGAAGCGCGCGGCTTAGTTAAGTCCGCCGCACGGCCCTCCCCGCCTTTCCGGTCACGTTTCCGCCTTGTCCTTGGGCGACGCAGTGGCGACAATGCCGCTGTGTCGCCCAAAGGATTCGGAGGCGACCGGCTTAGCGCAGGGAACGATCGACGTGGTTCGCGCCCTTCTCACTTTGGCTCTTTCGGCACTTTTGCTCGTGCGGGCGCTGCCTGCGTCCGCGCAGGATCAGGGCCTCGGCGGCAGCTTCATCACGCCGTTCCCCGACAACGACGTCTACCAGGTGCAAGTCGTCGGCGACTGGCTCGCCGAGGGATTGCTCAGCGGCCTCGTCGAAGCTTTCACCACCGGCCCCGGCGTCTCCATCACGCGCAAGCGCTATGACCTTGCCGGCCTGATGCGCAACGCCTCGTCGTCCGAACTCGCCCAACTCGAGCAGACGTTCAGCACCGATCCCAGCCACATCGCCATCGTCATGCTCGGGGCGCAGGATCGCTACAGCCTCAATCGGCGACGGTCGTCCGACACCGAGAACGACGAGTGGCGCGGCGAGTTCGGCGGGCGCGTCGACCGACTGATGAAGCTTCTGAAGAAGAACAATCGCGCCGTGTACTGGGTGGGTCTGCCGAACATGCGGCGCTGGCAAGACAACGAGCGCGCGCAGCGCATGAACGATGTCATCCGCGAGCGCGCTTACATGAATGGCGTGCGCTACATCGATGCCTATGCGAGCTTCATCGACGAGAGCGGCGGCTACAGCGATTGGGGCCCGGACATTACCGGCAAAGTCCGCCGCCTGCGCGACAGCGATGGCGTGCACTTCACTCAGGCCGGATATCTGAAGCTGGCGCATTTCGTCGAGCGCGAGCTCAAACGCGATATCGTCCAGGCCCGCACCGAGCGCTCCATTCCGCTTGCCGGCGATACCGCCGAGCAGTCGCGCGTCAATCCCGAGAAGGTGCGCCTCAAAGCGGAGAGCGAGCGCGCGCAGGCGCAGGCGAAATCGGCCAAGGGAGGCGGTGGCGTTGCCGTTTCGGCCGCCAACCCAGCCGGGGGCTCGGACGGCGCGCGCGATCAGAAGCTCGAAACCGGTAAGGTCGACATCAAGGTGCCGGGCGCCGATGGCACCGAGCAGGTCGTCACCATCGAGATCGTACGTCCGGCCATCCCCGCCTCGGTGGTCGCACTCGTCACGCGCAAACAGAGCGACGACAAGGCGGCGCAGATGGGCGACGTGCTGGTCGATCAGATTCCCGGCGGCCTGACGGTTATGAGCTCGATCGTACCGCCGCGAGGCTCCGACGGCAGCCGCCGCCGCCTATCGCCGACGCAGAGCCCTTACTTCCGCGTCTTGGAAAAGGGTGAGCGTATGCCTTCCAAGCCCGGGCGCGCCGACGACTTCGCCTGGCCGCGTCAGCAGACGACAGCCGAGGTGCGCAGCGAGCCGCCGCCCATGCAGGCGCCGGCCGCGCCCGACGACAAGGTGAGCCGCTAGTATTTTGCGTCCATAAAGGGGCTTTCCATGAGTAGAAAATTGTTTCTCTTAGGGTTGTTCGTCGGTTTGTCTGTGACCAGTCTCGCGCTCTCCCAACAGCCGGCTCCCGCCGCTGACGACAAGAAGACGATCGAGATCGTCAAGAACGCTGGCGGTAAATTCGTGTTCTCCGAGCCCGACGTCGAGATCAAGCCGGGGCAGTCGATCACTTGGATGGCGGTAGACGCAGAAGTCCCGCATCAATTGATTCCTGCGGGCGAAGGCGATGCCTTCACCGACACTGGCAACTTCGATGCCACAGATCCGCCAACGCAGAGCTTCGATACTCCCGGCACCATCAACTACATCTGCTCGATTCACCCGAGCATGAAGGGGACGATCACCGTCGCGGACGCAGAAGAGGCGCCGGCCGAGGAGCCCGCTAAGCCGGCAAAGCGCAAACCCAAGCCGTCATACGATAGCGGCTATTGATCATCGCAACGCGCGGAGCGTTCGGGACCGCAGGCAGTTGAATTTGGCTGTCTAGCCAAGCGGGCCAACAAGTTTGTCGTCCCGGGGCTCGTCCCCGGGATGACAAAGATAGATGGCTAACTTCGGATGACCGCTCAGCGCGGCAGCGCGCTCTTGCCCATCAGGAACTTGTCGATCGATTGCGCCGCCTGGCGGCCCTCGCGGATGGCCCAGACGACCAGCGACTGCCCACGGCGGATGTCGCCGGCGGCGAACACCTTCGGCCGTCCGGGCACGCGGTAATCGCGTTCGTTTGCGTCGACGCCCTTGAAGCGACCGCGCGCGACGACGGGCAACATCAGCTCCTTGACGACGTCGTCCTCCACCGGGCCGGAAAAGCCCATGGCGAACAGTACAAGGTCGGCGTCGAGTTCAGCGTCGGTGCCGGGCACGGGCTGCAGCTTACTGTCGACCTGCACGTAGTGCAGCTTCTTCACCTTGCCGCCCTCGCCGGAAAAGCCGGTGGTCGAAACCGAATATTCGACGTTGGCGCCTTCGGCCTGGCTGGTGGAGATGCGCAGCTTGAGCGGCCAGTTGGGCCAAGACATCGCCTTGTCCTCATGCTCCGGCGGCATCGGCATGATTTCGAGCTGCGTCACCGACTTGGCGCCCTGACGGAACGACGTGCCGATGCAGTCCGATCCCGTGTCGCCGCCGCCGATGACGATGACGTGCTTGTCCTTGGCCGAGATCTCCTTGGCGTCTGTTATAGCCGGCGGTGTCTCGCCGGCGACGCGCCGGTTCTGCTGCGGCAGGAAATCCATGGCGTAGTGGATACCGTCGAGATCGCGGCCGGAGGAGCGCGCGAAGAAGTCGAAGGGCTGCTCGGAGCCGCCGGCCATCAGCAGCGCGTCGTACTCGGCTTCGAGCTCGGCGGCGGAGACGTTGTTGCCGACGTGGGCGTTGCAATGGAACGTGACGCCCTCCGCTTCCATCTGCTTCACACGCCGGTCGATAACCCCCTTCTCCATCTTGAAGTCGGGGATGCCGTAGCGCAGGAGGCCGCCAGGCTTGGCGTTCTTCTCGTAGACGTGCACGTCATGGCCGGCGCGGGCGAGCTGCTGCGCCGCCGCCATACCGGCAGGACCGGAGCCGACGATGGCGATGCGCTTGCCGGACTTCTTCTCCGGCGGCTGCGGCGCGATCCAGCCCTCTTCGAAGGCGCGATCGGCGATGGCGCATTCGATTGTCTTGATGGCGACCGGCACGTCGTCGATGTTGAGCGTGCACGAGGCTTCGCACGGCGCCGGACAGACGCGACCGGTCACCTCGGGGAAGTTGTTGGTCGAGTGCAGATTTTGCGCCGCCTGCTTCCAGTCGGAATGGAATACGAGGTCGTTCCAGTCGGGGATTTGGTTGTTTACCGGGCAGCCGGTGTGACAATATGGGATGCCGCAGTCCATGCAGCGCGCTGCCTGGACCTTCGTCTCCTCCTCGCTCAGAGCCTGCACAAATTCGCGCCAGTGCTTCACGCGCTCGGCGACGGGCGCGTACTTGCGCTCGGCGCGCTTGAATTCGAGAAAGCCAGTAACCTTGCCCATTCCAATTCCCTATCAGCGGCGAGAGAGCCTGCCGGCTCTGCCGCTGTTGTCCCCACCCATCATTTCATGGAGAGGCGAAATCCTTCAAGCCTTGGCCAGTTTCAGCCCGATCTCGATCTTCTCGAGGCCGTCCTTGTCGGCCGCCTGCTCCTTGCCCATCAGCACCAGCGCTTTGCGATACTCGATCGGCATGACCTTCTTGAACTTCGGCATGTAGGTACGCCAATCGCTGAGGATGGCCTTCGCCTTCGCCGAGTTGGTGTAGTGGGCATGCCGTGCGACGAGCGCATACAGCCGCTCGGCATCGTGCTTGGTCATGTCGCTCATGACAT